>CALSPN010000022.1 GCA_943788245.1 uncultured Verrucomicrobiae bacterium | reverse complement strand
TTATCGAATATGCTTATGGACCTCAATTCGATCTGGAGGGTCACGCATGGATCACGCTGAACATAGGCATCGGTAGAGGCTCCGTACCTGATGACAATGCATGGCGAGGTTGGAGCATCAAAATTTCACCAGATGGATCCTGGAGTCCCGTCTCTGCAGGATTTCGCTCTCCAAGCGGTATTGGCATGAATACAGCAGGAGATATTTTTGCCACGGACCAACAAGGCAACTGGTTCCCTACTTGCCCACTGATACATGTCAAACAAGGTTCTTTTCATGGCCATGCGGATGCATTGGAACACACCCGGCGACCTGAGTCTTCATTGCAGTGGAGCAAAGAAATACCCAGCGGAATGTCTGTTGTAGAAGCTGCCAAACATTTGCAAGCCTATCAATTACCTGCCATTTGGTTTCCCTATCGCAAGATGGGGATGAGCGCGACCGATGTGCTTTGGAATACGACAAAAGGAAAGTTTGGTCCCTTTGATGATCAAGCGATCGTGGGTGAGTTCACGATGTCCATGCTGCTTCGAGTCTATCTTGAAGAAATTGACGGTATTTATCAGGGGGCATGCTTTCGTTTTTTTGAAGGGCTCCAATGCGGTGTTCTGAGACTCGCCTGGGACAATGAGGGTGATCTCATTGTAGGAGAAAGTAATCGTGGGTGGAATTCTCTGGGTAATAGATCCTATGGAATGGAGAAATTGACATGGACAGGCGAGATGCCATTTGAAATGCAGCGGATCAATGCCCTTCATGATGGATTTCGAATATCTTTCACCCAACCTCTCAGTAAAAACACGTCCATTACACCGAATCATGTAAAAATTCAGAGTTACACATATCACTACCATGCCAGTTATGGGAGTGATGAAATCCTGAAATCAAATCTTGAAATTACAGATATCGCTCTGGCGCATGATCGAAAATCTCTCGACGTGCAGGTAAAGGGATTGAGGGAGGGGTTTGTTCATGAAATTGAATTGGAGGGGTTCAAATCGAATGAAGAAAAAAAACTAATGCATACTATTGCCGCTTACACACTTAACAAAATCCCAAAGCAAACTGACTGAGACCCCATCAACACGGTCACGTGATTGAATCCAGACAGTAGATGATGGCGCATGCATACCCCTCTTGAAATACTGCATGGAGACGAAAAAACCATTGTAAGGCAAGAACCTTTTGTTTGCTGTCAATTTGCTCTTTGGCTCCAACTCGGCAGCGGCTATAATATCTTCCATGGGGAAAGCCGAATTCGTCCATTTACACCTTCATACAGAGTATTCACTGTTGGATGCAGCCTGCCGGATCGACCGGCTTATGGAGCATGCGTCCAAACTGGAGTTTCCTGCCATGGCAATGACAGATCACGGTGTCATGTATGGGGCAATCGAGTTCTACCAGGCGGCACGAAAAGCCGGTATCAAACCCATCATTGGATGCGAAGTTTACGTCGCACCCGGTAGTCGACTGGAAAAGAAATCCAGTATAGGCGGCAAGGAGGTTTACAACCATCTTGTGCTTTTGGCGCAAAACGAGATTGGCTACAAGAATCTGGTCAGACTGGTATCAGACGCACATCTTGAAGGTTACTATTACAAACCCCGCATCGATAAGGATATTCTGGGGGAGCACAAGGAAGGTTTGATAGCTCTTTCCGGGTGCCTGGCCAGTGAAATACCTGCCTTGATCACTCATGAGAAACTCAAGGAGGCTCGCAATGCCATCGACTGGTTCAAACAAACGTTTGGCCACGAAAACTTTTTTCTGGAACTCCAGAATCATGGCATTCCAGAACAGCAGATTGTCAATCGTCAACTGATCAATTGGGCGGATGATTTCGGCCTCAAAATGGTTGCAACCAATGATGTCCATTATATAAAGAAGGAACATTCACATGCACATGACTCGCTGATTTGCATCGGCACACAGTCACAGCTGAACGATACAAAGCGTATGAGCTATGTCCCCGAGCAATTCTATCTACGCTCAGCGGAAGAAATGGCCGAGTTGTTCAAGGAAATACCCGATGCCGTCAAGAACACGCTGGAAATCGCGGAAAAGTGTGACCTGGAAATAAATTTTGGCGAACTCCATTATCCTGTCTTTGAAGCGCCTGAACATTTCACGCGTGAAGGCTACCTTCGTCACCTCCTCGCCAAGGGAATGTATAAGCGCTATGAAATGGATGTTCGCGTTGATGGTGAAAAATTCATCGTCGAGCGAGTGGTGGATCCAACTAAACTGCCTACTTACAAAGGCCTGAAGGAAACCAAGGATCAACCTGATTACAAACCCGAAAAAGCGATGGAGGATACCGAAATCGCAGCAGCTGCCAAGGTATTGACGGAAAGACTCGATTCGGAAATGAGTGTTATCGAGCAAATGGGGTTTGTCAGTTACTTTTTGATTGTGGGTGATTTTGTTCAATACGGTCGAGAAAAAGGAATAGCCTGTGTCGCCCGCGGATCTGCCGCAGGATCCTTGGTCACCTATCTTCTGGAAATCAGCAATGTGGATCCAATCAGATATGGATTACTCTTTGAAAGGTTTTTGAATCCAGAACGCGTCAATCCTCCGGATATTGATATCGATTTTGCAGATGATCAGCGCGCAGACGTCATCGAATATACACGGCAAAAGTATGGTCGGGAGTGTGTCGCCCAGATTGGCACCTTTGGTACGATGGGAGCTAAATCTGTGATTCGAGATGTAGGTCGAGTGATGGGATTAAGCTATGGAGAAGTAGATCGACTGGCCAAAATGGTTCCTAACGATCTCAAGATTAACCTGACCAAATCACTTGAGAAATCTCCCGATCTCAAGCAAGCCTACGATAGTGAGGAGGTTACAAGGGAACTCATCGATACAGCTTTTGTTCTGGAGGACGTATCACGTAATTGCTCGGTTCACGCAGCAGCTGTGGTGATTGGCGCCGAACCTCTTTATAATGTTCTCCCCCTGAAACAGGACGACGAGGGCGGCACAGTCACGCAATACGCCATGAATCCAGTAGGTGATCTCGGCCTTCTGAAAATGGATTTTCTTGGGTTGAAAACACTGTCCGTCATTCGAAATTGCTGTGAGATGGTCAAATTAACGAAAGGAATAGACATCGATGTGGAACTCCTGCCTCTTGATGATCAGGACACTTATGATTTGCTGAACAAAGGCAATACCGTCGGAGTATTTCAGTTGGAATCGGGTGGCATGCGTGACCTGTGCCGTAAATTCCAGATCGCTTCCGTGGAGCACATCACGGCATTGGTATCTCTGTATCGTCCTGGACCAATGGATCTGATACCCGACTTTATCAGGCGAAGACATGGAGAGGTGAACATTGAGTATCCGCATGCCTTGCTTGAACCCATTTGTAACGAAACCTATGGGATCATGATTTATCAGGAACAGGTCATGCAGGCAGCTCAAATTCTTGCCGGTTATACGCTCGGAGGAGCCGATCTTTTACGTCGAGCCATGGGCAAGAAAAAGGTCGAGGTCATGCAGGAACACCGAAAACTGTTCGTTGAAGGCTGTGCTGAATGTAATAAAATTCCCGCAAGCAAAGCCAATGAAGTTTTCGATCTATTGGAAAAATTTGCAGGATACGGATTCAACAAATCACATGCTGCCGCTTACGCAGTTGTCGCCTATCAGACCGCTTACTTGAAAGCACATTACCCGGTCGAATTTCTGGCGGCGATGATGACCAATGACATGGGTGATACTGCCAAGTTGACTATCCTTATCGAGGAAGCCAAGCAGATGGGTGTGGAGGTTCAGCCACCGGATGTCAATGAGAGCCGAGTGGTTTTTGCTCCCGCTCAAGGGGGAAAAGTCATCCGTTTCGGTATGGCAGCGATCAAAGGAGTAGGTGAGGTAGCCGTTCAGCAAATCTTGACAGCGCGGGATGAGGGAGAAAAGTTCACGACGCTATATGATCTTTGCATGCGTGTCGATGGTCGGTCGCTGGGACGCAAAGTACTGGAAGCTTTGATCAAGTCAGGTGCTTGTGATTGTCTTGGTTTAAATAGGGCCTCTTTGTTTGGTCTTGTTGATAAAGCCTTGTCGAGAGCCGCAAGCGTGGCGGCCGATCGTTCCAAAGGGCAGACTTCACTCTTCGGAGCCATGGATGAACCGGAGAATATTGAGATTACAGAGTCTGACATGTTGAAGGAATGGCCAATCAGTGAAAGGCTGTTGGCCGAAAAAGAGCTGTTGGGTTTTTATGTGTCTGGTCATCCACTGAATCCGTTTGAATGGATATTGAAGCATTATAGTTTGGGCAATTCGAAAACTATCGGAGAATTACCCGATCGAAGCATGACTCGAATCGGTGGAATGATATCAGCCATTCAGCAGGGCTTTTCCAAAAAAAGCGGTAAACCCTATGCCATGATCACTCTTGAGGATCTGGAGGGTACCGTCCAGATCCTGTGCATGAACGAAAACTATGACCGGTATCGACATTTGTTTGAACCCAACAAGACGCTCATGGTGATTGGAGAAGTCAATAACGCCGAGGATCGCCCTAAACTTTTCCCTCAGGAGCTTCTTCCACTTGAGGACGCACCCAAACGATTTACCCAGCAGATCCACTTCAGGATACCGATGAACACTTTTTCCGCCGAAAAGCTTGAGTCATTGGTGCAACTCGTTCAGACACACAAGGGAAGCTGTCCTATTATTCTATGTTTCACAAAACCAAACGGGCGTTTTGCTTTTCTCGAACCTCATGAAAAATATCAGGTTCACCCCAGCACCAAAATCCAGCAAGCCATCGAAACGCTCTTCGGAAAACAAGCCTATTACGTCAAGGTGGACAAAGAACTGCCTGAACGTGCAAAACCCAGATGGGAGAAAAAACGCAGGGAGGAATCCGACTGATTGAAAAGGCAACACGCACCGTCAAAATGGATTTGATAGTTCAGTCAAAGTGAAGACTGAGTAATATAGGCATGATACTTATGGCTGAAGTTAGGACTGTGGAATTGATTATACAAATTACTTGTCTGGAGACAGACTTTTACAGGCGATGCCACTTTCAAATTCTGCCATGAATCGGACAAGGCCCGAACAGAGGTAGCGATTGAGCTTTACCAAAGGCCATCAAGCATGACATTTACTCCAACTCAAATTAGATGAGTGGCCTGATACAATTGAAAATACGATCGTGAGCGCAAATTACAGTTACCACGCATAGGCAGCAGTTGCATCATTGCATGATGATATGATTATTATTTCAATGTGCTTGCTTGCAACAACACTGGTCTGGGTTTGCTCGTCCAGAAAGAGAACCCTTTCAAGCGAAATGAATACCCGAGATCCAGTTCATTTAACCAACGAAAAATGGATTCTGCGTGATCATCCTGGTGATATGTTGTGACTGCAATTTGTGGTCTGCAGGTTTCGATTACATGACGAGCCCCCTTCAGGACATCGAAATCACTGCCTTCAGCATCAATTTTGATCAGGTCTGAAGAGCTTAATTTCAGCCCGATTTCATCACAGTAATTATCCAGGCTGTTGGACTTGATCGCACCCAGGTCATCGTGGGAACTAGGTATGACACGTCCCGCATCCGGTGACTCGGATGCCACGAATTTTACAAAACCCTTTTGATCCAGAAGTGCATCGGATTCTACTAGCACAGAATCCGATACGCCATTCATCCTTGCTCCCTCGTGTATCAAATCAGCCATGATTGGACTGGGTTCAAAGCAGTGGACCTTTACTTGATCAATTAATTTTGCCATTCGAAAGGCAAACAAGCCTTCGCATGCGCCAACATCAATGACGTGACGTGTGTCATTGATTTGAATGGGAAACGTTGTGTAGCAGTGTGGATTCAGATCGGAGCATTCCTGTTCCACCATGAAGAATAAATTGTTATCAAGGACACCATTCCAGAGAAAATCAAGATGAAGCGGATTTACAATGGATTTGGACGTGTTGATCACTTTTGGTGTTATCAGTAATCCGTAAGATGCGCTTGAAACCTTTGCTGGCTAAGAAGTCATTCAGTCGAGCCGGAAAAGCCACACGATGAATTTGAAGCAAAGCATCAGAGAGTGAAAACAAACCGGTATAATGACGCAAATGACTCCATGTCCGGTAGCATTGAAGGAGATGCCGTGCGCTATTTTTCATGACTGGGTTTTAGAATTTGTTTCTTCAAGTGAATGAATGCGGCAAAACAACATATAAAAAGCCCAAGCTCTCCACCTACATATAACCATGTGGTTGCAACTAAACCATACCGAGGCACAAAATAAAAATGTAATATGACACTGACCAATACCGGTACAATGGCGCATTGAACAGTCAGCCAGTCTCTGTGGTACGCAAGTAAACTCCAAACAAGAATACCACTAGTCAGTCCTAGAAAACGTCCAAAGACAGTGATGGAAAGATAAGGCCCGGCTGAATGAAATATTTCATCGGGGAATAACAAGGGATACAACCACGGGTATGCCAGATGTAAAACCCCACAACTCAGCAGGCCGGCAAGAATAACCATTCCACATATCAGTGTTACTCTGAAAAAGAAGTCGCTTCTTTCGTTTCTCCAGACAACCACCCGTGTATAGATAACCGACCCTCCAAAGGCCAGGATCATTTGTGTTGCCATGGCAATGCGCGATAGATTGGCATAAGAATCATCCTGATTTGCAAAGTCTCCGGTTGAAGTAAGACTTTTGATACTCAACATTCCAAAAGTAATCAGTGTGTTGTAAAAAAGACCAAATATCCAGTTCGGTAGACCTTCGACTACAAATTGAAGTAGTTTTTTGATATCACTGAAGTTAATGAGATAAACACGCCATTGGCATCGTATGTAGTACCAGGAACCAATGGTAACGAAAGCCTGTACGATACCCATTACCCATAAATCAGCTCCCATATTAATACCAGGTCTGAATACCAGAAGAAAATAGAAGGCTATGACAATAGAGGTCAGCGATTGAATCAATGAGAACAGAGGCATTTTTTGGAGCCCTTGAAAAACCCACTGAAAATTCATACCAAGCACAAAGAGATTCAAGATTGCAGCGCACCATAGAATTGATTCCTCTGGTGACAAATTCATGGACCATAACCCCATGAACCAAAGGATGGATGTTATCCCATAAAGACAAAGTCGTATGGTAAACAAACTCGAGATTAACTGTTCAAAGATTATGGATTTCGCAGCCAGATGGCGCACAGCTACGATATCTAAACCAAAAGTGAGTATGAATTGGACATATTGTGCAGAGACCAAGGCTTTGTTTGATTCCCCATTCAAGTCGCCATAACAATTAGCGACATGAAACATGCCAAGCATTTGAAAGAGTCGAGCAAAAAGCTGTAGCAAGACCGTTAAACTCAAGTCTTTCAATAACCGGCCGTTCAAAAAGCCAACAATTTTTTTAATCCACACCATATCTGACTCCGTTTTTGGACAAAAAAAGACCAGGGGCAGACGAACTGCCCCTGGCTTGCATGATAAAGTTATGAAACGCTAATACTAGGTTACTTCACTTGGAAGAACCGTTGATCTGCATCGGAAGCGGTATTGTATGAACCCTTGCCATCAGCATCTAGCACGATTTTGACGATTGGCTTGAATTCAGCGTCCACCACAGATGCGGAGTAAATGCTCAATGACTCGAATGGGCTTCCAGAGACACCAAGACTGACAGATCCATCGTCATTCAAAGAAGCTTCGGTTTGGGCTGCTCCCAGAGGAACACCTGTTCCGGTAACTTCGAATGAGCGAACAACTTCGTCTGCAGGCAGGTAATTTTCATTACCCAGCTGTTGAGCAGTCAGAGAAATCAATCCTGGTTGTGAGATGGTCAAAAGGTTGCCATCAACTGTTGCTCCACCTCTCAGAACAATATATTTCACAGGCAATCCTGAATTTGAAGTAGCACTCAACACCAGGATGACTGGGTTGCCGCTAATCGCCAAATTAGGAATGGCTGGGAACGTAATGGTTTGAGCAGATTTCCCAATAGTAAACGTAGCCGATTGTGAACCTCTGACGTTACGGTCATTGATAATGGCTGTGACTTCGTATTCACCCGGTGTGGAAGGAAGTTCAAAACTACCATTGTAAGTCATCCGAACATCAAGACCAGCAGGGTCAGTAGTGACCTGTGGAGCTTGGACATTATTCCAAGGCGCCTGCAGGGAACTAGCAACAAAGGTGATCGTAGCCGTTGATGACTTGGTGATTTCGAATACTGCCTTCTCCGAACCGCTGTAGGTTGCGTCCTGAATATTGGCAACTACCTCGTATGTTCCTGCTTCATGTGGAGCAGCAGGGTTTTTGTTATACGTCACATTAACCGTCAAACCAGCTGGAGTGGTAGTGATCGTTGGAGTCAAAGGATCACCTGTATACGTAGCCAATAGACCATCAATGCTGATGGTAGCGGCTTCAAGTATAGTCAATGTTCCCTCTGCACTACCGTCGTAGTCAGCGCTTTGAACTGTGACGCTTACTGCGTAGGTTCCGACAGCGGATGGGGCAGTCGCAGCTCCATCGTAAGTCACGACGGTTGTGAGCCCGGCAGGTGAAGTAGAAACTCCAACCGCTCTTGCGCTACCATTAGCAACCTGAGATAGGTTGGACAGAGCTATTTGAGCTACGCCTTTGCCAATTACAAGAGTGCCAGTTGCTGATCCAGTGAAGTTAGGATCTGTGACAGATGCCTCGATACTGTAAGAACCGGCTTGTGTGGGTCCAGCTGGATTGTTGTTGTATGTTAATCCGACTGCAACACCTGCAGGATCCGTTGTCACTGAAGCTGATTTGCCAGTGCCATCATAGTTCTGAGCTAGATCGCCTAGAGTAACAGTCGCAGCAGCAGGACTGATCACTATGGTCGTTTCAAGCGACCCTGAGTGACTTGCTCCACTGACTTCAACTGCCACAGCGTAGGTCCCAGCGTTGATGGGCAATGCAGCTTCACCGTTGTAGGTAACAGCGGTAGCTAAACCAGCTGGCACGGTTTCAATCGTGACCGATTTTGCGGTGCCGTCATACGTAGCTGCGGTGCCTGCTACATTGATGGTGGCGGCAGCTTTGCCGACAACCAATGTGCCAGTTGCGTGAGTTACTGTATAGTTATCTCCAAAGGCACCGTTCGCAAAAATGGTGTAACTTTGGGGCGCCAATGTGGCAATATCGGCTTGTCCACTCAGGAATGCGAATCCTGCGTTGGAAAGACTATCACCTGTTTCATTGGGTGCCAGATTTGTGTATTCAAGGCCGAGAGGAACTGAAACACCAAAAGTGGTCGCAGTGTCAGCAGCTTTGACCGTGATAGGCCTTCTTGCTATAGCCATGGTTCCTTCAATGAAGTCTACGTTATAGTTCTTTGCATCACCCATTTGACCGAAAAAGGTAATTGCCGGTGAGTTAGCAACAGTAAACCCGCCATCTACAATCCCTGCTCCAGGTTTGATCGCAACCACGGGCTGAGTTCCTCCATTGGATGGATTGAATACGCTACTATCATCGCCGTTCACAAACCCCAGATTACCGTTGCCGTCGCCGTAAACCAATTCGGTCAACGCTATGTTCGGTAAGGGATCTCCATAGATATAATTGCTTACAGCCGGAATAGTTACCCGCAAATTAGCAGGATTAACAGTAAGTTCCATGGTCGCTGTCTTTGGAGTAAATGCATTGGCATTGTCCGCATGAGGCGTGTAAGTCACATGTAGAATGTGTTTACCAGCTTCCAACATGGCACCAAGTGCCGGCTCGCCAGAGGCATCACCAACGCGGTAATTGTAAGAACCACCTTTGTCTGCTGCATTGAGTGGAGCCTCTTGAACAGAAGCGTTTAACTCAGCAGCAGCGATTCCTGCGCCGTATGTGATGGTAGCATCTGCCCAAGTGATGGTGGGTGCTGCTTTACCGACAGTGTATTTGCCAGATGTGTTAACACCTAGAGTGTAGTTACTTCCCACTGATATACCACCAGCTGGATCCGTATCTAGAACAGTATTGATGTCGAATTCAGCAGCGACCGTGTTGGCAAAACCAGTTACCGCGATTTGTGGTAACTTGCCGGCATTGAAAACACGTCCAAGTAGGTCAAGACCAATGACGCTGGCGTGTAGGCCAGAATCAGTGTTGTTGTACTTGGTGTCAGCATCAATGACGAGCTCATTAGCAGTATGGGCAGTAGTCACTTGGGCAACTGTGAGCTCCACGCCGTTTAGGACAGCGGCTTCAGCTTTCAGACCAGAAAGCCTGAGGCTGCCAGCCGTTTCAACCTGTCCGACACCACTTGAAACATCGAGTGTTTCAATATTCAGTGTTGCTTGGGTCACGTTGATCCTGTTGTCTTCTCCAGAACTCAACTTGATCGTGTAGTTCCTCAGACGTCCGAGGCTGTCTTCGTATTCCGCAGTAATAAAATAAACACCTACATCACTGCCCTGAACAGCATCCGTGCTGAATGTGGTAACGATACCGTCTCCATCGAGGAAACCACCGTTAGCTTCGTCAGAAGTTCCACTGATACCCGGCAGGGTGTCACCAAACACCATGTCGAAACCAGTAGGGACAACAGATGCCTCTCTGCGAACAACGTGGATGGTCTTGGTAAGCGTTGAGCTCTTGTAGTTAGGTGAGGTTGGTGTGAACGTAGCGACCACATCGTTTGTTGGAACAGTAAGCGCACGAGCGTCGCTCGTGTTCACGCTGTAGGATATGGCACCCGCGACACCGGCTGGTCCTGCTGCATTGAGATTAGCTGTTGCGTTCAATGCTGTTCCGTAAGTGACAGCCTTGGCTGGATCACCAGCTTCAGGTGCCCAAGCCACTGCTGTGTCTGCTTGAGTAATGGTCAGTTTTCCAGACACGTAATTGAAGGCGTAATTTGCTGATACACCAGCAGAAGGAATGATGGGATAATCAGCCACATCACTACCTGCACTTGTTGGATCGGCGACTGTGGGAGCCGTGCCAAGATCGTTGGCATCATCTCCAAGAAGAAAACCATCATAAGTGACAGCATTACCGTTGAATGCAACAGCACCAAAGACTCGAGTCTGGTCGTCGGCGGTTACCTTGAGAGATGCTTTTCCAATGGTGATGGTGCGTGTGAACGTTCCATTCGCGAACTCTACAAACTGGCCAGGAGTAGGCGTGAAGGTAGCGGTCACCGCGTATGTGCCGGCAGGTAGTTCTTGGCCGGCAACAAGTACGACTGGGATACCGTTTGCATCTGGAGTAGTGTAAACAGTTGTTCCTGTCAGATTTTGCAAGGTGCCACCGCCATCCACATAAGTAGTAGATGTAGTCGCATTCAAATGCTTATCGGCCTCCAACGCATCGCCATAAGTCAATGTGGTAGATGTGGGATTCCAAACAACTTGTGCAGGCTGTAAGGTCACGACCAATTTACCATTTGTGGTAACGATGTTGTAATTGGTGGTTGTTGGAACGCCATCAAAGATGATTGCATTGTTGTAAGTTCCCTGCACAACAGAAGGACCATCGTTCAGTGCGGGGAAATTAACGACATCGTATTTCAATGCGGGAGGATACGGATCAAAAATAGCTTCCACCGCGTCACCGTGTTTCAACTGATTTGCACTGTCAGGAAGTATAACTGCAAGACTTGGCAATTCAGCACCGGTAATTTTGTTCCTGTCCGCTGCTTTGACGTCAAGAGTAGCTTTGTTGACAAGCAATGTTTCCTTGTTGCGAATCAAATTGAAATTCCCACCAAAGACAATAGCGCCAGAGGTAGTGATGTCATAAGGAGCCGCAGAGGCGTCTGAATTAGCTGCTGGAAGGTTCAGTGATTCAGGTGTCGTGAACAAACCTTCCACCACTTCGAGAGGGTTGCCAGTTGTGGCCACAGCCAGATCCCAAGGTGCAACCGTATCGATTACATATTGAGGCACGATCGCAGGTAATTCGGCACCATAGGTGATTTGCTCCCCGCCGAGCACTGTGTCAGCATTGACGACAACATCACGCTTGATGACATTGTAAGAACCGTTGTTGATCTGAACATCATAATTGTCAAGAACACCTGCTTGAACCTGATCCAAGTTCACGGTGATATCATATGAGCCAACACCGTTTTCAGCAGTCACTGCATGAACTTGATTGACTTTGACCTGGGTTTCTTCAGCGTTTTCCCAACCATTGCCACGACCGAAACCGGCCGCTCCAAATACGCCATCGTTTTGGACGTCGAGATCATTGGCAAGCGGATTTTCACCATATACCTTAGTCTGATCCACCAGGGTAAAAACGAGGGGCTTCTTTGTAACAGTCAATGTGCCATTAACTGTTGTGATGTTGTAGTTGTTAGCTACTGGGGATGTTGCGAAAGTCACAGGCTTGGAACTACCAGCGTTGGTAGTCGCATCTGCAGCAACGTCGAGCACTGGTAAGACGGTTATGTCGCTTTCATCATCAGTGATGACCCCGTTGTTTACAAACCCAGTATAAGTGACATTGGCATTACCGGGCAAAATCAAGTTAGCCCTGAGGTTTGCAACTGCCACACCATATTGAGGAGTCCCGCTTGCTGCAGTAGCAGTAAGTGGAGCTTGAGCAACATTGACGAAAACAGTGTCCGTCTGTTGGGCCAAACCAGCGTCGTTGGGCGTGAAAGTCACCGTAAGCGCTTGACCATTTCCGGCATCCAGAAAGGTGCCGTCCGATGGGGAGTAGATTGTAGTCCCCTGCAACTGGGCACCGGTGTCTGAATGTGTAAAAGAAGCATTTAGCTGAGTAGAACTCAGCCCTGTGCCGTATACAATATCAGCCGGATTATCCCAGGTTATTACGGCATCTGCCGCAAACAACTGGGCCACACTGGCGAGTGTGGCAACGAAGGCCGCCAGAAATGTCCGGCAACCGCCTGATGGTTTTAGTTTCATAACTCTATTCATGTTAGTACGTGCGTTTTCCCAATAAAATTGGAACTCAATCTGCATCACTTCAAGCCAATCGTCAAATTATTTCTATTTAAAATACTTTTAAACAGGCATAAGTAAGAAGTGGATACATGTTTAAAATACATCAATTCTAGGAAATAGCAAAATTCAGGCCAACTTTATTTCTATTTTGTTTAGTTATATCGTTCATTTCATGAGATTTGTCGGCCTTGAATATCCCATATAATCACGAACGAAAGTCCTGACAGGCTCTACAACTAGCCCAAAAGCCAAAAGTGATTCTTTCATCATTCCCATCTCGTATAGAACTCAGTAGAATCATTAACCCTCATACACTGCAAAAATCAAAATACGTTTTCACCTAGTTGTAATGAGAAGTCGACACTGACCCAAAAGTAATTTGGGTCAGTGTCGACTTATTCAAGATTAAACACTTTCAATATTTTCTTCCAACTTGAAGAAAACCTTTTCTATAAAAGTAACTTTACTTCAACTCCAACTCTATTAGCCCCATTCAACCTTTGCTGGATCGTTGCTCAGAACTCTAATTTTGCGACCAACCAATCAAAAAAAAGCCGCCCTCGGATTGAGGACGGCTTGATGAGAACGGTAAAGTTCAAATTACTTTCTGCGGCGGAAGAACAATGCTGCGCCACCGAGAACTGCCAAAGCAATTGTGGAAGGCTCAGGAACAGCAACAGTTGAGATGTTCAATCCAGAGAAATCTCCAGGCAATGCAGCTGCAGGAGAAGGAGGAGTTCCAGCTCCACCAAGAGAAACAGTGAAAGGATCAGAGAAGGAGTAAGCAGCTCCGTCAACTGTTCCAGCAAGTTTCAGTGTTACTTCGCCAGTCAATCCGTCAAGAGTGGTAGATCCTCCGGAGAAGAATCCAGCACCAAGAATGGAAGCAGTGCCACCAACCAGGTTGTTGTTAGCATCAGCATACTGAACAGTGGCAGAGCCAGGTCCGGCAGGAGCGCCATCGATTGATACGATGCCTTTGCCAATGTTTGACAATTGAATGGTTCCTTGTGCGAAAGCACTTACAGAAACTAGTGCGCATAGCGCCGTTAATACGAATTTTTTCATAGCTATATTAGTGTCCGATAGGGTTTGTTTGGTATGTTAACAAGTTAGTTGATGGAGAAATTACGATCCCATGCACCACCTTCTGCTTTGTCAACGAAGACAGCATCAGCGACACCCAAGGTAGGATCAGCTGGCTGCCAGCCTTCCAAAACTCCAGGGATGACTACATATTCAGCAGAGTCGAATCCTGCACCGTTCCATGAGAAAACGACATCGCCTGAACCAGCAGGGAAACCGTGATCTGTCATTGTTCCGGAAACAGGAACAGTTGAGCCTTGGATGCTCAAGCCAGCAGGAACGTCTTTGTTACTGTCACCACCTTGAAGGACTTCACCAACAAAAGTGATTGTGGTTGCTTCGGCTGATTGGATGAAAAATCCGTCACCGACAGGAAGACTGAGGTCAGCAGGCTGCCATCCGGACAATACGCCAGGAATAACAACAAACTGTGAAGAATCATATCCAGCACCATTCCATGCGAAAACAACTGATCCGGAAGGAGCAGTAGGAATCACGTCACCAATGGCGTTACCACCGTTGGAGAGAGGGTTAGAAACTAGATTCAAGCCAGCAGCTAGATCTTTGTTAACGTAACCAACAGCGTTCACTGAGGTCACCTGCGCAGAAGCGGAAGCTAGTCCCGCTGCACCTAGCACAGCCGCGATAAGTAGTGTTTTTGTTCTCATTGCTTTTATTCTCGTTACCGTGTGTGACGATAATTTCTGAAAGATTCAAACATTTGTCAATGCTTTTTTTCTTTTGCGATACGAAATAAAGGATTTCGAAGATCGAATGGAGCATAATATAGGACTCTGACCGATTTTTGTCAATCGCGTCCCTGTCATATCTTTAATAACCCCTAAATGAATGAAACTTCAATTATTGATTGAAATGAGTGGGTTCGGTTTTCGTTTGGTTGGCGTAGTAACTCACTTTTATTTTAGTTCCTTGAAAATGTCTTCATTTTGGCTTTCTCTTTTTTTCACGCGGTATAGCGTTACCGCCGTGTTTTATGAGATGGCTTTATAAGAAATTGGTTCGACCAGTTTTGTTCCAGACCCTGGCTGAGCAAGCCCACAATCATTCACTGACGCTGCTTTCTGGTGCAACTGAATCAGGTGCGCTCATGAATATGATGGAATCCTTTGCAAGCAGCCCGCCTTTGAGAACAAAGCTCCAGCATATTCATTTTCCAAATCCACTGGGCCTGGCCGCTGGTATGGACAAAAACGGAATTGCCCTTCCTGTTTGGGAAAAGTTGGGCTTTGGCTTTTGTGAAATCGGAGGAATCACTGGTCACCCACAACCCGGAAACCCAAAACCTCGAATGTTTCGAGCGCCCGGTGATCTAGCCATCATCAATCGCATGGGTTTTAACAACGATGGGCTCGAAAAAATCATCAAAAAGATGGCCCACTGGAAAACCAACGGGCAATGGCCTTCTTCCCCTGTAGCAATCAATCTGGGCAAATCCAAAATCACACCACTTGATGAAGCACCCGCAGAGTATTTACAATTATTGAAGGCGCTTTGGCCTTACGGTGATTTTTTTGTCGTGAATGTAAGCTCACCAAATACACCTGATCTGCGTAAGCTACAACAAACTGAGGCATTGAGAGAGATCCTTCGAACATTGCAACAAGGACAGAATTCACTTCAAAAAGAACATCCACAATTGCCTAAACGCCCCATTTTCCTCAAGATCGACCCTGACATGTCGCGCAGCAATCTTGATGAAATCATTGATGTTGTTCAGGGGTCAGCACTTGAAGGTATCGTTGCCACGAACACCACCCTTTCAAGACCAGAAACGAAAGATGGACCAAATTACCCAGACATTTATTCCGAATCAGGCGGCATGAGCGGAAAACCACTCAAAAAACGCAGTACTGAAATTATCCGCCACATTTACGCCCGCACCAAAGGCGAACTCTCCATCATTGGAGTCGGTGGCATTTTTAATGCTCGGGATGCCTGGGAAAAGATAGGAGCAGGAGCAAGTTTGATTCAGGTCTACAGCGGTATGGTTTATGAAGGCCCCAGCATGGCTCGATCCATTATCGAAGGAATTCGCGATCAAATGGAACTACACGGGTTTAATTCCATTCAAGATATTGTTGGCAAAGAACTTGAATTTATTGAAGAAACTTAATTCACCTTTTCCATGACTGAACCTGGTCCTTGCACACGCGCATGTAAGTATCTAGACATAAAAAGGTAAGCTTTGGAAAGTTCGATGTATCTTGAACAACCATAATTGCGTTCAAGTTCACAGCGGGCAATCGTAAATATAACCGATTTTTATGGCGCCAAGTGAGAACTCTGACGCCTCCAGGCGATGAAGGGTTTCGTTTTGCCTCTGCAAATCAATTTGATGAAGGAGGCAGTGGTGAGATGATCAGAGGCTCATCTCACGTCTTTCCAGTGAGTGGATTGCTCAACGCGATATCCCCAACCAGCTTGGAGTTCGACATTCAGCGTTACTTTTCAACTCGGGCCCAAATGGATGAACAAAGTTTGTTCTCAGACATCCAGCTCGGAAGCCTACATCAAAAACACATAACCTACTCAGCGATAACGATTGATTAACATGCTGCTCTTCAGTTATTTAAAATTTTAGTTTACCAGTTTAATAAAATCCTTTCCCGATGGCTCCTGAAACGCCTGCAGGTCAAATTCTGGTAAAACAGCAAGGAAGTGGTCAAACAAGTCGGATTGAATATCTTCGTAGGGAACCCAGCGCTTTTCCTTGGAAAAAATGTAGATTTGTATGGGGAGGCCATGTGGCGTGGGTTCCAGTTGTCGCACAAGCAGGGTCAGGTTTTGATTAACCTGGGGGTGATTTCGCAGATAGGCTCCGATGTAGGCTCGGAAGGTGCCGATATTCGTCATTCTGCGCCCATTGGCAAGGCTTGAGTTGTCAACTCTCCGTTCTTTGTTATGTTTTGAGCTCTTGTTTTGTTTGATCGATATATTCTTTTATGAATTGAATTTTTGAAAAGCGCTCTAGCATTTCTTCATCGCAAAAGCGTATCGTGCTGATATCCAAATAAAGAGACCGTTTGATGCGTCGACCATCGGATTCAGTCATTCCACGCCAATTTTTGAAGGCATCACTGATCAAGGCGTAAGTCGGAATAGTAGTGATCGTGTTATCCCAGTTTTGAACTTTGACTGTTGTCAGTGTGATTTCTAATACGTCACCGTCTGCGCCATATTTAGGCATTTCCAACCAGTCCCCGATAGCGAGCATTCGATTGGTTGTTAACTGAATACCAGCGGTTAAACCAAGAATAGCATCTTTGAAAACGAGCATTAATACTGCAGTCAAAGCCCCGAGACTCCCAAACAATACGGCAGGATTTTTGTCCATGATAGTCGCCACGATGTAGAGCCCGCCTATGAAAAAAACGATTAGTTTGAAGACTTGCAGGAAGCTCTTAATGGGCACCTGTTTAGACCACTTGAATCCTCGGTAGATATCCTGAAGTGCTCCCAATAGGGAATCCACCACCATTAAAACGATGACAGTGATGTATATTTTGATTCCTGACTCGATGATCTTGCCCCCATCAGACTGCACGCCCCAGATCACGGGAAGGAACCTGGATAATACAATAATAGGCGCAAGGTGCGAGAGCTTGTGGAGTACTTTGCGCTGAGCCAGTTTGTCATCCCACTTGATTTTGGATTTTCGAATGAACAGGTGAAGGACACGAACAATGAGGTTCTTGGCAAGATAATTAACAAAAACAGAAATGCAGATTACCCCCAAGGTAGCCACCCATTTGACGAGGGCGGGCGCCCATTCCCCAGGCACACCACTTTCCATGAATAAATCAATCAACCATTGCATGCCCCGGATAATAGCAATTAAGAACCATAAGAAAACATATTACCTTAATTTAAAAGAGGCGGAAGCATGATTCAGAGTCAAGAAACGCCCTAACTGACGCTGCACCACAAGATCGATTCGGACCATATCACCCGATTTCAAGACATGCAGCTGCTTTGCAAGTGTTACGAGATCGTTGGCGCTGCGCTGGTTTACTTTCAAGATGATGAAACCTGTTCTGATGCCGGCCTTTTCTGCCGGGCTTCCCTCTTCAACATCAGCTACGATCATTCCCTCACTTGATTCCAGATTTAAATGACGAGCCAACTGAGGTGTGATCCCCTGCAAGGTCAAGCCCGTTCGCTCAGCAATCAACTGAGCATTGAAAAAGTCCGATTCCGGTTGAAGCTGAACTTGCAGACGAATCAGATCACCGTTTCGCTCCACATCCAGCTCCACGGGAGCCTCACCTTCTGATTCTGTAAGTCGCTCGTAAAAGTCAATGATGTGATCCGCCTGAGCCCCGTTCAAACGAAGGACCGTGTCTCCCTGTAGAAGACCAGCTGATGCAGCAGGACTGGACTCGGCAACTTGCCCTATTACGAGCGGAACCTTGCCACCCTCAACTTTGGCCCCAAACCACAAATCATGAAGCACTTCCGGGGTCATGATCGCAGTAATGGCATCGTTGACCCGCTTGATCGGTATTGCAAAGCCAATTCCTTGTCCCTCTTTGAAAACCGCCACATTCAGGCCGATCATCTGACCAACAAGATTGATCAAAGGACCTCCACTATTTCCTGGATTGATTGCAGCATCGGTCTGCAGCCAGTCTTCAATATCGAGAGGCTTATCCTCCATGGGAGGGCGACGGTTTTTGGAACTGAGTATCCCGCGACTGACTGAACTTCCGAGCCCAAAAGGGTTTCCTAGAGCAAGAACAGTCTCGCCCAGCATCAGATCGTCTTCCGAAGCAAAATCAATGGACTGAAACGGGGGCAGAGGCTTTTCATCCTGAATTCTGAGCAGGGCGATGTCAGTGGATCGCATGCCAGCAACAGGATCGGCATCATAGCGGGTTCCGTCATGTAGAATGACTTCGACCCTGCTGGCTCTGTTGATGACATGTGCGTTCGTCAAAATATAGCCAGACTTGTGAATAATAACGCCAGACCCCAGGCTGTAGGTTGATTCAGCAGGCCGCCCCCGATAGTAAGGACCGAAATATTCCCAGAGCAGATCGTAGTAAAAATCTCTTCTCTCAAGAAGGATCTCAGTGCGGATGTTAACCACACTCGGCATGACTTTCTCGACTGCCTTGACCGTAGCGTCTCTTCGAATTTTCTCATCAGCCAGAGCTGGGTATATCTCTGATCCAGTCAGGAAAAGAAGCACCGTGATGATACAACGATGAGTTCTCGAAGCAAAAAAAACGACTGATTTTCTGCAGGACTGATATGGATCCAGCAAACCTGATCCGCTGATTTTTACAATACTCATTTTGCGACTTATCTACTGAATTTGCGACGCCTTAACGCATTCTTTATCAATTATTAATAAATATTTAAGTTTTTATTTTTATAGCTTGACATATTATTAATAATTGCCCATTTCAGAACGGTAATATCATGACCTCTTCGAGAAAATTTTACCAGCAGTGGCGCTCCTGCGCAATGGCTTCCATGCAGCTGAAAGAATCAGCCACTAGTTCATTTTCAGAAAGAATATTGCACATGATTTGGATGCATCAACGATTCAGGAATGAAAAATGCACGACAACTGACGGTCATCCCCTGGCGATTCTGCACCCCGGTTTCTGGAACTATGGTCCGGGTCCAGATTTCAGATCTGCGGTCATTTCGGTAAACGGCAAGAAAATGAACCAAGCTGATATTGAAATTGATGTCAAAGCTTCCTATTGGCGCAGCCATCGACATGATTTGAATCCCTCTTTCAACAAAGTTTGTTTACACGTCATTTGGGAAGGTCCCGTTCCCCCAAACCATCCACTCCCTGTTCTGGAGTTATCGAAGTATGTCAGAGAAAGCGAAATCGATCTCAAAAAGTGGGCGAACCAGAGTCTGCCTGAAATATGGCCTGAGCTCATCCAGGGAAAGTGCAGTGCTCCGCTGGCGAGACTGGACGAAGAATCATTGCAAATCTTGACGTGCCAAGCCTCTCTCATACGTCTCAGGATCAGGACAAGAGAAATTGAAGAGGAAGCAAAGCGAGTAGGGTTTGAAGATGCCTTATGGTTGCCTTTGGTTGCTGGACTGGGTTACCGAAACAATCAATGGCCGCTGCTTCAGATTGGTAGAATGAAGAAAATACTTATCGAGGGTTTAAGTCGGCTTGATTATGAAAATGCGTTGATGACTCTGCAGGCAAGACTGTTGGGGGTTTCCAGTTTATTACCTGAAAAGATTCCAGCGAGCCAGAAACCCAACCAGAAGTATCTGAAAAAAATCTGGACCATCTGGTGGCGGGAAAGAGATAAATTTGAACCAAACATACTACCGGTCAGCATTTGGAACATGCAGGCAATTCGCCCTGCTAACCACCCTGCTCGTCGCCTGGCTACGGTTGCACACTGGATGCTGGACAAGCGATTTTTCAAGAGGCTGGAAGATTGGTTCAACAAACCCAAGCAAGCCCGAACAGCCATGCAAGAAATGATGGAACTTCTTGGAAGCTACCCGGATGAGTTCTGGTCATGTCATTGGAGCTTGAAGGGGGACGCCATGAGGAGGCCCACACTTTTAATGGGAGGACAGCGTGCAAGTGACTTGGTCATTAACACCATCTTACCCTGGTTTCTGGCGCGGATCATTCAGTCTGGCCAAGAAGATTTGAAGAAACGCGTTGAACGTCTGTATTTGACTTGGCCTCGTCTAGCCGACAATCAATCTCTCAAATTAATACGGCGAAGGCTGTTGAAAGGGCAGCGGTGTGACTGGATTAAATCGGCCGCGCATCAGCAAGGTCTTTTGCAGATTATGAAGGATTTTTGTCATCACTCCAATGCTGTGTGCGAGCAATGTTTATTTCCCGAGGTCGCGCGCTCATTGAAAAACAATCCGCCATCTTGAGCTACCGTCAATCTGGAAAAATATGTCCCTAAAAGATCCTATTGAATATCCGAATAATAAGGATTTCCGGTAACGGGATCCAGAAGGGGCGGAAGGCCGAGGTGCTTTTTGAGAATGATCAAGTGCTTCTGAGCCAAAAAATTCCCATACCATCTGAGATTCCAGGATTGCTCGAAGTAATCATGAGCCGATTTAAAATCTCCCCGCTCAAGTTCATGCAATCCCATATAGGCAACCACAAAGATATTGTTGGGATCCAATAACAGTGCTTTTTCAAAATAAGGGGTAGCTTCTTCAATGCGCCCCAGGGAATCCAGGCACCTGCCAATCATGGCGTATGGATAGGAGTAATCTGACCAAGTCTCCAGACTCTTTTCAAACCACTGAATGGCAACTTCCAACTCCTCCTCATAGCCAGGCTCAAACTGCCTTCCCATTTGCATCAGTATCTCACCGACCTGATAGGGCGTTTCGAAATTGGACGGCTTAACTTGAGCAGCTTGAACAAGAGCGTTCATCCTGATTGAGGAAAAAGGTTCGGCTTCATTGGCCTTTCTCAGCAATCCAGCTTCCTGGAAACGAGCAGACAAGGGAGCACTCATGAAAAAGGCAATCAACAGGATCAGGGCAGATGCAAACACACGATTGAAAAGATTCGATTTCCACCAGTGCCTTTCAGTGGTAAACCGAAGCTGGCTGACCAGTATTCCAGCCAATGCGACAGCCAACAACCCATTGGCAGGTATATACAGATTAAAATCAAATAGAGAGTGTACACTGATTGCCAGCAATGAGATGGAACAACCAAGCACACAAGCGGCGCGATTACTGTGTCGATTCTTACCAAAGTCTCGCGCCTCTCGTAACACATACTTACGGGTTTTCCATGCCCCAGCGGCGAGCAGGGCAAGCCCTGAGCCAATGAGTCCAAACCCGATGACTCCATACTCTGCCAGTAATTGAAGAAAATCGTTGTGAACCCAACCAGGCCGCTCCTGAACTTCGGAATGCCGATAATACTGGAAAGCATGGTCAAATTGCCCAGGGCCTACTCCAACCCACCGATGATCTTTCCACATATCAACGGTGGATTCCCAAATCAAGGAACGGACACTCACGGGCGCGCTGGAATCTCTTGCCAATGTCTGATTCAATCGTTCCTTGAGTCCTTCAGACCGATCAAAGACAAGAAAACCTCCGATCAACAAACAAAGTAAAGCCACCCCAGCCTGAATCCTGTATTTGCGATACCCAAGCAGCATCACCAGGAAAGCCATGATTGAAATCCCAGTCGCCAGCCAGCCACCACGTGACATGGTAACACCAATGCCAGCGATGATCACAAGACAGGCGTATCCAAGGAACACCTTGAATGTTGTATTGAGCCTCCCGGCAAATAAGTAAGCCAATCCCAGGGGAAGCACCATTTCCAGAAATCCCGCAAGGTGATTTGGGCAAATGTAAGTGCCGCCACCTCTCCCCATGTATTGAGTGGGTTTGGTGATGTACAGGACTTTGTCGGAGTAAGTGAAGTATTGAAATAAGGCGTATGAGGCAAGGATCATTCCGAGAAAAACAAGAATCAAAGAAAGGAATTGAGTCGTTTCTTGCCCATGCAGAAAGTTAACAGCGAGCATGAAAACAGCAGCATACAGAAATACACGCATGATTTCGTATTCTGCAGAATACGAAACCGGGGCAAAACGAAACTCCCAGAGTGAGTAGGCAAGAAACCCCAAAATGATCCAACAAATTGGAGGCCAGAGGAGTCGATACCGTTTACCGCTTAATATCAAGATCAACCAGAGGCCAAGCGCAGTGGAAACCAAACTAATCAGCAATAAGAAACCAGAGGCATAGGCACCACCAAAGATCAAAGGGCCCAGACAGAGAATGAGCCCCAGTAAAGCAATGATGCTCCATTCAAGAGGGCCGTCTTTCCTTTGCCTTGGCATGGGAACTATTTCCAAGCGTGCACGACAATACGGTCGAATCGAAGTCCACTCCAGAACTGGTGGCCTCGTTTCCACTTGTAATAAGCAGCTTTGGCAATGCGCCAAGGTAGGGAACGCACTCCAGAAACGACTTCCACCCGCTTGAAACCTACAGTCTTGAGCATGCCAACGACGGCAGCTGTATTGGGACCGCACCAGTTTGTCGGATCAGACCCCACTTCGTCTGTGGGATAAAATGCAATGGCCGGGCGTCGATGCCACAACATGTCAACTGCCGTCTCAAGGATGACCATTTCTTTGGTCACACTCGCAACCTTTTCGAGAGACAACAAGGGGTGCCGCATGTGATAAAGCACTCCCAAAAAGAAGACGACATCATGCATCTCAACCGTTTCAGGTGAGATATCCAAAATGTCAACCACCTGCTCGTCCACTTTAGAATTCAGGACGCGCTTGGCCAAATCAAATCCTTGTTTACCCGCCCAATCAACACTCCCTTGCCATATGAAACTATCCGTGGCTAAGACTTTCTCAGCTCCTCGACGCTCAGCTTCAAATGCAAAAAAACCATCCCAGGACCCAATATCAAGCACCGTTTTCCCCTTGAAGGACTCAGGAAAATTCAGTCGCTTCATTTTCTTGGCGCTGTTGTCCTGCCCTGGCGTCACGATACCATTCCCTAGATCGATGGAGTGATGCCATTTTAAAGCCTCGACTTCTTTGCGAATTTGATCAACCGATGGATTGGAAGCGTTACTCATAAGGATGTGTCAGGTATTTTGTAGGTATCAGGAAATCACAGGAATTGGATTAATTTTTCTCGATGCTACTGGGATTTGGTCTGCATCCTCTTCCCCCTCTTCAGATGTTTTTTCAATGGCATGACGTGCCAATAGATTGCGCCTGCATGCCAGCATCATCCCTATCTGCAATGAGAAGGTTTTCATCGCGTATTCGGCATCCCCATGGAAGATAAAGAACGCGATGATGTTTGCCATCCATGTACTGGCCACAATGCATGTCACGCGGGAAAAATTGTCATGAACGCCATATATCCTCAGATACTTGATCAATCGCCAGGCAACGAGGGACCCCGAGCCAAGAAACAAGGTCATGAAAATCGTTCCGAACAAGCCCGTATTGACCATTAATCCAATAAATCCGTTATAGAAACGTCCTTGATTCACGTGGATTGTGACCTGTGTTGGATCCCATAGGTGGGAAAAATCCTGATTGGGCATACCAAAGCCACGCCCCATCCAGACATATTCCGGAATCAATCTCGTGCCCGCGTCTCTTAACAGCCGGCGCGTTTCGAGAGTACCCGAACTATCCGAGCGGGCCATGCTGTTGATCTTCACTCCTGGAATGTAGGACAAGGCTCGCTGGGCCGAGAGAGGCATGCGCTGTATATTTGCAATCACGATCACAAGCCCAAGCAACATGGCTGCCCCCACCAGGGCAATATCGGTTAACCGATAAAACTTCTGCGTGAAGGCAATGAAGAAGAAGGCCACGATCAGGATCAGGGATAGATATCTGTGGCCACTCAAAAGGCCCATGGAAAAAAACATGATGGTCAAGGGCACCAGGTAAAATCCCTTGCGCGAGAAGAAATCACGGAAATTATGGAAAACGAGAATCAGGAAAATCAAACCCTGACTAACGATGTTGAGGGATTGATAACGTCGAATCCCGCCCATTTGCGCCATACGCTCAAAATTGGCCGCGTCACCGGGTAATTCAAAGAAATTCAAAATAAACCAAAGACCAGCCGCTTTTCCCGAGGCGAATACGAAGTCAGACACAAAAAATGTCGACGTAAGCAAACATTGTATGATGAAAAGCTTCAGAAGAGTCTTTTCGTTTATTTTCAACAGGATGAACAGGACAGGAAAAATGGCGCATGAAAACTGCTGAAAGTAAAACCGCCCCCCCATTTGATCACTTCCAATGATACGCAGCCCGACTCCACGATAAAACATGGTTATCATCAAAACAACGCAGTAACCAATGATCCCAAGAAACAACCACCTGTGTCTGCGTAAAACCTCTCCGGCGTCAGGAGAGAATTTACGCAAAGATATCAGGATGATCAGTCCACTCCAACCCAACAGTGCCGCAAACTCCCACAGGTAAGGTCGCCCGGGGAAGTAAGGAAGAATCAAAGCGGAAGTGTAGGTGGTCAGTGAAAGCCATGCAGACAGGTTCGCATGATAGGGCAGCAGGAAAAGCCATGCAATGGCGATGATACCAAAGGCCAATGTGAATATATTGGAAGCTAGATAAAAGCCAATCATCAAGGCACAAATGCCAATGACACCAAACCAAAAAATTTGCTGGAATTTGATTCTACTTTCTAAACTGCTGGCCACCGCTCTTTACTTAGAGACTAAAGTCATCAATGCAATCTTTTTCTTGGAAAAGCATGCGGCACAGGTTCGTTGGAGATCCAGCGCGCTGCCATTGGCACGCAGCCCAAACGCACCTTTGGGAAGAAATTCCTGCCAGCGTTTGCAACAAAAATCAAAATCCGTTCATATTGGATCAAACGAGTGCAGTCACGTGTTCATTTGCCTTTGCAAAAGACTACAGGAGAACCCTCAATTGACACACATTTGAATATGGGATGTGGATGTTTTCCTTGGGTATTCTTTGGTCAATTAGGCACCATTTTGTTGTGCTTTTAAAGCACTGCACCTCGCCATGGACGAAAGCTTTCTCAAACGTTTGATTGCTGTCGCCAACAATTGAGGTGCAAAGGGGGCATTTACTCGTTAATCTTGAGCCACAATGCAAACATCATTCACCCAGCTGATTCCCCTGCTGCCTGAAGGCGCCATTTGGATCATCCCATTGTCCCTGATCCTGCTAATCGCAGGCTGGATGAGTTCCATCGCGATTGCAGTGAAAAGCAAATGGCTGGCATTGTTTGCCATTTTCCCTCTGACCAACCCTATTGCGATCATGGGAATGATTTACAGAAACAGATCAAAATCAATGATTCCCATCGGTTTATATGCGCTGGCCTTGATGGTGTGGTTCACGGGAAGCAATCGGTCTTACAAAATTGAATTTGAACGTCTGATCGCTTACGAAGCAGGGCTCATCGAGCAAGGCGAACCGATCAAGCCGAGTGATATTCCTGGTCCCAAGGTGAATGCGGATGAGAATGTTTGGGAGCACCCTTTCTTGAAACCGCTGACAATGGCAGGCAGACCAGGCAAAATAGGTGATGTCGCTCGCGAAAAATTGGATGCATTTTATGAGCCGCTTCAATTGCCAAAGCACCGAGTGAGATTGAAATACGAGGAAACTTCACCCGAAAGACTCCCCATGTTTTTGCCTACTAGAAAACTGGTTGAATTATCCGTGGGAATCAAACTCCAAGCAAATCAGGCAACACTCACGGAGGATCTACCCCGTTCCCCAATAGAAGCAGCCCGTGCTTTGGAGCCATTCTTCAAAACGATTCAACCAGATATCAGCCTTCTCGCGGAAGCGGTTTACCGTAAAGGAGATGCCTATCCATTCGCCTGGGACCAGGGATTCAATTTACAACTTCCACACCTCACCAAGATGCGTGACTTCAGCCAAATAGCTCACATGGATTCCATCATGCACAGCACGCTTGGTCATTCAAACGAGTCTTTCAAAAGCGCAAAGCTGGCCTTCCAGTTATCGGAAACCGGAGATTCAGATATCCTCATCTCCAGGCTCGTGCAGATGGCTCAACAAACCATTGCTCTGGACACGCTTGTCGCAGCACAAAACCACCACGTATGGAACGAAGCTCAATGGATCGAAATTCGTAACAAGCTTGACTCGATCAACATGATTCAGCTCATGCCGGACAGCCTGAGAGTAGAGCGTGTCATGGGGAGAGCCTCTATCAGCCCCCTTCTTGAACAAACTTGGAGTGACGCCATGCACACCATCGCTAATATGGGGAGCGGAGACCGCTTGCCGATAGAAGGCATGGTTAAGTCCGCATTGGATTTTTTCGGTTCCAATTTTTCCGGAGCATTCCTGGCAAAACAATGGCGATTATGTCAGGAGGCTTATAGCTTGATGATAGATGATCTGGAAAAGGCTGCAGAAGCGTCAAAATCGCAAGCGTGGAAGGATGTTCAGATTAGCTGGGATGATGCGGACCTCAGACAATACGGTTTATTTGCCGCATTGTTGTTACCCGCTTTGGACAAAGCTCTGAATAAAGCCATTCTTCAGCAGGCAAAACTGGAATTGGCCAAGGCAAGCATCGATATCGAACTTTACTTCCTCAAAAACAAGGTTTTACCCGGAAAATCTGGATGCTCTTGTTCCAGGCTACACCGATTCCATTCCTCTGGACCCAATGTCAGGAATAAGCTTTGCCTACAAACAATTGTCGAAAGACAGTTTCGAGATCTATTCGGTGGGGTGGAACGGAAGGGATGATGGCGGTAATCGGGCAAAAAAACATCGCAAAGATGAGCACTGTCCCAACAGATGATTTTCTTTGGGTGATCGGCGATGCAACCAAAGGGATCCCGCCTTACACAATTAAGTAGCATTGTTGGCTGATATAACTGGCCTCTTGGGGGTCTTTCTGGTAAGATTATGAGTCGTATAAAGGGTCAAATTATATGGCGTCTGTTTATAACGAGAGGCAGCTAAGTGACATTTCCACCAAATTTCATATTTATGGTGAAATCCAGCATGCAGAGGCATGCAAGATTGGCCACATCAATGAGACCTACACCGCGACTTACGGTCAAGGCGGAAACTTGGTTCGATACATTCACCAGAAGATCAACGGGAATGTATTCAAAAGACCCGTTCAGGTCATGGAGAATGTCGATCGGGTCACAAGACATATTCGAAGCAAACTCGTGGCCAATGGAGAGAAAAATGTCACGCGCAAAGTGCTGATCATCGTACCCGCTCGTGACGGCAAATGCTATTTCAAGGATCCAGAAGGAAATTTCTGGAGGACTTTTGTGTTCATCGAAAACATCCGCACCTATGAATCCGTGAACTCCTCCATGCAGGCCTTTGAAGCCGGTAAAGCGTTCGGCAAATTTGTAAGTCATTTGTCGGATATGGAGGGTCCGCGACTCCATGAAACCATCCCGAACTTCCACAATGTCAGAATGCGATTTGATGGTTTTATCAAAGCACTGCAGAAAGACCGTTTCAATCGAGCCACGAACGCCGCCGAAGAAATTAAATTTTTTACAGAGCACGAAGCCATCGTTAGAAAGCTGGAGAAGGCGCTCTCTTCGGGTGGTCTACCTGAACGAATCACGCATAACGACACTAAATTCAACAATGTTCTACTGGATGTAGAGACAGACAAAGAACAGTGCGTTGTTGATTTGGATACTGTCATGCCCGGCAACATCCTGTATGACTTTGGAGATATGGTCAGGACCACCACCAGCCCAACAATGGAGGACGAGCTGGATTTGACCAAGGTCAAGTTGCGATTGCCTCTTTTCAAAGCATTAGCCAGAGGTTATTTGAAATCAACAAAAGATATCCTGACCAAGAAGGAAAAAAAACTCATCGCTTTCTCGGGAAAAATGATGACCTTCACCATCGGACTGCGATTCCTGACCGATTATCTCTCTGGAGACACTTACTTCCGCGTTCACCGTCCCCGACACAACCTTGACCGCACGCGAACTCAAATCAAACTGATTCAGTCCATTGAGAAGCAGGAGGATAAAATGCAGGCCTACGTGGATAGCCTTTGAGCTGCGAAGCTGATCTGTAGAAGCCACTCGGAAGGAGAGGTCATCCATGATATTTTTCCACAGGATTGAGTCATGCCTGCCCCTCTGTGAAATTCGGGTGCACACAATTACGTTCTAGTCAAATACAGTTTTTCATGTTAGATGATGGTTATTGAGTCTGCCTGAGGAAATTCCTCCCCACATTTCCTTTGGCCTCAGGTAAACCTTGGTGAACTGGTCAATTTATGAAAGACGTATTTGAAGTGATGGAGAGTTGGCGTTATGGCTTGTGGAGACGCGGAGGAATTCACAAGAACAGTGAAATTTTTCTGATAGACGCAGCCCACTCGATGGCGCTGATAAATGGCGCGGTAAAAGCCATGGTATTCGGTGCAGCCATCATGATTTTCTGCGACGCCTCTGCTCAGGCATTACTGGATTCAGATGGAGATGGTATTCCAAATACGCAAGAGATAGCCGATTACAGAACTAACCCTTTCAATGCCGACACCGATGAGGATGGTATCCCGGACCCTGAGGAGATCTCTAATCCAGACTTGGACCCGAGAAACCCAGAAAGCTATCAAGCGCGACGACTCTTTCATCTGTCGTTTGAGACATCCAACGGCTCAAACCCACACAACCTGAATCCTATTACTGCTGAAAACGTAGGGTTAGAGGATGGATTCATCTTCAAGGGAAACCATTTTTCTCAAGAAAGCCAATCCAAGCTTCAATTCCCATATCGCGGCGAGGATCTGGCGCCGCTGGTGACTCTCAGGCGTGGATCCATTCGATTTTGGTACCGTCCTGACTGGTCAAGCAAATCAGCCGGTGGCAGGGGGCCGGGCACATTTGCGCGGTTGCTCGAAATAGGGGAACTTTCAAGTGACTTCGACAAGGGTTGGTGGGCACTTTACCTGAACTCCTTTACCGACCGGATACATTTTGCGAGTAAAAGTTTTGGTTTCATCAACCCTCAAATCAGTCATCAAATCGAATTTAAAGAAGGAGAATGGTACCAAATCTCACTGACTTACGAGCCATCTCGATCAAAGTTATACATCAACGGCGAAGAGATCGCCAACGGCCCTGGGATTTTCAGTTACCCCTCCCCAACGGATCGTCAAGAAAGTGGACTTTGGATTGGTTCCTCTGCCACTGGCTCCTTTCAAGCCAACGGTACTCTGGACGAATTGGAGACCTTCAACTACGTCTTACTCGAGGATGATATTCGCTCAAGCTATGAAATCACGCGCATTGACAGTGATGATGACGGGATCACCGATTTCCAGGAAACGATGATTTATGGAACAGACCCCCATCAATCTGATAGCGATGGAGATGGAGTCCAGGACCTGATCGAGATTCAAGCAGGCACTGAACCCAATAATGCCAGTGATTTCCCAGCCCTGAGATTGGCTTTATTTGAATTCAATACAGGAACCTTTCAAGGTGAACGAGGGCAGCTACCGACTCAAAAGCTTAATATCGACTGGATTAGAAGCTGGAATACCGCAGCCATCAATGTGGGGACACAATCGCCCTCTGTCATTTCATATGCTTTTCAAGAAGACGATCTTTCTACCAATTTCAACCCTGCAAGGGGTACTGTCAGGTTTTGGATTTCTCCCAATTGGCATTCTGGATCCGATCATACATTGGATGGTCGCATCCTTGAATTGGGAGAGTGGTCTCCAGACGGGTCAAACGGATGGTGGGCTCTTCAATTCAATGCAAATCGCGATAAATTGAACTTCATTACCCAAGGCAATGGGCAAAGAGAATTTAATATTTCCCATCCGATCAATTGGAGACCTGACCGCTGGTACCATGTCAGTGTGACATACGGACTTTTCGAATCCACGCTTTTCATCAATGGCGAATTGGTGGCTAGAGGGAGCGGCGTCTCTGCCTATCCTTCACATCAGACAGCGCTGGCAAGTGGGATCCATATTGGAGGATCTGCGCAAGGTGAATTCAGCGCTGATGTCAGACTGGATGATTTCGAAACGTTCAATTATGCACTGAGCGAGTCAGATAATCTGGATTACTATCTCGCAACTCGCCCCGATGAAGATGGTGATGGTATCATCACCTATGATGAAAACCTGTTCCATCTGACCGACCCACACAATCCGGACTCCGACTACGACGGTGTAAGTGATGGGATAGAGTTGGATGAGGGCACAGATCCAAATTATGAATTCGATGGACGCCCAAGGCAGTTGGCTGCCTTCGATTTTGAGGGTGCCCGCCTGGAAGGTAATCGCAATCAGATACCAATCATCTCCGGGCAAGCCCCACAGGTTCCTGGTTGGAAAGGGTATGGCATTCAACTTTCAAGCGAATTGATAGATGCTTTTAATTACAAAGACGTGGAGTTGAGCGGCGCACCAAATATCAATGTCAGGCGTGGAAGCATTCGTTTCTGGTTTCAACCTGAATGGAACGTAGGAGAAGGCCCCGGAGGTGTCGTTCCGATTATTGAAATGGGAGAACAGTCCACCGACCAAAGATACGGCTGGTGGAGCCTTCACTTCCATGAAAATGGAAGCCGCATCCGGCTTCAAATGCAGGGTAGGGGCAGGACATTTTCAGGCTTTGACCAGAGTCTCGACTGGAAAGCAGGTGAATGGCATCACGTGATAGTTACCTTCAGTATCAGTGGCAGTGCTCTTTGGATTGATGGACAAAAGATGGCTAGTGGAATCGGCACGATTGAGTTTCCGAAATTGGAAGCAAGGACTGAATCAGGCATGGTCCTCGGAACGGATGTCAAAAGCGGTCAGGCAATCAATGGTGTATTGGATGAGTTAGTCACTTTCAATTACGAACTCTCTCAAAATCAGATTCTTAATGACTATTCCCCGACTCCTCCGGACTCAGATGGCGATGGCTTGAGCGATCTTGAGGAATTGACCATTTACAACACAAACCCCAATGATCCCGATACAGACGCAGACGGAATACCTGATGGGCAAGAGATTGCGGATGGAAGCAACCCCCTGGATGCATACCTGTTCAAACCCCAAATGCTCAGTCAATTTTCTTTTAATGAAGAAAATCTGGTTGGAAACAATGCGCAGTTGCCTCTCGTGTCGAGAGCAATAAAACTCGAAGACTCTTTTGAAATGGGTGGCATGGGGTATCAATCGAAAGAAGGCAGCCAGTTAATTTATAAAGTACGCGAAGAGAACGGCGCACTGAATATCGACCTCCGCCGTGGCTCTATCCGTTTCTGGATGAAGCCAAACTGGAGCACGGGAGATGTGGGGCACCCTTTTGGCTCGCGTGTGCTGGAAATCGGACGGATCAACACACGAAGCAGTCAAAGTGAAGGGTGGTGGGGGCTCTATATGGACCAGGACCGATCTACCATGTATCTGGCATCTCAAGCACCGAACGAACGGCAGTGGCACGTTCACCTGACATCCGACCGCTTAGATTTCGAAAAAGATCAATGGTATGAGATTGAACTTAATTATGGTCCAAAGACAGTTTTTGCATACGGGGTTAACACCCCTCAAAATGCTCAAACATTCGCGAATTCCTTCCTGTACATTAACGGAATACAACGAGGATCCGGCCCCGGAATAGATCCGATTACGCTTCCGGGGCCTGAAGCGTTGGCGAAAGGATTTGCCGTTGGCAGTCAACTCGATGGAGCATTGAATGTGGATGCCACTATTGAAGAACTTACGTGCTATAATTTCCCCCAGAATATTTGGAATAAAGTCGTCGTCCAGGATCGATCATGGGCTGCTGAAACATCCCTTTCGCCACCAATGGTTCGCCTCTCAAGGATCAATAGAGTTTCAGCAAAAGGGCTCAACTCTGTTTACATAGAGCGGAGAAGATTAGGGGAATATGAGTGGCGTATCCTGGAAGAGAACTATACAGAGGCTTCCTGGATAGATGATGATATTCAAGAAGGGGGCATTTATGAATACCGATTACGCGATACGGATTTCGACAATGCAGATTTCCGCAGAGTCACACTGACAGTAGGCATTAATTTGCAGCCTGTACATTTCAGGGGGAATGTCATTTTAGTCTCTGAGGCTGGTTTACCTCAGTCATTGGACTTAGATTACGAGCAATTCAAATCAGACCTGACGGGAGATGGCTGGCACCTGATTGAATTGGTTGCGCAAAGCCATAACGAAACCAACTGGCTGCAAAATGCCACGGAAATTCACCGTATCCGCGCAGAGGCAAGGGCTGTGTACGAGAGAGCTCCGGAGTACCCGAACGTCATGTTGCTTCTAGGGCATGTCCCCGTTCCTCGCTCAGGTCTGGAGGCGTTTGATGGTCATGAAAACCACCGGGGCGCCTGGGCCGCTGATAGTTATTACGGGAGTTTCGATGACGATTTTTGGACCGATAAAGCAACTCGCCTTTCACGGGCAAACCCGCGCCTGGAAAACCGACCCAACGATAAAAAATGGGACCCCGATTACCTTCCGCGGGTTATTGAAATTCCGGTTGGTCGTATTGACTTTTCAAATCTTCACTCGTTCGGAGAGTCCGATTTCCTTGATCTCAGCGATGAAAAACCTTGGACACTTGAAGTCGCATTAACCCGCCAATACCTGCAAAAAAACCACCGTTACAGGCACGGACTGACTCCCGTGGAGAAACGCATAAGTTACTTCAATGGCCTGGGTTTCCTGCCTTTGAACAACGGGGAATTCCAAGCCGTCAATTTGGCTTCGTCTTTATTTGGTTTGGGCGAAGCACATGCCGTTGCGTCACGCCCCCTGTATGAAAATGTGCCCGTCATGTTTGGCTATCACGAAATGCGTGCATCACCTTTCGGCATCCAATTAGGCTGGGAATATGGGCGCGCCTCCAACACCTACAACCATTACACCTGGCATTTGAATCAAGCACAAAACGAACCATCAATCCTGTTCTACATGATGTTTGGTTCTTGGTTTGGTGACTGGAACCTGACTGATGAAAACTGGCTGCGTGGTGTCCTGGCAACACCTAACTATGGCTTGATATCCGCTTACTACCCAAAATTCTGGAAACTGCAGAAAATGGCACTGGGTGCTCCCTTCGCTGTGGCCATGCTTGAAATGGGTGATTTAACGGACAATTACAGAGAAGCACCTCGAATGCTGAGCATCATGGGCGACCCTACACTGAGAATTCATACTCTGACACCACCTCGCGCGGTCAAGGCGAGACTTGTGAATAACCAGATCGCGTTGAATTGGGAGGGCTCGACTGAGGAAGGATGCCGCTATTTCATCTACCGCAGGCATCCAGCAGAGGGATATCAATTACTGAACGACACACCAACAGAAGCGACTTCTTTCGTGGATGATAATCCTTGGTTCGTGGAGCCGAAATACATGGTGCGTGCGATGAAACCTCAATCAAGCGGAAGTGGAAGCTACCGTAATTTAAGTCAAGCTGCCTATTCAAACATGGAGTAATCAAGGTGCAAGAAATGCCACTTTACTGCGATCATCGCGGCATTCTTTGATCAATTTTTGATACGTTTGTCGTGCGTGATCATATGCACTCAGTGCCTCCTGCATTTCATTTTTTGCAATGAATCGCTCTTTATTTTTCCAGCATTGATTCACCCCGGCCAAACACCATTCAGCGCTTCGGCGACTTGCACGAATGGGTTTGTCATCGACAACCACAAAAACGGGGTTGGTGTGTGCACTTGGCAGGATTCGAACAGCGACCCAGCTACTGAACTGAAGTGGCACATTGAATTCCAAATCGTTCAACTTGCCGTCAGCAACAATATCCTGCCGCGCAACAGGGTAACCGTTGACGATCAATTCAACCGGGACTGTTCTGGTGTCACCAATTCGAGCGCGCTCTACATGCCAATAAGGCTTTTGCTGATAAGGTCGGTCTCTGAGGCTTGGATTTATCTGCTCGTCAAGGCGTGCTGCAGCACGCACTTTGACAGAAACCTCTTTTCCCGTATCCAACTTCAATTCACTACCCAATTCGCCCATGGCACGGTTTTCCACTTTGAAATCCATTAAATGACTGAGGCCGTCACTCACATAGTTTTTCCCTTCACGAATTCCTTCACACCAAGCTTCGTAATTTAAATGACCTTCAAGTTTGACATAACTTCGCCCCAAACCAACGCGCTCCCCGTAAATGCATGGAAAGTCCGTCTCACCGCTGATGCGAGTACGATAACCGACATTCAATGTGTGATACCAGATATTCAACTCCCAGGCATAAGGCGTATCCACCGTGGAAATAAAATCCACCGCTGGCACTAAACGCCCATCAGGATCAGGAACCTGATGGGTAACATCAACGATGTATTCATTGGCACCGATACCATTGAACGGTGGCACTTCGTAATTAGGCAAAGCAGCGCCCGCCACTTCAAGACCCCAACCTGAATGAGCAGGGCCCACCAAAGCACCTTGGGTTTTGGCCCATCGGAGTGTGTTCAAACAAAGCGTTGGCCAATGGTGCTTGGAATCACCTCCGGGATAAATCTGTTCCTTTAGGCGCAGTAAACACAGATGACCCGATTGGTGCGACCCGAAACCCGAAACCTCAACATCATAGCGGAGTAAATAGGGATAACGTGAAACCGCATCGTCTTCTCCGGTAAAAAATTGTTTCTGGTAATCAAAACAGGGCCCCCAGGTCAAGTTCGCCCCCACTTTCAAATCTTCTCCCAGAATATGACGCAGCATGTCAGGCGCATGCACACCCTCAGTGGGATCTGTGTAATGTGCGCATCCGGCAGCATGGATATGGTGATCGCCGCTCCAATAACCAAAAAGTGAGGGGTCAATCCATCGCTGGACTGAAAAATGCAAATCACGTGTCTTTTCAGTGACCTTCACAATCCGCTTGGTCGGAATTGATTCTGGCCCGCGAGCAAATTTTATTTCATAGGTACCGGAAGGTAACAGGAGCTTCTCGCCATCATTCCGATAAATCTGGGGATGAAAGGAAAAATCAGGAGCAAGGCGTTTGGCTTGAGAAGGGTAAACCCGCCCGAGAGCATCACGAATTTCAAACGTTCCTGTCGTGGGTTGCCCTTCTTCGTCTTTGACATTGAGCGTAATTTCAACTGCCGGACGACAGGTAAACAAAATATCAATTTCATTTCGAAACCCGATGTCCTGCGTCCCCTGCCCCACATTGAATCCCATCCTTGCTTCACGCTTGCCTGCATCGCGGCTGTAAAGCTGAACCAATCTGTACTCAAGCTCCAAACCTGACAGGGTTTTGGTCAGGGGCTGCGCGTCGAATGTTTGAACCTCCAGCCAGCGATCATCAACCGCTTCTGCAGGTGAGTTATGAAGCCGAACAGCATTGGGGCTCTGAGTCTTCAATGCTGCTGTGACTCCAGCCTGATTATTGACTTTCACAAGGAACTGAGTCCATCCGTGCTGCATGAGATACGGATCTGCGGGTCCCTGGGCTACTTTCACTCGCATCTCGGGATTGATATTGACCAAGTAAAGACAGTGCTGGTCTAGGATCGCTTGAATCTGACTGGAACCATATTCTGGATCCTTTGCCTTCATCGCAGATTCGATGGCATTTTTTTCTGCAGTGGAAAATGGAACACCCAGATAATCAGTCGCTTCAATCAACCTCCTAACCTGAGCTCTCAGTGGTTGCCATGCCACGCCCGCAATCACAGGTAATTCCGCAGAAACCACGGAGAAGGATGGGATTGTCAGTGATAAGAAAAGCATCCAGACAAGAACGCTACCTCGTGAGAAAAAACATTGATTCCGCATGGTAATTTAGTTCGGGTTAGATTGTTGATATTATCAGGAAATAGGGGATTGTCATGAGTTTTTTTGAGTTGCGCGAGGGTATGACACATCCCTTGCGGCACCCCTTTTCTCTCGATGCCAGTATAAGCAGCCCTTGTATCCGGACTCAAATGGGGTTATCGGTGTGCTCTGAATGGATACGAGATTTAGATCTGCAACATTGATATTGGCAATACACGGTTCTACCGAGGACACTCGGCCTGAGGAGGCCGGAAACAGCCTTGCCGCTTCTATTCGCAGCAAGGGCGTCTTTGGTGAGGTTAAAGCTGCTTATCACAAACACAGACCGTTACTTCTGGATTCATTGACTCAAGCAAATGGAAAGCTGGTCATCATCGTCCCCATGCTGATGAGCAAAGGGTATTTCACTGAAAAAGTTTTTCCCGACGCCTTCCAACTGCAGGCAACACCCGATGTGGCCTTTCCTTGGGTTTCTATATTTGAAGACAAAAAAGTTATTTATGCAGGACCTATAGGACTTCATCCAGGTATGGAAAGCCTGGTGCTCGAATCCGCAGATCGAGTACTGAAAGAGCATCCATTCCCCATCAAAATCCCTTTATCCAATGCATCCATTGCACTGATCGGACACGGAACCTCGCGTCATGCTAAATCACGCGAATCAGTGGATAAATTAGCTGGAAAGTTGGCTATGGACTCAAAAAAATGCCAAGGGGTTCGCACTTTTTTTATCGAAGAGGAACCCGCCATTGAAGCGATCTATGAATGGAACACTCCCAACGAAAACGTCGTCGTTGTGCCTTTCATGCTCGCGGATGGACCGCATGCAGCGCAGGATATTCCTGTTGCGCTCGGACAAACGGAAAAAGAATTGAAACGTAGTCTCAAGCAAGGAACCTCGACTTGGCGTAACCCAACAGAACGTCACGGAAAACGCATCTGGATCAGCACCCCTGTAGGTTTATCTCCGCTTTTGCCCGATCTGATATTGGAATACGTTTCCAATGAAATCTCAGGGATTTTGATGGATTGATTCGTTCTTTGAATCCATATAGTCTTTGGGGTGCGTGGGGGATTTCTTTGACGAATACTGCAAATCACCCTGCCAGCAGGACGATGGAGTGGAACAAAGTTAGTTTATTGGGATTAGGCCTTTTGGGAGGCTCTCTTGGAAAATCACTGATCGCCGGCAACCATGCAAAAAGGGTCGCCGGTTTTGTGCGTCGTAATGAACGAATTCATGAAGCCCTCCATGCCGGAGTGGCCCACGAGGCTTCCATGAACCTGGAAGAAGTGGTGAGGGACGCAGATCTGGTGGTGCTCTGCACTCCGGTGTTGAAAATGCTGCCTGTCACCGAGGCAATGCAAAGCTACTTGAAGCCCGGGGCACTTGTCACGGACGTCGGGAGTGTCAAAGGCCCTCTAGTTCAATTACTTGAACCTTTAATCGCAAAGGCAAACGCCACTTATATAGGCTCACACCCTATGGCGGGCAGTGAGCAGCAGGGGCTTGCGCACGCCAGATCCGATCTTTTCCAGGGTGCTACCTGCGTGGTTACTCCAACACAAAATTCACCCGAGAAGGCCATCGAAAAAATTCAACATCTGTGGAGACAAGTAGAAGGTATCCCCGAACTCATGGACGCGAAGGAGCATGACATCAGGGTAGCACGCTGCAGTCATTTACCCCACGTGACTGCAACCATGTTAGCGGACTGGATACTGGCCCCGGAACACGGCGATCAGCAGGCCAAGCTCTGCAGCACTGGGTTCAAAGACACCACGCGTGTCGCATCCGGTTCACCCGAGATGTGGTGCGACATTCTGGCATCCAATAAGATCGCACTTTTAAATTCATTGGATTCTTTCGAGGAACAGTGCCAGAAAGTCAGGAAATGGATCCATGAAGAGGACGATACTGCACTCTATCACTGGCTGAAAGAGGGTAAATCCAAACGCGATTCCTGGCTGAAAACTTTCAATAAACGCAGACTCGACCAGGATGTGAAATAACAGGTTATTCAGACCACTTCCACCCATTCTTCATTACTGTTATGCCACTACCTGAAGCCATCCTCCTTCACCCAATACAAACACCTGTGAAAGTCAGGTTAGGCGTACCTGGATCAAAAAGCATCACGAACCGCGCCTTGATTCTCGCCGCCCTCAGTCATGGAACAAGGACCCTTGAAGGCGCTTTGTGGAGCGAGGACACGCAGGTCATGGTCAATTGCCTTCGTAAAATTGGATTCGATATCAGCATTTTAGAGGATTCGAGTGACGAAGCCAACCGCCGAATCCAAGTTCACGGTTCAGGGGGTCGTTTACCATCTCAAGCATGTTTGAACACACCACTGGACTTACATGTGGGAAATGCTGGAACAGCCGCCCGTTTTCTTCTGGCAATGACTTGTCTGGGCCATGGTCAATACCGGTTGTCCGGTGTGGACAGAATGCATGAACGTCCACAGAAGGAACTGATCATGGCACTGAGAGAACTTGGATATCAGATTGTTTCCGAAAACGGAAATCTACCAGCCGTCGTTCATGGTCAGGGTCCCAGGCCTGGTAGCTCATGCACGGTTTCCATACGGGAAAGCTCTCAGTTTGCCTCTGCCCTGTTATTATCCGCCAAAGCAGGCGGGTGGGACATCAACACTCCGTTGGAACAATCAGAACACGCACCTTACGTGGAAATGACTCGATCCATGATTGAGGCATTTCCACAAAATGAAGGTACTGCCTGTCAAATCGAACCGGACGCATCGGGCGGAAGCTATTTTTGGGCGATCAAACATTTGATGAGCAAGTACGGAAGCAATCCCTCTGAAAATATTCAAATCACTCATTGGCCTCAAACCGATTGGCAGATTGATACAGAATTCCCCAAGTTCCTGCCATTGCCGCCACAGATTTCGCGTGAGCAAGACCTAGGTGACAGCATCATGACATCTATTGTGATGGCTCCATGGTCGTCTCATTCAACCACTTTTTCTGAGTTGGGACGCCTGCGTGTTCAGGAATGTGAACGTGTTAAAGCACTGAAAACAGAACTTACCAAGTGCGGCGCTCAAGTAGAAGAGCATGGGGACACACTCAAGATTCACCCAGGTCGACTGCACGGGGCCAGTATTGATACTTATAATGACCATCGTATGGCGATGTGCTTTGCAGTTGTCGGGACTCAAATACCCGGCATCGTCATTAAAAACCCTGCTTGTGTGAAAAAAACTTTTCCAAATTTCTTTCAAAAGTTAGCTTCTCCAGCCCCGGAAGGGCTGAGCATGAAGATTTGTAACGCTTCAACCGGGGAGTTACTGAGTCCGAACGATTTGATTGCCTGAAAGAACCCATGAAGAAAACATCCCCCAATGTGATTGCCATCGATGGCACAAGCGCAAGCGGCAAGAGCACCAATGCAAAACTTGTCGCCAGTAAATTGGGTTTTACTTATGTGGATACCGGCGCCATGTTCCGCACCTTGGCTTGGTATTGCCTTAAATCTCGCGTCGACATCCACGATCCGAAAGCCGTGGCTCAACTCTGTAAAAAGTGGAAAACCAAATTGATGTGTATTGAGGGCAAGGTCAGATTGCTGGTAGATGGATATTTTCCAGAGTCAGAGATTCGGACTGCGGAAACGAGCGCAGCCGTCCCTCATGTCGCCGCAGTACCGAAAGTAAGAGAATGGATGAAGCTCAAACAGCGCGATTGTATCGATTTTGGTTCTCTCGTGATGGAGGGACGTGATATCGGTACTCAAATTTTCCCTGAAACCGAACATAAGTTTTATCTGGATGCCAATCTGGCAGAACGTTCCAAACGACGTGAAGCCGAAGGTGTGCAAGAAGATCTTGCCAAACGTGATCAAAGAGACAGCCAGCGATCCACCGCTCCTCTGATGGTCCCTCTGGGAGCGCTGGTGGTGAATACATCCGGCTTGTCACCTGAAGAATCCAGCCGGCTGATCATTGATGCCATCACTGAAAAAGCTCCTGAGATTAAAGAAGCTTGCAAAAACCAGGCGCGATAATGAAGTTCGCGATCAAGCATTAAGCAACGATTAAGATGGATAGAAAATGCGATTCGGTTATTTTTTATTTTGGTGTGCTTTTCGAGCAATGTTCAAGGTCCTCTTCGATTGCCGGATATATCACGCAGACCGTGTTCCACTGAATGGGCCGGTTCTGCTTGCAGCCAACCATGCCAGTTTCATGGACCCTCCCTTGATTGGCTCCTGTCTAAATCGCGAAACACATTACCTGGCACGCAACACTTTATTTCGTTTCCCAATATTCAAAAACATACTGGATTACATTAATGTCATTCCCGTTGATCGCAATGGAAGAAGCCCAAAAGGACTCAGGGCAGTAACAAATAGCCTGAAAAAAAACCATTCTGTGATCCTGTTTCCAGAAGGAACCCGAAGCCATGACGGCAAATTGCAGCGAGCAAAATCGGGTGTCGGATTATTGGCCATAAAATCCGAGGCTCCTGTCGTGCCAATCCGCGTATTTGGAACTTTCGAGTCTTATGGGCGCCACCTCAAGTGGCCAAGACCAAAGCGTTTGCACGTCAAAATGGGAAATCCTATGTGGCTAAATGATTTACGCACCGAAGCAAGAACCGCAGATAAAGAACGAACGAAGCAAATTTACCAGGAAGCAGCGGATCAAATCATGACTGCTATCGATAAGTTGACACCTAACGCAGATTGCAAAACTTTCGGAAATTAATGCAGCGTGGGTTGTCGCTTGCTTCCATTTCTTCTCACAGGCAGGATTCATAAAATAATGTCCGACAAAAATAAAAAATTCATTCATCTGACATCACATGCACACGAGCTATCCTGGAAAACGGAGGTCATCGGTGAGGCAGATACATGGATTTGCCTGAACAAGCAAACACACCTCGGAACGGAACATGACCACCATCATCAAGATCGTCCGCACATGCAGGCAATTGTTGAGCAGGACATCAAGCGGCAGGCTGGATGGATGCGTGAGCGTGGTATCGACTATTTGAAACCAGCAAACATTCTGGACTTTGAAACGACAGGAGCCAGCTTGTGGGGCAAAAATGAATCTGGCGCACTAGCCTTGAAAGATTGTATCCATTCCGAAAAGCCTAATCGTTTCTTCCATGCCCTTGTTCACGGCAGCCCTGAAGAGGAACAATTCGAAGTCGACCTCAGGCTGACGCCACATCGTTTTCAACCCTGGATCATGAAGGCGAGCAAAGAAGGTAAAAAAACCGTCACTCAGTTTGAAGTTCTGGAGAAATTCCAGGGCTACACTCTATTAAAATGTATTCCCGTCACAGAGCGCTACCACCAGGTCCGGGCGCACCTGGGATGCAGACAGCTTCCAGTTGTAGGAGATGCAATTTACGGCGGAGGTTTGTTGATGCTGTCGGAAATGAAACGTAATTACCGCCAAAAGAAAGATCGCCCCGAACGCCCACTGCTGGACCGGGCCGCCATCCATTTGGCAGAAGTACATTTCCCTGACCCCATTTCAGGTGAAGATCGGAAAGTCCAGGCCCCCATGCAGCATGATTGGGAAGTCGCTTTCAAATACCTTCGAAAATACGCCACTGGCAATTGACCCAACACACTTCTTAGAGTCGAAAAAATGCTTTGGCATTATGCGAAAGTATTTTCTGTCCAAGCTGAAGTGCTTGCTCCGCTCGCAGGTAACCGTTGGAAACTTTTTCATCCAGAACTTCGATCAACAAACTTCTGAAGCTTTGCATGGATCCAACCGTTTCTTCAACGTGCCAATTGTCACCGCCTAACATTATCCTTCCCTCGTCCGGCAATATCTCAATAGCTTCGTGCAACGCGAGTTTAAAATGTGAGGGGCTCAGCAGCCAGGACCAGGTAAGATCAATCCAGATATTTCGATAAACAAAGGCCATGCCAAGCAGATCGCGGCTCCAGGGATATGCCAGGTGCATCAGCAGGAATCGTGTACCAGGATGGCGTTCAATCAAACCCGCCACATGCATGGGATGTGAACTTCGTATGAGAGCCGTTCCTAGATGCATCTGCATGGGAATGTCCATTTCTGCCCCAAGGTGACAAATAAAATCCACCACATAATCTCCAAAAGCTTGTTTTTCCTCTTCACTTGGATGACTTTTTCCCCAGGCACGCTTGGCTAGTAATTTATTTGGCACCTGAAATTCAATATTGCGATCATAAGCTAGCGCATTCTTGAAGGCTACCTGCCCGCGTGATTTCATTTTCCCAGCCAATCCACGAATGGCTTCCAGATAATCTTCGAAAGATTCAGGGTGAAAACCGGCTTTACTCAAGATAGCAGCTGCCGAGTTCCCATTATGATCCTTAGATTTCGAATGCCACCCCAAAGCAAAAGCATTTATCCTGACCACAGATTGATACTGCGATCCCAGAGATTCCCGGGCATTCAGCATTGGGTTCGTATAATCATCCGTGATCACTTGGATCACATTGGACTGGAAGAGAGATTTTGATTGAAAACCAATTTCAATGCGGCTTGCGATAACACGTGCATTCACTGATTCCCAATTGCCTTCATCGATCCAGATCCAATCGGAATTTCCATGAAGTGCAAGGATCCCTTGGGTCAGATTCCGAACAAAATTGTTGGAACCCCGCTCCACCAGATAGGGCCTCAGGTCATCCCAACCGAAAAGTTTCAATGTGGGGCTCAATGAAGATTCCTCCTGATGTTCGCCTGGCAATGGATAGGGTCTTTTCACCGTCCATCCCGCGTAGCTTTGTTGAAATAATGCTAAAAGATTTGTCTTGGATGACAAATATATTTCAGGGATGTGATGTTCATGTACATCCAATATAGGTGCGTTTCGCAACGATTCATGCCATGACTCCTTGGGATGCATTATCGAGTGTAAAAATAAACCTTACCACCGCTAGTTCAACGGCAAACAGCTTTGTATGATTCAGTTTTTGAATTTGAAGATCTGTGAAACAGTTCTCACATACATGGAATCCTCATCAAACGCAGGTGTTGAATGGGTTTTTGTATCGAGATCAATGCGATTCAGTATCTCAAATTTATCACTTGCTGCAGTCACTACAATTTCGCCCGTGGTTGATACGCAGGCGATTTCACTTCCATTGGATACAGGGGACCCAAAATACCTTCCACGAACGCGCTCCTGATAATGGATCTTACCACTTTCCGGGTTGGCACATGTCAGGATACCTCCATCACTCCAGAAAAAAGCCAGACCATCGACTGCGATAGGCGTAGGAACATAATTCGCGGAACGCTTGATTGTATAGGCAAGTTTAGGTTTTGCCTGTGGGCCTGCAGGAGGATCGATCGCAACAACGAAATTACCACCACCACCACTACCACAGGAACCAAAAATCCGGCCTCCGGCAACAATTGGAGAGCTGCAACTGCGCTTATCAAAGGCATCGGCATAAGACCAAAGAACTTTTCCATTATCTGGATCAAGACCGCTAACACCATCGGCTGCGCTATTAAAAATTAATTGATCTTTCCCATCAGGTCTGCGGTAGACACAAGGTGTCGAATAGGCAGCTTTATCACTTCGTCTTTTTGTTTTCCAGATGGTACTCCCACTTGTTTTATCCAAAGCAACGATGAAACTCTGCCCCAGCTGATCATTTGCGATGATTAATTTATCTTGATATAGAACAGGAGAAACGCCCACACCGTGTTGGCTTCTAAAGGGCCCCAGGTCCTTCTTCCACAACCATTCTCCAGCATGATCCAATGCAGCAACAAAGTAATGCTTGGGTGTGGCCCAGGATAGATAAACCCGATCTTTATCAACCGTAGCTGAAGGCGAGGCAAAGCTGTTGAAGTCATGCTTTGAAAACGTCTGATAGGCCATTTCACGATTCCAGCTGATATTGCCAGTTTCTCGATGAATAGAGAGCACATGAAAATTGGATGAATCTTCATTCATGCAAGTCAGATAGAGAAAGCCCCCCCAAATCACTGGCGAAGAATGCCCTTTACCGGGAAGATCTAATTTCCATGCGATATCGCCTTTTTTAAGGTCTCTTAGCTTGATAGTTGAATCTGCGATACCTGTTCCATTGGAGCCACGAAAACGATTCCAATATTCTGCCGCAGAAGAAAAAAGAGGTGTCAGTATATAGAGAAAAATGCACACCCAATGAAGGAGGTAAGTCTTACGTGTTTGCATTGGCTTCATGGTGGATAATAGTCGCTACCTTGAGCTGAGAATCAAGGTAAAACCGATCTATTAGCCCCACTTGAGCAATCCTGCCTATACCCAGTTTGGACAATTGGCAACGCAGATATCAACCATTCAGAATTTCAATAAAGAAAGCGTCAGAGACCAAACCTGGATCCGGGTTTGCCGATAACCCTTGGTTTTCTGTCGATGCCATGAGCTTCATATCATCTTGAGGAATCTCTCACCAAGAACTTCTCACTGGTAATTGAGATGAGAAGTTTTGGGGGATCAATCCCCCACATTGAAAAGATCACGTCATGGAATGCCGCTGCAATTAATGGTGTATTCAAATTGAAGTTTAAACGCGTTGGAGAATTTTTACGGCAGATCATAAACAGCGCTGAAACTACCCTCCCGAAGGCACTCGTTGTAATCGGGAGAAAGTCAACTAGGATGGTTTTTCCGCTGAAGGTGATTCAACATCGTTGAGCTGAGCCCCCACTTGTTCACCGGCTATCATGGCATCACGGATTTGACCTGCCAGATCATTCATATGCCCGGGTGAATGAGGAATCATGATGGTATTCGTTCTAGATTGGTTCCCCAAATCCTTCAGGGTATCGAAATACTGGGTCATCAACACCATGTTCATGACATCAGCAGCACTGGCTGAACGGATGGTCTTTTGAAATTCGTCCACGGATTCCCTCAACCCTTCAACAATCGCCCGCCTCTGATCCGCAATGCCTTTACCCGAGAGGGCTTTGCTTTCGGCTTCAGCTTCGGCTGCTTTGACACTCAAAATCTTGTCTGCCTCGCCTTTTTCAGTCGCTGCGACTCTGAGGCGTGTGGCCGCGTTGATTTCGTTCATGGCTGCCTTGACCTTGGCATCAGGATCAATGTCAGTCACAAGTGCTTTCAAGATACCATACCCAAAATCATCCATCACCTGCTGAAGTTCGTTTTTCACGACATCGGCAATTTCATCTTTCTTCTCAAAAACATCGTCCAAACGAATCCGAGGCACTCGTGCACGTACCACATCAAAGACAAACGATTTGATCTGCCGTTCGGGATTTTCAAGTCTGTAAAAGGCCTCGTAAATTTTTTCTGGAAGCACGTAAAATTGCACAGAAACAAGCACTTTTACAAAAACATTATCAGCAGTCTTGGTCTCAACCTCGACGTCTAATTGGCGCACCCGCAGGTTGACATATCCTGCAACTCGCTCAAGGAAAGGGATCAGGAAATTTAGACCAGGGTCGGCAATGCGCGTGAATTTACCAAATCGAGTGACGACGCCCGCTGTTTGCTGTTTGACAGTAAAAAATGGAATAAACATAAGTACACGTTCCTTTTGAAGTTATATGACAAGTTTGGGTCATTTAACAGTTACAGCAATTATAATAAGGAGACTAGATTGTAATCCAATATTATAAAGATCGTGATGGATAAGGTGATGGAAGGATAGCCATGGAACCCAATGCCCTTCCTACAGAAGTGAGGGATAATTTCAGATTAGGGGGCAGTCTTGATTGACTTGTTATCAAATTCTAGAACTGACATGGATTTATCACGAAGATTTCGGATTCTCAAACCTTTCAGATACCAGACGCCCTCAATTTTTTCCACTCCGGCGACCTCAAACACTTTCATTTTGCGATCGTTGATATCGAATGCTTCAGCATAGACGATGCCTCCATTTTCAATTGAAATCCAAGATCGAACCTTATAATAGCCGCTTAAAGATCGCGTGGGTCGCGAGCTTTCGAGCAGCTTGCAGGCAACTCCCTTGCGTCGTTTGATTTTGGACTGGAAAATACGTTGATCTGGCCAGTGGAGAAAATCCAATCCCAAGTCAACGATCCAAAAGTCGCTCTCGCCTATGGATACCATTGCCTGCTCGGAGTTAAGGTTCCGGAAGTCGTCAGGGGCTGTGGGTAATTGCCGTGAAACCGCTAGTTTGTAACTGGGAGAAGCACCCGCAGAATGATTGATCCAGAGCCATTCACTCTCAGCGTTGGAATCTTTGCTGATCTGAAACAAATCTCTCCAACCATTTTCGAATTGTTCTGTGTGCTTTTGAACGTAATGCTCGATTCGAGTTCCATCACGTTTTCTTATTTTGAACGTTGCAGTAATCGGTCCGGGAATACCTAGTTGAACCAATCGCAGTTCCTTTGCTAAAGCCTGTCCTTCACGAATGGGATCAGCACACAAAGAGGTAAGACAAGCAAGGAAACCAGCAAAAAAAAGACCTAAACGAACAAGACTCCACTTTTTCATTTGCAACCTTTTTTGAAGTAAGACAGAGATTCAATTCCGTTTTGCTTTATTCCCGAACATAACGGGTAACATCTCTTCGACGTGACGCACCCAGTGAATCTTCAATTTCTTTTGGACTTCAGCTGGTGCCTCAATCCAATCCTTTTTGTTTGCCTCGGGCAGTATAATCTCTTTGATCCCAGATCTGGCGGCAGCCAGAAGTTTTTCCTTGATACCACCCACAGGCAACACTCTGCCTCTCAAACTTATTTCACCGGTCATCGCCATGCGCGATGAAATGAGTGTTTGAGTAAACAAGGATGCAAGCGCAGCAAAGATCGCAATGCCAGCACTCGGTCCATCTTTAGGAGTAGCACCGGCAGGTACGTGAATGTGAATGTCCAGATTCTCTATGCTGGGCAGGGCAAGCCCCATCGACTTGGCTTGGCTTCTGAGGTGCGTCAACGCAGCTTGAGCGCTTTCTTTCATGACCTCGCCCAACGAGCCTGTCAGTATTAGTTTCCCTTTGCCCGGTAAGGAAGTTGCCTCGACAAAGAGAATTTCTCCCCCGCTGGGTGTCCACCCCAAGCCAACCGCGATACCACTGTCTTCGATCGTTTCGTGATCCGGGGCTGGATGCTTGGGTTGCCCCAGTTGTGTTTGAATCCATGCTTCGGATATCGTTATCTTTCCTTGGCAGTCGGGAGATTCAAGTTGTTCTCTTGCGGCTTTGCGCAACGTCGATGCAATGGTCCTCTCCAGTTGTCTGACACCTGCTTCACGGGTGTATAGATCGACCAACATACGTATGCTGGCGGATGGAAGTTTAATCTGGCGAGTTTTAAGACCATGATCTTTGAGTAATCTGGGGAGAAGATGTCGTCTCGTGATTTTTATTTTCTCAGCCGTCGTGTAGCTGGGAAGTTCAATCACCTCCAGACGATCACGTAGAGCAGGATGAACAGGGTCGAGCCAATTGGCAGTCGTGATGAAAAGAATTTCACTCAGATCAAACGGTAATTCCAGATAATGGTCACTGAAATGTTTGTTTTGCTGAGGGTCCAAGACCTCTAAAAGCGCAGAAGCAGGGTCACCTCTGAAATCGGAACCCAATTTATCGATCTCATCGAGCAAGATAACGGGATTCTTGACTTTCAGTCGCTTCAAGGTCTGGAGTATGCGACCGGGCATGGATCCAACATAAGTTCGACGGTGCCCCCGTATTTCACCTTCATCGCGTACTCCACCAAGTGAAATGCGTGCAAAGGGGCGACCCAAAGCTTCGGCGATACTTCGCCCCATGGATGTTTTGCCTACCCCCGGCGGCCCTACCAAACATAGGATCGGACCACGCACGGGATTTTGAAGTTTCATCACGGCAAGGTGCTCCAACAAGCGGTTCTTGACCTGCTTGAGCCCAAAATGCTGAGCGTCCAGAATCCGGGATGCCTCTTGTAGATCCAATTGGTCTTTTACCGATTGACTCCACGGCAATGATGCCAGCCATTCCACGTAATGCCGGGCTACCGTATATTCGGGCAACGATGTGGGAATGGTTTTCAGTCGATCAAGCTCCTTAAGTGCAATTTCCTGAGTATCGGCAGGCATCCCACTTTCCTCAATGAGAGCCTTTAAAACTGCCATTTCCCTACCGGCCGAATCATCTTCACCTAATTCACGCTGAATGACCCGAAGTTGTTCCCGCAGGTAGTAGTCCCGCTGACTCTTGGAAACAGAAGCTGTTACTTCCTTCTGGATACGCGCCCCTATCGATTGAAGCTCCAGCTCATGCTTGAGTAGAGGCAGTAGAATCTTGAGTCTTTCTGTGACGACATGAGCACTCAAAAGCTTTTGATGATCAGCAAGACCAAGATTGAGGTTGGCCCCTATGAGGTCAGATAGTTTCTCCGGATCTTCCGTATTCAGATTCGAGGACTTAACCTGATCGGTGAGCGTCGGAGATTTTTCAAGTATGGCTTCAAACAGTTTCTTGGCACTCCTGACAAGCGCCTTGGCCTCTAAGCTTGCTTCGGCAGGCTCATGAAAATACTCCACATTGGCAAGCAAGTAGGGATCAGTTTGCTTAAAATCGAGTAAACGGATTCGTTTCAGACCCTCAATCAGGATCCTGACTGAATTGTTGGACTGCTTCACCATTTTTTGAACTCGAGCCATGCAGCCGTATGGGTGCAAGTCCTTGGGCTCTGGTTCTTCGACATCTGGTGTCGTTTGAAGCACCAAGCCGATGAGTCGATTGCCCGAAACAACATCGTCTACCAAACCTGAGCTTGGCGCGGATTCAATCAACAAGGGCGCAACCATGCCCGGAAAAATCACAATGTCTGATAAGCCAAGGATCGGAAGCTGCTCTGGAAGTGTTGCCTTAGGGCGCTTTTGAGGGTCCTCTACTGCTTTTGTAGAAGCCTTGATCTTAAGAATGTCTATGATGTCCTGATCCAAATGCATGCCGCTTGAGGGCAGGAAGAAAATTATACGACGACTCCCTCGCCTATCGTGGGTTGAAGGTATCCGATCTTCGCTCGACTTGACGAGGGAAAAGTCGATAATTCGGTATAAATGGAATTTTAGAGCAATTTTAAGGTATTTTTTTCAAGTCAGGCTTTGCACATCGTCAGAGAACCGTATACTCAGTTGTCTTTGGAATAGTATGATACAGGATACAGACGATTTAAGAATACAATCATTACACCCGCTACTTTCGCCAGCCATTCTTAAGGAGGAGATTCCCCTTTCGGAAAAAGCTTCAGTGGTTGTTTCAAATGCCAGAATTGAGGCGGAGCAGATTGTGCGCGGTCAAAGTGACCGACTACTGGTGATCGTTGGCCCTTGCTCAATTCATGACACCGAAGCAGCGATGGAATACGCGGAACATCTCAAGGAATCCTGCGATCGGTTTCGTGATAACCTGTGTATCCTCATGCGTGTTTATTTTGAAAAACCCAGAACAACCGTTGGTTGGAAGGGATTGATCAATGACCCCAATATCGATAATAGTTTTAAGATTAACCAAGGACTCAGGCAAGGAAGACAACTTTTGCAGAATCTGGCAGGAATGGGCATTCCTGCGGCCACAGAATTTCTGGACACAATCGTACCTCAGTTTATTGCAGATCTGATTGCATGGGGAGCCATAGGGGCTCGTACTACTGAAAGTCAGGTCCATCGTGAGTTGGCTTCGGGCTTATCGATGCCCGTTGGCTTTAAAAACGGCACTGACGGCAATGTCCAGATAGCTATCGATGCAGTTAGCGCGTCTCGCCAACCTCATCATTTTCTTTCGGTGACAAAACAAGGGATAGCAGCCATCGTGCAAACGAAAGGCAACGATAGCTGCCACTTGATACTTCGAGGATCGAAGGCTGGCCCCAATTACGATGAAGAGAGTATTCAAACAGTCTGCAAAGCTTTGCAGAAAAGCCAATTGCACCAAGCGGTAATGGTCGATTGCAGCCACGGAAATTCGGCTAAAGATCATCTAAAACAGCCTGGCGTAGCTGAATCCATAGCAAAGCAAATTGCTTCAGGATCTACCCGCATTTCTGGCGTCATGCTGGAGAGCCATTTGGTTGAAGGTAATCAATCCTATAAGCAAGATGGTTCGGCAGTGTATGGAAAAAGCATCACTGATGCATGCATGTCATGGAACCAAACGCTACCCGTCCTTGAAAAGCTGGCGGAGGCGGTCAGCAAACGGCGCCAATCTCAATAACTTACCTTTAGTTCATCAATGCTGGCAAATCCATCGGCCCCTAAACGGGCCAATGGGTTCACTGCTTTGGCACATACAGATGGGACTGGCGAATCTCCTTCGATCGATGCCACTTTGTCATCTAGAAATAAGAGTTTGATCTTTCCCAGAACTAGAGCTTGAGGCCCATCACCAAGCAGGATGATGCTGTGCTTTTCGCAATAAAAAGCAACAGGAGCTGATTCGACACGCGGAAGAGGTGAGCCATCAAAGGCCACTAGGTCTAATTTTGTGTCTTCGACTTCTGAAATACCATGATCAAGCGGTCGAGACGATTGAAGCAATGGATCAACATCGTGGGTATTTGGAATATGAACCACGAAATGAGAGCGTTCCTCAATATTCACCCAGGTATCTTTTTTTAAACCGTTCTTTTTATGTCCAATGGAGATCGAAAGCATTGGCGGACGACTACATACGGCGTTAAAATACGAAAAAGGTGCTAGATTTAATTTTCCATTTCCATGATCGCTCAAAACCCATGCAATGGGTCTGGGAATAATAGCCTGAGTCATGGTGAAATACGCCTGACTGGATGAGAGTTGATCAAAATCGATTACCATGGCTTTGATTAGACTGGATTATTGGGATAAGGCATAACCTCCATCTGATTGTGTGGTTCAGTAACATGCGCTGCAACAGGCGAAAGCACAAAAAGGCCCTTTGGGAATTCCCAAAGGGCCTTGCTGAAAATTTATAATTTGAGATTGGTTAAAATAAGGTCGTTAACGCTCCCAAACGGAAGTTCCCCTGGTTTTACTGTTGTTTGGAAGGGGAAATAAAGAAATTAAAAGGACGTGTAAACGTTTCGGTAGGAGGAGTAACGACGCCTTCCGGCAATGCAGCGATCTTAACACTTACATCGTTGATTACCTCTGGAGCGATCGGAGTGATGCCTCCTGTTGTGGGGTTGAACTGATTACCACCTCCAATGCGAACGCTTCTGACAACTCCATCTCTGGTGTAAACAAACACACCGTAACCGGCAAGAACGTCAACCCTGTCAGGGGTGGAAATTTGGTAACTTGTCTGCTCGTCACCTGCGTCTATGCCGATGACACCCATGGGAACTTTGACTTCAAACTTGGAAAGTGCAGAAGAAAACTTGTTGACTATACCGAGAATGCTCCCGTCACGCAGGTCAATCTGGGTGTCGGATACGATACCAGCACCTGTCTTCTCGATGCTCAGACGATCCACAACGACAGTCGTGTTGGAATCAACGACCATTGAGCCGATGTCATTGCCAAGTGCCAGAGTAACTTCTCCACCCTCGGCAGTGCTAATGATGCTGCCAGGAGTCAAGGTTGCGCCCTCGGTAATTGCTGCAGCACCGCTACCGTTGTCAAACGTAGCACGCCCGTCAACTGAGGTGACAGTTAAACTAGCTGTTTCGGCGTGTGTTGACACGCAAAGTCCTATGGTGAGCAGCGTAATCGCCGTCAGGAGGAGTTTCGGTTGGATACGAGTCTTGTTAATCATATATGCTCCTACAGTGATCGATGTGATTTCGATTTGTTATAATTCTGCAATTTTTTTTAATAATGTCAATCAGATTCCATGGTATCTACCGTAATGGGGGCAGAGCTGGACGGAAATATTTACAACTTGGGAAAAACTATATTAAGTAAAGTTGAGGATCAAGAAAGTAATGGGGAATAAAACGTTTGTTGGAAAAACACAAAAGGAAAACACGGCTCACTGAAGCATGGGGCATCATCGGACTTTGTTATTTCCAAAGACGGGGTCAGGGCAGCGTTCCAACTATTCTCATTTTCTAGTTGATACCTATCATGCCAAAGTGGAAATTTATGTTCCTACAAACCAAAAGTTTGGCAGATTTGAGATAAAACTGTGGTGCTGATGTTTGCAAGAACCCCGCAAACCTTTGATAACCAACTTAGGAAGTTCAATTCAAGTGATCGTCACACCCAAAGCTAAGACGAAATAATCGCAAAAAAAAGTTGTCACTTTTGAGAAAATGCACCAAGCTATAACAAATGCGGTCACTGGTCCCTAATGGAACCGGGGGCCTAATTTGTTAATAACTTAGAGGAACTGATATGAAACTTAACAAATGGACAGTCGCACTAGCCGCCGCAGGGCTGGTTAGTTTGGGACAAAACGCACAAGCGGAAGAAGCCGGCAATGCCGTGATGACCGCTTTCTCAAAAACAACCCTTAGCGGGTTTGTGGATACGTCACTTTCGATTTCCGAAAAAGGCGCAGACCAAGCACTGCATGGGCGTGTGCCTTACCAGAGCGGAAATAAGATGAACGGTATTAACCTGGACGTCATTCAGCTTTCATTGGCAAGCCCTTTGGACGAAAGCGATTGGGCGGCTGGCTATGCTGTTGATTTGTTATTCGGCCCTGACGCTTCAGCATACAGTGTTTCAGGCGCTGGCGAAGCTGACGATGTAGCTGTCCGTCAAGCATACGTAAACACACGTGTTCCTGTTGGCAATGGCCTGGACCTCAAAATGGGTGTTTTTGATGCGATCATTGGTTATGAAGGTTTTTCCAACCGCGACAACCCCAACTACAGCCGTAACATGGCTTATAATCTTCAGCCTTTTAACCACACCGGTTTGCTGGGCGGCTACCAGATCAACGATCTTGTAAGTGCTCAGTTTGGTGTAGCCAACACTGGATCCAATGTTCTCACGGACCGTGCAGCTGATTCCTCTGACATTTCCTACATGGGGTCTATTGCTGTTGAAGCTCCTGAGAATTTCGGAGCATTGGCTGGTGCGACCGTTTATGTCGGATACATGGAGTTTGGAGGCGGTGGTGACGAGCAACAGAACCTATATGTTGGATCTACAATACCTACTCCGATTGATGGTTTAGCGCTTGGTGCTGCTTGGGATAACATTCAAAACATCACCGGTAATGGTGGTGACGCGAACATTTTGGCTGGATATATCTCCTATCAGGCCACTGATAAGATGTCCGTGAACGGCCGCATTGAGTATCTTGATGGTGATCAGGGCGTTCTCTTCAACGCAACAAATAACGGTGTTGCTGTTGACTCTGAAATGTTGTCCTTGACCGGAACTGTTCAGTATGACCTGTGGGATAATGTCCTTACTCGTGCTGAAGTTCGCTGGGATAGCCAAGAAGATGGTGATGGTCTCTACGGTGGTGATGATGACATTCTCACATTCACCTTGAATGCTATTTATAGCTTCTAAGAAGACTCTTATTTGCTTTCACGTCCCGCAGGATATTCCTGCGGGATTTTTTTTTACCTGGCACTTGAGTCTCACAAGGATCGGTTTATGCTGTAGCACAATGAACTCTACCTTTAACTACTTATTACACGTGTCTTTTGTTGCTGCCAGCTTGGTCTCCACTGGCGAATATTTGATCGCAGGTGAGGCAGCAGCATACGACAAAACCAAAAAGGCTGAACTTCGAGAATTGGCAACCACCTTCTTCGGCGTCCTCCCTGCAGCGATGCCTGGTTCGGAAGAAGATAATGATCATCGCCGCCATCTAGGTGAAAAACTTTATTTTGATACTCAGCTTTCCAAAAATAATAGTATTTCATGCAACTCATGCCACCGTGTGGATCAAGGTCTGGGAGGAGTAGATAACGCTCCAGGTTCCACGGGTGCTTTCGGTGGAGTAGGAGACCGCAATTCCCCTACGGTGCTGAATGCGGGTTTTCAGTTATCTCAGTTTTGGGACGGTCGAGCAGAGGATCTCCAGGCTCAAGCCAAAGGTCCAGTATTAAACCCGGGGGAAATGGCGATGCCCAGTGAGGAAGCTGTTTTAGACAGACTGCGTATGGATGACACCTATCGGGCTCTTTTCGTTAAAGCCTTCCCTGGTGCAGAAACGGCTCTGACCTACGACAACATGGCCGAAGCCATTGCTGCCTTCGAACGCACCCTGATTACCAAGGATCGCTTCGATGATTTCCAGCGTGGCGATGACGAAGCCATGAGCGATTTGGAACTCGAGGGCCTTGAGACATTCACCAGTATTGGGTGTACGACTTGTCATACGGGACCCTTACTCGGTGGAGCCGTGTATCAAAAAGTTGGGTTGGTCCATCCATATGAGAATTTCAGCGACATTGGACGTGAAGCCGTCACTGCCAACGAAGATGATAAATACAAGTTCAAGGTCCCGACCCTTCGCAACGTAGCCATCACCGGACCTTATTTTCATGATGGAGGCATAGCAACCCTCGGTTTTGCTGTTCGAAAAATGGCCTACATGCAGTTAGGTCTCGAATTAACCACTGAGCAGACCGAATCCATCCTGGCCTTTCTAGGCTCACTCACAGACAAATCACGCACAGGCCGATAAAATTTAGGTAACTTCATGAAAAAACCCCTTGGAAAAATTTTCCGAGGGGTTTTTTTTGCTGGAAGAAGAGAAAAGGACCGTGCGCATCCATCATTACCTCCGAAACTGAACCCACGTTGGAGAGTGAGTCAACGTCAGGGTAAGTAGGTACTCATGAGATAATCATATCTGCTACAGTGTGCCCTGCAGGAATGAATGGAAGGACATGTTCCGTATAAGGTACCACTACGTCCAATAAATACGGTTGATCCGAGTCCAGCATCCTCTGCATGGCAGCTTTTAGATCCTTGCGAAACATCACTCGTTCACATGTCACGCCAAAACCTTTCGCCATGGTCACATAATCAGGGTAGATGGCTTTCATGTTTTCGGGGTCTCCCAAGTAGGTATTTCCGCGATTACCTTGATAGAATCGATCTTCCCACTGCATGACCATACCTAGATGCTGGTTATTCAAAATGATGGCTTTTGCTGCAATTTTCTCAATATGTGCCGTCGCCAATTCTTGAACGTTCATCAGGAACGAACCATCACCGTCGATATCAACCACCTGCCTGTCAGGACAGGCCACCTTGGCTCCCATTGCTGCCGGATATCCAAATCCCATCGAGCCTAGTCCTGCACTCGTGATATATCGACGTGGCTCATCGTATTTGTACCATTGTCCAGCCCACATCTGGTGCTGACCAACACCGGTTGTAACGATGGCATCGCCCTGAGTAAGTTCATACAACATGTCAATGGTCATTTGGGGAAGAATCACCTGATCCTCCATTCCTTGTAAATGATCAAGCATATGCTGTGAACGCATGACCTCTTCGTTCACGTTAAAACGAAATGCTCCACGCTTTTTCCAGTCTTCAATGCGTCGATGCCATGCATCAAATGATGTTAGGATTGGACGTTCTCGGATCATTTCAACCAGACGCCCCAGTGCGTATTTCACATCACTGACAACGGGTAATTGAACTTTGCGATTTTTATTGTGCTCGGAATCGTCGATGTCCACATGAACGATGGTTCCATTTTCACAAAATTTCTCCACCTTGCCAGTAACTCGATCGTCAAAACGCACGCCTAAGGCAAGTAACAAGTCCGCACCCGGATGAACTTCAGTGACCTTGACTTCACCATCGGCATCCGTTTCCTTCTTGAATTCACCACTGACAGCCCAATTGGCAAAAGCTGCACCGTGCATACCTAACCAACGCAATGAAAGGGGATCCGACTCAGGGAAAGCCCCGCATCCCATGATAGTTGAGGTCACGGGTATACCAGTCAATTTGACGAGTTCCCGAAGCTCATGATGTGCTTCGCCACTGATGATACCTCCGCCAACGTAAAGCACTGGACGCTCTGCTTTTTGTATCAGACCTATGATTTCATTGAGCTCCAAGTCGCTGGCTTTTCTCATGGGGTCATAACCACGGATGCTGACTGTTTTGGGGAAAACGGGCTGTGCCTTGGCTTGCTGAATATTTTTGGGAAGATCAATCACGACGGGCCCGGGTCTTCCGGTCACAGCGACATGAAACGCCTCCTTAACGACACGTGGTATATCGGCGATGTCCGTAATGAGAAAGCTGTGCTTCACGATAGGCAGCGTCATCCCGAAGAAATCCGTCTCTTGAAAGGCGCCTTTACCAATCATGGCCTGAGGAACTTGCCCAGTAATGGCAACCAAAGGTGTCGAATCCATGAATGCGTCCGCTATCCCTGTAACCAAATTGGTTGCACCGGGTCCACTTGTCGCCATACAGACTCCAGGTCTGCCTGAAGCACGTGCGTAACCTTCTGCAGCAAATACACCTCCTTGTTCGTGCCTGGGAAGAATAACACGTATTTTATCTGATCGGGTCAGAGCTTGGTGTAATTCCATGCTAGCGCCTCCCGGGTAAGCAAAAATGGTATCAACCATTTCTCGCTCGAGAGCAGCTACGAGAATTTCACTACCACTCATGGTAGGGCCGATTTCGGATTTATCCTTGTTTTGGGAACGGACTTCCATTCCTGGCTTTTTCGTTTTGGTATCGCTCATTGCGGTTTAATCGTTTCAACAGCCAACATGCCTGAGTCATAAAAAAACCCACGACCGTTGCCAGCCGTGGGATTTTGTCGAAAATCTGTGTTAAGTTCGACAAGCCCCGGCTTTTCGCAAGACCACCACCACTACCTCAATGAGTGGGAGGCCGTTGTAACCGGAGTTTACCTGTCGTGTTTTACTGTGCATTTAACTGCAAAATCTTAGCGAACTTAAAAAGGCAGGTCAAACAGGAAATGAACGAATTCAGCCAGGATGTATTTTCACTTCGTGCTACCCATTCTAGGATAAAGGATGATATGCCCATCATTAACTTCCACACGGTTCAGAGCGAGAGCTAGATCATGCAAACGTGAATGGACTTTGAATATACGATTGAAAGTATGCTTTTGAAGAGGCCCAAAAATGGAATTCATGACACTATTTCCCTGGTAGCTGATCGATTCAAACATCTCACCTGTTGGGTCATCAGAAAAGGTGAGATGTATTTTAACAGGTTTGGTACCTGTTCGGATTTTGACATCTTTACCGATCCAGCCCATGGGAATCTTAGCGATCCTTTTGAGCCCATTCGATGCTATTTGGCGCAAACTTAAGTTGTGAATTCGATGCAACCAGCGAAGCATGTTTTTATTATTGAGGTGCAGGGAATCCAAATTCAGTTGTAACTGCCCGTCCAGCATGCCTGCGCGGAATGACGCGTTTCCTCTGGATATAATAGATTCCCTTGAGAGAAAATTTGCATCCATTAAGTTGATGTTAAAAAAAGCCTGAATCCGGTTTTTTTTGATTTTGATTAATGTGGTATTGCGCGAGCCTCCTAGTCGGGAATCATACTTTAAAATTGCATTCACTTCCTTTTCTCCCAATTTGATCGGCTTCTGAGCTTTACCACTTAGAGCGAGAGAAAAAAAACGATGCAACTTACTCTTAACGTTCGCAAATTCTGTTGCAGAAATTTCAAGATCATCTTCAAACGCAAGATTCTGGTATTCTCCAGGATACCCACCTAATGCCTCAGTTTGGCTCATTTGAGGCAAAAACAAGGATTTCACCGCAACAAGAGAGATTAAAGCGAGAAGGGATGCAGCAACCATGGTGAAAACACCACAGGTCAGGAAGATTAGTGTTCCATTATTTCGCTCCTGATGATCCTCAGCTGCAGATAGAGCTTGCTGCTCACCCCGTGTCAAGGTCTCCAGGCTCCCAAAAACCTCAGTCGCATTTCCAAATGACTGGTCGAAGTGGGTGGATGGTAGTTTATCTGCAGGCATTAGCTTTATAAAAGGGCATAACAGCACTCAGAATGCCAAAAATGCCAATTGTTACTTAAAACCGACATCAGAGTATCTTTTCCTAGAACTTAAGTATTTACTAAACCCTTTGCGGCATTTTCACATCGAAAGCAAAACATATTATACTGTGTACAGCATGTAGTTATGACATATCACAAAAAACACCTGAAATATCAGAAAAAAATGCATATCAATGCTCTACCATGCATTCGCAATGCGTAGTAGAGCATCCTGGAGATTTCAAGAAGAGGGCCGGCGTTCAACTCGACTCAAGAAATCACCCTTGAAAACATGTGTTTTGACTAGATCATTCGTTTTCAAATCCGCGTCTGATTTGATGATTTCACCTGTTTCAACTGCTTGTGAAATCGAATACCCACGCGAAAGGACTTGGACAGGGCCCAATAACTTGAGCTCAGCCGATACTTGTTTCAGGTGATGTTGATTTTGCGCCACACCAGTCGTGACAGCGACCAGAAACTGCCTCTGAATCCGAGTGAATTGCCCGGCTTGTTCTACAAGTTGGCGATCCGGATGTAGCGTCCTCATCAAACCTTTGTTTTGCTGAAAACGTTCTTTCAAAAGATACAAATGATGCCTGGCTGCACGGTTCAGTCTATCCTGTAAGTCATCCAGATGCTGCGCATGCCGTTCCGTGACTCGCCGCGGATGGAGATAATCAAGGCGGCGTCCGACTTGCTCAAGATGTATCATGGCCTGCGCACAAAAGGACTGTAGAGCACTTGCCATACGATCGTGCACTTCAACGAGAAAGTGACTTACTGCCATTGCCCCTTCGGAAATCAATTCGGCAGCCGCACTAGGAGTGGCTGCTCTGGCATCTGCCACAAAATCACTGATGGTAAAATCAATTTCATGACCAACAGCAGATATCACAGGTAAGGCTGATGCTGCGAGGGCACGTGCCACAATCTCTTCATTGAAAGCCCACAGATCCTCCAGACTGCCCCCACCACGGGTGACAAGGATCAGGTCCAACTGAGATGATTCATGATTTCCCACATGCCATTCGTTGAGTAGACCAATTGCAGAAGCAATTTCCTCAGCTGCCCCCTGGCCTTGCACTCGACAGCTGGCTATTACCAATTTGAGCCCGGGATGACGCCGACCAAGAACATGCGCAACATCGCGTACCGCCGCCCCACTTGAGGACGTGACAACACCGATTCGACTGGGATATTTCGGGAGTAAACGTTTTCGTTCCGCATCAAAAAGCCCCTCATCCTTGAGCTTCTTCTTTAATTTTTCAAAAGCCAATTGCAGAGCACCCACGCCATCCAGCTCAATCCCCCTGACGATGAGCTGATACTGGCCACGTGGCATGTACACCGAAATGTCGCCTTTCAGCACCAATTTGACTCCCTGTTGTAACTGCTCTCGATGTGAAACACGTTCTCCCCGAAAAAGCACACAGGACAATTGAGCATCTCCATCCTTGAGGGTAAAATAACAATGGCCAGAGCTTTGAGCCCTAAAATTACTGATCTCACCCGAGACATGGATGGATCGAAATCCCCCCTCGAGCAGATTGCGAATCTTTCGAGTCAAATCCCCTACTGTCAGCACCGCTGGCTTTTCAGGTTGAACAGGCTGGGAAGCCTTTTTCGACTTCACAGGAATCTCTTTCCCCTCGGAGGCAAAGAGATTCTCGAACTCCCATTGAGATGACTGTCGTCGTGGCATGATCAGGGTCGCAAACGGCTAACGAAAGCATCCAGCGTGTTGACGGGACGCTGGCATACATAATCCTCGCAGATATATGCAGTCGCTTTGTTGTCCAATCTGGATACCGATTGAATGAATGCCAAATGGGTGGAAAGAAATTGCTGTCCCTCCTTACCGTCTGCAAGTAAGACCACTTTGCCGGGAATAAAGATCTCATTGAGTCGACGTTTCATTTCGATCAACAGTGACGATGCGGGATCCGCCGCAAAAACAATCTGACGCGTTGGATGGAGAAAGTGATCTAAAGCCACCAACATTTGTGGCATGCCCGATGGTTGATTGCTCAAGTTGACTGAAAAAGAATCCAGAGAGGATTGGGCTTTTTTCAAAGTCTGCGCATTTCCAAGCATGTGATTCAGCCTCAAAAGATTCATGATAGCGATCGAATTGGCGGAGGGCTCCGCACCGTCATAATCATCTTTCATCCTCAACAGGATATTCTTGCTTCCAGCTTCCGTTGCAAAATAACCACCGTGATCGCTATCCCAGAAAAGTGCATCCTGTCGCTCTTGAAGTTCCGCTGCCCATTCAACCCATCGAATGTCAAATGTCGTTTCATACAAGTCGAGGAGACCGTTGATCAAAAAGGCGTGATCGTCCAGAAAACCCTCAATGCCTGAGCGCTCACCGCGATAAATTCGGTATAAAGTTTGGTTGGAGCTGTCATACATGTGATCGCGTATGAAGGATGTCGCTTTCATGGCAGCTTGACGGTATTTTTCTCCATCGGGAAGGATCTGACCTGCCTTGGCGAACGCAGAAATCATGAGCCCATTCCATGCAGTGATGATTTTGTCATCGAGATGAGGGCGAGGCCGCTTGTCGCGCGCCGTTTTCAGCCTTTGCCGGGCATCGCTCATGGCCTTTTCAACTGCTTGCGTACTTACCTTGAATTTGTCCGCAACGCCAGCGGCATCCATGCGCTGTATCAGGATATTTTTATTTTTGAACTCTTCGTGAGGATCGCTTCCCACTGGCGCATTGCCACCCTTTACCACGCCGTACATGGCATTGAACCATGCAGCTTTCTCTTCACCGAGGAGGCTGTTGACTTCATCATATTCCCAAACATAAAAAGCGCCCTCTGCATGATCAGGTTTACCCTCTTCGATCACACTGTCAGCATCTTCTGCTGAATAAAAACCTCCATCAGGCGAAGTCATATCAGACAGGACGTAATCTAGGATAGAACTCGCTACGTCAGCATAACGTTCCTTTCGGGTAATCTGAAATGCTTCCAGGTAGCTGATTGCCAGTTGGGCCTGGTCATAAAGCATTTTTTCAAAGTGAGGCACATGCCAATGCTGATCGACTGCGTAGCGGTGAAAACCACCCCCAAGGTGGTCTCGAATTCCTCCTTTGGCCATGACATCCAAAGTCTCCAAGGTCATCGACAATGCTTCGGCTCCTTCGGGAGAGGTTTTCCCCTTTCGATACATGTGACGAAGCAGGAAATTAAAAGTAACGGGTCTCGGGAATTTGGGCGCGGCTCCAAAACCTTTGTTTTCTTCATCATACTGAGAAGCAATGCGGGCATAAGCTTTTTCGAGCACTGAATGATCGAGTTTCTGCCCTGAACTTGGTTTGCTCGCGAACACTTCGCGCAATTTTTCAACCACGTCGTTTCCACTATCGATCAGACGTTGACGGTCATTCTTCCAGGCATCCCCAATCTGTTTGCAAATATCTGGAAATCCGGGCCGACCAAACTTACTTTCCGGCGGAAAATACGTTCCCCCCACCACAGGTTTGAGGTCCGGAGTCAACCAAACACTCATGGGCCAACCGCCGCTCCCAGTCGTTGCCTGAACAAAAGTCATGTATATCTTGTCGACATCCGGACGCTCTTCACGATCAAGTTTCACACAGACAAAATACTCGTTCATGACCTTTGCAATCTCCTCATTCTCAAAGGACTCATGCGCCATCACATGACACCAGTGGCAGGTGGAATAACCGATGGAAAGAAAGATCATTTTGTTCTCGGACCTGGCTTTCTCAAAGGCTTCCTCCCCCCAGGAATACCAGTCCACAGGATTGTGAGCATGCTGCAACAAGTATGGTGATTTTTCGTTGGCCAATCGGTTGGTATGATTCATTGAGTTTTCCGGGGCAGCTGCCTCGGCATTAGCTTTTTTCATAAAATGAAAACCGAGAAACAGGGTACATGTAGTCACCACCATAGTACCCAGAAGAATTTGAAAAGGTAAAACGGAGGACGGTTGTGGATTCGATTCAGTGGATTTCATTAATTTTTTGTTTGGTCGAAATTGCGCAACGTACTAACCGGTAAACCACATCATTTCGAGAGTGTGGTTCTTTGTTTGATCTCGAAGCTCATGGAGTTCGTCCGCAAAGAATCACTTCATGTGTCTTCAATCCTTCAGAAGTTTGATTTCCAGCTTGCGATATTCCACCGGATGACTCTCCGACTGCAGGGATATGCTTCCTCCCGAAATACGGATATCACCGCCATTGGCATCAATCAGGGTTTTGGAGTGAGCATCTCCATTATCCAGGACGGGATGCGTCAGCTCAAAAACCGTTTCTCCTTCCATGGTGCATTTCAAAGATTCATGCCCACGAACTTCCACCTCAACAATCACCCATTGCTCCCCATGATAGGTCTTTGAACTAGAGTTGGTGCAATGCCTTTTCGTCAATCGACCATCCAATGCAATGTGTGTGCCTGGAGTGCAGATGTTGGCAGTCGTACGCTTATTTTCCCCATCGCCTCCGAGAAGCTGCACTTCGATTGAAGCTGGAAAATCCTGATCTACATCCATCGTTTCAGGCAGTTCACCATGCAACATCAATCCGCTATTCCGGATCGCCCAGCCTGGACCACCTTTCACCTGTTGCCCCACAAATCGATACTCAGCACGAAGGACATAATGACTGTAAGGTGTGTTATAAAATAAATGCCCAAAAGTCTCTTTGAACTCGGGATACGCCTGCGGATCATATCCCACTTTCAATACCCCATCTTCGACGCGGAATGTATTCCCATAATTTTCACCGAGTTTGTGATAGCGAATCTTGGGAACCCAACCCTCAAGGTCCTTCCCGTTGAATAACTGAATCCAGCCTTCCTCGGCGAGCATGAAAGGTAATTGAAGAAAAAGAACCGTAAGGCTGAGCGACATACTGACCTGCATCCGATGCATAGAAAAAGGCGTGTTTTGCATGCTCCTTATTCAATCAGGGTTACTTCCTCGATACAAGCCTGGTTAAACATCATGTCATTCCTCCAAGGATGACCTTTGAGTGAAGGGAGATACGAAAGCCTGAAAAGCTTCACACTCACAAGCCTCTGCACGATGGAAGATAACAAATGGCTCTATGCTCCCTGTATCCTGTGAGGGCGACAGGGGCGTTTCCGGCTTTGATATTAAAAACACCCCTTTTCGGAATGGACCCCACTACACGTATGTTTAATGACGGGGATTTCACTCGTAGAAGGTCTCATGTAGACTTGATGTCGTTCAATAACTCCATACTGCTTCTCACGGCATTGATTGAGGCAGAAGACCAAGTGGCGAGGGTGCGGAAAGCCGCTACTGACTGCCTTTACAAACCCTTTGATCTCGGACAACTGCTGACAGAGTCGATTTATTTTGCCGCAGAAGATATGGAAAACATGCCTCGATCACAAAGGCGGGGGATTTGAGGATCGGTAATGATGCACACACGACTTGCATGCCACTTGCTATGCTCACAAAAGAATCCAGCGGGAACACTCAACAGCCAAGTATCTTTCCTAAACGCATGAACCTGATCGTATGCGATCCGATCTAACTTGTTTCCTGTTCAATTCTTGTATACGATCATAAAAAACAATGACGACCGGCAGACAAACTATCATATCTGCAATAGTGAATCCAAGTAGACATATCACAATTCAAAAGATATTTCCTGCGCTTTCAGCTCTTCATTTTGCATCCCTAAGCGTCGTTTTCCGGATGATGTTTTTTATCAGTTCTCTTGCTCTTTTTTCAGCCGAACATAGCGAAGGAGAAAGACTCTTTGCTCTCAAAGTAAAGCCACTATTTGCTGAAAAATGCATTGCTTGCCATGGCTCAGACCCTGAAAAAGTAAAAGGGGGTTTCAACATGCTCTCCAGGGCATCCACTCTGAAAGGTGGAGAGAGCTATGGTGAGGACGTTTTGATTCCGCGAAAAGGTGAGGAAAGCATTCTCTTTCAGTTAACCACGCGTGTTATCGAGGACTATGAAATGCCTCCCAAAGAAGCCGACAAACTTTCACAACAACAGAGCTTGTGGATACGGGATTGGATCAACGCGGGAGCACCCTGGCCGGATGAAGCAAGTATCACGGTGATTCAAAACCAATTTGCCGAAGGCGTCAAAGCCCCAACCTCTGGAGGACTCGACGATGAATGGACAAATCGCAGATACAGCCCGGAACACCTTTGGTCGTATCGTCCGCTCACAGTAAAATCACCGCCAGAAGGAGTCCATCCGGTCGATTGGTTTATTGACCAAAAACTGAAAACTGCCGGACTCTCCCCTGCCCCGGAAGCAAGATCAAGAGAGCTGGCACGTCGCCTGAGTTATGGGCTTACCGGGCTCCCCCCTGAACCCAAATCTGTTCAACAACTTTCACGCAACCAAAAGAATGGATCGACTCAAGCCGTCCTTGAATATGCCCGTCAATTAATGCAATCGAATCACTATGGCGAGCATTTCGGGAGGCAATGGCTGGATGTCGTGCGCTACGCGGATTCAGCTGGTTTTGCAAACGACTATTCCCGCCCAAACGCCTGGCGTTACCGAGATTATGTGATTCGAGCTTTCAATGAAGACAAACCTTATGACCATTTTGTACGCGAGCAAATTGCCGGGGATGAAATCGATGCCGCAGATCCAGAAAAGCTCATTGCCACGGGATTTTTACGTATGGGACCTTGGGAACAGACGGGCATGAGCGTCTTTAAAATCACACGCCAACAGTGGTTGGATGATGTAACAGATTCCGTCGGCCAAACGTTCCTTGGCCAACCACTTCAATGCGCCAAATGCCACGATCACAAATTTGACCCGATACCGACACGCGATTATTACCGCATGATGGCGGTGTTCTCCACTACTCAATTTGCGGATAGGGATGCTCCTTTCCTGGAAACTGAAAACCGTGAAGGTTTCAACACTTCACAGGAGTGGACAAAGGCAAAGATACAAGCCTATCAGAGACAGCACAAAGAACTCCAGAACCAGGTCAACCAGAACCGCCAACAAGAAACTGGGGATGCCAAAGTCGGGGACAATGGTCTAGACCCAGGTGATGAGGCCTCCTTGGCTCGCATGAATAAAAATATTTCCAGACATCAGTGGGAACTGGAAAAAGTCCTTCCCATCGCATTCTCAGTGCATACGGGAAAGACGATTGAACGCAATAATGTCAGCAGCCGCATTCGTCCACCCAAAGATCCCTGGGCCAAAGGTTACATCAAAAAGGACACCATTCTGACAGGAGGCAACGTGTTTGCGGAGAGTGAGCCTGTTGCCCCAGGCGCCTTGAGTGTTGCGGCATTCCTCGGGAAAATGAAACCATCGAAATTCCCAGAGTCCCGCGGAAAAAGAAGAAAAGCACTTGCAGACTGGATCACCAATCCGCAAAACCCTTTAACCGCACGAGTCATGGTCAACCGCGTATGGTCCTGGCATTTTGGCAGGGGCATTGCTGGCAATCCAAATAACTTTGGAGCCACAGGCAGTTTACCATCCCACCCTGCTCTGCTTGATTTCCTTGCAGACTGGTTCTTGAAGCATGATCGGTCAGTAAAAAAACTCAACGAACTCATTCTTAGCTCGTCTGCTTATCGACGAAGCACCCGCCACCCATCACCGGAACGAATGGTTTCAAAAGATCCTAAAGGGCAACTTTACGCGGCATTCACGCCCAGAAGGCTCACTGCCGAAGAACTACGTGACTCCATGTTGAGTGCAAGCGGGGAGCTCAACCGTCGAGTTGGAGGTATCCCCTGTCGTCCAGACCTCAATCAGGAAGTCGCCATCCAGCCTCGCCAGATCATGGGAGGGACAGCATCGGTATATGAACCAGACCCCCTTCCCTCGCTTCGGAACCGTCGCAGCGTCTATGCAGAAAAATTACGGGGCCTGCGTGATCCATTTTTGGAAACCTTCAACCAACCCGGTCCAGATAAATCCTGTGAGTTACGCGCGACCTCGACAGTCGCTCCCCAGGCATTGACTTTGTTCAATGCAGCGGAAATACACGACCGCGCCTTGGCATTTGCCGCTAGATTACTCCGGGAAAAAAAGAATCCTGAAGCGATTATCCGGCGTGCATTTTCACTGGCTCTAGGTCGCTCACCTTTACCAGATGAAGTCGATATCTGCCTCACACACTGGAAAGATGCAACGAGCGAAGAGAAAGAAAAGCTATACGCAAAACCCGATTTCCCAACTGAAATCCAGCGGACGGTCATGGCGGAAAAAACAGGACAGCCCTATGACTTCATTGAAATCATGCCAGCCTATAAAAACTACATACCTGATCTTCAACCCGCCCAAACAAACGCACGCACCCGGGGGCTCGCGCAAGTCTGTCTGGTGCTTTTCAACCTCAATGAGTTTGCCTATCTTGATTAGTCACCTTCATGTGAAAACTTACACATTACCCCTTCCATGAAAGATACTCGCATCATCACTCAACCAAACCGTCGGGAATTCCTTTACGGATTGGGTGCCGGACTTGGATCGGTAGCTTTCACATCCATGCTGGAAGGCTTGGACTCGCCAACAGGCACACCTCATCATAGGACTCGAGCCAAACGATGCATTTTTTTGATGATGGAAGGGGGGCCTTCTCATATAGATACCTTTGATCCAAAACCCGAATTAACCAAACGACACCTGCAGGAGTTCTCTCGTTCGGGCGAGATGGAAAGCGCCATGTCATCGGGTAAACGTTACTTTGTAAAAAGCCCGTTCGAGTTCATAAAGGCAGGACAAAATGGATCTGATATTTGTTGTCAGTGGACACACCTGAAAGATTGTGTGGATGACATGTGCTTTTTTCGTGGTGCACAAGTGGAATCGGTCAACCATCCAACGGCATGCTTTCATGTCAACACGGGGAACCGGTTCGGCGGAGATCCGGCCATTGGTGCGTGGATGACATATGGGCTAGGATCATTAAACCAGAACTTACCTGGATTTGTTGTGCTTCCCAGAGCCAGTTACCCACAAGGCGGACCTGCCAATTGGTCGAATGGATTCCTTCCTGCACAATTCCAAGGCACACCTTTCAGGGCAAAAGGAAGCCCTATTCTTGATTTAAATCCACCGGCAGGGGTATCCCAACAACGTCAGAGAACCAATCTTGATTTATTGGGCAAACTCAACCAAAAGCATCTTGAGCAAAGATCCGCTCGAAGTGAACTCGAAGCTCGCATGGAATCATATGAACTGGCATTCCGCATGCAGTCAGAGGTACCTGAGGTCCTGGACCTGAAGGGAGAAAACCAGCGCACATTGGAAATGTATGGGATCGGCCAGGCCAACACAGATTCCTTCGGCCGAAAATGCCTTCTGGCTCGAAGGCTTGTTGAAAAAGGTGTTCGATTCGTTCAGGCCTATGCAGGTAACTGGGATAGCCACGATTATATTGAGAGAGCACATGGCAACCTCATTCATTCGGTGGATCGCCCCATTGCAGCCCTGCTGAAGGATCTGAAAAATCGAGGTCTACTGGACGAAACGCTTGTCTTTTTCTGTGGTGAATTTGGACGGACGCCCGATAACGGCATTCGAGGCGGCGGAAAATCCTATGGCCGTGATCACAATGCAAAGGCCATGGCCATGTGGTTTGCCGGAGGTGGAACCAAGGGAGGTCACACCATAGGGGCCACCGATGAAATCGGCGCAGAAGCCGTCGAGAATGTCCATCATATCAGGGACATACATGTCACCTTGCTTCATCTTCTAGGTTTGAATGACAATAAATTAACCTACTATCACGCAGGAAGATTCAAACAACTGAGTCAGTTTGGTGGACAGGTGATTCAGGAAATTATAGGGTAAAAGCATGAGCGAGACTTCGACTTTAATGCACGTTTTCCCTGGCCAAGGTTCCCAAAAGAAAGGAATGGGAGAAGGTTTGTTTGAGCAATTTCCGGACATCACGGCTGCAGCGAATAAGGTGTTGGGGTATTCTGTCCAGTCACTTTGCCTTGAAGATAGTGATGAGCAATTGAATCTGACGCAGTTCACGCAACCCGCGCTTTACACCGTCAATGCATTGACTTACCTGAAAAACAAACAAGATACCAAGCGCCAGGCTGATTTTGTGGCTGGACATAGTTTGGGTGAGTATAACGCTTTGTTAGCGGCGGGAGTATTTGATTTTGAGACCGGTCTCACACTGGTTCAAAAACGTGGAGCTCTCATGGCTGAAGCCAAGGGGGGCGGCATGGCGGCTGTTTTGGGAATGAACATCAAACAAATCCGGGAAGTCATTCAAAACAGCGGTAGCAAAGAAGTAAGCGTTGCCAACCTGAACGCCCCGCAACAAACGGTTTTGACGGGCAGCAAAGAAGGCATTTTGGGGATCAAATCAGCCTTTGAATCAGCTGGAGCAAAACGTTATATCCCGCTGAATGTGAGCGGTGCTTTTCATTCTCCTTTCATGGAACCCGCTCGCAAAGAATTTGAAACGTTCCTGGAATCGTTCACCTTTGATTCACCGACGATCCCGGTTATTTCCAATGTCGAAGCCGCTCCTTATCCTGGGGATGGCGTTGCCGAGCTGCTCGCTCAGCAGATCACATCGCCTGTGCGCTGGGTAGAAACGATTCAATACCTCAAAAAGCAATCTGACCCGGCCTTTGAGGAAATGGGTCCAGGTAAAGTCCTCAGGGGACTCATCCGCCAAATTTCATAGAAATCAAGGAATCCTCAGGCTGCAATTCAGACAAGCTGAGTTACACGGTAATGCAGGGAACTGCTGTCGGAGGTCCCTGAAGGCATCGGAAGGCACATCTGCCTCAAACTCCCAGTCAAATGCGTTCCGGCTAAGCAACACGGTAGCTCTGACAAAAAGCTACCACTCACGATGAAACCGCTAACACCTGAATCTCTGTAACCTTAGAACTTCGGCTTTGCATTTTCATAAACTTCGCTTTTGGTTCCGGTCTTTCGAGTCTCTGCATCGATATTGGCGAGAAAGTTCACCATCAAATAGTGCATTTTCTCAACCTTGCCGGCGTAACGAACCGAGAGATCCTTTGCTTCCTCCAGATCTGTGGAAATGTTAAACAGTTCCAATTGATTTTTGTTCCAGGTTTTGACCAGTTTGTAATCCCCCATTATCAGTGCTGTTTCAGGCGAACGGGCTACGGCTTGATGGAAAAACAAAAAGGGTTGACCTCGAGAAACGATCCCCTTTCCACGATTCATCATGATCGAGGTCAAATCCCCCCCATCCAGAGCTTTCGGCAGCTCGGGTTGATAGCCAACCAAGGCAGCCATCGTCGGAAAAATATCCAATCCGGTCACTGGGACATGACTCACGACCCCACCTTGAACACCAGGTCCGTTGATGATGAAAGGAACTCGAATCCCCCCTTCATAGACAGACCCTTTTCCATCTCGAAGCGGGAAATTACGGGGCAGGTTTCTAGCGGACTCTCCAGGCAAGGTGTTGCGTCCACCATTGTCCGAGAGAAAGAAAATATAAGTAGAATCCCCTAAACCCAATGAATGGATTTTTTCCATCAGGATACCAATTCCTTCATCCACATCACGGGTCATCGCAGCAAATGCTGGCATCGAATGTTTTTGACCAGATTTCAATTTTTCAACCTTTGCCAGTGTTTGGTCACGATAGTAAATGTCCAGATGCACGGCATAATGGGATACCTGTACGAAAAAGGGATTCCCTGACCTTTGCTGTTGCTCCATGAATTCACATGTTCTTTGGGTGATCCCGAATATCTGCTTTGGATCCCTCTGGGCAGCTGGACCACCGGACCCCTTGCCTCCCCCGGTTTCATTACCGGTATCACCGTCACTCACGTCATACCCCATGTCTTCGGGGCTTACATGGTCAAAGCGCAAATCCCACTTTCCAAAATGAGCAGTGCGATAATCAGGATCCGCCTTTTTCAACATTTGCGGCAGGCTGAGTTGTTCTCGATAGCGCGTAGTCCAATTCCTTTGATCCTTTTGATAGATGTGACGGGCCGGAGTTTGACCAATGAGCAAACTTCGTCGAGTGGGACAGCAATAAGGTGCGGGAGCGTACCCCCTATTAAAACGCATGCCTGTTTCAGCCAAGCGCTCGACATTCGGCGTCAGAAAAAAATCACTCCGCGTTCGCGCATCATCGGGATTCATTTTCAACGATGTGCCGACCCAGCTTTGATCATCAGTCATCAGGATAATAAAATTGGGAGACCTGACATCGCCTTGAATCATAAAAACACCTGCAAAAATAAGATGAATCAAACACAAGATATAAAATCGCCCGCAAAGGTATGACTGAAGTAAGCAGATATGATCCATGTGGCCTAATCATCACCACTTCATATCTGGTTGTCACACAAAAATTTGAAATTAAAAGATCATGCATCCCTCATTCTCCAGACAATGGGAATTACAAACATGCAGGCCATCGCTCATCCACCTCTCTTGAGGAATATTGAAAACGGCACAGGAAAGACCATCACTCAGAAGTTCAAAATAAAATCATTGGGCACATTGGAAATCTCAGGTAGTGCAATAACAGTGTATTTCATATTATTATTTTTTTGGATGCACTTCCTTTAGAGATTGCAGACCGATTAATGAAAAAAGAAGCAATACCCAGACTGCGCTTACCGTCAATTCATGATCATGGCGCAGCATATCACGCATTTCCTGGATAAAGTAGAGAGTGGTAAAGCGCGGTGCCTTAAGAGACTGAAAATTAAAACCGTAAATTGTTTTGACTTTATATAATTGACATTTCATTGACCGAGTCCAGATATTCTTTGGGTGGACTAATGCTGTGGGTAACGATTAAAGACTGATTTGAATTCCTGATACACGATGCCGCAAAAGCGCAAGCCAGAAATTGAACGAGTAGATTCTGAAAAAGAGGATCTCTTTGAGTTAGGAGACAAGATAGCTCTGGATGCCGTTTGGCAGACTGACTTGACCTCTGGGAGGACCACTGTCTCCCGTAACACTTGCTCCCTGTTGGGGCACCCTCCTAACATCATTAACAATGCCGATAATTCGCATCATTGGATTTTGTCACAAGTCCACCCCAAAGATGCCCGTAGAGTCAAAGCCGCGGTACTCAGACACTGGAAGCATCGCACCCCTTTTAAACTCGATTTTCGGTTTCGCAGCAAGGATGGCAAATACCGCTGGCTTGAAGCTCGCGGGCAGGCAACTTGGGATAAGGAAGAAAAGCCAGTGCATTTTGCAGGGCACTTGAGCGATATCCATGAACGTAAACTGACAACAGAAACAATAAAGCTCCGTGAAAGTCGCCTGAATGAAGCCCAAAGACTAATCAATGCAGGGGATTGGGAGCTCGATCTAGTTACAAACCAACTCCGCTGGTCACCTCAAATATACTCCATTTTTGAAATTGATCCAAAGGACTTTGAAGTTTCTTCTGAAAGCTTTCTTGCAGCTGTTCATCCGGAGGATCGCGATGTCGTCCACAAAACTTATCTGGATTCCGTCAAAAACCGCAATGCTTATGAGATCATTCACAGACTCCTCATGCGAGATGGACGTATTAAATATGTCGAAGAGCATGGTTACACGATTTACGATTCGAAAGGTAGCCCGCTAAGATCGTATGGAACCGTGCAGGACATCACGGAACGCGAGGAAGCCAAGCAAAAGCTTCACCAGTTGAATGAAAAACTCGAAACACTGGTAGAAGCACGTACGATGGGATTGGAAGACCAGAGCAAAGAACTCGAACGTATCAACGGCGAGTTGGAAGCACGAGTCAAAGAACGAACTCGGAAACTAGAAAGCGCTAATCAGTTCCTGGAGCAGAGCGAGCAAAGGTTCCGCACTTTATTTGAGGGAATGCGTGACGGGTTAGCCTTCTGCGACCCCTCGATGCGACTCTCGCTGTGCAATAAAGAGTTTGAAAGGTTAACCGGCTACACTCGCAAGGAAATGGAAGGTGTCAACCTGCTTGAAAAGCTAGTTCACCCCGAGGATCACGCACGCCTGGTTAAAAACAATGCAAAACGCCTTGCTGGCAAAAAAGTCGATCATAATTACGAGTTCCGCTGGATTCGCAAAGACGGGGAAATCAGATTGATTGATGGTAATTTCGACACCGTCTGTTATGAGGACAAATTGGTCGGTGTTCAGGGAGTTTGTCGCGATATTACTGAACGGAAGATTGCCGAGCAGGAACTGCGCAAACTCAACGAGGAATTGGAGCTCCGAGTTAGGGAACGCACCCAAGATCTAGAAAAGGCACGTGATTCCGCTCTGGCCGCTAACCAAGCAAAAAGTGAATTCCTCTCGCGTGTCAGTCACGAATTGCGCACTCCTCTTAACGGCATCATTGGCTTTTCCAAACTGCTGCAGATGTCGCAACTCGCCGAACGTGCTGAGAAGAATGTTGATCTGATCCATAAATCAGGAAAACATCTACTGGACCTGATTAATGACATGCTTGACTTGTCGAGAATCGAGTCTGGATCCATTAGTCTTTCTTTTACTTCGGTGAATATCGACGAATTGCTGCGCGAAATTATCAGCCTTGTCGACCACATGGCCAATGAGAGACAAATCTCGCTATGCCTTGACAATATGGTAGATAAAAAACGGGAATGGAAAGCTGATCGCAAGCGCCTGCGTCAGATTCTTTGGAACCTGGCTTCGAATGGCATCAAATACAATCGCGCTGGAGGGAATCTAACTTTCAGAGCCGAAACGCAGGATGAAAAGTGGCTCCGAATCTCGGTAATCGATACTGGCTTGGGTATCCCAAACAGCAAGATGCATCGACTATTCTCGCCCTTCGATCGCCTGGATATGGAATGCGAACAAGCCGAAATCGTGGGCACGGGTCTAGGTTTACCCATGAGTAAAAGTCTGGTAGAGGCTATGGGGGGCAAGATTTTAGTAGAAAGCGAAGAGGGTAAGGGTTCTTCTTTTATCATCGAATTCGATCTGACAGCGGAAATGACTTAACCTGAACAGACCGCAAAAAAATCTCCTTAATCATCAGTTTGTTGTCAATAAAGTAAACCAGGTTCCAGGAACCGACTGTTAAGTGCAGCCCCAACCCTCAAATATTCCTCAATAAAACAAGGTAGGAATTATCTTTCTCAACGACTCAAAATAGAAGTTTAATTCCACTCCTTATTTGGTTCTCCTGAGTTATTCTTACCATTATATCATCCAAAATATTTTGGACCGCAACCACTGGCAGCAATAATGGAATTTTCGTTTGAAAATTGCAGTGAAGCGCATGCACCACCAGAAACACACTATTGTTTTCAGACATCCAATGAATATTTTAAATTATCCATCAACTCGTTCAGAGCAGTTCCATAAACAACCCCGAATGCTCCATAAGTAAAAACCTCTCGGGCCTGCTTCCAGTTTGAAACACCCCTTCCCATCCCACCCTGAATGATCCAAGGAAGCTCGATGGACTTATTTCCCTTTCACTGAAAAGGGTTTTGGAATTTTTCTTTTCAATGACCTTTGATTGGGCTGCTTTTATTGTTTTATTGGGGCTATAAACAACTGATCAATTTTGTGCATGAAACCCTAGTAACTGATTACTCGAGACGGGAAATAAATTAAATGGTCCATAATGGCTGATTTTCCGGCAGAAGACACACGAAGGCTTGACTGACCAAACCTTTAGGTTGGCCTCCTGCGACTCTGTTGAATTCTCTTTCGACTGGGACGATCGCCAAACGTCTATTACTTCCGCGAAAAATTTCAACAAATCAGATCATGAACGATACGTTTCCCATCGATATTAGGGTTCCCCCCCTCGATACGAACCGGCAGCAGATGAAACAAGCACGAATGTAAGAGTCAGGGTTGTGTACTTGCTTCGGGCATCTTCTTTAATTAGATTATGATGATTCGGCGAATCCCCATGAAAAAGAGCGTAATCTCAATTTATTGAACCCAGACGATCAAATGACCAGAAAAGTGCATTCTCCCTCTTTAGCCATGGTGTCTCTGCTGCTTTTGGGCTCACTTCAAATAAGTTGGGCTGCAGATCAACAGGCTACTTTCAGCCGTGACATCTCTCCTGTTCTTTCCAAGAAATGTTTTCAATGTCACGGTCCTGATCAGGAGCATCGCAAGGGCGATCTTCGATTGGATCAGCCGGATGCGGAGGATGGCCCTTTCACCGATCATGATGGATATCAATCGCTCTTGCCTGGCAACTTGGAAAAGAGTGAATTGTGGTATCGTATCACGACGGATGATGAAGACGATGTGATGCCTCCACCGGATTCCAACCTGGAAGCACTGACGGAAGAAGAAAAGGCCGCCTTTAAGCAATGGATCCTGAATGGTGCAAAATACGAGAAATTCTGGGCATTCGATAGTCCCAAAGCAAAAGAAGCCCCGACCATCCGATCTGCCAACTGGGGCCGCAATGCTATTGACCGTTTCATTCTCAAAAGATTGGAAGAAGGCGGCTTGGAGCCCAGCAACAGAGCCTCCAAGCGAACCTTGATTCGTCGTGTCACTTTGGACCTCACCGGGCTCCCCCCCACCCCGGAAGACATCCATACCTTCTTGAATGATCAGTCAGATACCGCATACGCCGACTTGGTGGATCGACTTCTGGGCAGTCCTCGTTATGGAGAGCATATGGCAAAGTATTGGCTGGATCTGGTTCGATTTGCAGACACGAATGGGTTGCATCACGATCATTATCGAGAAGTCACCCCGTATCGAGATTGGGTGATTCGCTCTTTCAACGACAATTTGAGCTACGACGACTTTGTCCGCTACCAGCTTGCAGGTGACTTGTACGATTCACCCACTCAGGATCAATTAATCGCCTCCGGGTTCAATCGCCTCCATTTGATCATTGATGTCGGCACAGCGCTGCCTGAGGAGAGTTTCACGCGCAACGTCGTGGATCGAGTCACTGCATTTGGCACTGCTTTCATGGGTTTGACCTTACAGTGCGCGAGTTGCCACGATCACAAGTACGACCCGGTCACCACCAAGGATTTCTATCAGCTTTTTGCTTTTTTCAACAACTTTGATGGCAAACCTGAGACAGGTGGCCGAAGCGGGCTCGATTTCAAACGAGGTTTGCAGAAGCCTTACATCGAAATGCCAAGCCCTCACCAGAAGGACCAACTCTACGCATTGAACAAAGAAATCAAGAAGCTTGAACCGAGACTCAAAGAGCTATCCCCCGAAAAAGGGGAAGAGGATTCATTGAATGAAGAAGACAAAGCACTTCAAGCCTCTCTCAAGAATGATTTAGAGCAACTTAAAAAAGCTCGTGACGAAATACAGATGGCTGTACCGGCTGCCCTCGTCATGAAGGAACGCAAGGAACCTCTTCAGGCACATATCTTGAAGCGGGGCGTCTATGATCAGCCGGGCGAACCTGTGCAAAGAAACACTCCCGGCTTCCTCCCTCCGCTTCAGTCTACGGGTGACATCAAATCACGCATGGATTTGGCGAACTGGGTTGTTGCTCCATACAATCCCCTCACGGCAAGGGTTGCGGTCAATCGTTTTTGGCAACAATGTTTCGGAACCGGTCTGGTGAAAACCTCGGCAGATTTCGGCGCTCAGGGTGATCGACCGAGTCATCCTGAATTGCTGGACTATCTGTCACTGCAATTCATGGAATCGGGCTGGGACATCAAGCAGTTGATGCGTGCCATTGTCATGTCAGAAAGCTACCAGCAATCATCAAAAATCAATCCAGAATCAAGAGTCAATGATCCTGAAAATCGACTCCTCGCTCGGGGATCAAGGTTTCGCATGGACTCGGAAATGGTAAGGGATCAGGTATTGATGGCAGGCGGGCTTTTGAACCACGACATGTTGGGTAAAAGCGTTAAACCTCCCCAGCCGGCCAAACTATGGCAAATTGTCGCCATGCCTTCTTCCTATCCAAGAATCTTTAAAGCGGATGATGGTAAAAAAGCCTTTCGCCGGAGTGTCTACACCTTTTGGAAACGTGGGTTACCACCTCCACAGATGACCATTTTTGATGCGCCAACGCGTGAAGCATGTATTGCCAGACGCGAGCGCACCAACACTCCACTGCAAGCGTTGATGCTAATGAACGAGCCTCAGTTTTTCAGCGCAGCAGCTCATTGCGCTGAAGGGATCCTCGAAAACAAGGATTGGAAAGATGCACAAAGAATCGAGAGAGCGTACGAAACCATCACATCACAATTACCAACAGACACGGAAGCCAGGGCTCTGAAGCAAGCTATTGAATCATTCCGTGAGCACTACAACAAAAACGTGGATGCCGCTCAGGCGTTGACATCAGGTTATCTCAGTGGAAATACATCGAAAGATGATTCCATCGAATTAGCGTCGTGGACGATGTTGACACATGCACTACTCAACCTTGACATTGTAAAGACTCGACAATAACCCCTTACTCGCTTTATTCCCCATGAATTTCAAGAACTCGCTCATTGACCTTGATCCGATCCAGGAATATCAGAACCTGCAATCACGTCGCAGCTTCCTCCGTGCCTCCGCGATGGGATTAGGGGCGACCGTGTTTGGATCGATGCCGACACGTGGTTCAGGTCTGAACTCACCTGGTGGCACCCATTTTACCCCCAAAGCCAAAAGAGTCATCTTCCTCTTTATGGCGGGTGCGCCAAGTCAATTGGATTTGTTCGATTACAAACCCGATTTGCACAAGCAATTCAACAAACCACTCCCAAAATCTGTCAGTAAGGGACAGCGCGTCACCGCCATGACCAAGGGAAGAGACCAGATGGTGGCCCCTTCCATGTTCAAGTTTAGTCCTCAAGGTCAAAATGGGATTCACATGTGTGAGTTGTTACCACACCTGTCCAGGAAAGCAGATGACCTCTGCATCATTAAGTCCACGCATACAGACGCTATTAATCACGATCCTGCAAAAACCATTTTCTGCACGGGTTCACAAATCCCAGGTAAAGCCAGTTTAGGTTCCTGGTTGAGTTATGGACTAGGTTCCATGAATAAAAATCTGCCCGACTTCATGGTGCTTAATTCCGCCTTCTGGACTGGTGGCAGTGGCAATGTGCAAGCGCTTTACAGTCGCCTCTGGGGATCGGGTTTCCTTCCATCCAGACATCAAGGGGTATCATTGCAACCTGAAGGCGATCCAGTTCTGTTCCTTTCCAATCCAGCCGGAGTCAACCGGGATAGCAGGAAAAAAATGTTGGACCTGGTGACGGAGCTGAACCAGGAACACGCCAATACTTTGGGTGATCCTGAAATTCAGACAACCATTGCCCAACAGGAAATGGCCTTTCGCATGCAGGCATCCGTGCCTGAATTAACCGAACTGGCGGGCGAGCCCAAACATGTCCTGGATCTTTACGGTCCTGAAGTTGAAAAGAGCGGATCCTTTGCACGCAATTGTTTATTGGCTCGTCGCATGATTGAGCGCGATGTGCGCTTTGTGCAGCTGTTCCACCGCGGATGGGATCACCATGTAAATCTTCCAAAAAAAATGCGTGGCCAATGTCATGACGTGGATCAACCGGCGGCAGCCCTCATCGAAGATTTGAAGAATCGCGGTTTACTGGATGAAACACTGATTGTTTTTGGTGGAGAATTCGGGCGTACTACATTTGGCCAGGGAAAACTTGCGCAGGATAATTACGGCCGCGATCATCACCCACGCTGCTTCACGACATGGATGGCAGGCGGAGGTATCAAATCAGGCATCACCTATGGCCAGACCGACGATTTCAGTTATAACGTGGTAGAAAACCCCGTTCATGTAAATGATTTCAATGCAACCATTCTCAATCAACTTGGAATCGACCACCAAAGACTGACTTTTCCTTTCCTTGGCCTGGATCAACGATTGACCGGGGTGGAGGGAGCAAAGGTGATCAAAGACATCGTCACCTGATTCCGAGAATATAGACTGCGTTTAATCCCACTCAATGTATGTAAACGCATGAACAAGAGGGACCGTTAAATGGTCACAATTGAAAAGCCAGGATTTGTTCTACAATGCTTATTTGATGTTACGCCAAGATTTCCTACCTCATATCAGATAAGCGCTGGATATCACCGCCCAAACCTGGAGGACAACAGCCATATCGATGAGGCATCTTAGTAGGTTCTAGCCTGAATCATGAAGCATGCGAAACGATGGCTCTTTGCCAATAAGGCTTTCTTCAAATCACCGGGCTTCACGCACTCGAATGGTGTATTTGCGAGCCTTTTCATTCATGGACATGAATCTTACAGCTTCTTGAGCGTTCTCTATCAAGATAAGTGTGTTCCATGAGGTTTCATCACCTGTTGAAAAACCGTTTTGATCTTTGTAAACGCAACTGATCTGAACCTGAATGCGTCTGCGGTCTTTACTCAAAACATTGGCAGTCACTTCAAGTCGCCCATCCGCCAGCACGCGTTCTTGAATGCCAGCCACGGTAACCGATTTGGCAACGCGCTTGTTCATGAGCACGAATTCAGTCTGATTTTCGAGATCGTAACCGTCCGGCACTTCAGCCACGTAAGCACCACGAGTCTTGCACCCAATGGTTGAAAGAGTGAGCACAGCAGCCATGAGGGCCATGATGATTGCAGATAATTTCATTTGATCTATGGGATTTGTTGTTTCGTATCGCTGAAGTAAAGGACGGTGTCCTTGGGAGAAGCATTCACTTGAATATATTCCGTGCGCGTGAGATTTGAAATTTCATTGCCGGCAGCATCGAGATATCGAAGAGTCAGGATGTGCCGCCCGGGAGGTAGACTCATTGTCCCAAAGGTCAGGTATTGCGGTAAATTATCCCAGTCACGCGTATCCGCATCAGGGGTCGCTGCCGCTGAAAATATTTTACTGACCAGCCCAGCTGCAACCAACCCTAAACCCACTTCCTGTGTATTCCTGCCATGAGCCAAGACGATCCCACTCATGAGTGCGGCATCTCCAGCAGCATCCGTGGTCGATTTGAAAACGGCTTGATTAGCCAATATGTGATCCATTAGCCTGCCTCCACGTGTAGACGCCTGGTACGTCAAATCGTCATAAGGCCCCAGATGAATTTCGTCATGACCTGAAGCAATCTTGATTTCACGGGCACTGGAGCGGCCTTCTTTGAACTTAAGCTGTTCGCCGTAAGCACCCGATGCGTATTTGGTCGGTCCCGCGCCATAATCAGTAAATATCAGCACATTGTCTGATGACCGGTAAGGGGGAGGAATGGCCAATCTTGCCGAATTGGTGGCTCGCATGTAGTTGGAATCTGCGGAAGCGCTGAGTTTCAAGGAAGTCAAACCCTCCAGATAATCCATCAACACGTAGTCATTTCGAAATTCATTCTTTTCAGAATCACTGTCCTGAAGTTGGGCGCTTCGAAAACACGCACGCGCATTGTCGGGTTGGCCGGCCATCCAATAGAGGATACCCCGATAATAGTATGCCATTACTCTTTCATAGGGTTCCCCGATAAAGAATTTCCCGGCCTCATCCTGAAAAAGTTTTCGTGATTTACGAGCTTCCTTGTCTTTTCCATAGCGATTCTCAATAGATCGTAACACATCGTCCAGCAGATCTTCGGCAAGGTCATACTTCTTTTGAAAAAGTGCCGATCTAGCGGTAATCATCTGCCACATAACCTTGTCCTTCGGAGGAGCATTGCTCACAGCGTGCTGGCCATCGACCAAGGGATCTCCAGTCCATGGCGGTCGGTAAGGTGCTGATGGAGTGGCACACCCGCTCAAACTTCCTGCCACCAAAGCAAGCAACAACCACCTTAGAGTGAGGATATGGAGAAGCATAAGCAATGGAGCTCAATCGCAGACTGAAATCTACTAGCGATAAGACGCGTCTTCCAGACCCTGCTTTTTCAGTTCAGAGAAATCCTCCCAGATAATTTCTGAAGTTCGGGCGTCAATTAATTGAAAGGAATAAAGCACATAATCGCTAGTTCCAGCGGATGTCCGGGTTGTTTGCCCATCCAGTTTACCCGTTAAAAAGAAATCGGCCCCCTTGAACTCCTGAACATTAGGATCAGAGGAACTTGTCAGTTCGCCAGTTCGTTTCATTTCTCTTTCTGCGCGCAGAGCATCCATACGTTCACGAGCAAGGAATCGCATTTTACCCCGCGTGCGAGAATTAAGCAGGGTCCGAATACGTGTCAGAAAAATACCCTGCTGGATTGGGAAGCGGGTGTTGTTGATCACTGGGTCCAACACGATACGAGGCATGCCCGGGAAATCATTGATCTCAGGTGTGTTCACCAAACTGCGTGCCATTTTGTCAGTGACGGACACAAGATCCTGCGACTCGATACCCGTGCCCGTGACAAAGCCTCTTTCATCGGATTGCATTTCGGTCACAGGAACTCCAGAAGGATTGCTTACCCCACTGGCGCATCCGGTCATGTAAACCAACAAGACAAGAAATGTTGATGCTTTGAGGGCGTTTTGAGTCGTCAATTGATTCATTATATTTTTCTAACATGGGATCAAAAATCCAGCAAGCTGCTAGCTGCCCACATATTTCAAAAGTGTTGGTTAGTATTGTTTAATTAAGAAAACGGACGTCGCTGTATCTCCTATTATTCATATCATATTGGATCGAATATAAATTCAGGTGGAGGACTGAAGTCCGGATCAAATTAAAACAATTCAGAGAAACACCCTTATTATCCGTATTTTCAGGAAAGAAATTAGCTTTATTCTCTCTTGACCAAATATTGCTGCATTTGCTTTCATATAAAAAGTGAATTACATTCATTTAATTATTTACACATTTTCATTTCATATTTTTGAAAACTTCTTGAGTAAATAACTTTTTCGTGTAATAAAAAATTTCCAACTTATAGTGTGCAAATAAGCGAGAAGTTCAATCTTCATAATAATGATCGTTGATGACTTATTGTTCATGACCAATACTTTTTGAGGAGTAAATAGTAGGTTCAAAACAAAAAGGTGATATGAGTAAAGTTTATGGAATCAAAAAATAAAAAGAAAGATCCCGTCCAGCAATTCCTTGAATTGCGCAAGAATCTAAAGCAAGAAAGAATGGAACTTGTTGAACAAATTCAACGCATTGATGATGCCTTGGCATCGACAATGAACGAGGCAAAAAAACAGCCCAATATAGAGTCTCTCAAACAACCTCGGGCAAAACGCAATAAGATGTCCTTGAAGAATGCGGTCATCAAAATTACTACCCAAAAACCGAGGACCAAAATTGAAATCATGAGCGCTCTTAATGATATGGGCTACGTTTTTTCATCCGCGACCCCCATAAACTCCCTTAATGCTACGCTTTATTCGAAAGGCCAATTCATCAACAAAAAGGGATATTTCAGCCCTGCAAAGCGGTAATTCCCAGCGCCCAGACTAACAAGAATCCGTTTTCGACTATGAAACCTCATCCGTTTCGCATATTTCTATTACATGTTGGCACGACGAGTCATTCCATGCCTGGATGTGCATGATGGAAAAGTCACCCGAGGAGTTCAGTTTGGTAGAGCTGAAGCGGGGGAGCTCAGGAATGTGGGGGATCCAGTTGAACTCGCCCTGAGGTACAACGATCAGGGCGCGGACGAAATGGTATTTTTTGATATCACCGCCAGCGCTCATGACAGATCATCAATGGTAGACGTTATTGAGCGGGCTGCAGACTGTTGCTTCATGCCCTTGACCGTTGGGGGTGGAATTCGCACCTTGGACGATATGTCCATCATGCTGAAAGCTGGGGCGGACAAGATAAGCATCAATTCCGCAGCAATATCTCATCCCGAATTAATCCAAGAGGGGGCGAAAAAATTCGGGAGTCAGTGTATTGTTGTTTCGATAGATGCCAAAAGAGTAAACGATGATCGGTGGGAAGTTTTCTCACATGGCGGACGAAAGAGTACCGGAATGGACACAGTGGAATGGGCTCGCAAGGTGGTAGGCCACGGGGCGGGTGAAATTGTGCTGAACAGTATTGATGCAGATGGCACAAAAGCTGGATATGATTTGGTCATTACAAAACGCATCAGTGAGTCTATTTCCGTACCAGTTGTCGCGAGCGGAGGGGCTGGCAATCTCGAACACATGGCGCAGGTACTTGAAACAGGCAAAGCAGATGCAGTGCTGGCGGCAAGTATCTTTCACTTCGGCGAATACACCGTCTCTGATGTAAAGGATTACCTGAGTTCAAAGGGAATACCCATCCGCACGATGGCCGCGCTTGAATGAAACAGCAGACGCCGGGCTAAGACTATTTTTTTAAAATGGCTCGTAGATAAGCTGGTCTATCAGTGGTGATGCCGTCAACGCCCGCATCCAACATTCGAAGTGCATCCTCCCTGTCATTGACGGTGTAAACATGCACCTCAAGCCCTTTGCGATGTGCGGAATCCACAAAACCCTTGTCTACAGGTCCTCCATGATAAACGTCCACTCCGTCGACACCCGCATTCAAAGCTCGTTCGATTACAAAACTGGGGCTTGGATTCCATTCCCCGGTGATTTTGTCTTTTTTAAAGCCTGAGAGCCAAAAACAGTCACTTTCCGGAAAACGTGCTTTGGCTTCACGAATCGTTTCCCAGTCGAAGGCAATAAAAACTGTCTGATGGCTCAAAAGGCCAGAGTCGGCGACAACTTTTTGAAGAAACGGAAGCACCGTAGAAGGGCATTTAATCTCCACAAAAATCCTTTTACCTTCAGGCACCTTGCTCAAGACTTCGCTGAGCAAAGGAATGCGCGTTCCATCATAAGCATCTCCTTTCCACTTTCCTGCATCGAGTGGCACAAGCTGCTGATAGTCGGTCTCGGCAACCTTGAAATCGGAGCCGGTGGTGCGTTCAGTCGATGAATCATGGATAACCACTATTCGATGATCGCGCGTCATGTGAATGTCTACCTCGGTTGCGTCCGCCTCCTTTTCCCAGGCAAGCATCACCGAAGCAACAGTGTTCTCGGGTGCATCATAAGAAGCCCCACGATGAGCAACAAGGTGAGGACTGGCTGCATTCAAGCTCGCGCAGGTCATGAGTAGAACCAACGAGTTGTGCAGGCAGATTGATGTGAAACATTGTCCAGTCATATTTTTTGAGCGGTTAGGTTTTATTAAAATCTCGCTCAGAACGGTCGCGGTATTCAATGGAAATCTTCCATTTTTCTAAAAATGATTCATTTATTGAAAATTTGTCTACAGTATTTTTTGAATATGCCGATAAAGTATGTTAGTGATTACGATTCCAATCGTCTTAATACGTGAGTCCAGATCAAATGATTCCAATATTTTTAGCAGCCAACCAAATAGAATTTTTATATGTGTGGAGCGAAGCGCGCCCTGAAGGCAAGGCGATTATTATCGTTCTGGTCGTATTTTCTATTTTTGCATGGTCAGTCATGGCAGCCAAAACCATGCAAATCCGTCGTGCAAGGAAGCTGAACCGTCTTTTCGACGTAGAGTTTCGCCAGCAGAAAAAGCTCACGGACATCTTCAAACGCAACATCCATGTCGATGGTTGCCCTCTTTACACGATTTATGATGCAGGCAACACGGAACTTTCCTCATGCCAAAAGCGTCATGAAGAAAAGGGAAACACAGATGAGGGGATGATATCCCTGAAATCCATGGAGCATGTCAAACGAGCTTTGGAGCGAGGGGTTGCACAGGAATCCCTCAAACTTGAATCAGGACTAATCCTGCTGGCCATCGCAGTCAGCGGAGCCCCATTTATAGGCCTGCTTGGAACAGTTTGGGGTGTCATGAGTGTCTTCGCCAGTGTTGCAAGCCAACAGAACGCTCAATTGACAACTATTGCACCAGGCGTTGCGGGGGCTCTTGCAACGACAGTGGCAGGTCTGTTGGTAGCCATCCCCTCCATGTTTGGATACAATTGGCTTGTACACAATATACGCGTGTTAAGCGTAGAGATGGACAATTTCGCTCAAGAACTCGCCTCCAAAGTTGAAACTGAATTCATACCCGATCAATAGGTTATTACCCAGCCTCTAAATGCCAACAGTTCAACCATCAAAACCGGTAAAGATTCCCTGTATCAAATGCAGGGCTGGCAATGAACCCAACCGAACTAGATGCCGTGCATGTGGATCACACCTTTTCGTCGTATGCAAGAGATGTAAGCACAAGATGGCTAGATTCCTCAATGCCTGTACGACCTGTCAATCCCCTCTGCATTCCGGCGGAGAGGAAGAATTACGATCCCTCACCAAAACCAAATTTAAATATTCAAAAATCATTTTTGCCCTGATCCTCCTTTTGGTGCTATTTTATCTCCTTGGTCTGTTTCAGTGAATTATTCTTTGTCATTGAACAATTCAAATCATGCGCCGATACACACAAAAGACAGCTCTCGTCACGCTGAGCGATATCAACATCACTCCTTTGTTGGATCTGGCGTTTGTGCTTTTGATTATTTTCATGATAACAACTCCACTCATGGAGCAAGGACTGCGTCTGGACTTACCGAAGGGCAAGGTCGCTGACAATGCTCCAGAGAAAAGGGATCTAAAATTAATCGAGGTAGATACCAGCGGGGAATACTTCATAGACAAACAACCATTTACCATTGAGGCAATCCAAAGTGAACTGGCAACTGCCTTCGCAGAAAACCCAAATTTGGTGCTCGTCATCCGAGGAGACCTGAAAGCTGCTTGGGGTAATATTTACGCCGTCCTGGATAAAGCAAAGCAACTTGGCATGCAGAACATCTATTTCAAAAACGAATTGGCCAATTGATCATGAACCGCCTTCAGAAACATTGTGTTTTGGTATCCACAGGACTTCATCTGCTTTTGTTGGTAGCACTATTATTCGGATCAGGGTTTCGCTCCAAGCAACCTGAGCAGCCTGACATCAAGCCATTTCACATGATGTCCTCTTCGGTAATGGAATCGCTGCTCGATGATCCTGCAGACGCGGCAGGCAAGCAAGAACCAGAACCGGTTATCAAAACTCCAGTCGCTGAGCCTCCACCTGAAGAAATCAAGGAACCAGAACCGGAAACGCCCAAGGCCGAACCTGCACCAAGGCCAGAACCTGTTGTAAAACCGAAGCCCAAACCGGAACCAGCCAAGGTGCCTGCCATTTCAAAGCGCATTGAGAAACCGAAGCCCAAACCGGCTAAGCCCATCATTAAAGTCAGCAGGATATATAAATCAAATACGAGCAGACGCAAACCATCGGCTAAAACTCAGCAACCCAGAGTGCCCCGACCATCAGTGCCGAAAGTAACATTAAACCAGAATTTGAATAAGGTGGGCGGCGGCAGCAGACTCAAAGGGGTAACCACCATTTCAGGCAGCTCACTCGGGAAATATGGCCTTCTGGTTCAATCGGCTTACGACCGGCAGTGGCGGCAACCTAACGGCATCTCAAGTCGTGATTTGACCGTTAAGGTCAAGGTCATCGTCGCAAAGGATGGTAGTATACAATCTGCCCAAATCAGCCAATCCTCAGGAATCAGCGCTATGGATCAGTCCATTGAGCGTGCCATTCAAATGGTTCAACGCATAGCAAAAGCTCCACCCAAGGGTGCATCCTTGAGTAACAGAACCTTTATTTTAAATTTTAACCTCAAATACTAACATCGACCAACACATGCTTCTTCCGACATTCTTACACAATGCCATTGGCGTCACATTGCCATCGCGGTCTGAAAGAGAAAGCTCCCACCGCGGACTTACTATCATATTGACCCTGTTGATCATGTGTTCGGGAATGCTGACGTTGTCGGCGCAACAAGAACTTAACATCGATCGCTGGAATGAAGGTGAAGAAGTTCCCATAAGTTTGAGTGGCTTCCCAAGCGAAAGCCTGGCGATTCTTCGATTTGACCTGGAGATCCAAGGATTTGAAATCGTGGAAAAGGATCAAGCAAGCTATTCACTCCTGGGCATTCAAGGTGGCCGTCTTGAAGCTCGTCTGACCCACACTCGAGGAGAAGACATTATTTTTCGCAAGGCCTATCCAAACGGCGACCAGCGTCGAAAAATCCACACGCTTTCAAATGATGTGGTAGAAGCGGTCTTTGGTTACAAGGGCATTGCTCACACACTTGTCAGCTTTAGGGGCAAGGTGAATGGTTACTGGGAAATTTTCGTATCGGACTTCGATGGACACAACGCCCGACAAGTCACGCGAGACAGTTCAAACGTGGCAGCCCCCACTTGGGTCCCTGGCCAGCTCGCCCTCTATTACACAACCTATAAAGTGGGAGGCCCCAACATTATCTCACACGATCTCCGTTCTGGTAATCGTCAGCGCATCACACGTAATTCAGGACTTAACACAAGTGCCGCTCTATCGTCAAAAAGCAACCGACTTGCGATGATATTGAGCAAATCTGGCAGCCCAGACCTTTACGTCGCCAACAAGGACGGATCCGCAGAAATTCGCCTCACACGCACACGCGAGGTGGAAGCATGCCCTTGCTGGTCTCCCGATGGAAAAACACTTTGCTTTACTTCGGGAGCGCAAGGAGGCGCACGACTCTTTACCATGCCGGCAAGTGGGGGCCGCGCGCGCAGACTTAAGACAGGTGCCGTGGGAGGGGAAATAACAGAGCCTGATTGGTCACCTGATGGGAAGTGGATAGCATTCACATCCATGACGGGGGGTGTGGGGCGCATTTGTGTGATAGGAAGCTCAGGAGGGGAAGCCATCGTCCTGACGCGGGGCGAAGACCCTAGCTGGGCCCCCAATTCAAGAAACCTCGTGTTTATGCGAAAGAAAAACGGCAGGAAAACATTGTCTGTGCTTGACGTTCCCACCAAACAGGTCAAGGATATTCGTCAAACCGCCAGAGATCAGTCTCAGCCAAGTTGGGCCAAGTAGGGCGACAGATTTAACTAAACAAAAACTCATCACCTATGATTTTGCCATCGACATTTGTCCGAATCAGTCTGGCGGCCGTTCTGGCCATAGCTGCAGTAGGTTGCCGCAAAGGCGATAAAAACCTCACGCCTATCCCTGGGGGCTCCGGTAATTTTGCGGGAGGCGGGAACGATAACCCAGCTGGCAGCATGATGTCGGGCGACAATGATAACTTAGGAGGCGGCAACCAGTTCAATAACAACGACTTCCAGACTGGAGACGATATAGGCAACGGCGCAGGAAATTTAAATGGGAGTGGCCTTCCGGACAATCCTGACAATTTTACTGGCAAAACAGAAACACGTCTGGAGTCTTCCGTCATTTATTTTGACTTCGACAGCTATTCGGTCAAACCGAGTGAGTTATCCAAAATTGTCACGGTCGCTGAAAGGATGAACGAAACAGATGGGTCTCTCATGCGCGTTGAGGGTCATTGCGACGAACGCGGCACCGAAGAGTATAACCGCGCTCTGGGTGAACGAAGAGCGTTGTCCATACGGGATGTTTTGGTCCAGCAAGGAATATCTCCGACACGCATCACTACCGAAAGCTGGGGTGAAGATCGCCCTGCGACTGAGGGGGAAACAGAATCTGCTTTCACTGAAAACCGTCGTGGAGAGTTTGTCTTACTTACTGAGTAAACTACCTAAGATTCCTTAGTTGATTACCGGTTCGGGTATGGCAATTTCAGGTGCCTTGAGACACTCCAACCGGAAGATGTAAAAGTAAATAATTATGTTGTACCTTCAAAAACAACTTGCACTGATGGGTGGCCTGCAAGGTCCCGAGCTCATGCTTATATTGGTTTTAATCCTTATATTTTTTGGTGCCAAAAAGCTTCCCGAGCTGGCCAAAGGACTTGGACAGGGTATCAAGGAATTCAAAAAAGCTACAAAAGACGTTCAGCAGGACCTCCATGAAGCCATGGAGGAAGATACCGCTGCAGCGGCTCCGCCCCGTAAAGCTGCTGAACCTGCTCCCATTCCTCAGGAATCTGAGAGCAACGAAGGTTCGGAAGTTCCAGTTTCATCTGAAGAATCCACCAAAGCGACAGATGCTTCTAAAGCTTGATGGTGGAGCTCATGATTAAGAAAATATGAGCGAAGAAGTGCCTCGTCCCACAGATGAGCTCGTCGTAGATCAGGAGTGGGATGAAACATCGGGCGGTGGCCCGGTGAAGACTTTCCTGGAACACCTCGAAGACCTACGGTGGACACTTATCAAATGTATGTCGACCGTCGTGATCAGCATGGTGGTCTGCTTTTCTCTACTGGATAATATCATATCGATCCTCAAAGCACCCCTGAAGGAAGCAGAGGCCCTCCGCCTGAACAGCAAAAAACAAGTTGGTTTTCTCATTGGAGATGAACGCCTTGCAAATGTTTCACTGAGTTCACTGACGAACCACATCGCTTTCGAGAACACGGAAGAAATACACAGCCTGCATTTAGTTCCTGAAAAGATGGGTACTAATTGGGTAATGACGCTGCAACCCAGTACTGAGGATCCACTGGATACGCTTCAGGACCGTCTCAAGAACTATAAGCCTGTGGATGGTTTCCTGGTGGCATTCCATCTAATGCTATACGGAGGGATGGTAATCGCTGCCCCTTTTATCATTTTCTTTATAGGACAGTTTGTGCTTCCCGCACTTAAGATTAACGAGAAGAAGTTTTTGTATCAAACCACCGGATTTGGGGCGGGATTGTTCATACTGGGTGTCTTGTTTTGCTATTTCGTGATGATGAAGATTGCGATCGTAGCTTTGGTGCAATTTTCGAACTGGCTTGGTTTTTCGGCGGATGAATGGAATGCACGGGATTACATGACGTTTGTAATCAAGTTCATGCTTGCCATGGGATTGAGTTTCCAATTACCAGTCGTTCTACTTACCTTGGTCAAGGTTGGCTTACTGGATTACATTAAATTGAGCAAATTTCGCTCTTATTGGGTAGTCATTAACCTGACCATTTGTGCTTTTTTAACCCCTACAGGAGACCCTTTTACTCTTTTGTTAATGGCTTTACCTCTTCATCTTTTGTATGAGATGAGCGTGTTGATTTCGAGGGTATGGGCCAGAAATGATGCCAAAAAAGCCTAACAAAAGGCATGGGACATGCTGTAATTAAGGTAACGTTTCCTTGAACGTCAAAATCATTGACAAAAAACTTTACAATAAAGGTCTGATGCTTAGTCTCTGACCAACCAAAGTCTTATTTATGATGCGTATTTCAAAGTCCATTTTATTGGCAGCTGTAACTGCGATGGTGTTGGTGAGCGGATGTGCCGGCCCTAGTGAAAAACTTGGCCGTGGTGTTCGAAACATGACTGAGTTCACACGGCTTGGCGAAATTCGCCATTCCATGGAGCAGACGGCCATCTGGGAAAGCCCCGAAAGATCCTACACAACTGGATTCATCAAGGGATTCAACCAATCCGTCAAACGCACAGCGGTAGGCGTTTATGAAGTCGTCACTTTCCCTATTCCAGGCTACGATCCTGTCAGCGTAACCGACGATGTCATCTACCCTGAGAACTATCGTCCAAATCTTCTTTCCGATTCTACTTATGCTGCAGACAGCGCCGTAGGATTCAGCGGTGGCGATGTCGTCCCTGTCCTTGGTAGTCGTTTCCGAGTGTTCGACTACTAAAAAAATCATTTCATCGAAGGGCGCCAGCAATTTCGTTGGCGCCTTTTTTATTGGACCACCCCCCATGATCCAGAAACTTTCCCCCTGCAAAATTAATCTCTTGCTCAATATTCTAGGGAAACGTGATGACGGCTTTCATGAGCTGGAAAGCATCATTATGCCAGTTCCCTTATTTGATGAATTAAGCTACGAACAAAAAACAGAGGGTGATATTCAACTAACGGTCGAAGGAGCTGCTTTGACTGAAGGATCAGACAACTTGATCGTCCGAGCTGCCGAAGCGTTTTATTCATGCACACATGGTAACCGTCATATAGCTATTCATCTGAAGAAACGCATCCCAATGGAAGCAGGCTTGGGAGGAGGAAGCTCGAATGCCGCCATTACTCTGAACGCTTTGAACGAGATATCAGGCTACCCATTATCTCAGCAGGTAATGGAGGATATAGCTGCCAAAATTGGTTCAGATGTCCCCTTTTTCCTTCATCACAAACCCGCCATGGCAGAAGGGCGAGGAGAACGAGTGACCTCACTACCTTCATTCAACGCTCTGATTGGTAAAACGCTCCTTTTAGTGAAACCTGACTTTGGAGTTTCAACTCCCTGGGCTTACAATGCCCTTCAGCAATCCCCAGATCTTTTGAATGGTCAGGCAGGTAAAGCAAAGGAACTTGTATCTGCTCTCAATGGAAATGACTTGAGCCAAGCTTCGATACTTTTCTTTAATAGCCTGGAGAGACCAGTCCTTGAAAAATTCCCAATTTTGCGATTATTTCAAACGACCTTGAAAGCTTCGGGTGCCGAAGTCACCTTGATGTCTGGCAGCGGTTCTACAACTTTTGCCATTTTCCCCGATAAACAGACCACGGAAAAAGCCATTGAAGATTTCAGGCAGGGTTTCGGTTCCACTCACTGGGTGTATGCCACTGAACTCACGGATAACACCTCTGCTTTAGGCTGAATAACAGAGAAAACGGGCTGCTCTTATTCCTTTTTTGAATATCTCAGCCCAGACGAATGATGATGAACTGACTTTCGTGAAAGATCCATTTGCGAAATCTGAAAGTTCGCATATGTTATAGAGCTTGTTTTTAACAGCCGTCTAAGAATACAGGACGGATTTGATGTAAACCGCCTAAATAGTCATTGGTTTGATAGGTTTTGGATAAGCAAAATTGAACCAAACGAAAATGGCTTACAGGGCGATCTTGGCTTGTAGTGAAAATGGTTTATGGATTTCAATCAATGGAACCCGAAGGGAAGGCGTAATGAATTTGAGGGTATCTCAGGTACAATGACTTCTATGTCAGAAAGCAGTTGGTCACCGAATACGGATGTCTACGAGTTGGATGATGGACTAATCATCCGAGTGGAATTGTCTGGCATGCGTCGGGAAGACCTCCGTCTCAAGGCTGAGGGCAACATGCTGAAGATCAGTGGCATGCGTCCTGATGAACAAAAACCCTCGCAGAGTAAGTTTTTGTTGATGGAAATTAGCTTTGGACCATTCGAAACAACCATTGAACTGCCCTCAGGTTACGATCTTCAGGAAGCCAAGGCACTTTATCAAAATGGATTTTTAACGGTTGAGGTCCCGCCTGAAGCGGGGATCAAACCTAAAAATATCGAGATTGATTCTTTGGCGGAAGGGTAGAACATCCGCTTTACCCATCAGTATTCATTCCCTAAAGACCTTTAATTTCATCCTGAATCCTGCCTATCAGAGCACTCAGGGCCTTTCCATAGTTGACATAGCTTTCGTAGATTTCCTGATCACTCGCTTTCTTGGAGTCATCATGAAAAACCACAGCAAGATGGGGCTCAATGGATATGCCAGCATCGTAGCCTGATTCAAGCGCATCTTTCAGAATGCGATGCACCGCGCCATTACCTTCCCCGGGCAAGGTATAATCAGCATCATTCTTTGCTGGATCCCATATCGCGTCCTTGACGTGTATATGAACCGAATGTTTTTTGACGTGAGTCCAAAATTCCCATGGATCTTGCTTGGGCTGCGGCGCCGGTTTGCTTCGATCATCATTAAAAACCGGGTTGGCAGTGTCAAAAACCCATTGTAAACCGGGCACATTTTCCAGAAGCTTCAAAGCATGCTGCCAGCTCATTCCTCCGTAATTCATGCAATTTTCATGAACAGGCTGGAGTCCGGCATCCAGAAAACGGTTTGTGATTTCACGAAGGCGGCGAAAACGTTCTTCTTCCATCTGATCTTCAGCCTCACGAACCGCATAACTCATGATCCGCACATATTTGGTTCCGAGCCGTTGCATGCGAGGGATACAGCGTTCTACTTCTGAAAGATCAAAAGGGTCGTCTATTTTCTTGCCCCAATTGGCAATGGTCGATCCAAAGCAGTAAACACCAACACCTGACTCCTTCAGTTTTTCCTCCACCACATCGAAGGCTTCATCGGGAATATCGTGTAAATTCCCCTTGGGGAAACCTGGCACTTCAACAGTCCGGGCTTCAATGGTATTCCATCCCAATTCCTTGGTTGCTTTAATCTGTGCATCGATGAGCGCTCCGGCTTCATCCGCAATACCTGTGAGAATCATGATAAATGCTTAGGCTTTAACTATAGGTTGTGAAGGTTTGTTCGTGGCAGGCGCCTGTCCATGTGGAACAGAGGTGTTGGCGTAAACTTCGCCCAGCGGCAGCTGGCACTTGATAGAGGTCAATTGCAACACACCATCTTCACCTTCCACCGTTTTCAGCATCCACGAGCCGTTGGGTTGCCTTGTGTATTGGTCTGCCAGCCAGGTTTCCTGCGAAATCAAGATATACTCAGACAATGAATCCAATTGCCGGTAGTGCCAAAATTTACCCCCACGGTCCCATGCCGCGGTGGTGTCAGACAAAACTTCGATAAGTATCCTGGGATTGACAAGGGTATCCTGCAGTTCGTCCTCAAATTGAGCCGCCCCATGAACCACTGAAACATCAGGATGTGCATAGAGACTGGTGGGCGGAACCTTTAATCGCATTCCACAATTGAGGACGTGATTCTCCGAGCTTTTGAGACGGTGACGCAATTCACCTGAAATATTGGTAGCGATAAGCCAATGGAGGTGAGAGCCCCCTGCAATGGCGTAAACTCCCCCGTTCAACCATTCCGCTCTGAGGCCCGCATGCCGTTCCATGGCGACAAACTCGCTGGAGGCCATTTTTGTTTTAGGATCTGCATTCATGTTTGGCTCTTTCTAAGATAGACATAGCTATAGCGCATTCATTGATAGGAATCGAGGCGTAAAACTGAAATTCAACTCAACGATTGAAAGAACTCGCGAAATCCTCACTTGAAACTTCAACCACTTTTTTCTGATGAGTGGATTCTTTGATCAATGTGTTTAGTTTCGCCTCAAACGCAGCTCCATCCATAGGCATCTCAATCGCTTTGATCAACCAATGAGGAGTAAAGCAATACATTGGCCAATTCAACCGAGTTAAGACCATCGTTACCTGGGGCGATCAGTTCCTCACCTTCCCGGATGGCATTGACAAAATTTCTCATCAAAATGGCATGAGGCAGAGTGGCATTGTCAAAAGGAATATTCACATCCCACACTTCCGGCTTCGAGAACCCGATCTTTGAGGTTTTGCTGTGCTCGATCATGCAGTTTTCATTCCGCGTGAATTGGATCTGATCGTTTTCAAGGACCAATTTACCTCGCGTGCCAGCTATCTCAAATCGGTTTGAACCCGGGGCTTCTCCAGTTGAAGAGATGAATACTCCCGTGGCGCCGTTGGGATATTCAAGGTAGGCGGTCACATTATCTTCCACTTCAATGTCGTGGAATCGTCCCAATTGAGCAAAGCTGCGCACTTTGCTGGGCATGCCAACCAGCCATTGCAAGGCATCCAGCTGATGCAAACATTGGTTCAAGAGTACGCCGCCGCCTTCCCCCTTCCAGGTGGCACGCCAACCGCCAGATGCGTAATAAGCCTCCGTGCGGTACCAGTCGGTAATGATCCAATTAATTCTTACAATCTCCCCCAATTCCCCGTCATCAATCAGTTTTTTGATCTTCAAATAACGAGGTTCAGTTCGCAGCTGGAACATGGCCCCAAAGACAATGTCAGGATGTTTATTGGATGCCTCGATCAATCGTTCCCCATCGGCTTTATGAGCTGAAATTGGTTTCTCGACCATCACGTGCACTCCCTGCTCAAAGGCACATATCCCAAGTGAAGTGTGCTGATAATGGGGAGTCGCAATCAGGACAGCATCAATGGATCCACTCTTGATCATTTCAACGCCATCGCTGAAAGATTTCGGCGCGATCTTTGTATGCTTCCAGTTTCTGGGGAGAGGTGCTGCAGACGGCGGATAATTGCGCACCGGCCACTTCACCTTTCAGTAAGTAATCTGCATGATACTTACCCATGTTCCCCATTCCAATAATACCAATCCTGACTTTGTCCATAGGTCGTTTCGATCAAACTAATTGAACTGTTCAGGACCAGTATCCCGCGAGATGGAATGGAGGGGCAAGTTCTTTGTTGGACCTTGTGCGATTTCCGGTCAATGACCGTCGGAAGCCATCCATGGACTCACAGAGGCCGAGCTTTGATTTCAGGTCCATGCTCATCGTTAATATGCAGAGTTCGACTCACGGGAGAGATGGGCGCCAATGCCCCTGTCGGGCATACGTCTTTCCTGCTTCAATTGAAACCTTTTGTCCCGCTGGATATTTTCCAGCTAAGACCATCTTTTACGACATCAATGGAGTCTGTGAGCTTTCCTTTACACGTAAACACGACTTGTCCGGCTGCATCATTTCCTTTGTATTCATAGCGGAAAGCATTGAGATCTAAGTTTGTTGTCCCATAGGCGTTCAACATCTGTCGCTCGAGTTCTTTCAATCCATCATCCCGATCAGGTTCGGCATTAAAATCATCAAGTTGGGAATCGATTAGCACTGATTTCAATAGATCAATATTGTTGCCCATAATAGCCTCAAACATCGTGATGATAGGCTGCGCCTGGGGAGAAGCATCGTGTATTGAGGTTGTTGTGCATGATATTACTAGCATCGTGACTGCGAAGAATACGGATATTGCTCTCATGTAATTTCTTTAATTGCCCAACAGGATGGTTCATATTTCAGACATGATCATTCGACCTGCGAAGACGAATGATCTTCAGGCGTCCCAGGCATACCAAAACCCCCAGAAGCATCAATAGTATCGTGCTTGGTTCAGGAATACCGGGCACCGTATCTACCGGCACAGGGGTGAGTCCCATTTCTTTGTATTGCTCAATCGTCTCTAGAACAACAGCCCCCGTAACTGGAGTCACCAATTGCTGTTTGGAAGCCAGCCGGATCGCTTCACTGACTCGTTTACTGGCGCGCAATGCATCCACTTGATGAGCGGCCCAGAGGCGCTCAATGTGACGCGATACTTTGTTTTCTTCAGACAGGGCCAGGGATGGGGCTGATCTTTTGTTGGGAACGTTCGAACTCATAGATTTTTGTAACCTTCAGCATGAGCACCCACCCATTTCATTGCATCGTGTCATCCAGCTTCGCATATTTCGGAAGCCACTGAAGCATGCAATCCATCAAAGGCCTCCATGATACGGTTGGGGCCATTCGCCATCGCATAGGAGATTAACTGGATGTCTCCACGCGAACGCTCCATTCGCTGCAGCATGGGAGCCATGTCCTCCAGCAATGTAGGCTGAGGCCCGTGAATCCACCAGATCGTGGAGGCGCCCATCTCGCCTGCCACATCCCAGGCTGTCGCCAGAGCAACGAGATTATCCTGACCGCCTACAGGTTGTGTGGTTCAAAGTTTCCGTGGCTTCGATGAGATTGAAAACAACAGGGATCTCCGTCTCATCCTGAAAGGCAGGCAGATCCGAAGCAACCACGCACTCGCACCTGGCCAAGGATTCCAAGGTCATCAGCGATTCATGAATCTCATCAAAATAGGATGCCATGGAAACGGAACCATCAATCACAACAACCGTGGATTCAAGAGGCTGTGCTTTCTGCTCAATCAGGCGCTGAACCACAACGTGATCCTTTCCAGGGCCTCAGTCCAGACCTGAGTCACAGCCTCTGGACTGTATCACCTGTATACTGCTTTCGACGGTCCAGAAGTTCATCGTCCAGTAATTTCCCCTGCAAGGTGAAATCCCCGTCTTTGAGAGAGACCCTGCCTGAAAGAACGATTCATCCCCTTGCAAGTTCTGAACGGGATTCCAGCCATACCGAATGTTTCAAACCATCCTTGAGGTTGAAGTTACGCTCGACCATCGCTGGTAACCGAACACGCCCATTCTTCAGATCGAGCATATCCAGGGTGAGTGATGCCCAAAACGGATTTTCATCTTGCCACCATCTGCAGGCACGGGAAAACACTGCACCAGAATTTGATCGGGCCCCGAAGTTGTGACAAGAACCGGATCTCGCCTGCGCTCAACGGCAATTTTTTGATAGGCCTTGCGCGTTTGTGCATCGAGAAGCAAAAGCTGCCTCTCGCTCTTCTCCATTTACCCAGAGAGTCAATCTGGAAACGACGCCACCGGAAGGAAGCTTGATCTGTGTGCGCGCCTCACGAGCCATTGGAAGCCTGATTTTCAAATTCCATGGTCCATTCGGTGTAGGCCAACGCAGACGCCGTCTCAATCCTGCTGTCCATACGCGAACTGATCATCTTTAATCCGCGCACACGGCCTGCTACAGAGGTACTCCCCAAAGCCGTGTCGAATTCCCATGTAAATTCCTCGTCAAGCATGTTCCAACGACCTTCTCTTGTATACAGGCTCGGAGGCTGTAGGGAATTGAAAGGTTGCCCCGTCACTTGATAAAAAATTTTCCGCGCATCGTCTTGAGTCACCGCATCACTTGAGTCAGTCAACCAGGAGCTCACATCAAACACACGGCGGGGCCTTTCATAGCAGGCTTTCAAGATGAGTTTCCTCATTACCATAGTTGCGTAACCAGCTGATCCCACGGGCACGAGTCACCGTCTCTTCGGAGTCCGCCCAGCGAAGTCCCGTTCGGGTTAAAAAGTTTGGAGCCTCCAACACAAGCAGAAGTGCGATGGCTCCTGTGAAACCGAGCCAGAACAATCGATATTTGAGCTTACTCGATTCCAGCCGATCACTGCATTTTGACCAGATCACAAATCCTGAAAGACAAGCCGCCAGAGGAGCCAGCGGCAACAATCCAAACCCCCAGATAACAATACCTAGAGACTCCAATAGGTAGTAAGGGCATGAAAAAAAGTGTGTAAACCAGACTGACTCCAACATTGAAGGACACCAGAAGCGAGACCCAATGGGGCTGTGTCGCGGAGGTGTTTTTAAGACGTAGAAGTGCCAATAAATTCCCTGCAGGAATACCAAATAATACGAATGCATGCCAGATCGACGGCATGGGATCAAAGACAAGCGCCGTGCACATTCGAGTTACCACTTCAATAACCAATACAATCAGGGGCCAAACCACGGAAGTCAGCACCAGGAAGCCAAACCGAAATTGAGCAAATGTTTCACTCTTCTGCGTTTTATTCGAAGGCCGCTTGTCTTCGCTGAAGTATCCTCGCTCGGTTTCTTGAGGGGTTTCCAACTCACCGATGCGCGTCAGAATCGATCGCAGTTGTTCGGCGTCAACAACCGTCAACCCGGTCGCATGAATCTCCTCATCCACATGACGTTTGATGTCTTCCTCGACTTCGGCCGAATCTGCTTCCGAACCGTTCAGTTGATTCCGCAGGCGCTGACCGTATGCTTTCCATTCGGCCTTCGCCGATTCCGTCCATTTTGCCATATCAAGATCCTTTACGTTGAAGAGTTTTCATCCCTTTAAAGAGCGTTTTTAAATGAACATCCATGGATGCGATTGCCTCTCGTCCATCATCCGTCAGCGCATAGTATTTGCGGGCAGGACCGCCGCTGGATTCTTCCAGTCTTGAAGCAATCAAGCCATGCCTTCGCAACCTGGATAGTAGAGGGTAGACGGTGCCTTCAGTGATCCCCAGGCCCGGTACACCTACCAGACCTTTGACCAAATCGTAGCCATATCGTTCACGATCTTCCAAGGCTGTCAGGATGCACATTTCGAGTAATCCCTTGCGCACTTGAACCGTCCAATTGTCAAAAAAATCAGTCATCAGTCGAACAACCAGTTTAAGAATGGATGAGGTACCAATAGAAACAAGCCCAATGAGAGGCCCACAAAAACCATGTGAATGAGGCAACTAAAAGATAGAAACCTGAGTGATTTGAACGCAAAACTAAGCAAGGTCATGATGCCTGTCGCGTAGAGTGATACAATCAACCCCAACGACGAGGTATTCAGCTGAGAGCATGATGAAAACGCAACAATCCATTCGTCAAAGTTTCGTTGAAACTGCGGCCAACGCCCCAAACTCAGACGGACGTGTGCACACCAATGCGTAGAATATCACGATGATGGTGAATGGCATGATGCCTAGCCACCATCAAAGCCCTTTTGGATAGGGCAAACTGCCATGCAGACAGAAAGGAAGATGTATTCAATCTGATCTCCTTGGTATGCTTTTTGACTAAGCAAAGAGTGACTGTCGTGATGAAAATACAGACGAAAGCAGCAATCGATACGGGGAATATATATGAAAGTTGATATTCATGATTTTGAATCAGTGGGCTATTGCTTCACCATCACCTGAAACATACAACCCTCTCCGCACTGCAGGTAAAACCACCTTGAAACCTTCAGCAATTGATTTTGTTTTCCGGTCTTTGCCATCATCACCACGGATTCACAAAGTCTTTTTTTGATGACAATTACATTGTTATACATAGTAGCATGTGATACATGTGTCAAGCCAATATGATCAACTGCACCACAACGAATGAAACTTGGAAACGTTGATCAGGATCAACTGGTCCGTTGCCTGCACGTTCTTGAGATACGGATCGCAATATTCGCTTAAGCCACCCGTATGTATGATGCTCATTGACTCGATTCATTCAGACGCAAGAATCAGGAAATTTGAAAACGGGAGAAACCTATCCTTGGATGAAAACAAAAATTGAAGGGAGCCAGCCATGGTATTTTAAGGAGTTCATTGGCAGAGCAGGGATTTTGCACTATTACTTTCCGCGATGACTCGACGCAAAGAGAATATCCTCATTTTAATCGGCACGCTCTCCCTGGTCCTTCTGCTGACGTTGTGGCGTACCAGCAAATTGACCATGCAGGAGGATACCGGCCCACTGCCGGAGGGGCAACGATCCATGAAACCTGTTGACCTTTACGTGGGCCCCGACGTCAAGCATTCCATTGATCGATTGGTCACTGCCTTTGAACTTGCACACGGAGTTCAAATAAAAAAAACCAGCCTTTCGACTCCCCTTGACCCCAAGATTCCTTTGCCTGAGTTAAACTCGTCCGTCCTTTTTCTGATGAGCATCGGGCAGAAGCCATTGCTGAACCAGATTGAATCCTCATGGACTGAAACTGTCGTTCTCACAAATCTGGCAACAGCTGTTGAGCAGGAGGAACAATTGGTGTTGATCCATTTTCCAGAGAATCAAGCCGACCCCAACGTCATTGAAGTTGTCAAATACCTGTCGGCTACGAATCAGGCATACTACCTTTATTCCGGCAAAATCGAATAATCCTAAATCAAATAATTTGCTCACTGGCCTGAATTTCGTTGATCAATTAACCGTTCATTAGGGTTTGCAAAAGCCAAACGAGGTCACTACAAAATCTCAACATGAAAGCATCCAAGTGCCGCTGGGGCATATTAAGCAGTGCCCATATCGCCCGTAAGAACTATCAGGCGATCTACCATTCCAACAATGGCTGTATCGCTGCAGTGGCCAGCCGCGATATTCAAAAAGCGCAGGCATTCATTGATGAATGCCAACTCCAAAGCCCTTTTAGCCCTGCGCCGGTGGCTGTGGAGGGCTACGAATCCCTCATTGAAAACCCCAATATTGACGCGGTGTATATCCCCCTTCCGACGGGACTTCGCAAAGATTGGGTGATCAGGGCCGCGCGTGCTGGCAAACATGTCATGTGTGAAAAGCCCTGCGGTATCAACGCCTCTGAATTGGAAGAGATGATCTCCGTTTGCCGGGAAAACAATGTTCAATTCATGGATGGCGTCATGTTCATGCACAGCCAGAGACTCGATGCGATCCGGTCGGTGCTGGAAGATCAAGAAAGTGTCGGAGATATCAAGCGAATCACAGCAATGTTCAGCTTTTGCGCACCGGAGGACTTCCTCAAAAACAATATACGCATGCATAGCGGATTGGAACCAGCTGGCTGCATTGGAGATCTAGGGTGGTATACCATTCGCTTCAGTCTATGGGCGATGAAGTATGCTATGCCAACCCATGTCTCGGGACGTCTACTCAATGGAACAGGACGATCTGACAGTCCGGATCGCGTGCCCACCGAATTTTCAGGCGAGCTTTTCTTTGAAAGCGGAGTTTCCGCCAGCTTTTACAACTCTTTCCTGACCGAGAACCAGCAGTTCATCAGTGTGAGCGGTAACAAAGGACATTTGACAATGGAAGATTTTGTACTCCCTTATTATGACTCCGAACTGAGCTTTGAAACCAACAAGGCACATTTTGATGTGAACGGTTCCCAGTTCAACATGGAGCGACATATCAAGCGACACGATGTGAAAGAATATTCCAACAATCATCCCAGCGCGCAGGAGACCCAGTTGTTCAGAACATTCGCCGACTGTGTGATCAAGGGCAAAATCGACCCGCATTGGCCGGACATTGCCTTAAAAACTCAACGAGTGATGGATGCTTGCCTGGAGTCTGCTCGCAATGGTGGCGCAGAAGTCGCTTTGAGCTGAAGCACACAACGTCAGACGAGGTCACCTGCAAATCAATCCCTCTTGACTTGGATGATTTTCACAAAAAACTGCTGCCTGGTAGCGACAAATTGATCCATGGCGACCCGGCCGGTAGGATTTAGAAGTGCTCCACTCCATTCAACAAAGTTCTGAGTTGCAAACAAGTATTCGACAGCAGTTGAGTCCGCTTCCCAGTGGAGCTCAAAACTGCCTGTTGGCATCCTGACCATGGAAACATCGGCTGGAATCAGGCCTGGTAACGGCTCGTCCAGACTATCCAGGCTGAATGCCTGAGCTGCTTCCCCCACACGCACAATATCGACAGACTGTATCACAGGCTTGGTCCCGGGTGCCGTTTGAGGTAGTTGACCGAGCTCAAAAACCTGATCCATTCCTTCCACCACTTCTCCAAACACAGAATGCCTGTCATCCAGATGTGGCTGAGGCGAGAGTGTAATAAAGAACTGACTACCGTTCGTATTGGCGCCCGAGTTGGCCATGGAAAGTATGCCGGCCTTGTCATGCCTGAGATCAGGATGAAATTCATCCTTGAAAAGATAGCCGGGCCCGTCATTGCCCATTCCATTCGGTGATCCTCCCTGGATGACAAAATCTGAAATAATACGATGGAAGGTGATACCATTGTAAAATGGATTGTTCCGGATTGTTCCATCGGTCAGATCCAGCCAGGTCTTGTTTCCTTCAGCCAAGCCAACAAAGTTTGCGACTGTTCGAGGTGCTTTTTCATGAGCCATGCGTATGGTGATTTCGCCCGTTTCAGTGCGAATGACAGCATACAATCCATCTTCATCAGGTACGGCTGACACAAGGGTACTATCAAAGCAAAACATCATCGTGAGCAACACGAAGCCGCGTGTTTTGATAGACTGCAGAACTTTCATGGGTTGATATTTGATGGATAAGGCAGAATCCGCAAAGCCTTTTTTCGGCGATTTATCGCCCCCTGACAATCCGGAATATCAATCAATGCATTCAAATACTCGGCATAAGTGCAGGTTGATTCAAGGATCACTCGTTAGGTGGGAACCCACCATTTCGCTAAAATAAATTTGCACCGGGATATCTTCACATGAGATAAATCCAGCATGCCCGATACACTCAACTGGAATAGCAAGCAACTGACCCGTGGCTGGCAGAAAGGTGTCACATCTTTTTATTGGGGCCTTGGATTTGATGAAAGCGATCTCGACAAGGCTCAGATCGGCATCGGAGTCCCTCTATTGGATGGCAATCTCTGTAATGTGCATGCCCATGAGCTGGGTCAAATGATTGCTGCAGGTTGCAAATCCGCTGGTTTGCTGGGATTCCCCTTTGGTGTACCGGGTGTCAGTGACAACATCACGCAAGGGATGGAAGGCGGGAATGCCTCTCTTCCCTCCAGAAACCTCATCGCCAATGCGTCTGAATGCGTCGTGAGCGCGCACTGCTACGATGGCATGATTGGCACGCACCATTGTGACAAGAATGGGCCAGGTTTTGCAATGGCACTGGCAAGAATGAATGTTCCGGGCCTGATCCTCAGCGGCGGCAGCATCATGCCGGGTTGCTATAAAGGGCGCGATGTCACCATCCTTGATTCCTACGACGCCCAGGCGGCAGCAGATGTGGGAGAGATCCCGGCATCTGAAGCGGATGCCATCATCAAGGCAGCCTGTCCCGGCCCTGGGGGTTGTGGCATCGCGGCTTCTTTCAATACATGGGGCATTGCGATGGAAGCCATAGGCCTGATGCCTCCCTACAGCTCATCCATCCCTGCCATCGACCCCGCCAAAAAAGAGGAGTGCATGGACGCAGGCAGAAGAATGCGGCATTTACTGGAGCTGGACCTTCGACCACGCGATATCCTGACACGTGCCGCATTCAGAAACGCAGCAGCTGCCATCGCCGCCATTGGTGGATCAACAAACGGGATCATTCATCTCATCGCTCTGGCGCGCGAAGCAAAGGTAGATTTCACACTCAAGGACATACAAGCAATTTTGCGCGACACTCCCGTACTCTGCAGTTTTGCACCTCGGGGCAAACGCACGATGGTGGACCTGCATCGACTCGGTGGCACACCCATGCTGTTGAAACATTTACTTGAAGCAGGCCTCCTTGATGGATCATGCATGACGGTAACCGGCAAGACGCTTGCAGATAATTTGGCAGAAGCACCATCAGTGCCGGAAGAACAGGATCTGATCGCCGCTACGGACGCACCATTCAAGTCTTACGCAGACATGCAAATCTGTTTTGGCAATCTGGCACCGGAAGGCATGGTCTTTAAAGTTTCGAGCATGCAATCTCCAACTTTCAGAGGCGCCGCCATGTGCTTTGAAGATCCGCGAGACATCATTCAAGCCGTCAAAGAAAAACGGCTCAAACCCGGCACCGTTGTGGTACTGAGAAACCTGGGGCCCGTGGCCAGTGGAATGCCTGAAGTCCTCGTTGCCACCTCCGCTCTTTCGAGTCCCTGAGCTGGATGGCAAGGTCGCCCTGGTTTCGGACACACGCGTTTCAGGCGTCTCTCACGGCGCCATCGGTGTTCATTGTTCACCTGAGGCAGCGGTGGGGGGCCCCATCGGATTGGTCAGGGATGGTGATGTGATTGAGTTTGATCTGTTGAAAGGAAGCATCCACCTGGAGGTATCGGACACCGAATTAGACCAGCGTGCATCAACCGCAACATCGAAGCAACCGCAACACACCCGTGGTTACCTCGCCGATTTCGCCCATACAGTGACTCAGGCACATGAGGGGTGCGTCAGCCATTGGGTGCTGAAGCAATAAGGGCTTACTCTGAGTCAGTCACTCAAAAGAAAAAAGGCGGCCCATGGCCGCCTTTTTCGTGAATTGTTTATACTTAATTACCGGTGGCTAGGCTTCACTTCCGCCAGTATTGGAATCGATTTCAACAGGTTTGTAGCCTCCTCGTTGCTTGAAGTAGAGGAACAAGAGAATGTAACAAACCAGCATGAAGACAGGAAAGACAGTCACGTTTGCAAGGGCTCCTTGCTTTGCAAGTTTCACCTCTTCATTGATTTCGCCAGCTTTTTCTTCACCAAGTTCTGCCACTTTGGATGGATCAACTGCAGTGTAATTTCCCAGCAGATAAGAATTCTCAGAGGAGATCTGAGAGTAAGTTTCCTGGTTCATTTTCTTGGCAACCGAATCTTCCTGCATCTTACCAATCAGAGGACCGCCCACAATTCCTACTGTCAGCATTCCAATTCCAGCAATGGCGTTCAGTGTCAATGCCCCACCTTTTGGAGATTGTTCGGAAACAACTCCAAGCATGGTTGGCCAGAAAAATGTTTTCCCGAATCCATAAATGGTTGCGAAGACAAAGATAATCATCAATCCCTGAGCGGACGACAGGAAAAACAGCCCTACAATGGCCATGACCGAAGAGAGAATCAAAAGACCTATTGGAGTGAGTTTTTTAACAATAGGGCCTGCGAAGAAAAACCTTAGGATGGCCATGATCGCAGAAGTGTAGATGAGCACCCACAAAGGATGGAATCCAGCTACGGTCATAGGCTCTTCCATGATTCCAGTGATGGCACCGTCGGTGCCCAACTCTGTCGTCGCCAATGGCATCATGATCAAGCATAGGAAAATAAGGATAGGTCTTCCAAAAGATTTACAATAGAGGCCGTATCCGACTGTTGCCAGAGCAATGATTCCCCATGTCAATCCAGCGCTCCATCCAAATACCTGGCCCAGTTGCCCAAAGATCAATGCAGATGCGAACAAGGCCCCGATACCACCGAATTCTGCCAACATTTCCTTATAACTCGTGCCAGAAGCAACACGTTCATTGACAGGAAAAGTCGCCTTGATGAGCATGATCAAAAACACAATGGCGGGTATGGCAATAAGATAGATCAAAATACGCCAGTCATTGGCGGCTTGGTCCCCCAGCATGATGGTCAATAAACCACCGATAACGAGTCCACCAGGCCAGCCAGCGTGCAAAATATTGAGCCATTTGGTTTTTTCCTTGTGGAACATCGTTGCCACCACAGGGTTGATAAATGCCTCAACTGTACCGTTACCTAAGCCCAAGATAATAGAACCTCCATAAAGGTAACCATAGGCCTTTTTCTGAGCTTCAGCCAGGGCGTCTCCGTCCGCCCCGGTGACTATCCCATGCGCCATGAAAGCCATGCCGGCATAGACCGCATAACAGACAAAACTGAATATCATCGCAGTCTTGTATCCAATCCTGTCAATGATGAGACTGAACACAATGATACTGATAGCGAACGGCCAGATGCCGGCACCAAACAGTTCCTGCCCTTGAACCGCATCCAAACCAAAGGCCGCCGGCCATAAGGTGGGGGTATTGACCAAGAATGCCCGCGTAATAAACGCGAATGCAGTGGTAATTAAAGCAACAAAGCAACCCCAGAAAAGGAACATGTCACCAGCTGAATGTGAATTATTATTACTCATTTTTAACTTTAGTTTACTGATTCATTATTAATTTACTGCGTAAAAGCGGGTAACTTGACGATTTTGCCGCCCTTGAGGGCGGATTCGTGAGCGCAAATACCGACACAGGTCCAGTTTGCGGACTGACGAGCGTTCGGGAACGGGTCACGCTTCCGTCCATCAAGGCACTGACAAATTCGTGCGCCAGATGAGGGTGAGATCCCCCATGCCCTGCACCCTGGGTAAAGCTCAATGGGTTTTTTTACCAAGATCGTACACCCCCTTGGTGGTGAATGGACGAATCCCCTTCGGCAATCGAGAGGCGTAATCCTTGACTTTGACCCGTTTGGGGATCTTGTGTTCCGGCTTCTTGGCTGTGTGTAAAACAGGGTCTTCTCCCTCGATCAAAGGCCATTCAAAAGCCTGCTTATCTCCATAAACATCAAAGCTTTCTCGATACTGCCTGGCCGTATCGAACAAACTGCGATGGATACGCGCACTCAAATCGGAGTCCTTGAATTTGATATGAGTGGTTTCGACGGCAAAAGGAGAATTGTAATGCTTGATCAGGTTCTTGCGAATGGTTCCAGAACCGAAGCAGGAGACATATTCAGCCGTGTCATTGGTCAATGCCATGCAGGGGCCAACACAATGGGTCGCATAATGCATGGGAGGCAATCCCGGCCAGTAATTGGGCCATCCATCCATGTCCTGCTGATGACTGGCCTGTAAAAACTGTACTTTTCCCTAATTTCCCCTTCTCGTAGAGCTCTTTGACGAAAAGAAATTCCCGTGCATACACCACGGTTTCCATCATCATGTATTTCAATCCCGTTTTCTTGCAAAGATTGACAATTGTTTTGCAATCAGCAGCAGAAGTAGCCATTGGCACAGTGCATGCCACATGCTTACCGGCTTTCAGCGCAGCGATGGATTGGGCGGCATGATCTGGTATGGGCGTGTTGATGTGAACGGCGTCCACATCTGGGTCCTTGAGCACGTCTTCGTACTTCTGGTAGCGTTTTTCGATACCAAAGGCATCACCGATGGCATTGAGCTTCTTTTTGTTACGCTGGCATATCGCGTACATGCTGGCGTTGGGATGGTTCTGATAGATGGGAATGAACTCAGCACCAAACCCCAATCCAATGATGGCAATATTGATTTTTTTCCTGCTCATGACATTGAAAATTCAATCCGAGGTTTTTCCCCGAAAAGCACCACCTCAAAGACGCAATCAGCCCATAAAGAGGCACGCCTTCTAGGAAAGGATGAGGCAAAATAAGACCCTGTCACCTGCAAACTGTCAATGGAAATTTTGACGGAACCCCTTCAAACAGGGGCTTGAACCCACTTGCAATGAAGCTGAAACCCCCTTCTCTCAAACAGCACCGGGATTGGACTATCCCGTGCGAATACGTTCACCGGGTTCGTATGCAACTGCTTTGAGATATGGGCACCTCAAATACCCGTTCATGCTCTGAGCCATCGGCGGGTGTGACTCCTGCATGCTGTGAAAAGCTCTCAACTGGGTGGCGGAATCAATCCTTGCTGAACGAACAAGGGGGCTCATGCAGCCTACGTATCTGCTCACCCAATGGCTGCACGGGAACCAATGGCGTCATGGCAGTGTCGAGCGATGCAAGGCAGGCTATCCTGTAAACCAACATTCGGGTTTTGATGATGTGCTCACAAACCAAGGACCACACTGCCTGCCCACCAGCCGATCCGGATCAAGGCAATATACGGCCCCTGAAAACAGTTACTTAACTAACCCTCCCCATCAAGTCCCCCATGCGTGCATACAATTCTATTCCGTTGGCGGAATGAGTGCGTAGATCTTCTGCCAACCTAAGGGCGCCTGGCTCGAAAAAGGTCATCGTGGCCGATCCTCCGAATCGAAAATACCCTTTCTCCTGCCCTTTGTGCTGAAGAGAAGCATCAGATTGAAATGTCTGCAAAATGGATCCCACATTCGTCGCACCTATTTCCATGATCAATACCTCTCCACAGCGATCAGTTTGCACGCTTGTAAGCGCTCTTTTGTTTTCACACAAATAATTGAGATTCTGCCGCAATGCCATTGGATTGACGGAATAAAGGTCACCATTGATCAGTTTGCTCTGGCCAGCTTTTCCCTGAACGGAGAAATGAAATCGATGATAATCCGTGGGACACAATCGTGAAAGAACTGCAGATCCATTTCGATATCGATTTGCAAGATCAGCATTTCCCAAAAGCGCTTCCAGATCAAAGGACTGCCCTTTGACAAAAACATGCTGCACCTTGGATAAATCCTGAAAGCCCAAGTGCCTTCCATCAGCAGGAAACACAACTGCATCCCTGTCATCCACAATGGGTCTTGCTTCGGGTTTTAATTCACGGCTGAAGAAGTCATTGAAGGACGTGAATTCGTCCATCTTTTTGGCAAACTCCTGAGCATCCAATCCGAACGATTTCACAAAAGGTTTTACTTTGGCAACAGTCGAAGGACGGTCCATCCACCAACCATAAAAGTGGGAAAAAAAAGCACGTTTGACAAATAAATCCACGGAAACTCTACCCAATGGGTTTCCGTAAGCCCATTTGAGAAACCCGCCACCATATACAGCTTCGGTCTCTAGATGTCCGGTGTAACGATTGTAGAAATGAATGGGGCCTGTGACATTCATGCGACGTATTCAATTCAGGAAGTATGATATTTTCGAGCAAGAAATTGACGAACTTCATCAAAAAATTCCGTCATTCGAAACCTGCAAACTCAAGTTGCAGGTCGCCAGTCAAGCAACTTCAATTGAACCGAGCGTCTTCCATTGTAGTCATTGATTTGTGGGGCGTACGCAATATCGAAAGATCCTGAGGGTAGTTTTGACTTACCACAATTCCACCACAACACTTCAAAGCTGGATCGACCGTCGGAAACCCAAAACTTGACGTGCTGCTGATCTCTGCCCATGCGATGGGGCTGGCTTTGCAGTGAGACTCTGCGACTTGCAAATTGCAGTGCGCAATTTCCAGCACCAAACGGATTCAAACGAGCCAGCTCTTCCATTCGTTCAAGGGATAGCTCAGCGAGAGGCACATCCGCATCAAGGTGTATGATAGGCTTGAGACATTCCTTGCTTATCTGCTTTTCAGCGTAGGCATTGATCCTTTTCCGAAACTCTTCAAGGTTTTTGGGATCGATCGACATACCTGCAGCCATGGCATGACCGCCATGGCGGACCAATAAATCATCACAAGTTCTCAGTGCTTCCGCGAGATCAAACCCGCTGACGCTTCGTCCAGATCCGCGCCATTCCGTGCCTTCACCGCCCAGAATGATCGTTGGCCGATAAAATTCCCGAAGGACCCGGGAGGCCACAATGCCTACCACACCGATATGCCAATACATTTCACCCTGCACAATCACATAATCGCGCTCTGGATCAAATTGAGATCGAATCGCGCCAATTGCCTGGTCGGCGATCCCTTTCTCAATCATTTGACGCTCCTTGTTATAGGTGTCGAGTTCCTGAGCCAATTGACGTGCTTCCTCAAGATTATCGCTGAGCATGAGCCGTAATGCCGTATCTGCATTCACAAGGCGGCCTGCTGCATTGATGCGTGGACTCAGTTGAAAACTGATTTCAAAAACACCCACCTCGTCGCGCACCTGTGCTATCTCCATCAAGGCAAGTAAACCAGCTCTTCGTGTCTGATTCAGTCGTTTGAGCCCGGCAGTCACCATCACTCGGTTCTCCCCTTTCAACGGCACCAGGTCTGCCACCGTGCCCAGAGCAACCAAATCTAGCAGAGGACGCATGTCATAGTCGTGCACGGAAGGAGGTTGATTTAATTCCCGGCAGGCCTTGATGACTGCATGAGCTAGTTTGAAGGCCAGTCCAACGCTGCATAATTCACATAAAGGGCCTCCTTTTAGCTGTGGATTCACCAAGGCATAAGCCTCTGGTTCGGGATCTGTAACTTGATGATGATCCAACACAATCACATCCATGCCACGGTCTTTTAACCAGCGGATCGTGTCCACCGCAGTCGAGCCGCAATCGACAGCAAGAATTAAGTCAGGCTTAACTTTCTTGAGGCAGTTTTCGACTCCGTCCTGACTAAGGCCATAACCTTCCTCCAAGCGGTGAGGCAAATAATAATCAATTTTCCAACCCAATTCCCTGAGCACCTCAATGATCAATGCAGTTGATGTCACTCCATCGACATCATAATCACCAAAGACCACAACCTTCTCGCCTGATTCACGCGCAGCTAAGAGCCGCTCGACAGCGCGCTCGATGTTGGGAAGGGTGAAAGGGTCAGAAAGATTCTTGAGTTTCGGACGCAGGAATTGATCCACATTTTCAAAATCATCATGCCCCCGATTCAACAGACACTGGGCCAATAGCGGGGAAAGATCAAACTCCTCAGAAAGGCGTTTGACCTGTAGATCCTGTATTGGAGCTATGGACCACCGGTAATTCATATAAAAAGCTGCAGCCAAAGAAGGATATCTTCATAATATCGATTCAACAACGCAATAATGCTTCCTGCGATCAAAAGAAAATAAACGCATGTTGCTAAAAACAAAATATATCCAAAAGACATGCACACCCCATCCTCTTCCATCATCCCAGCAGCAATAGCAATAATGGAATAGGTTGGGAGGGAATTGGTGAAGGGTATCACCCCTGGAACTGGGCACACAAGCAGGAAGGCCAGAAAAGCCAGCAGCAAGGTATTCAGAGTGGAAACCAATCGCCAATGAATCCACTCGGTCTTTCGAGGCCTTATCCAACGCTCCAACCAAACAAGAAATCGCATGCTGGCCCGGTAGAATCGGGATTCACGATTTAATGGCAAAGGACGGTCTCCAATAACCCGATGCAAACGCCCGACATCACCGAGCAACATGGACCAGCAAAGACATAAAAACACCAACCCTACAATCACGCTGAAGCCTGGAAGGGAGACTGGCACGACAAAAGGTAGTGAAAGCCAAATAAAGACCAGATAAATTCCACGACCGCCGGTGTTGGAAATCATCCAATTGACAGTGATCTTTTGGCCCTCGGGCAGGTCATTCAACAGGGCCTTAATGGTTTTCGATAGAGGGACAGAATTCATCTACAATCGCATTATTCCACGCTACCGCCGCGTTGTCTTCCAAAATCTGGCTTCTTATTCCTTGGAGGAGTCTTTTCCATCTCGAAGCTGACTGAGCACCAGCGAGCTCATTACCGATGTAAAAATGATACCGGCAACAATGATGAGAGAAAGAAGCGTATCAATGTGATAGCCGAAGACAACGACCAGCATTTTCAATCCAATAAATATCAGGACCAAGGAAAGCCCGAATTTAAGGTAGGTGAAATAAGACATGGCACCAGCAAGGAGAAAATAAAGAGATCTCAGTCCTAGTATCGCGAACACATTTGAGGTGAAAATAATAAATGGTTTCTGGGTGACCCCGAATATTGCAGGGATGGAATCAACGGCGAAAATCAAATCGGTTGTCTCAACCATCATCAATACCAGAGCTAGCGGGGTAAGAGCAAAATACCCTGGTTTACGCGTCGTGAATTGCTGTCCATCGTAGAAGTTGGTGACTGGAAAAAACCTTCGGGTAAGTTTTATAAAAGGGTTTCGCTCAGGATGCACCTCCTCCTCGCCACCAACGGACATTTTGATACCGGTAAATATAAGGAAGGCGCCTAGAATGTACAGTATCCAATTGAATCGCTCGACCAATTCGACACCCAACCAGATCATGACACCTCTCATGACCATGGCTCCCAGAATCCCCCAGAACAGCACCCTGTGCTGAAGGCGCCTCGGCACGCCGAAGTAAGAGAATATCATCGCGATGACGAAGACATTGTCCATCGAGAGCGCCAGTTCGACGATGTAGCCTGTGACAAATTCCCCTGCGGCTTCCTGATTTTGCCAACGGAGAAGCCCCACCGCAAACATCATCGCCAGAATGAACCAGCATGCGGTCCAAGCGACAGCCTCCCGCATGCGGATCTCTCTCGCTTCCCGGTGAAGCAACCCTAGATCAAGGGCAAGAAAAAAGCAGACGCCAATGATAAAACCCGCCCAATGCCAAGGCTGAATAAGCTCTACTGCAAGCATTACCTACGGTTGCTTATGCCTCCGCCGTATGAACCGTTATATCTTCATTGACATCCGACGTCATCAGCTTGGGCTTCTGGCCCTTGGTGTACCACAGCACGATGGATGCAGCAATATAGATACTCGAGTAAGTCCCGGTAATGATACCCACTACGAAAGTAAACGCGAAGTCATTGATCACTGTTCCACCAAAAATGAAGAGTGATAAAGCTGCGAATAGCGTCGTGCCTGAAGTAATGATCGTTCGACTCAAGGTTTCGTTGATTGCCTTGTTCATGACATCCTTGAATGAACCTTTGACACCCAATTTCAAGTCTTCACGGATACGGTCGAAGATAACGATGGTATCATTGATCGAGAAACCAATGATGGTCAGGATGGCTGCAACCATTGGTGCATTCAATTCTCGACCACTCACAAAGAAGAGCCCCAAAGTCATCAGGATATCGTGAAGAACGGCAAGGACGGCACCAATAGCAAATGAGAATTCATATCTCAGAGCCACGTAGAACAGAATACCAAACAAGGCCAGCGTCAGCGAAATAATCGCAGACTTTTTAATTTCGTTACCGATGGAGCCACCAACACGACTGGTGGATTCCAATGTGAATCCTGCACTGGAAAATTGTTCCTTCAGTAAAGCAGTAACCTTTTCACCTTGATCAAAAGCCGTTGTCAATTCCAGGGTTTCATCGCCATCTGCAATATCACTCTGGTAGGTGATTTTTACTTCGCCAATATCGAGTCCAGCAACGGAGGTTCGAACATCATCAACAGGCACCTTTTCTTCAAAACTGTATGACATGCTGTCACCGCCTGAGAAGTCCACACCAAAAACATCACCACCCCGATACATCATGCCGCCACCACAGCCTAACGCAATGATCAGCCAGGATATACCGAACATGACCTTCCAATGGCGCATGAAATCGAAATTGTTGTTGTGCAGGAAAGGCAGTTTCCGCATTTTAACGTTCTTCATGTTCCCTTTGACAAGGAATGCCTCAAAGACGAGACGAGTCACAAACAATGCGGTGAACATACTTGCCACGATACCAATCGTCAGCGTGACACCAAAACCCTTCACTGGGCCTTTACCCATGTTGATCAGGATAATGGAGGCAATCAGCGTTGTCACGTTCGCGTCAAAAATGGTGCTGAAAGCCTTGCCATACCCTGATTCAATGGCTCCCTTGATAGATTTCTTCAGCGATAATTCCTCACGGATACGTTCAAAAATCAACACATTCGCATCGACTGCCATCCCCACAGTCAGGACAATACCTGCGATACCAGGCAAGGTCAGCGTGGCATCAATCATACAAAGCACGCCCAAAAGGAGAATGATGTTCAGGAGGAGGGCGAAATTGGCAATCAAGCCAGCCCACCAATAATAAAGCGCCATGAAAATAGCAACGGCGATCAAACCGTAGAGCGACGCTCGGACCCCCTTTTCAATCGAATCACGCCCTAGAGTAGGACCGGTGGAATTTTCTTCAACAATCCGCACAGGAGCTTCAAGTGGATTTTCAAGGACATTGGCCAACTCAAAGGCTTCCCGCATGTCGTAGTCACCCGTAATTTGCCCGCGTCCCTGTTCGATGGGACCATTGATCCTTGGAGCAGATTTTAATTCACCATCAAGCACAATGGCCATCTGCCGACCTGTATTCTGACGAGTGACATCTGCAAAAAGGACAGCTCCCTCCGAAGTAAGGACAAAATCAATTTCGGGTTTACCAGTTAATGGATCAGGATAGACACCCGCCGAACTGATGTGCGTTCCAGTCAATCCCTGCTCTGGTTTGATTTTGACCAGGTATGGGATCAAGGAGTCAGGCCCACCAGCGGTCTCACTGCTGCGGCGTTCGGTGAGTATTTCATAACCCGGAACAGGAAATCCACGATCTATCAACTCCTGACTGCGTTCGTGAACCATTCGAAATTCGAGATACGCAGGACGGGTCAGGATTTCGCGCACCGATTGATAGTCCAGCTCAGACAAACCAGGCATGTCAATCTGGATCTGATTTTCACCCCGCGTCTGAAGGATCGGCTCAGCAACACCAAATTGATCGACGCGCTTGCGAAGCACCTCGATGCTCTGCTCAAGCACCACCTGTTGATCCTGATCAGCGCTCAACACATTGGTCTCCATGGCCACAGTGAATGAGACACCACCCTGAAGATCCAAGCCCAGACGAACCTGCCCTGAGGCGCGCTGCTGGAGGTCATTGAGAACCACCTTGACTGGCTGTTCTTCATCTTCGGCAATTTTGATTTCCGGGAAAAGCGCGCGAACATCGTTCGTGCCAATAGCATCGAACATGTTGGCATAAGTTCGACCAGGGGAAGCTTCCTCTTTCTTTCTGGCCTCGGACACCACTGTAGTGAGCAGTGTCTTTGATTCGTCAGTACTGACAGAAGCATCCTGCTCGAATTGATCAATCAGTGAAGCGCTCCAGGGAGGAGTGATTTCAGAGATTGCCCAGGCTGCCAAAAATATGACCAACAACCATTTCCAATAATATCCGGGTTTCATTGAGTATTTTGAGTTACGTCTTAGGATTCTGAGGAAGATTTATCTTTTAAAACCTCTGTGATGGCACCTTTGAGCATTTCCAGCTTGGTGTCAGCGGAACGAATGGAGACTTTGTTATCTTTCAGACCGACTATCACGCCAATGATTCCTCCATTGGTGCTCACTCGATCCCCTATTTTCAACTGCTTCAGGAGCGCGTCATGCTCACGTGCTTTTTTTTGCTGAGGCCGTATTAAAATCACATACATGATGAGGAACAGAAATACAAAAGGCACGAATTGGACCCAGACAGGCCCCTGCTGTCCTTGCTGCCCTGTTCCAGTCGCAGTTTGGGCCGCCAGCACCCACGTTATGTTGTCAATCAAAGTCATCAAAATCGTCACAAATGAGCCGGATACTCTATTAAGAGCCACCCATTTGGCAAGAGAAACGTGCAACCAATTAGGGGTCAGCCCCAACTATTGATACTTTTTCTACCCAAAGAAGCCGGGTTTAAACGAGTAAATTCTTGACAAATCGTCAATATAGTAATTAATCCGGCGATTCGCAATCGCTCATCTCAGGGCTCTGCGAAGTTGTAACTCATTGATAAACCTTAAGATCGTATGCCAAAGAAAGCCAAGGAAGCTTTTCCTAAAATAAAAAAGATCGGTTTTGAAGGCCCGGATTCAAAGAATCCACTCGCTTTCAAACATTATGACGAAAATGAGATAATTGACGGTAAGTCCATGAAGGACCACCTGCGGTTTTCGGTGGTTTACTGGCATACCTTCAGAAACCCTCTTTCCGATCCATTTGGAGCCGGAACAGCGTTGCGCCCCTGGGACGACGGAACGGATTCGGTGAAAAACGCTCAAAACCGGGCACGAGTCGCATTCGAATTCATGGGAAAACTGGGCGCTCCCTATTACGCCTTTCATGATCGCGATGTGGCGCCTGAGGGGAAGTCACTTTCATCAAGCAACAAAAACCTGGACGCTGTAGCCAAGGTTCTTGCCGAGGAGCAAAAGCGCACTGGTATTAAATTACTCTGGGGCACTGCCTGCCTTTTTGCGCATCCCCGTTACATGCACGGAGCGGCCACAAGCTGCAATGCCGACGTATTTGCCTATGCCGGTGCTCAGGTTAAGAAAGCCATTGAAGTCACTAAATCTCTTGGTGGTGAAGGGTATACTTTCTGGGGAGGCCGAGAAGGTTACTCAACACTTTGGAATACAAATCTGAAAAGAGAAATGGATCATCTAGCCGCTTTCTTACACATGGCGGTAGATCACAAGAAAAAGATTGGTTTCAAGGGGCAATTCTATATCGAGCCCAAGCCTAAAGAGCCTACAAAGCACCAATATGATTCAGATGCCGCTGCATGTCTGAACTTCCTGCGGCAGTATGATTTGACTGATCATTTCAAACTCAACCTCGAAACCAATCATGCTACCCTTGCCGGCCACACGATGCAGCATGAACTGGAAGTAGCATCCGCATCGGGTGCTTTGGGAAGTATTGACGCCAATACAGGGGACGTGATGCTGGGATGGGATACCGATCAATTCCCGACCGATATCTACCTGACCACACAATGCATGCTCTCCATCCTGAACAACGGAGGTTTGACCACTGGCGGTGTCAACTTTGACGCCAAGGTTCGCAGGGAAAGCTTCGAACCCGTAGATCTTTTCCACGCACACATTGGTGGAATGGACGCATTTGCACGCGGATTGAAAATTGCAGCAGCCATCCGTGCTGACGGACGTCTGGATGCATTCATCAAAAACCGATACAGCTCCTGGGATGAAGGAATTGGCCAAAAAATTGAAGCTGGCAAATCCAGCTTCAAGGATTTGGAGAAATACATTCTGAAGAAAAGCCGCATCACCAAGAATGAAAGCGGTCGACAGGAGTTTCTTGAGAACTTGATCAACGAGTTCATTTAAGCTCAAAGCTGAGATCCTTTAATTTATTAAACAAGCCGTTCAGGGTCTACCTGGACGGCTTTTTCTATCATAGGAGCAAAAAGCAGGGCATGAAGCCTACAGATCCTGCTCAATCAAGCAGTCGATTATATTAAGCTTGAGTTCGACCGAATTTGCCTGCGAAATGCCCACATGAAATCAGCATACGAATTGGCAATGGAGCGGTTGAACAAAGACAACCCAATTGCTCAAATTACTGAGGAGCAAAAGGGTAAACTCGGTGAATTGGACTCTAAATATGCCGCCAAGATAGCTGAAAAGGAGATCTTCCTGAACGGGGAAATAGAAAAAGCTCTTCAATCCGGCGATATCGAAGCGCTGGAGTCACTTAAATCTCAAATGGCAACTGAGCGAAAAGCCCTGGAATCAGAACGTGAAGAAAAAAAGGAGCGAGTCAGGGAAAGCAAAGACTGATTGCAAAGGCGTCGTCAGGTTCTTGATCTAAAATCAAACACGGGGCAGGCTTGCACACTAACGTGCCAATGTGGAAATAAAGTAACCAGCCACAACTGCCGACCCGATCACACCCGCCACATTTGGGCCCATCGCATGCATCAGAAGGTAATTTCCGGGATCGGCTTTTTGCCCCTCCTGATGGGAAACACGAGCGGCCATGGGAACAGCCGAAACGCCAGCTGAACCAATCAGCGGATTGATTGGATTTTTACGGGAAAACATGTTCATGGCTTTTGCCATCAGGATACCTCCCGCGGTCGAGATGGAAAAGGCAATCACGCCCAGCACAATGATCTTGATGGTTTCCAGTTGAAGGAAACGTTCCCCTCGCATAGTGATCCCCACACTGACCCCAAGGAAAATCGTGACGACGTTGATGATTTCATTCTGTGCAGACTTCAACAAGCGATCAGTGACCCCGCTTTCGCGCAGAAAATTGCCCAGCATGAGCATCACAATCAACGGCGAAGCGTCAGGCACAAGCAGCACGCATACAATGGTAACGACGAGAGAAAACGCCAGCTTTTCAATCCTACTCACTTTCCGGAGAGATTGCATGCGTATCCTGCGTTCCCTGGCTGAAGTCAGCAATCGCATGATGGGTGGTTGTATGAGTGGCACTAAGGCCATGTAGCTGTAGGCAGCCACTGCGATGGGGCCGAGCAATTCCGGGGCCAGTTTATTGCTGGTAAAGATTGCCGTAGGACCATCGGCACCACCAATGATACCAATCGATGCTGATTGAAGCTTGCTGAAACCCAAGAATGACGCCCCAAGAAACGTAAAAAATACTCCCATCTGTGCCGCAGCTCCGAGCAAGAGCATCCTCGGATTGGCAATCAAAGGGCCAAAATCAGTGAGTGCACCTACCCCAAGAAAAATCAATGGAGGAAAGATTTCCAGTTTGATGCCTTGGGAGATGAAATCAAAAAGCCCGCCTTCCATTTTGTGAATCTCATAAACATTCACTCCTTGCGCACCTGGTTCAGCTTCTTCAACCGAGGCTTCCACACGAATTGCTCCTGACTCAAAAGATCCATCCTGCTGGGCTTGAAAGGTGATCATACCTCGTGTCGGAAGGTTCGCTACAAGAGCACCAAAGGCAATAGGAATCAGCAATAAAGGTTCAAACTTTTTGTAGATGGCAAAATAAAACAGGACGAGCACAACGAACCACATCACAAACATTTGCCAAGTGATCAGGCTGAAACCGGTTAATTGAAAAAAACTCGTGATGCTCTCAAACATAAGATCGTCCGTAATGATTAATTTCGTTGAGTCACAGGGATTAGACTCCACTAATCGTCATCAGTGACTGCCCCTCTTCCACATTGTCCCCGGCTTGAACCTGAATGTGCTCGACCGTTCCTGATTGAGGCGCGTAAACATGCGTGTTCATCTTCATTGCTTCCAGAACCATTAGTTCATCTCCCTCTTTCACCTGTTGACCACCACCGACAGCAATACTAACTACCTTGCCAGCCAAGGGACTGGGAACAGGCTCAGCTATCCCGGAAGAAGATGCATGACTCGAAGGTTGAGCAGAAGGGACTGAAGGAACTTGAGCAGCAGAATCTTCCCCCAACAGCTCAACGGTGACGTCATAACTTTTCCCCTCAACGGTAACTCGCAGTTTTTTCATAATTAGCAGGCTCAGTGATCAAATGATGACACGCTGAGCTTTCTTAAGATACATCCGATTTGGTCTCCTCTAAGGACACAATACGAAATGGCCCTTGAATTACCGTGTGCAGCGCTGCGCCCACCAGCACTTGCACTTGAGGGGTGATTTCCATTTCAGTAACGGCATCTCTGGGAACAGCGGGGGAGGATGGAACAGCCACTGGATCTTTGATCTCGAAGTTGCGGAAAAAAAATCCTAGACACGCAACTGCAAACCACAAAGAGCAAAGAACCAGGATAACAATCAGGAATCCTGTCAACTGATAAACCAGAAGCTCATCCATGCTCCCATTCTCGAGAGCGATTACCGATTGTGCAAGATGAATAACCATAAAGGTGCAACTGTCTTCAAAAGAAGGACGTTGGACAGTATTGTTAACCTGTTCTTCGAAACGCAACCGAAAAGTGACTTTTAGCGAATAAGAAAGATGAGCAAAATGCGAGAATATGGCTACTTCAAGGAGAAAAATGAAACCTGACATGATGGGCGGTGTATTTTTAGTCAAGAAAAGCTAGGACTATGAAATTCAACAAACCTCTTATCGCTGCATTCACTTTGATAGAGCTTTTGGTGGTGATTGCTATCATCGGGATCCTGGCTAGTTTGCTCATGCCGGCACTTTCCTCTGCCAAGCAGAAAGCGAATAGAATCAAATGCGTTAACAACTTACGCCAACTCAGCATGGCTCTCACTATGTATGCCGACGATTTCAATGACGAGTGCCCTCCCGTAAGCCGCAGTTTCAAAAACAATTGGATGGCAAAGCTTCGCCCTTATTACCTCAATCACAAATTACTGAAGTGTCCTGCCGACAAATTCATGTCGAACCGAAGTTATCTGATCAATGGCTGGAATGATTACTTTCGCATGACTTTGAATAATAAGGTAGATTTTCAGTCATTCACCAATGGCCTGTGGCCACACGGAATGAAACTCACAGCCATTCGTCATCCTTCCGATACCATTACGTTTGGCGAGAAGGCATCGGACTCACCCCACGTTCACATGGATTTCTATCAAGGCAGAGGAAATGATATTGAGGAAGTCGAACAAAACCGTCACAGAACAGGAGGCAACAGGAACTCCGGAGGATCGAACTATGGGTTTGCAGATGGAAGTGTCCGCCTGCTGAAGCCGGGTGAATCAGTCGCACCCATTAATCTATGGGCGGTGATGGATTTGTGGCGAATCGAACCATTGCCTGACGATAACAATCCTTGATTGAATCTAGCTGCATGCATAATGGTCGAAGTGTGTGATCAAAAGAAAGGTGACAGTCTCAGTTTGCAGAGGGGTCTATGTCATGATGAATTTGGCTCTCGCATAGCTACGTGGACAAACTGATATGAAAAACAAAGTCATGCATCATCCTCCAATGGTCAAAAATGATTTTCAGATTACCGAACTCCTGAAACCGCCTTTTACGGGGGGAGAAATATTTTGACTATCGTTCATTCGCTGGAAGATACCCTCGGTTCCGTGGTGGTTTTCGATTACGGAGCCAGGAAACGAAGAAATTATCTTCTTGAGAATCTCTGAAATGGAATCTGAAGACCCCATTGAAATACCTATCAATGGAGAACTTGATCTCCACACGTTTCGTCCCAATGAAATAGGGGAACTTGTACCTGACTACCTTGAAGCTTGTCGCGCGAACGACATTTTCACTGTCCGGATCATTCATGGAAAGGGAACAGGAGCGCTCAGAAAAGGGGTGCATGCTTTACTTGATCAACTCCCATTCGTCCTCTCACATCGTACCGCACCTGAATGGAATGGTGGATGGGGGGCTACCATGGTGGAGCTCAAACCAATTTAAACCTCCAGCTACTCTGCATGAGCATGGAACGAATCTTGCAACAAACTACTTCATCAAGTTACCGTCCGAGATATGGCAAAAGGTATTGAATTGATATTGAGAGAGGGAGATAAGGCACCTGCGTTCAAGGCAGAATCACAGGATGGCGATCAAGTTCGCCTGTCTGATTTCAAAGGCAAATTTGTCGTCCTTTATTTTTATCCCAAAGACAACACGCCGGGTTGTACAAAGGAAGCTTGTGCTTTTAGAGATTTGCATGCGGAGTTCAGGGATGCTGGCGCTGTTGTTGTTGGTGTCAGTATCGACCCCGTCAAAGCCCATCAGAAATTCATTAACAAATTTGAACTGCCTTTCACCTTGTTGGCAGATGAATCCAAGGAGATTGTCACCAAGTATGGTGTCTGGGGGCCGAAGCAATTCATGGGAAGAACGTTTGATGGCATACATCGCATCACCTTCCTCATTGACCCCAAAGGAACGATCCTCAAAATCTGGCCAAAAGTAAAGCCTGAGCCGCATCCTGCTGAAGTTCTTGAATGCATACGAGATACTGATGGTGACTGAGGGGTTGCTTTGCTTCAAGCCTTCCGGCAATGACAGGATTGAGACGCTGCTGCGACACGAAGTGGTCTCTATTTTTCGAACCAGAGTTTACTCTTCCTGAGTCTCGTCGTGTTTTGAAGTGTGTTTAGGCAAAGGTTTAAATAGAGCGATCAAAATAAACATGCATAGCAAAATGGTTACTCCGATGACCAGATACTTTGCCAAGGTTAAAATGATGGCGACAATTTCGGAAACTTCCATCACAAGAGATCATCGTTTTCGAAGGGTGTTCAGGTATCCCATGATACACCCTACGGCAAGACCACCAATGTGCGCGGTGTTTGCTATCCCTACACCCAGACCTTTCTCCAGAAAACCGGAGACACCCAACCCCAACCAGAGAAGCATCATAAATACTACGCCTGGGGGGAGGAACATACCAGAGAAAGGGTCAAATTTCCCTTTGATCCACACATAACCCAGCAATCCAAACACCACCCCAGAAATCCCCAGGAACAAAGGACCGCTGACGTAGTATTGAGCTATGTTGGAAATGGATGCAGTGACCAATACAATCACCAAAAGCCATTTCCAACCCTGACGATACTCAATGACTGTTCCAAGCATTCGAAGCCACATCAGGTTAAAGAAAATATGCAGGATGTCTCCATGCATGAAAATGGGAGTGATGAGCCGCCATACCTGCCCGTTGCGGACTTCAACGAGACCAAACGAACCTCCGCCCGGGGTCCAATTTGAAATACTTAGTTGTTGAAAGACAGCCCGATGGTATCCCAGTTGTTGAAAAAGAAAAACGATTCCACAAATAACCATCAGCACTAGCGTCAGCCTTCCTGTGGAGAGCCCCTTCCCACGAGGAGCGATAGCATCCCGATCTTTGACCTTCTTTGCATACGCCTCTTGTTCCATGGCTGCCTTGAGACGTTTTTCCTGTGCTTTCTCTGCTGATTCCAAATAGACAGGATCAGTTGGATTCGATTGATATGCGATGAGATGGTTTTTACCGACTTCCACTTTGTCCTCAGAAACAATCCAAACCTCATAGCGCTCTCCCTGTGCACGTTCTATCTGATTATCCACACCTTGTGCATAAAGATAATCCCCAAAAGTTCGTGCATGATTCGTCCCTTCAATGTAGCCAATTAATCTCATCTAACTTTATTTCCTGCATCTGACCAGAGATGTATTCCAGCCGTAGGAGCTTTAATTCTGAACCAATCCTGGAATTGAAACCAGCAAACAAACAATCGAAAACAGCATTTTCACTATTCAAGTTCAGGAAAGATAATGGTGGCTCGATAGAATTTCGAACCCTCATTGAATCCTTCTGGTTTGGATTCCAACAAACCCTTATAACCTAAAACAGGTTCTGTTGTTTCTAAAATCTCTATCGGCTCCCATTCAACAGCATTCCCCAAGAGAAGGCTCGATTCCAATCTCAATTCGATTCCTGGAGGGTTTGGAATAAACAATGTCTCACGTGAAACATCCAACCTGAGACGCCATCGATCTAATGCAAAGGTAGGGTCCGTCCCTAAATGATACTCACTTAAATTATTCCAACCATCATGGTCAGTATCGCCAGTTGGTTCGAGTTCCTGAACCGAAACCGCGCTGGAAAAATGTTGCTGCCATTCTGCAAAGGTTTTATGCGGCAATGTTTCGGTAATCCATCGCTTGAGTAGATCAATGCCTTCCGGATCCAGCAGATGGCTCCCCACAGGAGGCATTCGACGTGACCCTTCATTTGATATGCGCTGATAAATCTCAGATTTTTCAAGATTATCGGGAACGATCAAACGGCGATCCGCCTGGCCTTCATGACGCACCACATGACCGTTGATTAAACCCGATTCCAAAACGGGCGTTTCATAACGAGCATCCCATCGTCCCAGAGCTTCACCACCCGGTCGATGACATTGGGAACAATTACTGGCGAGATAAGACTTCACCTTCTGAGTCAAGCTTACGGACGGATCATTGGCGGATACCATCGCTGGAAGCGTGTCAATCGTCTCAGGTTCACCGTGAAAGTGTCCCACTGTTTTCAACCATGACAATTGAGAGACTTCATGATCATTTCTCAAAACTGAACGATTAAGTTGTGCTGTGTTAAAACCAAGCACCAACCCTGCAGAAGGTGTATGGCATGCCAGGCATTCGCTTCGGCTCGGGTATCGCCATACTTGCTCGATAGTCTCTTCACCATCCTGAATACGGAATATTTCGCTGTAGCCCGATTCATCCACTAGGAATGCGTTTTCCTGTAAGTCATCCCATCGATAGGTAAGGCCGTAAACACCATCTTCGTGCTTTACGAGAAAGCGAGTCTCGAGTCGTCGAGACGAAGCAGGGTCACCCCGCACCATTTCCAGATCAAAGTGCTTGATCCAGATACTTCCTTCGGGGAAACCCCAGGGACCTTGCCTTTCGAACCTGATACCTGGATCAGTGCCAGGAATTGAAAACCAGCGTTTCTTGATCGCGTTGTCCGACCAGAAAGGCGTGTTGATCTCATAAGGCTCAATTCCAGGGTGAGGTGTCAAATTTTCTAAATCAATAAATGCACCAGTGTCGGCTAGTGTCGTGGGAAAACCAATATTCGTAGTAGCTTCAGTTCCTACGAGCCTCATGATCCGGTTTGCATTATGATCGGCCAACAGGATGTCGCCTTGTGTTGGATCAATACCGAAACCTGCAATTCCAGAATCCCGTGCCAGATTAAACCAATCTGTCTGGCGATTACCCTCGTGCCTCATGGCCCAGATATTTCCACTCACGTAGTCGGCAAAAACATAGGCCCCGTACAGTTGAGACAATCGATCCCCCCGATAAACCACTCCTCCCGTGATGGAGTTGCCTCGATCGGGTCCTGATCCATGCCGATATTCCAATATCGGTGGTATATCAACAAAACCTTCTGGTGCCCGGCGAGCATCGGGGCCATCAGCGGTACCTTCTTTAAAACTCCATCCGTAATTTCCGCCTTTTTGAATGATGTCCACTTCTTCCAAACGCCCCTGCCCCACGTCTCCAGTATAAAGCAACCCCGTCACAGGATCAAAGGCCATGCGCCAGGGATTCCTCAATCCGACCGCCCAGAACTCGGTTCTTACCTGATCAGGATTCACTGAGCGATTGAGAAATGTCGTGGCTCCAACAAATGGATTATCAGGCGGAATGCCATAGTTATTGGAGACTGCGATGTGTGGATTGGGAGGCAAACTGCCTGGCCTCTTGTCCACATCAATGCGAAGAATCCCGGCGAAAAAATCCTTTTCGATGCGTTGACTGTTGTTCAGTGAATCATTGGCGTTTCCTTCATCACCTAAAGCCACATAAAGGTAACCATCAGGCCCGAAATGAACATCGCCTCCATTGTGATTTCCCGCATCATCCGGTTGATCGATCAGGATCACCTCAGTTTCCGGATCGCCTGCAAAGGGATCATCGGGAGTCACCTTGAAACGGGAAAGACGGTTGGGAGAGCCTGATCCTTGCGCCGTGTAAAACACGTAGAAGAATCCATTCGATGCATGATCAGGATGAAATGCCAAACCCAAAAGTCCTCGTTCTCCGCCTGATCTGACTCGATCCGTCAAACCCATGAAGGTAAAACGTTCGGGTTGCCCCCCCAGAGTCACCATCCTGATGCGTCCCGCTTTCTCAACCACAAACAAACGATCTTCAAAATCGGGCATTTGAACGATCGCAACAGGATTGGAGAACCTGAGCCCCGGAAAGGCATTCTCCAAGGCGTAGTCAGCAGCAGGTGGTTTGTCTGGAAAGTTCAAAGTCTGGTTCGCAACACGATCTGCTCCGTGTAAAAATTCAGGCAGACCAGACAGTAAAACTGCGACCAACATTATCCGAAAATATTTTCTGATTGGGCAGATATTCAAGAATTTCACAATTTACAGGCTGCCATCATCCACTGAAGTTGTCAAAGTATCAGGTCGGATCTATGCAAGGTCGATTTTGAGCTTTTTGAGCTGTTCATGAAAAACGCACAAGCTTGCCTTTCTGTAATCTGCGACAGTTGGCGAAGGGGCGTCTCATTGAGTTTTGTCATGCTTTCAATGCATCTCCTCCGACAAACTTTGACCCTACCGTAATGACGAAAAAATGCGTCTTACAAAAGGAACGCCGGGAGGAACAGGATCATCCGATCTAACGTTCTCCCGCTCTATTGCCACCAGGAATCAGGAGAAAAGCGTTCAATTTGAAAAGTCCACAAACATAAGATTGCAAAATCAGACCTTTTTGTCTTTGCTCAGGTGTCGGTTTCTTCCAAACCGGGAGATACCGATTTTTTTTAACCTTAAACTTGAACTTGGACTATGAAAACTGAACCGCTGACTTCAGCGGAATTGACTGATCTGATACACGGGCTGAACCGGTTAGCTCGTAATTTGTGGTGGACCTGGAATCAGGAGGCCCAGGAAATATTCCAACAGCTATCACCTCGCGCATGGCAAAACCTCTACCACAATGCAGTTGCTGTGTTGCATGAGGTTTCGGACTACGAATTAAGAACACGCCTCCAGGAACCTGCTTTCGCAGCAGATGTTCGAGACGTATTGAAACGATTCAATGCCTATATGGGAGAGCGTGATACCTGGGCAGCGCAGAACGCTCAAAAACTTGAGGGAAAACCTGTCGCTTACTTCTCAGCAGAGTTCGGCTTGCATGAAACACTTCCAATCGCAGCAGGCGGGTTGGGTATTCTTGCAGGGGATCACGCGAAATCTGCAAGTGATCTGGGACTTCCGTTTGTTGGCATCAGCCTTTTCTACAGACAGGGCTACTTCATGCAAACGATCAATGAGGAAAACTGGCAGACGGAATACTATTCCCGTCTCAATCCTCGGAATTTGCCCATGGAAGCGGTCCTTGATGCAAAAGGGGAACACCTCACTTGCATGATTCAAATTGCCACCAGCCAGGTAAAATTCAAAGTCTGGAAGGTCAATGTGGGACGCATTCCCATTTACCTTATGGACACTGATCTGCCTGAAAACGAAGAGCATCATCGGGAACTTACACTGCGGGTTTATGGCGGCGACAGTACAACACGCATCATGCAGGAAATGCTTTTGGGTGTCGGCGGTGTGAGACTCATGCGCGCGCTCGATATTCAGCCTTCTGTCTTCCATATGAATGAAGGTCATGCAGCATTTCTGACGCTCGAATTGATGCGTGAGAAAATGGCCACTGGCCATACCCTCGAGGATGCCAGCAAAGCAACCACCAAGGAATGCATATTCACAACCCACACACCTGTGGAGGCTGGCCATGACCGTTTCACAAGTGATCTGGTGCAATATGCCGCCCACAAGTTTGCAAACAACTTGAAGATTTCCCACCAAGAGTTCATGGATATGGGCCGTGTTCGCAAGGGAGATGAATCCGAGCCTTTCTGTATGACTGTCCTTGCTCTGAAACACTCCCGAACTGCCAATGGGGTAAGCGAGTTACACGGAGAGATCAGTCGGCAGATGTGGCAAGACCTCTATGCGGATAAGAAAGTCGAGGAAGTACCGATCGGTCATATTACCAACGGGATTCATGTAGCAGGTTGGATGAAAGGGCCACTGAGAAGGTTTTTCCGACGTCGTCTGGGTGAGCATTGGGATACCGACTTGAACACACATGCGTTCTGGAATCGCATGGAAGATCCAGGCTTTGTTTCTGATGAGGAAATCTGGGCCCTTCGGTCATTACTCAGGCGCGAACTCATTGAGTTTTCTCGTCGCCGTCTCCTGCTTCAAAGCCAAAGTCTCAAACGTGAAAATTTCATCACTTTTGATCATCTCTTGAATCCAGATGTATTAACGATTGGATTTGCACGACGCTTTGCAACTTACAAACGTGCTCCTCTCGTTTTCCAGCAGTTTGAACAAATTGTCAGGCTGGTGAAGGACAAAAAGTATCCCATCCAGTTCATCTTTGCGGGGAAAGCGCATCCACGTGATGATGAAGGAAAACGTTTTATCCAGCACATCATTCATCTCAGCAAGCACACCGAACTTCACGGTCATTTGGTATTTATTGAAAACTATGATGTTCACGTGGCCCGCCAAATGGTATCTGGCTGTGACATCTGGTTAAATAACCCACGACGTCCACTGGAGGCCTCCGGCACGAGTGGACAAAAGACATCGGCACACGGCTGTCTGAATATGAGTATCCTTGATGGATGGTGGCGTGAAGCGTTTGATGAAACCAATGGCTTTGCGATTGGTCCTGATTCGCAACCTGACTCCGTTGAGGAACAGGACCGCGTCGACAGCAACAACCTCTACGATGTTCTCACCAAAGAGGTGATACCGGGCTTCTACAATCGCGACTCCACAGGCATACCCCGACAATGGATCCAAAAAATCCGTCGATCCATGTCTACGATCACACCTGAATACAGTACGTGGCGCATGGTTCAGGATTACGCCAACAAATATTATCTGACCGGCGAATAGCCGAATGATTCACTCGCCGGTTGCTTGTAAGCGACCGGCGAGTATTGAACTTTTCCCGACATGCTACCGTCCCTTCAATCAATCACACCGGAAATCCTGAAAAGCCAGCTCGTCGCCTGGAAACAACCGGCTTATCGCGGCGATCAGATTCTGGATTGGGTTTACCATAAACGTGCGATCACAGTCGACAGCATGTCCAACCTCCCGAAAGACCTGAAAGAACAACTGGACAAAAACTTCAACTGTTATCTTCCAGACTGCATGCAGAAGCAAGGTTCGGAGGACACCACTCAAAAGTTTCTCTGGAAGCTGAACGACGGCGCGTTCGTCGAAAGTGTATTGATCCCGGCAAATCCAGCACTCTATGGTGAAGCAAGTGACCGGCACACATTATGCATCTCCACACAAGTCGGCTGCGCTTATGGTTGCAAGTTCTGTGCAAGCGGGCTGGACGGCTGGAAGCGCAACCTCGAACCCGAGGAAATTCTTGGTCAATTACTTGCAATTGAGCACCATTTTCAGCCGAAACTGAAACAGGGTCAGGAGCGCAAGGTGAACAATCTAGTCATCATGGGAATGGGCGAACCCATGGCCAATTATGAGAACCTCATGAAGGCACTCAAGATTGCCAATGCCCCCTGGGGATGCAATATCGGTGCACGCAAGATCACCATTTCGACAAGTGGTTTGGCCCCCCAGATAGTAGCGCTCTCACGGGAACCGTTTCAATTTCGACTGGCCATATCACTCCACGGAGCCACCGATGAAGTGCGATCCCGCATCATGCCCATAAACCGTAAATATCCCATCGAAGATCTCATGGATGCCTGCCGGCAGTATTTGAATAAAAAAGGCAAAATGATTACCTTCGAATACATACTCATCGAAGGCGTCAACGATGGACTGAATCAAATTCAACCACTGGCAGACTGGGCACGGGAACTCCACGCCAAGGTCAACCTGATTCCTTACAACACCGTCGAAGGATTGCCATGGTCACGACCGGAAGAGGATATTCAGGAAGCCTTTCTTGAAGGCTTGTTATCTAGAGGGATCAACGCAACCCTTCGACGAGAAAAAGGGCACGACATCGATGCAGCCTGCGGTCAGCTGCGCTTGAAAGTGGAGAAAGAATTAACTGAGTGAAGGTCAGTTCATTTTATCAGGCAGCATCAAGGGGAGATCTAGTTTGAGTTCCCGGTGGACAGGCCAGTCAGCTCCACGATCTATCAGTTTCTGTTTCAGCGTCATTGCAAGACGCTCAAGTTTTCCTGGATAGGCCTGACTCAGGTCGAGCGATTCACCAATATCCTGAGTCAAATGATATAACTCCCAGACTTGGTTTTCGTAAAAAAAGATCGCCTTCCAATCACCCTGGCGAATGGAACTATGAGGCTGATAGCCGCCTTTTGGTTGTCCGGTCCATTGGTGGGGGTAATGAAAAACCAAGGCGCGACCGTTCAACAGACTATGTGACTCAGGTTCGCCCAAAAGGGCTTCAGTAAAATCAACACCGTCGATCACGCTTGTCTCGGAGCGATAACTTTTACCGCCAGCCCATCGAATGATCGACGGGAACAAATCCTCAACGATCAATTGCGATTTGGAGATGGAATTGGATGGAATTGGCAAGGACTTCTGCACTTCAGAACCGGGAACTAATGTTGCCCATGAGACGATGAGAGGCACGCGCGTCCCCCCCCTCATACGCGGATCCCTTCCCTTCACGCAGTGGCCATGAATGTGTGTCGCGTCCCGTATCTCTTGGAGAATTTCCACGAGCGTGCAGGCTCAAGGTCCCGTTGTCTGAGGCAAAAACAATTAAAGTGTTTTCTGAGATATCAAGAGATTCAAGGTGATGGATCAAATCCCCCAGAGAAGCATCCATGCCCTCTACCATGGATGCGTAGCGGGCTTCGTTATCCGGAATGGAAATCCGGGTACCCGGATAATTTTTTCCATTGTAGTTGGGCATGTAGGTTTCATGTGGCTGAATCGGTGCATGGACCGCATAATGAGCCATGTAAAGATAGAAAGGCTTGTTGTCGGCAACGGAATCTGAGATGGCTTGCTTCGCTTCCAAAGTCAGCGCTTCGGTTAAATGAGTGTCACTCCCATGATAAGATTCCAGTCCGGGTATCCCCCAAGGTCGTGTCCTTCCGCCTGCGTCAGCGTTTCCATAATTCTTTTCACCATGGTAATGTCCAGGCCCCCCTGCTGCATGACCTGCAATATTCACATCAAAACCAAGCGTTAGGGGGTCCGAACCCTGAGTATCATAAGCTCCCCAATGGGCTTTTCCTGCGTGAATGGTGCGATAGCCCAGTTGATCCCTCAGGACTTCGGGCAAGGTGGGTGCATTTCCAGGTTGCAATCCTTGTTTTCTCCAATTCCGAGGAGGCAGCAAGCGTGGTGTTTTCCCCGATGTTTCGCGGTCTTCGTACAAAGTCCAGTTCGTCACCCGATGGCGGGCCGCATTCTGCCCGGTCATGATGGATGTTCGCGTGGGAGAACATACCGCACACGCATAAGCTTGCGTGAACCGCCGTCCCTGTTTTGCCAGACGTTCCATATTGGGCGTCCGAAAGTGTTGATTGAATGGAGTCGTCTTGTTCCAAAAAGGAACCGAGGTGTCCTGCCAGCCCATGTCATCGACCAAAAATAAAATGATATTGGGCCGCTCTGAGGCGTGGACAAACCATTCAGATACAAGAAAAATGGACATAATTAATCCACCAGCAGTCAGTACTCTGGAGCGAATACATCGCAAGTTATCATACTTTTGCTTCACAAGGGACATGATGTAACCATATGGAAACTGAGGAAAAAAGCCACTGTTAACATGGGCAGGAGAAGTAGCAGGGTGTGATTCAAATTGGATGGAAAACTAAATTCTGCTAGTTCCTGTACTTGGAATCTAAGAACAAAACCATTGCCGAGATCGAGGCAGCCTTATTAAGCTGGGTTTGCATTTGATACGGGTAAGAATCCTCTATCAATTAGCATTTGGCTTTATGATGCTGGTTATCGACAACTACGATTCGTTCACTTACAACCTGGTTCAGTACCTTGGAGAAATGAATGTGCCCATGGAGGTGCATCGCAATGATCAGATCACACTCGATGAGATATCGGCAAAAAACCCGGAAAGGATTCTGATTTCTCCGGGACCATGTTCCCCAAAAGAGGCCGGCTTATCAAACGATATCATCATGGCCTATGCAGGCAAAATCCCGCTTCTGGGAGTCTGTCTTGGACACCAGTGTATCGGATATAGCTTTGGAGCGGAAATAGTCGTGAATCACCGACTCATGCACGGCAAGACATCACCGATCATTCATGATGGCAAGGATCTCTTCGAAGGCATTCCGAGCCCGTTCAATGCAACGCGTTATCACTCTCTGATCGTCAACCGTGCCTCATTACCGGATTGCTTTGAAATCACGTCGGAAACGGAAGAGGGTGAAATCATGGGTATGCGACATAAAACCCTGCCTCTATGGGGAGTCCAGTTCCACCCGGAAAGCATCTTGACCGACCACGGGAAAACTCTGCTTGGCAACTTCCTGAAGCTGGGTTGAATAACAAAAAAACCCTGGCTGAAAACCAGGGCTTGAAATTTGATTCACTCGATCACGATATGTCAGGAAATACGTTTCCTTCGTTTCACGCTTAACTGAGCAATCGAATGAGCTAGAGCCGCCTTCACGGTTGCAAGTTCCTCATCGGAGAGTTTTTCCTGCAGTCGCGCTTCAGCTCGCTTTTTAGCCTCCTCTGCCTTGGCTTCGTCGATGTTGTCTTCAGTAACAGCCATGTCAGTAAGGACCGAGATCTTGTCAGCCGTGATTTGGACAAAACCCTCGCCCACAGCAAGGTATTGTTGCTCACTACCCTTTTGAGCCAGAATCTCACCAGCTGCAACCTGAGTCATCAATGGAACATGGTTGGGAAAAATGCCCATCTGACCTTCCTTGGCGGGTAAGGTGACCATGTTCACATCATCGGAATAAATCTTGTCCTCAGGAGTGACAATCTCGAGTTTCATTGTATCAGCCATAGCTACTGCAAGAGTTGAGGATCAAAAGTGAAGATCCATTGAAGAGAGGAATCAATCTTCCTCGTAGATCTCTTCGATCTTACCCTTCATGTAGAAGTTACCTTCACCGACATCGTCGTGCTTACCTTCGAGGATCTCCTTGAAGCCACGCACCGTGTCTTTGACGTCAACCTGCTTACCAGGACGACCAGTAAACACTTCAGCCACAGAGAATGGCTGACTGAGGAAGCGCTGGATCTTGCGAGCGCGGAACACAGTCAACCTGTCATCTGGAGAAAGTTCATCCATACCCAGAATAGCAATAATGTCCTGCAAATCTTTATAGCGTTGCAACACATTCTGCACGCCGCGGGCAACCTGGTAATGTTCCTCGCCAATCAGGTCGGGACTCAAAGCGCGTGAAGAAGAAGCCAGAGGATCCACAGCAGGATAAATTCCAAGCTCTGCAATGGAACGCTCAAGAACCACCGTCGCATCCAAGTGAGCAAACGTGGTAGCAGGAGCTGGATCCGTCAAGTCATCCGCCGGGACATAAACCGCCTGGAATGAAGTAATAGAACCTTTGTTTGTAGAAGTAATGCGCTCCTGCAGGTCACCCATTTCAGCCGCCAGGGTAGGTTGATAACCCACAGCACTTGGAGTGCGTCCAAGGAGTGCAGACACTTCGGAACCTGCTTGAGAGAAACGGAAGATGTTGTCGACAAAGAGCAACACGTCCTGATTCTTCTCATCACGGAAATATTCGGTCATGGCCAAACCGGACAAGGCCACACGCAGACGTGCGCCAGGAGGCTCGTTCATCTGACCAAACACCAGGGCAATCTTGGATTCTTCAAGCTTTTCCTGATTGATAACGCCCGCATCGGACATCTCACCATAAAGGTCGTTACCTTCACGTGTGCGTTCTCCCACACCTGCGAAGACGGATACACCACCGTGGAGTTTGGCAATGTTGTTGATCAACTCCATGATCACAACGGTCTTGCCTACACCTGCACCACCAAACGCACCGACCTTACCGCCCTTGAGGAAGGGGCAGATCAAATCGATGACCTTGATACCGGTAGTCAAAACTTCGGGAGTTGTGGCCTGATCGACCAGAGCAGGAGCGGCACGATGGATAGGATAATATTTGTCAGCCTTGAATGGACCTCGATCGTCCACTGGCTGCCCGGTCACGTCGAAAACGCGTCCCATGACTCCGTTACCGACGGGCATCGAGATGGCAGCGCCGGTGTCCTCAACATCAAGGCCGCGTTTCAGACCTTCCGTAGACGACATGGCCACTGCACGCACCCAGTTATCTCCGAGATGCTGCTGGACTTCCAAAGTGAGCTTGCTGTCTTGACCCTGAACTTTGATAGTTGATGGTCAACGCATTGTAAATAGCCGGTAGCTGATCCGCGAATTCCACGTCCACTACGGGGCCAATAACTTGAACGATCTTGCCTTTGTTCATCGATTTCGAAACCTGTTATATCTTTTAAGCCGGTAAGCCGTTTTACTCCATGCTGAACACAATTCAGCCTTAAGAGCAGAGCACATTAAGGGGTGTCATTAAAACATGTCAAGCTGGCAATTGGCCATGCAGCCAGTTCTTGGCAATCATTCCAGAGACTATTAGACGTTATTAGATTAACTTATAAGCTGTACTAGAACCTGGCCACTGATTAGGTTTTCTGAATTTTCAGGCACTCAGCATGCGGTCGATCTTCAGCAGCAATTCGTCGTGAATTACAATCTCCCCCGCCTTGACTGTTTCAAGAATTTGTTCAGGACGGCGCGCACCTGCAATCGCGGCAGTCATTTCACTTCGTCGCAGAACCCACGCCAGCGCGAGTTGGGGGAGAGTGATTTCCATCTGCGCAGCAACAGGGCGTAATTGTTCGATAATGCTCAGATTGGCTTCCAGTTGCGGGGAAGTGAAAAACGGGTTTGCCTTTCGCCAATCATTGGCAGGCAAATTCTGAACGCGTTCTTTGGAAAATCTACCCGTCAACAATCCCGCTTGCATGGGGCTGTAAGCGACTATCCCTATTTGGTTTTCTCGACAATAGGGCAGAATCTCCTCTTCCACTTCTCGGCGTAGCATGCTGTAGGGCGGTTGCAACGAGGTCACAGGGTGAATCGGCTGGATGCGTTTGAGCTGCTCCATGTTGAAATTTGAAACGCCAGCATAGCGGATCTTACCCGCTCTCCACCAACTCAGCCACCGCGCCCCAACCTTCTTCGATTTCCTCATCGGGCTCCGGCCAGTGAATTTGATATAAATCAATGCAATCGATTCCCAAACGCTGGAGGCTGACATCGACTTCACGATGGACGCTCTCTCGCCTGAGGCTTTTACCAATCTCCCGGCTTTCCCCCTCCCAAACCCGTCCACATTTGGTCGCAATCAAAACATCATCGCGCCGATCCTGAATTGCCTTGCCCACCACTCGCTCGGCATGTCCATGCCCGTATATGGCCGCCGTATCAATCCAGTTCACCCCAGCATCAAGAGCCTGATGCACCGAGGCGATGGATGCAGCGTCATCCTGATCCCCCCAACCAAACTTCCAATCGCCACCTCCCATCGCCCAGGTTCCCAGGCCGATCGGTGTGAGATGCAAGTCGCTGTATCCGAGTTTTCGTGTCTTCATAGATGAGTTAAATAATGAATTCAGGGTATCGAATCATCACGATCCTCACAATGCATTAAGCACTACCCAAATGCGGGTGTCAGAACTGACGCGTCGATGACTGATATTGCGAACGGACATCCAAGTCGAATACAAACTGAGAAATCTATGCTCGTGCCCCAACAAAGGTAACAGCGGGTCGTCCAGGCACACTGACCTCATGGTTCTCGCAGCAATTGAGCCATTAAGAACTTCCAGGCGATCAGGCAATTCTCAGAGTTCCGATTGTAGCCCCATGACTCGTCCAGAGTAGGGTTGCCGTCTTTGTCGTATGGATGCTGGAGGGCGCCATTTTTACCTTTGCCTTGGTTCCTTGCTTGATCACCCGGAACTTCTGTAGCTGCCGCTGTTTTGCGATTTCCGATGGCTCGCAGTCGGTTCGATACTCTCGAGTCAAGTTGCCATTAACACTCAGACGCGTGCCCCTCGGTCCGACAATTCGATTGCTTGAGCAGAAAGACACTTTTAGAATACACCATGCGACCGATCTCATGCTCAAAGCTGCTGCCAAGGATCCCAAATGCCACTTGGATTGCCGGGCTCTTTTGTTTGGTGTCTCAAGCCGCAGAACCAGAAGAGCGCACTTCTGCAAATGCTTGGCGCATGGAAGACCCCGGTGCTCGTGCCGGCATGCCTTTGTACCAGGTGATTCCTGCCGCGAAAGATCATGCATTAACGCCGGCTTCAACAAATGAGATTCAATTCCAAGTTTTCTACTGGCGACTGGCACCGGTCGCATGGAGGGCATGCCAACCAGCGATTTTCGCCACTGGATCAAATTCATCGAGGCAATGTCGCGCAATTGGAACGAGCCTGGATCTATCACTCCAAAGATGGCGCAGGAAACATTCAATGCAATCCAATCGCAGTTGACGGCCTGATCTATGCCCCTACCGTAGGAGGCGCCATTGTGGCGATCGACGGAGCGACCGGAAGCGAACGATGGCGATATCAATGCGACCAACGGCCGGCGTTTCGAGGATTGACCTATTGGAAGAGCGATACCCTCAAACAGCCCCGATTGCTGTTCAATGCCGGAGATTGGCTTTACGCTCTCGATGCCGATTCTGGACACCCCCTTGAAACGTTTGGAAATCAGGGTCGCGTGAAGACGGGGCATTTTCGAGTGGCACCAGCGATTTATCAGGATTTGATATTGATTGCTGGATACGATGGCGACGCCTTCGCCTTTGATTTCCATACCGGTGAAAAAAAATGGACATTCCACACGCGACCTCATGAGGGAGAATTGGGACATGAGACCTGGGGCGCACTGGAAGCCGGAGCGAATTGCTGGAGTGGCACGGCTCTGGATGATGGGCGCGGCATCTTCTTTCTGACCACTGGATCGCCCAAGCCCAATTTCATCGGAACAGGCCATTGGGGAGATAATTTGTTCAGCAACTGCGTCCTTGCCCTGGATGCTCGCACTGGCGCTCGCTTGTGGCATGTTCAGGAAATACGCCACGATATTTGGGATCTAGATATTCCCGCGCCCGCCTGTCCTGACGACCGTTCGTCACGAGCAGCGTGATGTGGACGCAGTCGCGGCTGTCACAAAACTCGGCAACACGCTTCTGCTGGATCGTGTCACAGGCGAACCACTGTTCCCTTTTCGACTCAAAAGAGCGCCGATTTCAAAGTTACACGGGGAGCGAACTGCACCTTATCAACCCGATCTACAATGGCCCCAACCCTTCGCGCGTCAACGGTTCGGAATCCATCAAATTACCAACCTTTCAAACGAAGCCCACGAATCGGTGCTTCAGCAGTTGAGGAACGATGAAACAGGCATCCACTCCAACATGGGCTGGTTTGAGCCATTTGAAGCGGGCATGCCAACCGCACTGTTCGGCATTCATGGTGGCGCCGAATGGACCGGCGCTTCGTTCGACCCAAAAACCGGGTTTCTGTATGTTACCTCCAACGAACTACCATGGTTCCCTACCGTTTCACGACTGCCATTGACGATCGATGACCATTTGGTCCCTCCTTCCGAAGGTCGTAAAATTTATGAAACGCATTGCATGGCTTGCCACGGACATTCCCGCGAAGGATCAGGTGTTCACCCACCATTAATCCTGATTGGAGCAAGAAAAACCGAACCGGAGATTCGGAATTTGCTGACTTCAGGGCGCAATCTGATGCCCGCCGCAGAAGGTTTGGATGAAGCCATGACCGATGCTCTCGTCGACTATTTACTCACCGCAGACAACCAAGCGAAGTCCCATCCCCGCGCCCAAGCCAAATCCCCTTCCTACACTTACAACGGCTATCCCAAATTACTCGACAATGAAGGATTCCCCGGATGCAAACCTCCGTGGGGAACCTTGAATTGCATTGATCTGAATTCGGGAATCTTGCGCTGGCAAGTCCCATTGGGTGAGCACGAGGTCCTGACAGAGCGAGGCATCCCGATCACCGGCACGGAAAACTTTGGAGGCTCAATGACAACGGCAGGTGGTCTCGTTTTCGCGGCGGGTACGCGGGATCTTAAAATCCGAGCCTTCGACAGTGCGACCGGTGAGGAACGATGGTCACATCAACTCCCCTTTGGCGGATACGCTCCGCCCGCAAGTTATCGGGCGGACGGCAAACAATATATACTGATCCCCTCCACCGGTGGAGGCAAACTAGGAGGCGAGCAGGGAGACGCATATGTGGCGTTCACGTTACCTTAGAACAAAGCAAAAGAGGCGCGTTTCTATTTTCTGTATTTCCAGTTCCAACGTGAATGAATGCATTTTCTTACAGATCGGAATATTGCAAGTTGAGAGCTGTGGCTGTTTTTGATTCAACGCTCTTTTAAATATTGATCTGTGCCCCCTTTGAGGGAAGATCCCAAGCTATGCGAGCTCAGGTCACATCATTCATGGAGCAGTCAGCTTGGCGTGCATGATCAGATACTTGGAAGAGACCTGGAAAAAACTGCAATCGAAAAAACTCGAGTTTACCCTTGGTTTAGTGAGTATTGAGTCGGTGATGATTTCTACGACAAATGACAACTTGCGAATGGCGAGGCTTCTTTGTTTCAAGTGGTTTTTCGCCTTCTTGCTCTCTCTTGGGTCGCATGCCATTGCATCAGGGGAATCCATCAAGATCATCAACTGGAATGTTCTTTATGGATTCAACCACCATCAATCGGTGAAAGAGGGAAGCGACTGGATCATAACAAAACAACCCGACGTTGTCGCATTTCAGGAATTGAACGGGATAGCAGAAGAGCAACTCGGACATTACTCCGCTGCCTGGAATCATCCTTATGCGATCACTCACAAGGAAACCGGATTCCCTGTGGGACTTACCTCAAGAGAGCCCATACAAGTCATCGAACGCAATCAAGAGGGTGGCCACCATGGTTACCTTCATTGCAGGACCTACGGCATGCATTTCTTTGTTGTTCATTTCTGGCCTGGAGTCTTTTTTGAAATCGACCGAGTCATGGTCAAGGTCAGGAAGCTGCTGGCGGAGAGACAGAAGGTCGTCATTCTTGGTGATTTCAATGGGTGCTCGCGAAAGGACACCGACTTTCTGAAAACCAATGCCACCTTGCGAAAAATAGATTTTGAATTTGTCGACAGGGTAGAAGCAGCAGGACTGGTCGACCTGGTCCACAAGCACGATCCAAGCGCCAAAGTTTCATGTCCTTCTCCCATTACAATCCCAAAATGGACTGCCACCATGCAGGAATTAAAAATGAAGCAATATCGGATCGATTTTATTTTTACTGACTCCAGCCTCGCTGAAAATTCAATCTCAGGAAGCATTTGTCTTGATAAGGAAATCGATACCATTTCCGATCACTACCCGGTCATTGTAGAGCTGAACCGCTGACCCGAGTATCCTGTCCGTGAAAGATAAGGGAGGATCACCCTGCATCAAGGACTGAGGATTAATGTTTTTGTTTGATATTTTCGAAATCGAAGCTGAAGCCTGTATCCGCTCAACAAGGGGCATAGCGTGCGGATCAAGGCCGTCACCAACTACCTGTCATTGAACGCATGTCGTTATACCAATGAATTAGCGAGACAGCCTGAAAAACGACTGCGCCTGATTGGGCAAAACAGTGTATGAAGTAGGAGTATCCTGTCGCACATGCTGCCCTTCGGTCACAGACCGCCAGGGGCCGAAAAGACTGGCCGAAGCCTCGAGATCGAAATCGGTTCTACCCTCGGGCCATTGAAGAACAATGTTGCCGGCATCGAGTGACAATGCCAACAAAGGAGGAGACAGTCGTGGCTCGATGAAACTGTTCAGGTAATCATGGCGTCGCTGAATATGGTTCATGAGGCTGTTCACGTTCCCACTGCGCCCACCTTCAGCAGCAATGGCCTGGATGACGGGCCTGAGGTTCTCGGGGGAGTGTACGGTATTGTTGAGTTGATGAAACATCGACAGGAATTCCTGTTCATAGGCGATGAAGAACGAATCCTTGATACGATTCCACCACCCTGACCGGTTGCCTACGTTACCCACCCTTCGTTCTTCCGCTCCACGAAAAGGGTTGGCATTCCATTGACCAAACGCCCCACCCAGCGTGTTGTCCATATCCCAGGGAAGCATGCACCATTTGTTGTCCTCAGCTTTACGGTAGAGAAAATGGTTTTGAAACATGTCATCAAAAGTACCCACGTAATTGATCGTGCATATGTAGCGCAGGGTTTGATCGACGTCGAAGTTCTCGGAAAGCCATTGGCGTAAGGCTTGTGGCCCTCGACCCTCGTGCCGCATGAAGCGCTTCGATCATGGGTTCGACCATATCGGGCTTACCATCCTCAGGCTGATTTTTCCAACCCAGTGTTTTTCGGTTGAAGGTGTATTCGTAGCGCTCTGACTCGCTGAAGCGATTGCGCGTTCCCCGAATCAGGCGGGCATCCCCCCAACTCCAGGGCCCCTCATCCCCTGTGTAACCCTGTGACTTGAAGAGATCACCTACTTCGTCATACCAGCGACCCACCAGATCCTTGCCCGGACGTTCAATTTGGAAATGCATCCCGGTTGAAGTTACATCCGTTGATCCGCAGATCCGACCAGGAGGTACGCGGAGATGGGACACCAGCCAGTTCAAACATCTTGAAGGAGACACGCTGCGGCCAACCTGATTGCTTCTGCAAATGAATGATATCCAGCCCATCCCAAGTTCCGATAAGAAGGAAAACGAACGCGCCAGCTTCTAACCTGGGCGCTGCCGTTTTGATGAGAAGGGCAATCGAAGGAAATGTTGCTGCCGCCACGACGATTCCAACGACTTCCCTGATGCCTTACGGTCACATCAAAGACCTGGCCCAACGACACAAAAGTGGCCGGCACCTCATTATTCCATGTCGGGTTGGGCTGACTGCCAGAAACTCTGCCTGCATTGGTCCATGAGTGAAGGCGTCTCCAATGGACAGAAGAAAGGAACAGGTGATATTGATTGGGTTGATTCGTGGAAACCTCCGGATCCACAAAATAAGCATGCCATGCGAACGCGTCTCGTTCAGGTGAAGGACTCAAAATATTCCGCTCATCCCTCCAGCTGCAGACGAATACGAAATCGAACCACTGAATTGGCAGAAAAAGCAGGTAACGTCACTGCGTATCGCTCCCTCAATTCTGCTCCCTGAGTATCGACATCAGGCCGCATCAAGAGCCGGCTAATGGTTTCGTTTTCAGTCTCATGATCATCCACAAAGTATTCGATGATCACATTTTGAATCGTATCCAATCGTGCAGCCGACGGCCATTGAACTGAAATGACGGGTGTTGTTGAAGCCACTACTTTACGTGGGCTTACGGTAACCGATTGCGGTCCGTCCAACAATCCACAATCCCAGCCAGGATTTGCGATATGAGGCATGGGATCTTCAGCAGCAACCCAATTACCGGGGAGTTCGCCAGATTCCATATCACAGTTTCGCCTCAACGAGAATCCAAGCTTGGGATGACTTTCCATTCCATCAGCCAGGGAAGGCCACGGAAAATCATCGTCATAACAAACTCGGTCGGTCAAGCGGCCGTCCTGTCGTATTAAAGCGATTTCCCCCCCCACCATTCGGTAGTGTGCCGATCAAGGGTTCGGAAAGGAGGGTATTACCGAAATTAAATTCTCCAGCGAGTTGATCGGGTGACACAGCCACTGTCAAATGTCCTCCCGCTGGTAAAAAGGTCTGGTCGGAAAACAAATAAAACGCACTGCCGGCAATCGCCCAGCCCCCCAGATCAACAACTTGATCACTGATATTTTGTAATTTGATGAACTCGTAGAGAGATTCATCCTCGGTATCGGCTGCGGCATGATAGAGAAATTCACTGATCACGACCCTTTCCGGTGTGTCAGGAGGACAATCGCTCAGAAAATTGGGGCTCCCGGGCGAAGGCATACCGATCGGTGAACCAAACCATTGACCCGCTGCATTCACACGATCATCCCAACATGCCCTTTCAATGGAAGAGCCCAAACCATCTGCAGTCACTGGCCAGGGCGCGGAGTCCGAAAAATCAATCCAATCGACCGCCACATCAAACGCATCCAGCAGCCCAAGGGATTCCCCACCATTGCGCAGACGTCCCCGAAAGACCTCATCCACCCGGGAAAGGGGAATACCAAATTCAAACGCAGCTGATTCGGCATCGCTGGCGATGAGGTGAAGTCCATTTCCCAGGCAAAGATGCAGCGCCAGGAAACTGAAAGTTGACACCAGCCAAGCTCCAGTTCCCAATGGATACCTCCTCGCTGGAAATATTGCTGATCTCAATGAATTCAGCATTTTCGTTGAGCTGCGGATGATACATCACTTCATTTAAGACCACAGCGCCATGACGGTTTCGTTGATTTGCCTGCCCGGGTGTGGCTGTGCCCTGATAAAACCACTGATCGCCGCCATCAGGAAAACGAGCAAGGGACATATCCGTTTCCATTGGCCCAAAGGCATAAGATGCGGCGACGTAGGAACCATCTTCCGATGAGAGAAAAATGGATTCACCCTGCGAGCTCAAACCAAAACCAGCCTGATCGACACTCGCCTCAATGACCAGGTGACCCCTGAGCCGGAATGACCGATCCAGTGGGGAATCTGGTAGAGCATCAATGGGGCGGGTTTATCAGACAACCACATGCCCCTCAGATCCACGGGTGCGTCTGTCGGATTGTAAAGCTCCACGTAATCAGGCGACTCGGAACCGTTTGCAAAAACTTCATTGATAACCACCGCACGCTGTTGCTCGTCAATACTTGGAAGTTCCCTCAAGGTCAGGCTTAACTCGGGTGCCATTACAAAATCCGAGCTATTTCCAATACCAACATTATGACCCTGAATGGCCAGCCAATTGCGTCCGGACACCAGCAAATTCTGCCGCGATGTCAGATCAATCGTTTGCGGATCATAATCCGAACCGGCATTGGACGATTGATCGAAGGCAGGAGGATTTCCGTTGACCCCCTCTGCTCCCACACGCACACCATTCAGGTAAACCACAAAACTATCATCATAGTTCATGGTAAGCTGAAGGGATTTCAATCGGTCAATATCTGATCCATTCAATTCAAAAGGAACACGCGCATAGACCGACAGATAATTGTTCCGCATGTCATTCAGGGTAGTACTCAGGTGTGATGCTTCCGCCGCGTTATTGCTGTATCCAAACCCGGTTCGCCCGCTCAACCACGCATTGTTCGTCTCGAATGCAGGCTTGGCCCAATCGGTATTCCCATTACTGGGTTCCTTCACCCCCTTGAAGTAAAAACCCTGTACTCCTTTTTGAATCAGCATGCGCTGAAGATTGCCCTCATTCCCCGCGGGCTCAGCTGCACCCGGGGAACCCCCGATAGCCCGACTGGATTGCCAACTGGAGGATAAATCATTGTCCAGAGTCAAATCTTTGAGAACCAAGGAATGTCCTGCTCCATCCGCCGAGGCAGGCCAAGCCCCTGCCGTTCCATAACGAAATCTGAGCACCGTTTCGCCCAGGGGGTCCACCAGCCGAATGGTTTCGCCGGCATTGCTCAATTGCCCGGTATAATTACCAATGACATTTTGAAGACCATAGTGCTGTTTGACCGCACTGCTATCCCCTGCCACCAACAGAAAAGAACCGGGCTGTAAACTCGAGCCATTGGGAAATACAAACTCAACACCTTGGGAAAATTGATAATTTCCCAGTTGAATCACTGACGTCCCTGTGTTCGTGAGTTCGATAAATTCAAGAGACTCGGTTCCGTCCTCAAGGGATTCCCCCGCTGGGTGATACATTATTTCAGTAAGCACCAAATCAGCTCGCATCCACAGGGCTGGCATCAGCAGGGCAGCTAGCACAAGCACCCAGTAAGGTTTGGGACAGCCTAAAGGCGAAGACAGCTGCATTGGATCTTTTGTTCTCGGGGGCAGATTATTCATATTTGAGGAGTATATATCAGCAGGTACGGTGCCACTCCCACCACAGGTATCAGGTTATCTCGGACGATCTGGATCAGGATAACCTTAACGAAAGATCACAGAAACGGGCGTTGGCACATCTATATGTGTGCCCGTGGCATTCAAGGCGCCCGTTACCGGATCAATTTCAAAAACTACGATGGAGCTCGAGGATTGGTTTGCTGCCAACAAAAATTTCCCACTGGGGTCGATCCCGAAACTTCTTGGTGTTTCTCCCTGAGTGGATTCGTTTTCAACATAGTTCAATCTGCCGCTTTCTTTATCCACTTGATATACCACGATGCTGTGATGCCCACGATTGGATCCATACAAAAACTGCCCTGAAGGATGGATGAACAGTTCAGCCGTACTATTTCCACCCTCAAATCCTTCAGGCAAAGTGGAAAGTGAATGCAATTCTTCCAGCTTTCCCGTTTTGGAATCCCAATTGAAAGCCGTCACCGTGTTATCCAATTCATTGATCACATACCCGAACCTGTTGTTGGGGTGAAAGGCAAAGTGCCGTGGCCCGGCCCCCGGCCGAAGGGATACGGAAGAAGCTTTGAAAACATCAAATCGGTTTCGTTCGGCATCAAATGGATAGACAAAAACCTTGTCCACCCCTAGATCAGCAGCGACAGCAAAACGATTGTGCCCGTCCAGATTGATACAATGCGCATGAGGTCCTTCCTGACGCTGGGAGTTCACGCTGGAACCCAGATGCTGAACCACATCAGCTGTCGTTCCCAGCCCACCATTCTCTTCAATCGGTAGAACAGATACGGTACCACTCGTATAATTTGCTACCAAAACCGAGCCCCCGGTGGCGTCCACTTCGAGGTGACAGGGCGCCTTGCCTCGACTGGCTACTTGATTAATCAAATCCAGACTTCCATCCTTTTCATTCAACCGGAAAGCACTGACCGCTCCGGTCGGTTTCTCATTGAAAGTACCGGTCTCGTTCACGGCGTATAAAAGTGACTTGGCAGGATGCAGGGCCAGGAAGGAAGGGTTCTCGGTTCTGGCGACCAATTTAACATCGGAAGTCAGCTTGCCTGTCTGTTTATCGAACCCAAACGCGTATATTCCCTCGCTATCTTTACCCGTGTAGGTTCCGACATAAACTTTGTAAGAATCAGATTTGAGCACACACATGGACATCAAGGTGCCAAGGACACATAAAGCTAGCCCTTGGCGAAGGGAGTTGAATTTCATGTATGACATCAACCCTTATTCCAGAGCAAAAATCAAGCGACAAGTGTCCCGTCACATCCCGTTCATTCAATTCCAGGGATTGCGAATGGCTGAAGGTGGATATCCAGTCGCATGCCCGTTCCACTTGCAGGACTCAAACACGCCAGGCTTGCCAAGTGTTTGTATGAAGGAGTTATGGATATCCCCATCCCCCTTCTGTCATAACTGCAAAAAACTTTCGTTGCGTCTTTCTCCTTGGGCGAAGCGGATGTAAGCAAAACCATTTTAGATGCGGATCGCCAGTCCAGGGTTCCGTCTGAAGGTGTTCCTGTCTTTTAACGAAAGCGACCTATTCCAACAGCAACTTCATGGTTTTAAGAAATCAAGGAAACCACGAAATATCCCTTCACTCAATTGTCAGAGTTCAGTCAAACAACCTCTACCTCCCTGGCGATTTGAGTCCCGGACGCCGGGATGGCCGTGAGAAATAAAAGCCCTCCCTCGCAAAATCCCATCACTGATCAAAAGTAATAACCACACCCTCTTCCTCACCTGCCAACTGCGCACGAACAGATTCGTGACGATCGTTGATGAATCTCTTGATTTGGTGAGCGGGCCTTTTGGGATCCATCGGATTATCGAAATCTTGTTGAGGAACGAATTCAGCATTGACGGCAATCTCAAATTTCCCGGGCCTGGGCGCAGGTTCTTTTTGAACGAATGGACGAATGATACTGGCGATATGATCAATGTCCGCATTGAGCTGCTCAGGTATAAAATGCTTGTCGAGCTGGTCCTGAATTTCTTGCAGGTAACGTTCTTTGAAAGAAGGAATCGCAAACAGTTTCTCAACAAAGAAGTTCTTTCCAATCCAAGGCTTGTGAATACTGGCATGGATTCGCTGCTTCAACGTCCCCGTCAAAGGAAACTCACCCCAGGAATGATCTAAATCCCAAGGTGCAAACCCAATCAAGTTCGTTTCGGGAGCCAGAGTCATCAGGAAATTTTGACCATTGAAAAGGATGCCATCAAAGTTCGACAACAACACCTGTCCCGCAAAAAAACGGGCAAGGTTATCCAAATCAAAGTATCGTTGGAATTCCTCCGTGGAAACGGACCCAGACAGGTTTGTCACCCATCTTGCAGCATCCATAATGTGTTTTTGCTGAGCATCGCTCAGTTTTGTTTTCGATCCATAGATTGCTTCATATGCGGCCCAATCTTCTCCAAGGAACTTCAGAAGATCGAGCGTCACTGGTTTGAGCAGTGCGCCACCTTTTTTACCGAAACTTTTATCCAGCCATGGACCATTGGGTTTTTGCACCAGCAGATAGAGCCCTAGTTGGGAGGGTGGAAAAACACCCCCAATTTCAGCGCTCACCTCAACAAAGCTCGTCCCGGGACCCGGCACGCCAATTTGCTTGAAATAGCGATACCCCATGGTGTCACTGACACGCGACCGATCCGCAAGCAGGTTATGGAAATTCAACGTTTCCTGCTTGGCCAGACGCTGACCCTTGACATGTTCGTTGAGGTCAGCTTTGAGTGAGCGCTTGTAATTATTCTTAGACTCTAGAAAGGTGCCGTTGCCCTTGTAACGCACTGCAACATTGGTAAATTTTGTGCCATTGAAATCGAGTGATTCTGCATTGGACCAGTCAAGATCCCACCCGATCACACCGAGCAAACCAGAGCGACTGGCAACCGGATTACGCAGATTTTGCTTGGGTGATAACCCGCCTTTCAAGGGAGGAATATCCTTGGGAGAAAGCCTAACCCACTGATTACTTGTAAATTTGAAATGTGCATTCCAGACTTTATCCCATTGAAACAATTCAAACGCATTCGAAGGTTGTGGGTTGTGGATGATCTGTTGGCCTGAAGGCATACCATCGGTTAAAACCGGAGGTTTCAAGTCAGGGAAGACCGACCAACCCGATTTTAAGAGAGATGAAATTATCCAAGCCGTTACACCGGGTATCTGAAAAAGAGCGATGACACCCACAATGGACAATACCAATCCGATAAATCCGTAGAGCCCAAGAAAGAAGCATCGGATCAATATTCGCTTCCAAAGTGCCTCAGGAAGATTCTTGGGAAGGAAACGCATACCCTAGCTGAACAATTGCAAATCAAAGACTGTAGTTCGCCTGATTATAAAACCCCTCCACTCTCATGGCTTGACTGGAAGGCGAATATTCCAAAATTGAAAAAGCGTTATTCTCAGGCGCCGGACCTTCGATCACTGCATTGATGGTGAGATAATGAACGCCATTGATTGTTTTGTGTTCATTCACATGATTATGCCCCTGGAACACGGCGGCAACTTGCCCGGAGTCTTCAAGAATTTCCCGAACCGCAGGCGCACTGTGGATGCCGTAATTCCCTCCTACATCAAGCCGCTGATGTACAAATACCACCGTGGGCTGAGTCTCCTTTGCCAGCGTTTTCTTGAGCCATTTTCGTTGCTCTTCGGGAATATCGGTATCAGTCCATTGGTAATTCTTACGACCATAACTCACGCCGTCCTTTCGATGACATGCATCCAGAAAAACCAGTCGCACACCCTTGAGGTTCAAACTACCATTGGAAGATTGCTGATTCACGCCTCTTAAAAATTCCTCCTTGGTCAAGGTGTAAATACAATGATTCCCCAGAACAAACTGGCAGGGAACCTTCAACTGTTTAAACTCCTCGTAAACCGTTTCCAAATGCGAGTATTCCTCTTCAACACTTTTACCCGCATCAATCAAATCTCCCAGACAGATCACCATATCGAGATCAGAGGCATTAAATCTTGCGATAGCTTCTTTCACCTTGGAAAGCGAATCCCGATAGTGCCTCGAACCCGCCGTCTTCAAATCGGCATAGTGAATATCAGAAATCAGACCGAGTCGAAGATTTCCAATCGCTCCCTCTCCCGCTTGTACTCCTGTGGCCATTACCAACGAAGATGCTCCAGATGTTTTGAGGAAGTGTCGCCGCGTCATTCTTGTGTTCATCGCTTTTTTTTCAAAGTGTTTATGCATGGCTCAAGGTTTCTTGTTTGGAGGTTTTGGTGCAAAACGAGGCATTTGGTTGAGCGCGCGCCCAAGCCGCTGATGAGCTTGCTGAGACTGTCCTTCAACTTGCTCCAGATTCAGTGGCGATTTCTCCAATTCATCTCGTGAGACATCAATCAATCGACCATCCTGGTACAACTTGTAACGCTGGTCTCTTACGAACTGGTTTTTGTATTGCCCAAGATTGCCCCACAACGGATCGTAATAACAATAAACCCAATCACGTGGACGGCCTCGTTCTCCTTTTAACTGTGGAAGAAAGCTCCTTCCCTCAACCAAACCTGGATTTGGATGTTCCGCCTTCATTGCTTCACCGAATGTCGGAAGCATATCGGAGAAATCAATCAAATCAGAACTCACCCTCCCGACCGGAGTCTTTCCTTTCCAGTAGGCAATCATGGGTACATGCGTCCCGGCATTGGGTGTGGTTCCTTTTCCACCGAGAACGACACCGGTTTGAGTGGCGGATCGAATGGATCGATGCGTGCCGTTGTCGGCGGTAAAGATAAAAATCGTCTCCTCGCTTAATTTTAATGCCTCGAGCTTGTGATGAATACGGCCCACCAGTTTATCCATGTAATTTACCATGTGAGCGAAAAACCGTTTATCCTTCTTGTTAGGAGTATCTTTCCACTCAGGACTATCAGGCGTAGGAACAAAGGGATCATGCGTCAGCACCATGGGATAATAAACCAGGAATGGTTTCTTCTGGTTGCGCTCTATAAAATCTAAAATGTGATTGGTAAATACGTCGGGGCCATAATCGTGTTTCTCTGTGTCCAGTAATTTACCATTTTGCTCGATCAATGGGCGAGCATATCGTTCACCTTTAGCGCGTGGCTGCGTCAACTGCCACAAACAATACTCATCAAATCCCGCTGCATGAGGTCGATTGGAATCCTGATAGCCATCCAACTGATAGGTCAGTCCATTCAGTTGCCATTTTCCGGCGATGCATGTGGCATACCCTGCTTTCCTGGCGAGATTGCCAAACGTAAACTCTTTGGGGTTTAGGTAACCAAAAAATTCATAGTTGGCGTGGTTGTAGCGTCCCGTCATGATCTGGACGCGTGAAGGCGTGCACACGGGTTGTGAATAGCACTGTGTGAAACGCATTCCCTTGGCAGCCAAGGAGTCCAGTTCAGGTGTCTGGTAAGAGGTGCTACCGTTGCTGCTCAAACATTCATAGCCCAAATCATCGGCCATGATCAGGATGATATTGGGAGGTCGCTCTGCCGCTTCGCTAACAGTCGATGAAACGCATCCAATCAAAATAAGCGCAACGCTGATAATGGAACCAAAGGTGTGTGCCATGGAACAAGCATGACACGCCTTCACAATCAAAGTCCAGTGTGGAAACACAATGGGAAAAGGTTCCAAACTCCCCTGAAAACCGGACAGGATCCTTCCATCCGGCGACTCATTTACACCTTGATATTAAATCAGGTAATTGAACACGCATTCACCGAAATCCGTTTGATCGACTGATCCTTGCTGAATCTCTTCCGAGAAAGAGCCCCATTCTATCAATAACTTCAAAATTGGACGCTTACGGTATCCAACGGAATGGAAACTGACATCTTCCTGATCACGCCCCTGTGTTCTAGGGACTCAGTACGCAGCGATTTTAGGATCGCTTTGGGCAATCACTCAATTCATCACAGATCCCTTGACCCAAGCCTGAAAAAGTTACTACCGTCAGCCTTTTGAAATACTGATTATTTTCATGAAACAAACATTACCTGTTTTCAAATCGTCCTGGCAGAGCAAGCTAACGCTTCCTTTAGTGTGGTTGATTACCGCATTGGCAATGGTCCCTTCGGTGTGGAGTGATCGTGTGAAAGTCGAGTATGATACCGGCACGCATCAAGATACTCGCCTTGAAAGATCGCTCTCCATTTATGTACCAGTGAACGAGCCCGCGACTCCATTTGTCAACAAGGGCACTTTTGAGGCAAAACTGGAATCACAATTAATCATCAATGCACGCCAGAAGGTGACCTTCGAAATGCGCGGCCAAGGGGAAGCAAAGCTTGCAGTTAACGATATAGAAACTCTCAATTCCCTGAATGAGTCATCAGAAGCGATCACTCTTTCCGAAGGCAGGCATGAGATACGCATTCATTTCAAAAGCCCAAAAGACAAAGACGCCGCTTTGAGGTTGTTCTGGAAAACCGCTGACTTCGATTTTGAAGCGGTTCCTTCCAGCGCTCTGGCGAAAAGGGATGTCACCATGGACTCATCCCTGCGAACAGCTCGTCATCTGGTGGCCCAACAAAAATGTGTGGCCTGCCATCAGACAAACGAGCCACTTGCGATGCCGGAATTGCTCGAAAAAGGTCCCTCTCTGACCGGCTTGGGTTCGCGATTGAATCCCGCATGGGTCGCCGACTGGATCCTAAACCCAAGCGCTATCCGGGCAGGCGCCCATATGCCAACCATGTTTCGTGATGAATCTGCCGGCGAGAAAGCGGCCCATATCGCAACCTTCCTGGCAAGCTCCAGAGGTCGAGTCAAAAGATTGGGCGGTGGCGATCCTGAATCTGGCGGTCAATTATTTCAGGAATTAGGCTGCTACGCCTGCCATTCCATCCATGACGAAACATCGGATCGTATCTCATTATTATCAGTCGATAAAAAATTCCTAAACGGCGTATTGGCAACATTCCTTCAAACTCCCGCCCAACACTACCCAGACTCCCGCATGCCTACCTTTGATTTGTCAGACTCGGAAGCGGAAGATCTGGCGGCCTTCCTGAGATCCTTGAATAAAGATAAAAATTTCAAAAAAGAGTTGAGTTTCGGAAATCCGGACATAGGGAGAAACCTGGTGATCTCATCCGGTTGTCTGAATTGTCACGAAATGCAGGGCATGGAAAGCACCCTGACTGCACCAGATCTATTGGCAGTATTGAATTCCGAAGAAGGTTGCCGAAATCCAGCCAGCACCTCAACCTCGGCACCACGCTTCAACGCCGATCTTAAGGCCTTGAACCAGATAAAAGATCCGGTGCAGCAACTGATCCCCTCACTTGGCAAAAAGAACCTCGCAGAATATTCACATCGACAATTTACCGCATTGAATTGCGTGGCCTGTCACCAACGCGATTCGATTCCATCTTTGCGCGACCAACTATCGGAGGAAGTAGCACATCTTTCAAAAGTGATCACCGTCGATTCAGGGGAAGAAAGCGCCGGACAAGCGCCACAAAAAATCCCTGCTCTGGATCATCTCGGCAGCAAACTCAAAACCGAGTGGTTGACGACACTCCTGGAAGGAACCGTCCCAGAAAAAACACGCCCATGGCTGAAAGCTCGTATGCCCGCCTGGCCATCACGTGCTAAAAATATGGCAACAGGATTTGCTCACGCTGCAGGACTTTCCGCTGATCCGGAAATGACCAACCCGGGTTCCAACGAAACCATTGGCATTGGCGAAACACTGGTTGGTATTCAGGGATTAAGTTGTAATGCCTGTCACGCGATTGGCGATCAACCCGCACTCGCCGTCTTTGAAGGAGCAGGACCTAATCTCAAACTGACTCCGGGGCGTTTACGCAACGAATTCTATCATCAGTGGATGCATTTCCCGCAACGGGTGACTCCGACGTCCATCATGCCACGCTTCGCCGAGAATAATATTTCACCCTTGAAGCAATACTTTGACGGGAACGCTGACAAACAGTTCACCGCCATTCATGACTACTTGTTCAAATTAGCAAGCGACGTGCCTCCGGGGATGCAGCCCGGTTTGATCGGGGAATACTACAAAGTATCAGGCAACAGAGATCGGTTCATACGCCGACTGAACAGAGCGACTCCTTTCTTCCTGCGTATTGATCCGAAGATTGATTTCCCAAATACCAGTGATGGTTTTTACGGTACGAAGTTGAACGATCAATTCCTTGTTCGTTGGCATGGATCGCTGAAGATACCTTCCGATGGCACCTACCACTTTCACTTGAGCTCCGATGATGGTTCACGATTGTCCATCGATGGCAAATCCATTCTTGATTTCCTTGGGCCCCATTCCTTCGGTGAAAAATCAGTGATGCTCGAGCTCGGAAAAGGCAAACACGAAATCGAGCTGCTCTACGAAGAAATCGGAGGAGGACAAGGTTGTCAACTGGCATGGACGCCACCAGGAGAAAAGAAACAGATCATTCCATCTGCTCATTTTCTCCATGCTAAAAAGGCCTTTTCTTCCATTCGATGGAATCGTGCTAAGTGGGAAGATACCGCCGAAAAAGAGAAGCCGATCGCTCGTGAAATAGCGCGCACAACGGAATCGATTCCAGCAAAATACGGATCATTGATTGGAACGGCTGCACGTATTGGAAGCGATGCACGCGGAGATAATGTTTCCTTCCGCAGCCATGTAGTCAAACTTGATCAGGAAGGAAACGCAGGCATCGTGTTTGACACCGATACCATGCGCGTATCGGGTGCCTGGCTGAATGGCGGCTTGAGACTCGAAGGTCTGCCGTTCACAGGTGGCCACGGTGCATTTCCAAGTCTTCGAGAACAAGCATTGTTTTCAACAGGATCGACTCCGGGCTGGGCAGATGCAACTGGCAACTTCGTGGATCCTCGCCGAGGCGCTTACCCTCCCCTGGGACATCTACCGAAGGATTGGACGCACTACAAAGGACTGTACCGTCATGGTGATTCGGTTGTTTTCCATTACACGGTAGGCAACACCAAAGTTCTGGAGCATCCTTCACTGATCCAGAATGAGGATCAGAAAATCATTTCTCGATTATTGGAAATCGCGCCGCACACAAATGCAAAAACAATTGCATTGGCTGATGCAGGTGATCAGGCATCACAAGTAGACCCCATGACGCTTCAGCTTGGTACGACCCGTGTTCGTTTGAACACTCCGTTATCCGGAGCAACGCTTGAAATCAAGGACGGACAAGCTCGATTGACACTTCCGCCAGCGCAAAGAACCTACCAGGTAGAAATTTTGTTCTGGTCCGGTATGAAGCCTTTGCCTTCACTTGCCAGCCGCAAACCAACACCCATATGGGAACTACTCAACGGTGGACCTGTAAGATGGCCGGAAGTTGTGATCACCAAGGGAGAACTTGCGGAAGAGGATGTCGACGAACCCTACGTGCTGGACCGCATCACCCTGCCCTATGATAATCCATGGGGACTCAGTGTAAGAGTAGGTGGGTTTGACTTCTTCTCGGACAACACCAGCGCCGCTCTCTGCACATGGGACGGAGATGTATGGATCGTGAAAGGCATCTCTGACAGCCTTGAACAGTTGGAGTGGAAACGTTTTGCATCAGGCATTCATGAGCCACTGGGGTTGAAAATTGTCGATGACATCATCTACACGTTGAGTGATGACCAGATCACCCGTTACCATGATCTCAACAAAGATGGAGAGGCTGACTATTACGAAAACTTCAACAACGATTGGGAACTAACCTCTGGATTCCACGCATTTCTCTTTGATCTTCACACAGATCCCGAGGGAAACTTTGTCTTTGCCTTCGGTTCCCCTGTGCGAGGTGGTGGTCGAAGTTTTGAACGTATGAGTAATCATCACGGTTCTGTACTCAAAGTCAGTAAAGACGGCTCAACCTTGACCAAATATGCCAGCGGATTGAGAGCCCCCAATGGGATCGGCGTAAGCCCCACAGGTCAGATCACAACAGGAGATAACGAAGGGACTTTCGTGCCACGCTGCCCTATCAACTGGGTAAGTGAGGATGATTTTCTTGGAGTGGTGGATTCTTACGAACGCCGTGACCAGTTAAAAACCACTGCCACCGTCAAGGAACGGCGCATGGGGCGCGAGCCTTATCTTGAACCCTCTGAAGAACCAAGACCCCTCGCATGGCTGCCCAAGGGTGTCGATAATTCAGGTGGCGGACAAGGTTGGGTGACAACTTCCAAGTGGGGTCCTTTTGAAGGAGAAATGTTGCATGGTTCTTACGGACAAAGTTCCCTCTATCTCGTTTTGAAAGAACGTATCGGAGATCAAATGCAAGGGGGTGTTGTGAAATTCCCCCTTCGCCCGACTTCGAGTGTCATGCGTCTTCGCTTCAATGAACGTGATGGACAACTCTACATTTCCGGATTGAAAGGCTGGCAATCGAATGCTGGACGCGATGGCGGATTCGATCGCGTGCGTTACACAGGAAAACCCGTGGCCATGCCTTCGGGACTGAACGTTACTTCCAAAGGGCTACGCCTGAAGTTCACCCAGCCTCTTGATCGATCCACAGCCAATGATGCTGGAAGCTTCAGCTTGAGGGGATCCGACCTATTGTGGAACCAGGAGTATGGAACCAAAGAATATTTACTCGGACAACGAGAGCTTCCTGTTAATGAAAGGAAGACCGGCTGGAGTGCCTTCAAAATCAGCAAAGCCGAGTTGCAGCCAGATGGTCAAACAGTAGAACTGACGATTGACGACTGGCAACGCGCTCACATGCTGGAGCTGAACATCGATCTCAAGACTATTCAGGGCCAATTGATACGTACCAAGGTCAACCACACCGTTCATGTGATTCCTTGATCTGGAACTTGTTTGCACTGCGGTCGCCCATACTGGACGACCGCAGCCCAAAATCGGCATCTATTGAAGCTCGTATGCGTGTTTGCATGATGGTGGTTTGTCACCTGTACAACCTTGGACGCTGCATGGTTCCAATCCTGAATATGCCTACAATCATCATCCGGCCATGAACCTGAAGATTGAGCTCCTGCATTGCAGCCAGGTGCTGGGTATTTGGTGATACAGAGAAAGTTTGGTTTTGACGCTTCGGGTTCTGGCGAACAGGATGTTCAATCTACCTTGCATGCACACAAAGGCATATGAAACAGATTCATCTTCTATTATCAATCGCTCTCACGGGGCTTGCATCACTTTCTTCCTCGCGAGTAACGGCAGCACCCGCGCAACCTAATGTCATCATTGTGATGGCTGACGATCTTGGAATTGGGGATGTGTCTCCCACCAACCCGGAATGCAAAATCAAGACTCCCAATCTGCAGAGCATGGCAGAAGGGGGATTGGTTTTTTCAGACGCCCACACACCGAGCTCGGTATGCACACCAACAAGGTATGGGTTACTGACAGGGCGTTACAATTGGCGTTCACGCCTTGCCAGAGGCGTACTCAGTGGCACCAGCGACCACTTGATTCCTGCTGACCGTCCCACACTCGGGCATTTGATGCGCAAAGCCGGATACCACACATCCATGATCGGCAAATGGCATCTGGGTTGGGATTGGAACAAGCCGGACGGGAAGAACATTGATTTTACTCAACCTGTAAAAAACGGCCCTGACATCAATGGGTTTGATCAGTATTACGCCCATTGCGGTTCATTGGACATGCCACCCTATGTCTGGGTGGATACAGGACGCGTCACGGCACAACCCGACCGAACCGAAGGGGTCACAAAAAAGGAAGATCGTTACGGGTGGTATCGCAAGGGCCCCATCGGATCTGATTTTCATATCGAAAAAGTGTTGCCCCATTTATTTGAAAAAACTATTTCACGCATCAATGAACGCGCATCCGATGCGAAATCTGGCAAACCCTTCTTCATCTACCTTGCCCTGCCTGCGCCCCACACACCCATTGTCCCTGTTCCTCCATTCAAGGACGCGAGTGGATTGAACCCCTATGCCGATTTCGTGATGCAAGCGGATCACCATATGGGCGAATTGATGGCGGCGGTCAAAAAAGCCGGGCTCGACGATAACACACTCATTGTTTTCACGAGTGACAACGGTTGTTCCCCTGAAGCAAATTTTGAGTTGCTCAAAAAAAATGGACATCATCCAAGCGCTGTTTACAGAGGTCACAAAGCCGATATTTATGAAGGCGGACATCGCGTGCCATTTATCGTAAGATGGCCGGGAAAAATAAAAGCTGGAAGAACAACCACGGCATTGGCATGCCTGACGGACGTTTACGCCACATTGGAAGCCATCACGGAACAACCTCGTCAAGATGTTGGTGGTGAAGATGGATTCAATCTGCTTCCCGTCTTTCGAGGGGCGGATTCATCCGGCCGAAGTGCCCTGATCAGCCATTCCATTGGTGGGTCCTTTGCCATTCGCAAAGGACCGTGGAAACTTTGTCTTTCAGCAGGAAGCGGAGGCTGGAGTGCTCCCCGTGAGAACGTTGCCAAGAAACAAGGCTTGCCAACAGCACAACTCTATAATCTGAATAAAGATCCAGCGGAAACAAATAACGTCATCGATTCACGACCTAAGATCGCGCGGTCACTCCTTCGAATGCTGGAACTTCAAGTGCAGCATGGTCGCTCTACGAAAGGGGAATCACTCTCCAACGACCGAAACGTCACCTTCATACCCGCCGGCGTTGAATTGCCAGCCAGCTTACAATCAGCAAAATGAAAAGATACATCTGCTTCATACTGGTTGTATGTTCGAACCTTTTGGCAGCAGCCGATGAAAAGCCCAACATTCTATTTATTTTTGCAGACGATTGGGGCTGGGGAGATTTGAGCTGCCACGGGCATCCTTACGTCAAAACACCTCACATCGATCGCCTGGCAAAAGAAGGCACCGATTTCCATCGTTTCACTGTCGCAAGCGGCGTCTGTTCACCAAGTAGAACCGCCGTGATGACGGGACATTTTCCAGCTCGCTACAATATCGATGGGCACTTTGCCTGGGTACCGAGCAACGCAAAAAGAAACATGCCCGACTGGCTGGACACGCAGGCTCCCCTGTTACCTCGTTTTCTGAAACAAGGCGGATATGCAACCGCGCATTTTGGAAAATGGCATCTTGCAAATAATATGATTCCAGATTCACCCGTTCCAGGTGAGTACGGTTTTGACACTTATGGTGCTTTTAATTGTGCCGGCGAACAAATACCTGTTCACGAGGATTCTGAACGTGTGGTCAAATTCATTCAAAAAAGCAAGGAACATGGAAAACCCTTTTTCATCAACATGTGGTTGCACGAACCTCACACTCCATTCCACACCGTTCCAAAATACCGATGGCGTTTTCGCCACCTCGAAAATGAAGCGGATAACATCTATGCTTCCGTCCTCTCTCATGCTGACGATCGTGTGGGCGAAGTATTGGACGAACTCGATCGCCTTGAATTGACGGAGAACACATTGGTCATTTTCAGTTCAGATAACGGTCCAGCACGCTCATCGCGTCCAGCCGAGCTCGGGCTGATGCACGACACCGCAACCGGTGCTGGATACAATGTAGCCGCAGCAAAAGGGATCACTGGTGGACGCAAAGGCTATAAATCTTCTTTGTTTGAAGGTGGTATCGGTGTCCCTTTCATCGCAAGGTGGCCAGGTAAAATCCCTTCAGACCGTGTGGATAAGAAATCAATCCTGTCGGCAGTAGATTTACTGCCGACATTCTGTGACGTCGCAGGAGTTGAGCTACCCAACGATTACCAACCGGACGGGATCAGTCAGATCAACGCACTGATGGGTAATGGAATGACAATGCGCGAAAAACCCTTGTTCTGGAAATTCAATTCACCCTGGCCACCCCAGGCATCACGCCCTCACCACTGGATCTCTTATGCCGTGGTAGAAAATCAATGGAAGATGGTCACCAATCGCGATCAAAGCCATATCGAGCTTTACGATATTTTATCAGACCCCTTCGAGAAAAAGGATCTGTCGAAATCGAGGCGGCCAACCGTCAATCACCTCACCACAACACTGAATCAATGGGTGTCCACTCTCCCCGCAAAACCAACAGGCAAGGTCTTCTCGTCTGAACGTTTCAAATAAGTGAAAGTCACTCTCCACTGAAGGAGCAAACTTTCCTGACCCCTCTTTTTAATGATGGGTTTCGAATGTCAACAGCCTTTTGAGGTATGAATAGGAATATGGAAGTGTCGCTCTCTTTGCCATGGACAAGACGGCGACTCATGCTCAGTTGAAAGCTGGATCCCATTTATTGACCAAATCCAGTCATGAAGTGTAACTTTTGCCTTTCCTAAACCGTCAATGTTTATGTGAGTGCGTGTTCTTGTGCTCGTTGATCGTTGAACTTTGTTAGATGAACTAAAAAAATGGATATGGATTTTTTGAATACAGAAAGACAGCCCCAGAGAGCATGGGGATCCCTTTTGGGATTAAGATTTAATCGTTGGAAATCACATTTATCCATGGGAATGACAGCGTTCATATTGATTTGTGCCTTCACCGCATCCGCCCAGAACCGTCCCCAGGGAGGCCCTCCAGGTCGCGGGGGTGGTGGACGAAATCAAGATCGCCCCATCGTTAAACAATTTGATCAGGATGGGAATGGACGTCTCAATGCGGAAGAACGTGCCAAGGCGGTTGAATTCATCAAATCCAATCCCCAACAAGGCCGAGGTGGATTTCGTCCACCCGGAGGAGGACGGCGAGGCCCAGGCGGGCCGGGTGCTCGAGGCCCTGGTGGTGGCAGACCTCGCCCGGGAGGAGAACGCCCCGATTTTGAAGCGTTGCGAGAGCGCTTTGATGTCAATAAAGACGGAACTTTGAATGAAGCAGAGCGTGCTGCTCTGCGCGCTGAAATTGGTGCACGTGGCGGACCTGGTGGCCGTGGGCCTGCCGGTGGCCCCAGAGATAGAGGTGGCAGAGGGCCTGCTGGCGGCAGAGGTGGCCGGGGCGGTCCCGGCGGCGACCGCCCCCCAGCGAAGCAAGGCATACCACTGACCCTTACCGATGTGGAGCATTACCCCGATACCCCACTTTATGCTTCTTCTGTGTTACGTACTTTTTTTATCGAATTCGAAAATTCAGGTTGGGAAGATGAAATGGCGACGTTCAACAACAGTGATGTTGATGTGCCGGCGAAAGTAACGGTTGATGGAGAAGTTTACGACGACGTCGGAATCCATTTTCGAGGCAATTCTTCATTCGGTGTGGGAAATGGATATAAACGCTCACTCAATCTCAGTTTTGATTTCGTGCATGCAAAGCAAAATATCCAGGGATACCGAACATTGAATTTCCTCAATGCCAATGCGGATCCAACATTCATGCACACGGTTTTATCGTTGCGCATTGCGAGAGATTACATTGCCGCTCCAAAGGCAAATTTTGTCCGCGTGGTCATCAACGGTGAAAACTGGGGAGTTTACGCTAATCAACAGCAGTTCAATAAGGATTTTCTCAAGGACAATTTTGACACTAAAAAAGGGACTCGCTGGAAGGTGCCTCAAGGAGGTGGGGGGGACGGAATTGGCGCGTTTCGCTATGATGGAGACGATCCTGCCGTATACAAGAAATCCTTCCAGATTAAGTCCAAGGACAAACCCGAAGCCTGGGATGCATTGATTGATCTTGCCAGAACGCTGGATCAAACCCCTTTGAATCAATTGGAAACGGCTTTGGAGTCCAGGCTGGATGTCGATAGTTATCTGAAATTCCTGGCTCTGGACAATGTTCTGGTAAGTGGCGATGGCTTTTGGACGCGAGGCGCAGATTATACCCTGTATCTTCATCCCAATGGAAAATTCCATTTCGTCCCCTATGATATGAACGAATTTTTCAGTTTCAGAGGCGGGATGAGACGCGGGCGCAGGGGGCCGGGAGGCCCTGGTGGTGATGGCGGAGGTTATCAGGGAGCCACGGGAATTGATCTCGAACCACTGGCGGGCCTTTCAGATAAAAGCAAACCCATCATCGCACGTATCCTTGAGGTCGAAAACTATCGTAAAAAGTATCTGGGTTATGTCCGGGAGATTGCTGAGAATTCGCTCGACTGGAAAAAAACAGGACCGATGGTATTGGAATACCGAAATCTCATCATGGCCGATGTCGCGAAGGATACCCGAAAACTGTTCTCAACAGATCAATTCGCTTCAGGCACAGCTGACGCACCCATTGAAATGAACTTGCGAGCGTTCTTTGATGAGCGCAGGGCGGCGGTATTGAAAATGCTGGATACGATGCAGAATTAAAATCTTCGCTCCACGTTAGAAACTATCTTTCATGATACCCGGCCATGCATACGTGGCCGGGTCTTTTTTTCTGGTTTGAATTGATCGCACTCGGATCCCAACTGACCATGGCCGCAAGCCGCTGCATGAAATTGCTCATGAGAATGCGCGCACTCAGAAGTCTGCACTGGCCCACATGAAATATGATGGAAATTAAGTTCACCCACTTCGCAGGCTCTCAGGTCACTCAAGAATCTGCGTTCGAACTGACTGCCCACCGCGAGGTATTGATGCTTTGTCTTCATCTGCGAAGGAATACATAGGACATTACCTGCGATAGAATCTCGCTTAACCATACCCCCCTTCTGCAGCCGGGTTATTTCTTTTTCTGAAGTTTGAGCCAATGGATCGCTTCGGGATATTGGTTCCATGCGATTGTCATGGCGTCCACGCAGGATACCGCTTCTTCCTTGGAACCAATGGCATAATGATTTGGCAACTCCATGGGTGGTTTGCGCGTACCTTTAATGAAGCTTTCCATGTACTTGTTTTGTCTTCGAGCAATCTTTAAAGCCTGAATTGCCAATTCATCGTTCTGCTCCAGAAAACGCTTCAAAACCATCGCCCAAGAAAAACTGCAGCTTGAGCCTACCTCATCATATTGTGCGAAAATTTTATCTGCTTTCTTGAGTCTGCCCAAGGCAAGACAAGAAAGGAGCAAGGAGCTGCGCACTCCCTGGTTATCATTGGCATTTAATTTTAACATTTGCTCCCAACATAACAGCGCTTTCTTCAAATCTCCCTGATAGTGGCACTCGGTTGCAAGGCATTCCAGCACGCGCATGTAGGGTCTGGTTTCCACTAATCCCCAGAAATGCCCTTCGTTCTCTTGAAAAAGTGTTTCACCGATTTTTTGACGAGCAATCTTCTCGAGCAATTCAAGGATCGGGATTTGATATGAATCATCAATACAGGCGATATCCAAGAACTCCAAATGCACATCGACATTCGACGGGTCATGGTCAAGCGCCTTTAACATGAATTCAACAGATTCATCCATGTCCTCCGTCTCAAGAGCTTGTTCCAGCAATCTGAAAGCTTCCGTTTCGTCATCATCTGTGACTTTTCTGGGATCTTCCAAGATACTGTTCAGCATTGTAAGAACGATATCCCCGGGATGGGTGTTTGATGCTGGATCAAATGGAAATGTTTCGTTGGGGCCGATACTCATAATGACTTAAAAATGATATTAATTTGAGAATCATGAAAAAGGATTACAGGTTTATTTGAAGGGTGATAACCTCTCGATGAAAAGAAAGTTATACGATTTCATGCAAACTAATGCTTTTTCTTTTTGTCTTCCTTGAAAGCTGATCGAAGAAGCCAATGTCCACTCAAGCTTTGCATGAATTCATTGGCAGAAACAACCAGTGAGGATATTTCGCTTAAAATATTAGTGTTTGACTGAACCTGTGAGTTGAAATTGGCCGTCAATGTTGCCAGCTCATTCAAGGTCAGGCTGAGATTCGAAACAACCAGACTCATGTTTATTTCCGCCGAATCCAGCGTGTTGGTAACAGACAATAATGTGTGATGCAGATCCTCGTTCAGCCGGGGAGGCAATAGCCATTGACCGAGCGAGCCATCCGGATTCTTTAAATTCTCGGTGATTACCAGCATATTTTGAACGGACTGATGACTATCGGCGAGCAAAACATTTAGATTCTTCGTCGTGATATTGGCATTACTAAGCACAGCGGAAAGTTGATTTGTTAGTGCAAAGACATTGGGCAAATGAGCCTGAACGGATACCAGCAGACCTTCGATCTGTGCATTTAATCCACTGGATTCCTCAGCAAGGATCCATACTGGCTTCGTGTCCTTTTCCAGAGGGAGATATTCACTCCCATCCCACCAGGCCACGAGTTCACCGTCCTCTTCTTTATAGAGTGGTTTACCACTGATTCCTTTGGTCACTTCCAGAAAGCGATTTCCCAGAAAATCACCCGACACCACATTGACTTTGGAATCCGCCCACAGGTATCCGTGATAAGGACTGCGCACCTCGAACTCAACATAAACATTGTTCAAGAAATCACCGGCTGGCATCGCTTCAATATTGATGATCTCTCCCACATCAAAGCCCATGAGTTTCACTTTGTCCCCGACCGACATGCCCGATGCGGTTTGGACAAACGTGAAATACCGTCCTTGAGTAAGGAACCAACCTTTCTGTTTGGCAGTGTAAAAAATGTAATACGCGAATACAGCCAACAGACCAGCGAGTGCCAATCCGACGAACCAGCCTACAAACTGCTCGGCACGATTGAGCCGAGTACGAATCTGAGGTGTGAGGTCCTGTAGTGGCATTTTTGCTAAAATTGACTGGTTCCGGTTAAAAGAGCACGCACAAGATCGTGTTGTGTCAATACATCGCGATTCGACGGATCCAGCTCTTCCCATATCCCACGATGGATTAAACCTATACGATTTACCCGATCGATCCAAGGGGTTAGATCACTTGCTGTGACTATCATCGATCGAGGCTTCCAGCCACCTGTTCCTTTGAGCAATTCGTCTAAAAATACCAACCACCATTGCCCATGATACGCGTCAACCGCGCCGAGGGGATGATCCAGAAAGAGAACTTCAGGACGAAGAGTCATGGCCCTCGCAAGCCCAAGTCGCTGGCGCCAGTTGCGGCTTAATCTTCCGGCTGACTGGTCCTTCATCGAGGACATGCCTGTCATCTCAAGTATTTGTAATACCCATTTTTGGTTCTGGTCCGCAGTGGCAAGTTCATGATAGTTCAGGGGCAGCATCAAATTGTCATAAACCGAAAGATCGTGAAATACCCTGCCCCCGTCTTCAAACACCATTCCCACATTCAATTTTTCTCGTAAGTATGCATCAGGCTCAATGTACTGCACTTCTTTTCCGAAGAATGTCAAAGAGCCTTTTCGAGGTTTATGAATTCCGGCGGCAACAGAGATCAGTTCCGTCTTACCAGCTCCAGACATGCCACCCAAGACCCAAAAATCCCCACTCTTTATTTTCCAATTGCATGCTTCCACGCACAGATTCTCAGGCAATGATGCATTACCTACCGTCACGTCCTTCATTTCAATCAGGACTTCAGGCGAGCTGGGATCTTGGTGATAAGGTTCCATTAGACCATCCAATACAAAATGAACACGGCATCCAATAAGACACAGAAAAGAATCGCCTTCATGACAGCACGCATGGCTGCCGATGAAATATCGCCAAGCCGGATGGGACGTGCCAACCCTTCATAGCAGGTGACAACGGCAATGATGGTTCCAAAGAAAAAAGATTTGAGAACCAACATCAGGAAGTCCGAGATATGAAGCGCTTCTAGAATTTGATTTACAAAAGCCCCGGGCTTCATGGGGATATCCTGCATGAAAACAAACATGTAGGCACTGACCATGGAGATCAGAATGAAGTAAATGGTTAAGACCATAATAGACAAGGCCAGGCCCAGCACACGAGGCACAACGAGGTAATGAATGGAATCAATCCCCAAAGCCTCCAAGGCTTCGACTTCCCCCATCGCTCGTTTCGTACCAAGCTCTATCACGGTCGAAGTTCCGACGCGCGCCAATACCATCATCGCAGTCATCAACGGTCCTAATTCACGAAAAACGGCGACAACCATCACCAAACCGGTGTAGCGACTCGCGCCAATCATGCTGAACAGGGATATCAATTGGCCAACAACAATGAAACCAGTCATGATGGCCACCATCCCTACCAACGGGACAAGCCGTATGCCTGCAAGATAGATCTGGGAGCGTATGATCGGATGCACCACCGCTTTCGAGCGGTTGAACTTCAGTAGCGTGACACTGAGTGTGATCAGTGAGAATGCAACAAGTTCATGAAGCGTTCGAATGGACCGAATGATCATCCTGCCCAGGAGCATTGCAAACGAAAGCTTACCCGGACCGGTCATTTGGGAAGTGGATTCATCTGTTTCTGGAGAGGATGTGACCGTTCCTGTCATCTAAATCCATTCCATTTATATGCCCTACCTTGCTGGAGTAACATAAAACGCCTATTCATAGTCATTTTTTTAGGCCTTCTGTAATGCTCACGCACTTTTCATTACATTTTGTAATTGTTTTGAATTATTCTACACCAAAATGAAGTAACGATTTAAAGGAAATTTATTCTTCATAACATAATGCAGATTAAACAGGTTGGAGCTTTTTTGGTTTATCTTTTGACAAGGCACTAGCAAATACCAAATTTAGCTAGCGAATATGTTGTCGCAGTTTGTTGGTTCTTTGACTTTAATCAATGGCCAAATGAATCACTTTTCTGCCCTGATTTATAAATGTCCAGTTTTACGTCAGGCGTAATGTCTTCCAAAGCTGGACTCAAAACAGGGCAATCATTGGTGATATTTTAAAAGTTTAAGTGTTATGAATTCTGACAGATGTTTTTAACTGTTGAAATACGTTTCCATCATGACCATGCACTTGGCCAAAATGTTAACTTCTGCCTTAGCAGCATTTACACTATTGTCCTGTTCCGAGAGCAGCAAAGGGACCTGTTCACAGATGTCTGAAATGCCCTGTTCTGGCAGCCACAGGTGTTTCTCCAAGGTCATGACACATGCCACATCTTCCGGATTTAAGTAATGATTAATAGAGGAATGAACCGTGAAAATTCCAGTATCTACGAGGGTATTGGGCTGATGTCAGGAACCTCCATGGACGGAATAGACCTGGCTTATTGCCGTTTTGCGGAAAGAATCGATCCAGGATTAAAACTGACATGCAATGATGCATATTGGTCTTTTGAGATCCTCAAGGCAGAAACGATTCCCATGCCGGAAACATGGCACGGGCGATTAGATTCTCTGGGGGAGCAAAGCGCCGAAACATTTGCAAGGACGCATGTCCGTTTTGGACACTTTCTTGGCGAAACACTGAGAGACTTCATACATTCCGAAAATATTAAACCCCAGTTTGTTTCAAGTCATGGTCATACTGTTTTTCACCAACCAGCTCGAAAATTTTCAGTTCAGATAGGGGATGGTGAAACCCTGGCGACCTATTTGAACATGCCCTTGGTGACCCAGTTCAGACAAAAAGATGTAGCCCTTGGTGGTGAAGGTGCGCCACTGGTCCCTTTTGGGGAACAACACCTTTTTCCAAAGGGGATGCTCTTCATGAATCTGGGAGGAATCGTCAATCTCTCGATTGACGCCATGGGCTTTGATATCTGTGTTTGCAACATGGCCCTCAATCGTTTGGCCGGTCTGCTTGATCCTCCCGCAGCCTACGACGCAGGAGGTGCCATTGCCGCTTCATCCCAAGTTGATCCTGCATTACTCAATGCTCTGGATGGATTGCCGTGGTATGAACTTCCTCCACCCAAAAGTCTCGGTAAGGAGTGGTTCGAAACATGGGTGATTCCTCTTCTGAAGGCTTCCAATGCAACGGTGCGCAGCCAGATGGCGACCTACACGGAACACATCGCCAACAAGGTGGCAAGCGCGGTCCTGCAGACGGTGAATCGTTGTAAGACCAAAGCGCTGATGTCCCCGACCGCGATTCTCATGAGTGGCGGTGGCGTACACAACGACTATCTGGTGGCACGTATCCGACAAAAGATGAGCGATGCTGGCCTTAACCTGGACATCCTTACTGATCCCTCCCTCATCGATCACAAGGAGGCCATGATTTTCGCTTTCCTGGGTCTGCAGGTGCTTCTTGGCCGCTCCAACGTCCTGGCATCGGTGACGGGTGCCAGGCAAGATTCCATTGGTGGCTCTATCCATCTACCTTCTCGTATGGAGCATTTTCAACTCCCCCTGCAGTGTCGTCATGTCAAAACCTGATTGAAACCTCTGGATTTTTTCCGTGTTTTAACCGGCATCATCTGGGATAAATATCACCAAGCGAATGCCTGTGCTTTTTGTCAAAGCTGAAGATCAGGTGAAGCGCTGTATGGCTCCATGTCTCCCTTTATCATATTTATTGTCATCGCAGCCTATTTCGGAGTCTTGTGGCTTATTTCAACACGGACCGGGAAAAACGGCGATAACAAGACCTATTTCACTGGTAACCATAGTTCCCCATGGTATCTGGTTGCCTTTGGAATGATCGGAGCCTCCCTCTCTGGCGTCACCTTTATCTCGGTTCCTGGATGGGTGGCCACACGTCAGTTTTCCTATATGCAGATGGTGCTGGGTTACCTTGTGGGCTACACCTTTATTGCCCTGGTTTTAATGCCCCTGTATTACAGGATGCGTCTCACGTCCATCTACAGTTACCTGGAGTCTCGTTTTGGGACGGTTTCCTATAAAACGGGGGCGGCTTTTTTCCTCCTTTCCAGAACCATTGGCGCTTCCTTCCGGCTATACCTTGTTGCCATCGTTTTCCAGTTCATTCTTGAAAAATTTACTGTGAACATACCCTTTGCCGTCGTGGTGGCCATGTCCATCACACTTATTTATCTATACACCTATCGGGGAGGAATCCAGACGGTCGTCTGGACTGATACCCTGCAAACTTTCTTCATGCTTGCCTCGGCAGGGTTGACCGTCTGGTGGATTGCAGACGACCTGAATCTTGGTTTCACAGGTATGATCGACACTGTTTCAGCAAGCAGTTACAGCCAGATTTTCTTTTGGGAAAGCGGTCCCAAGAATTTCTTCATGCAGTTTTTGAGTGGAACCTTCATAGCGTTCGTCATGACGGGCCTGGACCAGGATATGATGCAGAAAAACCTTACCTGCCGCAATCTTCGGGAAGCGCAGGTAAACATGTTCAGCTTCAGTGCGGTACTGGTCGTGGTCAATCTTGCTTTTCTCGCCTTGGGCGCATTGTTGTATCTGTATGGACACAAGGAGGGGGTTATCGATGAAACCATGATTGGGGAACGGTTCCAGTTGCTGATCAAAGATAAGGTCTCCGGGGAAATGGTGGCACGAGGAACGGATTACCTTTTTCCTGTTTTGGCCATTGATTACCTGCCAGGTGTGGTGGGCATTCTCTTTCTGCTGGGATTGGTTGCCGCGGCATATTCCTCAGCGGACTCCGCCTTGGCCGCCTTGACCACCAGCTACTGCGTGGATTTTTTGAGGCTTGAGAAACCATCCGAAGTAGATGGTTTACTGAGTGAGGAAGAAAACCAAAAGAAGCGAAAATACGTCCAGTTGGGGTTTTCGGTGCTTATCTTCGTTTTGATCCTTGTTTTCAAAGCCGTCAACGACGATGCGGTGATTGCCCAGATATTCAAGGCAGCAGGTTTTACTTATGGCCCCCTGCTTGGATTGTATGCCTTCGGTTTGTTGACGCGGCGAAAGGTGAAGGATGCGTGGGTGGGATTGGTTTGCATGGGTGCCGTCCTTCTGAGTTGCATCATCAACTGGAATGCAGAAGAGTGGTTTGGAAGTAAAATTGGCTTTGAGATCCTGATATATAACGGTGGCTTGACCTATCTGGGGCTTTGGATCATTTCAAGAAAATCCTCTTCCATCCCAGAGAACGTATAACCGGCAAAAATTCCATGATCCCTTGGTTCTTACTTGTTTGGATAGATGCACCGCCTTTGCATGCAGGATCATTTACTCGTGTTGCAAATCTGATGGGGTATCTTTATGTGGCAGGCCGGAGAGATGGATACTACATGAAAAAACGTTGGAGACACTTATTCCTCAATCAATGCCTGCATGCGTTCAAGCCAAAGCGTGAGAACTTCCCGCGGATCCCTCGCCCATAGAAACCTGATGTCGTTGACGTTTTGATTATTGAACCGTTGCAGTTCAGCAACACCATCTCGTTGATCCCGAAGTTTGAGCTTTTCGCAATATGCTAAAGTAGCATTGTGATCAGTTGTGAACTTCACCCAATGGGCTCGCCGTTGACTTTCAGTCCCAGCTTGACCCGCCAATGGGTTTCGTCTTTTGAGTTTTACCGTGAACTGAAAGCTTGCAAGAGGGTTTTCTTGACAACTAACTCACAATTACAGAAGCGTTACCTTTTGGTCAAAAGGCACAGTAAAACAAGATATTTTCCGCCCTCTTAATTCTAAGTTTACTATTAATTTAAGAATTATTTAACCGGAATTTCTTAGCTTTAGATCATTCATCTTGCCGGGGTAATGACTAATTTCCTGAACTCAACAACACCGTGATCACCTTGAATAAGGATAGGCCCAGGTTTGCCTTCATCACTGTCGAGGGCTCCACCCGTAATACCGGGGATGACTTGACGCTCTATAATGGCCTCACCATTTAATTCAATGGTCACCACCCTGCCTATCAAAGTGATTTTCAATGTCTGCCATTTCCCTGCCGGTCTGGAAGCATTGATGCGTGGGGACAAATGGCCATAAACTCCACCTATGCGATGACTGTTGATAATCATCCCGTAATTATCCTCGATCTGTACTTCATGTCTTCCTCGAAGGTAGATACCACTGTTGCTCTCTTCTGGGTAACGGAACTGGGCTTCCAGTTTGAAGTCATCAAAAGTCTGTTCCGTGAGAATATCGTTGCCGGGCTCGGCATTGGTTAATAAGCCTTTTTTTACTACCCATCCATTTGGCAGGTCGGTATGGCGAGGTTTCCATCCATCAAGGTTCTTCCCGTTGAAAAGCTTGATTTTCTTGCCCCATTTCAACCTGCCTTCGCGTTCAAGTGAGGGAGAGCGCTGGGCAATAAAATGTATCGTTTCACCGTCAGCATTCGACGTTTCCCCCCGCAAGGTATCTCCTTCGAGTTTCCCCTCGAACACAATCCTTGTGGTGCGCTTTTCCCATTGAGGAGGGAGGGTGAATCGGAACTCACCGGTTTTCGCATTGAAATCAATATTGCCTATCGGACGTGCGCTTCCAAATTGACCGACATAGGAACCTACGAGCGTACGGTAACCGGAAAGTTCAACCTCCATCCAGGAAGGATACTGCGCGTCGCCATCCGTTACCTTCCAATCCCAGCGCCCGGTAAGTGCGGGATCATCCATTTTCACAAAAGGATCATTTTCCTGTGCCCATGCTGAAGTGGTGCAAATAAAAACCAATGCAGCAATGGCATTGAAGCAACGAATTGAAGAAAAGGATTTCATAGAGTCATACATACCTTGAGTTGGTTCAAAATTCTAGCGTAATTCAATATCAGGGTTGGGAATGTTTTCCTTGTGCCAGTTCAACATCCATAATCCCTGAACGGAAACACGTTCTGTATGCCCGTCCACAAATCCAACATTGACTCCATTGCCGTGCCTTTCCAGAGCGAACCTCCCCATGAATCTACCCTTGGAATGAGGAAAACTTCCATTCCCATATCCTTCACCTTTTAAATCGCCAGGCATCTGATCCCCTCCATCAGGCCAGGAACCTACCCAGACTGAATCTCCATACGCAGGAACACCGGAAGATGCAGTAGAGAATTGGCTGTAATACTGGTCCGCCGGGAAATCATTGAGATAAACTCCCTCGCTATCCAGCCATAGGTTCATCCCGTAGCTTCCTTCTGATTGCAGTGATCTCCAGGTTGTCGCTGCTGTCCCCCACCAACTTTCATTGGGTTGTGGGTTGGGTTTCGGGCGCTTGGTGGATGGGCAAACCAGGATTCTCATCACACCATCATCAAGCTCATGGGGATTGTCTTTGTAAGCGTCGGCTCCCATGTACGGAGCAATTTGATGAAACCAATATTCACCAACGGCATGTGCAACAGGAGGAACATGATCGTTGTAATCATCAGCATAAAACCGTGTCGCGAGGGACATCTGTCTTAAATTACTCATGCAAAGCGCACCCTTGGCTTTGGATTTGGCCTTGGACAAAGCAGGAAGAAGCATTCCAGCAAGAATCGCGATGATGGCGATGACAACAAGGAGCTCGATCAAGGTGAAACCTTGGTTGCTTTCATCAGGTCTCGCGCGCGCACGCTGAGTATGCGGGATATTCATGACGGTTTCAAAAAGTTGTCTTGGTGATGAGGAAAACTGTAGCCGCACTTACTGGTTTTACAATGCCATTTATCCAAATCTTGAGAGCATGACTGACAGGCTGTTCTCGCTTGCTTTTCCTTTGGAAATCAATCATTCCAACCTGATAGGATAAAATGTCTCCCCTGGCGAGTTGAAGCGATATTGAATGAGCATGTTGGCAAACAATGCAGCCAACCATGAACCGTAAAAACCGCAATGGCTGCGGAGGGCGCTCAGTCGGTGGAATCGAATCCGGAAACCATCAATGATTATTTCACTGCCTCGCTGCCCAAGCTTGATTCGAAATGAAGAATGCTGTATCACTTAGTTTAAACCATTACGGTTGCTTTAAATTGATTGAAAACACTACTCGATACCTTCGAAAAAACCACAGAGCGTGCATTTTTAATTGGCGCTCAATTCAAGGCACGCAACTCATGGGAGATCAAGGATTCGCTGTCTGAATTAAGTCAACTGGCAGAAACAGCAGGTGCTGAAATCGTTGGCCAGGGTTTTCAAAAACTCGATGCCCTTCATCCCGGTACTTTCATCGGCAAAGGTAAAGCACACGAATTTGCCGAGCAGTGTCAAGTTGAGAATGTGGACACCATCATTTTCGATGATGAGCTGACTCCCGGCCAGGCCAGGAATCTTGAAAAAATCTTTGAATGTAAAATCCTGGATCGCACTTCACTCATTCTGGATATCTTCGCTGGAAGAGCCCAGACCCGTGAGGGTAAACTTCAAGTGGAGTTGGCTCAGTTGAAATATTTGTTGCCACGATTGACCCGCTTTTGGACTCACTTGACGCGCCAAAAAGGGGGAATAGGCATGCGGGGTGGTGATGGAGAATCTCAATTGGAGGTGGATCGACGAAAGATTTCCGAGCGCATTGCCCGTCTACTGGAAGAGCTGGATCTGGTTCGCAAGCAACGTGAAATTCAACGATCAGGACGTAAGAGAAATCTTTGGCCACTGGCTTCCATCGTGGGCTACACCAATGCCGGTAAATCCACCTTACTGAACTCACTGACCGGAGCCGAAGTGGTTGCGGAGGATAAACTATTTGCCACTCTTGACCCGACCACACGCAGATTAAGATTGCCCACCAACCAAAATGTACTCATTTCTGACACGGTGGGTTTTATCCGCAAACTTCCTCACCGTCTTGTAGAAGCCTTCAAAGCGACACTGGAAGAGGTTGTCGAGGCGGACCTACTCATTCATGTCACTGATCTAAGCCACCCTCAAGTCGATGAGCAAATCAAAGCCGTTAACACTGTTTTAGAAGAAATTAAGGCACACGAAAAACCATGCATGATGGTATTCAACAAAATTGATCAGGTCGAAAGTGCTGGCATCATCGAACACTACCTGGAAACGCATGGACCTGCTGTCGCCATTTCTGCGAAATCACAGCAGGGATTTGATTCCTTTCTGGCGGAATTAGGTACGCAGTTAAGACCCATCCGCCAGTTTCTCGAACTGAAAATCCCACAGGAAAAAACGCAGGTCATGGCGCGCCTGTACGAAGTAGGGCAGGTGGAAGATCGACGTTTTGAAGGCAATGATGCGTTTTTTAAAGTGCGTATTCCACCCCAGTGCCATCATGAATTTGAACCCTATTTGCTGAAGGGTTTAGAAATTGGTTCGAACGACTGAAAACAGGCAAGGGCCAGGTAAAGAGCCTTCGCCCATGAGTGATCAGTCATCCCATCGCAAACTTGGGTCTGGACTCAAACTCAGCTCTGCTTTTTAGGGTAAAAGTCTTTTCAAAATCATTTTTTTTGTGAGCAACCTATCGAGAGGTAGATGATTCGAGCGATTGAAATCGCTCAAAGGCATCGTCCCACTTCGATTGATCGACAGGTAAAAATGTTTCTGTCGGGAATGAATTCGATATCACTTGCCGTGCATCTTCGATTGAATCAAGGTGGCCCAAGGCAAGCGCTTGAATCAGGATATTTCCAGCGGCCGTCGCCTCGATGGGTCCTGTCACTACTTTTCGATTCAGGGCATTGGCTGTCCATTGATTCAATAAGCGGTTACGACTGCCACCACCCACGATATGAAGGACATCCACTCTGTTTCCAGTCATGATTTCAATATCCTGCAGGGTCTTTCTATATAGCAATGCAAGACTCTCCAAAGCACACCTCAACATGGCTCCCTTGGTTCCAGGAACTGTCTGACTTGTTTCACGGCAGAAGGTGGCGATTCGATCAGGCATCCCGCCCGGAGGGATGAAGCGAGGATCTGCCGGATGGATGAGTGACTTGAAGGGGGCTGCTTCACCTGCAAGTCGCGTCATCTCTTCATAATCAATCGCGTCGCCCTGCCCTTCCCATTCTCGACGACATTCCTGAATCAACCACATCCCGATAATGTTCTTAAGCAAGCGAATGGAGCCACCGTATCCGATTTCGTTTGTGTAGTTCAATTTCATGGAAAGGTCATTGATGATCGGTTCTGAAAGTTCCACTCCCATGAGCGACCAGGTGCCAGAACTGAGATAAGCCCAACGTTCATCGACTGCGGGCACTGCCGCAACAGCAGCACCCGTATCGTGCGAGCAACTGGCAACCACCTGCATGCGATTCAGACCATGCTCTTTGACCAGGTCATCCGACAAGAAACCGATAGGTGTACCAGAATCCACGATTTCAGGAAGCTGCTCCTGTTGAAGACCAGCAGCTTCAATCAACTTTTTCGACCAATCTTTTTTAACGGGATGATAAAGCTGAAAGGTACTGGCCATCGACAACTCCAAAACAGCACGACCACCCAACCAGTAGTTGAACGCATCTCCCACGCCACCGAAACTCGCTGCTGCATTCAATCTATCGGTAGTTTCAGCCCCCATTTGAAATAGCGCATTCAAAGGCATGAACTGAATACCACTTTCCATGAAAATACTTTCCCAGGAAAGACGGTTGAAAATATTCTTCACACCCTCAGCAGTGCGCGGATCTCGATAATGGAAGGTAGGATTGATATGAGTCCCTTGCGAATCATAGAGAACGTAATCCACCCCCCACGAATCACAGCTGATACTTTCAAAAGACTCCCCCAGGGCGCCTGCTTTTTCCAGACCTACACTGATTTCATCTTGTAGCGAGCCGATATCCCAGTGGAGTGAATCCCCACTCCTTACAGGTGTGTTTTGAAACCGGTGGATTTCATCGAGAAACAACCTTCCATTCTTGAGGATTCCCCGGATCAATCTACCGCTTTCAGCACCAAGATCGCATGCAAGGTAACGACGGATGTTATTTTTCATTGATCAACTAATTGTTTAAAGGAGTGTTCTAAGTATTAAGTCGCTTCTGGCGCTCATGTTCATCCGGTCGTGTGGCGATACGCTCCACATGCTTTTGCGTCAAAAAATTCGGTCCACCCATGGCGGCCGCGCCGCTGAAAACAGCAGCTGCCTTATCTGCCATCAAAGTGCAGGCCATCACTGAGTCGGGGGTCGCCCCCATGGCAATGATACCATGATTTTGAAGAAGGATCAGCTTTGGCAAGGAGCCTTCTTGTTTGATGAATGCATTGACCCGGTCCCGTATTTCTCTGGCCAGGGGTAAGCCCGGATCGGTATAGGGCACAAAAACCGAAGCAGGTCCACAGAAGACGATCTCATCAGGAAACAAACGTCGCTCAGCAAAATCCCTGGCTCGAGGCGAACACAATATTTTATTGGCTTCCAATGAATGCGTATGTCCTACGTAATTCACTCCGGGAAGACACAGAAGCCATGCATGAAAGATCGTCTCGATACTTGGTTTCTTGCTTGAGGGATTCACCTTGACTGAATCAAGTAATGTCTTCAGCTGCTCATCCGTCAGAGCGCGATCTTCCAGGGCATTCAATAAAGGGGCCCGCCGACACAAAGTAACATCCTCTTCCCGGAGACGTTCCAATACCGAACCGCTGGCCTTCACGGCAAGGTGTGCCTCATCAACCGCAACGGATGTATTTCCTTCCCCGAGAATACAAAGATTCCTGGACGCATCGCCAAGTGCACGGGACAGCGCCAATAATTCGGCAACTCTCGATGCCTGCGTTTCCTGATCGATAATCGATTGTTTTAAATCCGACATAACTGAGACCCTATTCTGAAAAGACTTGTAACGAGATACAAGGCAATCTCACCGAATGAGAAAGCAATCAAAGCCGACCCACTTTCAGCGTGATAAGATGTTTGGCTCTTTTGCCGGATCAGAAGGGTAAAACTGGTTTATTTTGAATCTGACTCCGAAAAAAAGCTTTTCTCTTTTGGTAATTTCCTTACCGTGTGGCGCCCTATGGAAAAAACGGTAGTTCTGTTAAAACCTGATTGCGTTCAAAAGAAAATCATGGGTGAGGTTATCAAGCGATTTGAAGACCAGGGATTTCAAGTTATCGGATGCAAGATGATGCGTTTGGATGAAGCTATCCTTCGAGACCATTACTCACATTTGACTGAGTTTCCCTTCTTCTCCGAGATTTTGGGATTCATGCAAAGTTCCCCCATCCTGGCGATTGCCCTTGAAGGTGAAGCCATCATTCAAAAGGTGCGTGACTTGATCGGCCCTACCGATTCAACCGCAGCAGCGAAAGGCACGGTGAGAGGAGATCTCGGTGAGGATAAAATGCGTAATGTCGTCCATGCTTCAGATGCACCCGAGGCAGCAGAGGCAGAACTCAAAAGGTTCTTCGATGCCGGAGAGCTGATGGCGTAAGGCCAGAACTGGATTTTTAAATGTTAAAAGCCGCATTACCTTTTGGTGTGCGGCTTTTCTATATCCATGATCAAGAGCCGTTCTAGAGAAACAACTCTTGGTCAGCGCAAAAAACTAAGGCTGTAGTTCAGGCTGCGGACCTTCCACTTGTGCAGTCGCTCTTAATTCACCCAGAGCTTTTTTGGGATCATAATCCTCATCGAGCCCCAATCGTGTTCGAAGCTGGTTTGCCATTATTGCGTTCAGGCCTTCTTCTGGATCCAGCAATCGTGCAAGCAGTTCAATCTTCATTTCCTGAACAGTGGGAAGTTTGATGCGAACGACCTGACTTTCATTGATCTCGTCGTAATAACGCTTCCTCATTTTGCGCGCAAGCATTTCACCCGCAATGGCCTTTTCTTCCTGCCCCATGGCAATGTCAATCAATGACCTTTCAATGAATCCCATGAGCATCCCTTTCAATCGATCCTGCGAAGTGCTTCCAAATTCCTCTTCCACTCTGGCAAACACATACTCTTCCAAGGTGGAGTTAATGGAATCAGGATACTTTTCGCGCACGTAATCATACCATTTTTCGGATTCTTGCATGCGATTATGCGTGTAGAGAAAATAAACAGCCGTTCTCAGAAAATTCTTATGAGCTGTCCCGATGTTCTGCAAGTATTTGGCATCTGCCCCCATCATTTCCTCATACGCACTGTTGGTCTTCTCAGTGATATCCAGATTGGGCCCAAACTCAAATGCTTTTGAAAATTCACCGGGAGCTGATGGGTCTGCGACAGGAAACTCAATCATGCGCCCGCGCAAAAAGGCCATCTGCATGCCCTGAAAAATTACACGTCTCAGCTGAATGTAATCTTTTTCTCGTTCGGAGACTTTGAGGCCAAGGAAAGCCCAATACATGGCATGAGATTCTGGGAGGCGCCATTCAAAAGGACCGTACTCCTCATCGACCTTCTTCATGATGGCTGGATCCATTTTATAGACATCGCGCATGACTTGAACCCGTTCCTTATCCTCAGGAGTCTGAGGGTCCAGAAGCACTTCATAGTCAGGTTTACCCTCCATCAGTAATTGGTCCCATGCAGCCGCCCACTCGGCTTTGTAGAGCATGTTGGCATCATCCAGGTTAGCCCCCATTTTATGCTGAAAAAACCAGGCTAATTCCCGATAAATCATCGTTTCCTGAGGATTGTATTTCAATCCATGGTCACGCAGGAGCTCAATACCACGCTGTACCCACAACCAGCGATCTTGATGATCCGGAAACTTGACGGAGATGTTGTAAGCAAGATTCCACGCCTGATGAACCCAGACAGTGACAAAATGCGGCTGGAGTTTGGTTATCCAGTCGGCCAGTTGGACCATTTCGAAATATTTACCATCCTCTTGCAGTTGCGTAGCTCGTATCCAAAGCATGTTGGAGATCAAGCCTCGAAAACCACCGAGTGCAACGGTCGTGAATGCAAGCACCGGCGGAGCATTTTCCAGAGGTTGAAGGCGAGTCAATCCCATGTCAGCCCGAGCGCGATTCATGCTGCGTTGCACAAAGCCCGCGCAGGTAACCATGATCACCATGAAGAGGATCAGGAAATATCTGGAATATCGACCGATCAAAAGCTTCATTGGTTTCCTTGTGCGGTTGCAAGTTCACTTCGATAAAAGGCCCATATACCAAAGGCAGCGAAAATACCTCCCATTACCAATACAATCTGCGTGAGTGCTTGGAAGAGAATACTGACAGTGATGCTACGACCGGTACTTAAAAAACTGACCGGTGAAAATTCTTTCACCAGATTGATCACCTTCAACAGGGCCTTTGCAATCGGCAACGCAATATGATCCAAGCCAGATGCCGAATCTTTCCTTCCAGTTTCATGGTTGATTCCACCGATACCGCCTTGCTCAATCACTTGACTTAATGTGCCACTTGAAAATCCAACAATGAGAATGCCAATAGAGACAAAGGCTGCCACTGGAAAAGAAAGAAAACTGGATGCAGATAAACCAATCGCAGCCAGGAAACCCATCCAGCAAAGGATCACCAACATCCCACGCAAATAATTCCAACCAAAGTCACCCTGCTTGTAAAGAACCTCTAAACCATCTTCCAACGGGAAGAGAAGGGCTTCCTGATTGTCGTTGTATAAATCTACGATCAGATTCCCATCGGGATCCAATAAATTGGAAGGGATTTGAAATTCGATGGGCGTTTCTGGCGCTATGTCCATTGGTCGTTGAACTCTCTGTGGTGTTTCAGGAGGACCAATCTGCCAGACGACGTTGTACGTCGATGTGTCGTATGGGCGGCTTGTAAAGAATTTTACACGAATATACATCGGTTGATCCTTTACAGATTCAGGAGAACCCACAGGGATGCTCCATCTTCGAATGTGAGCAGGCCGAACGACCTGTTGTGAAGCTTTGACCTGCTCCTCAACCTTTTGGCGAACGAAGGTCGGATCCATATCTACCAGGTTTGGATTTTCCTCCAATCGCTCAGCCATGTATTCATCTATGTAAGGTTCAATGTCAGGGTAATCCGGTAAAGCCGATCCACGGGCCACAAAAATTTCATTTTCAAGGACCTCCTGCTGCAACTCGGACAATTGTCCTGCTCGCCAGAGGGTAATCCCATAAACGGCCGATGAAGACACACCGAGAAGAATGGCATTGATGATCACAATGCCGACCCATTTACCAAGCCAGATTTTCCAGCGCGGAATGGGTTTGACCGCCAGCATTTGTATCTGACATTCCTGCACTTCACGCGCAAGACTGCCACAGGCAATCCACAGTGTGGCGAATCCCAGTAAAAAGGTGATGGCACTCAGCGTGTAAGTCAGCAGGATTTGTGTGAAACCCTGAGCAGAACCATCATGCTTGATCATCAAGGGAAGCACCACGACCGATGCCAGCAAGAGAAATGACAAGACAATCACTACCCGATAACGAATAGCGGCCTTGAGAGTCAGTCCAACGATGGCGAAGAGTCCCTGCATGCGATTTGGTCAGTCTTTTTTCTCGTTTGATGAGTCCGAGCCCTTGTCAGCCGCGGAATCGAGAAGTGAAGAAAGTTTGTCATTGGCCGCATCAAGATCGGCCTGGGATTTGCCGGCATTTTCAACTTCTGGAGCGTGAAAGGCTTCACTTGAATCGTGAGTCAGCTGATCTAATTTCCCATGGTCTACCTTCTCAGTGGGAGCTTCAACGTGCAGTTTTGCATCATGCTTGCCTTCAATATGAGTAAGACGATCCAGCACCTTGTCACGAGAGCTGGTCTGTTCTTCTGCCGTTCCTTTCAGATAATCAGCCACCTTGCCAGCAAGTGCTCCGGATGTAGACTCTTCAGAAGCACGCGCTTTTTCAACCACACCCAGAAAATAACTTTCGAGATTCTGGGTTGGATTATCAATGGTGACCGAACCATCCTTGATCTCAGAGCGAATGGTATTTAATACCTTGTCCATGGTTTCCCGTTTCAGGACAGGTGACGTGATACGGGTCACATCCGGTTCGACGAGCAAATCCTGTAAAGTACCCTGAGCCTGAATGCGACCGCCGTAATAGATGACAACACGGTCACACACGTCTTCAACATCTGACAATAAGTGACTGCTCAAGATGATTGTTTTCCCACGCTTGGCTAATGCGACGATGAGATCCTTGATTTCTCGACACCCAATCGGATCAAGTCCTGCAGTCGGTTCATCAAGGATGACCAAGTCAGGATCGTTGATCAAAGCCTGTGCCAAACCAATACGGCGCTGCATACCCTTGGAAAACTCCCCAACCTGGCGTGAGCGAGCATTGTTCAAGCCAACCATTTCAATTAATTGATCGGCTCTTTTGCGACGTTCAGGCGTATTGAGGTTAAAAAGATTCCCGAAGAAATCCAGGGTCTCCTTGGAGTCAAGATACTTGTATAGATAAGATTCCTCCGGCAGATAACCGATGCGAGACTTGGTGGCAACATGACGCGGAGAGTGTCCGAATACTTCGATATGTCCTTTGGTGGGATACAGGAGTCCCAGAAGCATTTTGATAGTAGTGGATTTTCCGGAACCATTCGGGCCCAGCAATCCAAAAACCTCGCCACGCTTCACCTCGAAATCAACATTGTTGACCGCCTTTGCCTTGGGACGTCCCCAGAAATCTTTGAATACCTTTGTTAGACCACGAACGGAGATAACGACATCACCGGCTTGTTCAGTATTCGATCGAGAGGAGAATGCTTCCTGTGTGCTGGGGCTTACCATTTGTATCCTTTATATTGAGCTTTACCGTGGATTGAAGAACGGTCTCAAGCGGGTTGCGCGGACGGTTTTGGCGCTTCAGATTCAGATTCAGGAGCTGCTTCCTTTTCCTCCGCAAGGAAAGGCTCCAATTCCTCACCCTGTCGAACGAGCCTGAAGCTGTTGAAAACAACCAGCAGCGATCCGACTACATGCAACATTGCCGCAATGATGGGATTAATGTAAGCAAGCGAAGCCATGACAAATCCGCCAATGACAAAAACCACACCGAACATAAAATTTTGATTGATCACAGTTCTGGTTTGACGAGAAAGCTTCACAAGAAATGGCAGTCGGCGCAGATCATTGTTCATGAGGGCAATCGTCGCGCTATGGATGGCGACTTCGCTTCCAGCGGCTCCCATGGCAACACCAAGATCTCCGGCGGCCAGTGCGGGTGCATCGTTGACCCCATCGCCTACGACTGCAACGCGATATCCTTTGGCTTTCATCTTGTGAACATATTCCACCTTGTTTTGAGGCAAGCATTCAGCAACCACCTCTTCACACCCGATCTCACGGGCAACTCGGGCTGCAACAGGCTCGCGATCTCCAGAAACCATCGCAATGCGTCGAATGTCGGCACCCAACAACTCGGATAAGGCCTCCTGAGCTTCGGGTCTGGTTTGATCCTGAAGACCAATCCATCCAATAAAGCTGTCGTTTCTGGCCACGTAAAGTAATGAGTAACCTTCAGCCTCGCTCAGATCCACGTTCTGCATGAAATCATCCGTCAGCCCATTGTCCTTGAGCCAGTTGGCTCGACCGACAATCAAGGTTTCTTCGCCGACTTTAGCGGTGATACCCTTACCGGCTGTCTCCTTGAAATCCTGTGGCTCGGTCAGGTCCAGCCCGGCTTCATTGGCAAGTTGTGCCAGAGCTTTCGCTGTCGGATGGTTGCTGTATTTTTCCGCAGATGCCGCGAGGTGCAGGAGTTCTGCAGGTTTGATTCCGTCTTGAGGTGCCAGACGACTCACCGCCAGCTTACCAGTGGTCAAGGTTCCTGTCTTATCAAAAATGAAAGCGTTGATTTTCGCAGAGAGTTCGATATCAGCGACATTTTTGATCAATATGCCAAGTCGGGCAGCCGAAGAAAGAGCAGCCACCATAGCAGTCGGTGTCGCTAGAATGAAGGCACATGGACAAGCGATGATGAATACCGTGATCACTCGACTGAGATCTTGAGTAAAGGCCCATACCAAAGCCCCAACCAGCAACACCAATGGCGTGTAAAAACCCATGTACTGATCTACAATTCGCATGATGGGCAGTTTGGTCTTTTCCGCCGCCAGAATCAAATCGTGAACACGACCCAGAGTAGTGTCAGCGTCAGCACGACTTACTTTCACTTCGAGTACACCGTTAAGGTTTTGAGTTCCGGCAAACACATCATCCCCTGTACTTTTATCCACAGGCAGCGATTCTCCCGTGATGTTGGCCTGATTGATCGAACCCTCCCCCATCATGATGACACCATCCGCCGCAATATTGTCACCGGGACGAATACGAATCACATCACCCACTTTAAGATCTTTCACTTCCACTTCATCCTCCTTGCTTCCGTTGATACGGCGAGCCTTTGTTGGAGTAAGCTTGACGAGAGATTCAATGGACGCCCGGGCCCCTTCCGCTGTGCGTGTCTCGATGATTTCTCCGAGCAACATGAAGAAGGCTACCAATCCAGATTCCTGATATTCGCCGCTGGCGAATGAAGCCAGCACGGCCAGAGCCACCAATTCGTTGGTACTGAGGCGCCCCTTGCGCAGATCCTTGATGGCGGTCCAAACAATAGGATATCCGAGCAGCGCGGCACCAATCATGGCATTCACATCACCGACCACTTTCCCATTTTCGAAAAAGTAATGGATGATGAAGGAATTAATGACAAACAGGAGACCAACCAGAATTTGATTCAGGCGAATCTCTGTGTGCTCGTGATCGTGCCCGCATCCGTCGCAATGATCATCGTGTTGATGATCACCTTGTTTTTGACTTAAAAGTGATGTGATTTGCATGATTTTGATTCTTTTAAAATTTGTGATCCTTGGATATCAGAATGATGAACTTGAAATTCAGACCATTCTCAGAGCTACTCTTCCGGCTGATCTTCACCCGTCAAGGTAGGCTCACGATTCAGTTGCAATCGCAACTCCTGAGATGATCCCTCATCAACTCCCGGCAGCAGCCAGGTGTCCTGAGCGTTCCCCAATACGCGCCCCATTCCCTCAATGATAAGTCTTTTCCTGAAAAACTCAGGATTGGCTTCGTAGTGCGGCAAGAGTTGATTGAACACTTTTGCATCCGCAACGACCCGACTTGTGATCAAATTACTTCGGGTCAACCCCTCACTGATGATCGCCTGAGCTCTGCCCTGAGAACGCCTCAACATGGAAGAAGCATCACCTTCTGCCTCGTTGCGCATCTGACTGACACTTTGCTCCGTTTGCGTCACCAATTCGAAGGCCTCTTTGACAAAGATCGGCGGAAAGGTCTGCACATCGAGAGACTGAAGTTCAATGCCGAGTTTAGCCTTCTGGATAGACTCCAAAAATCGCATGCGAACCTTTTCTTTGTAAGCAAGTCGATCTCTGTAGAGCGCATCATCAGCAGAGAATTGAGCCGAAGCAAAGAGGAGAGCGTTGTTCAGGGCATTTTCTAGCAAACTCTCCACCTTCAGAAAATTAAACTCAAATGAGACCGGATCAGCAATGAGATACTGGGCAATTGCTTTTGCATGAATGATATTCCCATCAGAAGTTAAAGCATAACCATCTACCCCCGGCTGCAAGGATGACTGCGCAAAAGGCAGTTGTCCCGACACTTCCATATCAGGACTCACAGCATACCAGCAATTGGTGGCGGAAACGTTACGTGTTTCTCCAATGGGAACGGTAACAATCTCATCAATCGGACTCGGAAAAGACCAGTGCAGACCTTGCTGAAGCACCTGGTCAGCTCCGGATCCGACAGGCTTCCCAAAACGCAGCACCACGGCGACTTCATTGGGCTCTACGGTAAAGATACCTGAACCCAAAAAGATCACTACTAATGCAACCATCAACACTTTGACGATTTTAAAACTGCTGGAGAGCGCATCCGACAGGGCACGCGTGGAGGAATCCTCCATGGGACGTGACACTGGCACTACTGCAGGCTGCTTAACTTGAGTAGATTCAATTTTTTCCGGTAAGTCCGGTAAATCAGGTTTTTTGGGGTCAGTCATGACTCATTCACCTTTAAGGTAAGTTCTGTTCAGGGCAATTGTTGCCAAATGATTTGTTACTTGATCAATCCAACAGAATTAATTACTGGAACTGCCACCTTGCATCGCATTGGCACCTTCTCTCAACAGATTGAAGGGTGGTGTGGAAGGATCTGCCACGATGGTCGTCTTTTCCTTGGTAGCTGCTTCAAGGGCTTCGAGGCCTAAGAGCAATTCTGCCAACTCGGGGTTTTGTTGAAACACTTTGTAATGCTCGTTAGCCTGCGCCTCTGCATCACCTTCGATCTCAATGGCTTGAGCGCGCGCTTCATTTAGAATCCGCTTGCTTTCAGCATCGGCACGGGCTCGGATTTCCATCGCCTGACGTTCACCTTCACCTTGGTAGCGCTTCACCAGACGCTGACGATCTTCTCGCATGCGCTCGAATACTTTCTGGGTATTGCTCTGGGGCAGTCCCAGTTGCTTGATACCCGCAAAGGCAACCTCAATTCCATATCCATCCTTGGCTTCAGCGCGGATGGCTGTGGCAATCTCGGTTTCGATATCGTCGAATTTCAATTCTTCTTCACGAGGCGAAATCAGATCGCTGAAAGGGTGCTGCCCGATCACACTGTTCTTGGCATCACGAACGAGGCTTTCCAGGTTCTGCTCCGCTTTCATTACATCACCATTGAAACGCTCGAGGAAAATGGCCGGATCACTGATTCTCCAACCAATATATACTTCAATGATGAGTGGCTTTGCATCACCAGTCGTGGTCTGTTCAAATTTGCGCTCGAAATTCTGGAGACGGTTATCGAACCGGTAGACCTTCTGAATCGGCCAGGGCAATTTGTAACGCAAGCCCGGATCAGAAATTGTTCGCGAATATTTTCCAAAGGTGGTTACCACGGCAACCTCTGATTGCCGGACCTGAAAACAAAAGAGGATCGAGGCAAATATCAACAAGAGGATGCCTCCGGTGACTAACGATATTGGGTGTTTATTCATAAATCGAATTTGGATTAAATATTATTTGAGTTTAAAAAAAGTGGTTAACGGTCTTCGGGACGTGCGCTCAGCAGATCGTATGCGATTTTATCTTCTAAGTTCAGGATGAACGTCTCGTTCACTTCCTTAGGAACGATGACATATTTTCGAACGTTGGTCAGAGAGTTGGCCATCGTATCGAAATATTTGCGCTGCTTGAAGACATCAGGAGCGGATTGGTATGCTTTGACAAGGTCCACGAACTGTTTGGCCTTCGCCTCGGATGTCAGAACACGTTCGTACCTGGCGCCTTCTGCTTGCGAGACCAGTTTTGCAGCCTCACCCCGACTTGTCGGAACTATCTCGGCTTCATAACCTTCAGCCTGCAAAATCTTGGCTTTCATCTCCTGCTCGGCCCCGATGACTTCTTCGAAAGATCCTGCCACCTGAGTCGCCTTATCACCCACTGGAGGATGGATATCCTGCAAACCTACGAAGAGTATTTCAACACCCAAGCCAAGACTCTCAGCCCGATTTTGAATGTTGTTTTTCAGATCCTCGGCTGCCTGTAAACGACCTTGGGACATGATGTCGATGAGATCAACATTCACAAAATAGCGAACAACCTCACGGTAACCAATCGATTCGAGCAATTCCGCAGGATTGGAGTGGTTGTAAGACCAGGCTTCAAAATCTTTGACCAAATACTGAACGGGAACAGCCGCAGTAAGAAAATTAACAGGAACTGCCTGATCCTGATTACTATCCTCGGACCTTGCTCCTTGCTCACTGCTGGCTACCAGAAAATTGACTTCCACATCGTAGTGCGTTGCGGTCCAAAGAAGAGTACGCCCTACACTTTTTTCGTCTTCTACTTCATACCCAACACTGAAGCTGCGGAGTTCCTTGGCCGGGTGACGAAATACTTTATCGATAGGCCAAGGCCATTTCACATGGAATCCAGGTTCCAGAACAGCGCCAGAGGAACGCGGTTTGCCAAAGTGTTCAAGAATACCCAGTTCATTTGGGTCAATGATCACAAAAGTCGTGGATAGCATCAACATGCCAAGCTGAAACAAAATCAACCATGCGAGGGCTTTCTCGAGAAACTTGTAAAACCAGGTTTCAGATACCTTGAATCCGAATTGATAATCCAAGGCCTGAGCAGCAGTACTGACAAGACCGGTGGGTTGCCCAAGCAAGCCAACCAGCCGGCTTTCATAAAGAGCACGCTCAGCCCGGGCGCCCGTGCGGGGCCGGTATAATTCCAGGATTAGGTTAACGAGTGTTTCTATGGTGGAAAGCCCGAGTAAAACCACCATGATACGCGCCAGATGCGAATCCAGCCGTGGGAAATCAAACCAACCCGCAGCAAATGAGACAACCACGACCACACAGATCACAGAGCCAAGCAAAAGGTAGGCGCCTCCCGGTCTCAGAAGCCTCAATTTATCCAATCGAGCAACCCCTGAGCTGTATTTTCCCAACATGAAGAGCACGAGAGCAAAGGCCGAAAAAGTGACCATGACTATCGCTGCTTTTGTCAAATCCGGTTCAGCAGCATCTGGCAGCCATTGCCAGAGGTAATAAGCGGCAACGGCCTGGCCAATGCCCAGCAATGTCGTGAAAGTGGGAACAAAAAATCGTTCAAATTGCTCACGTGCCTTCTTGGCTAGAAACGTATCGTCGCCAGATTCGTCGAATAGAGCGGAACGATTTCGGTCTTTGGCAATTTCTTCAAATTCCAGATGTTCCAGATGCTCCCTGTTTTCCAAACGCATCTGGAAGTAACTGATGGCAGCCACCAGAAATCCCGTTCCAAGGAAGACGGCTCCAACGGCTGACGTCGCAGAGTTTGCGATCTTGCCAATAACAGCTGCCACCACGCAGGCAACCAATAGCCCAAGCATGTTGACCAACCCATTTTTCTGTGTGTTTCGTTCCATATTTCGTTTCGATCCAAAGACCGATATCGATTTTTGTTAATTTAATTCCCGGCTATCAAAGCTTACGATGGCTAGAGCCATCAAGGCGCTGAGATAGCATGCCACATAAGCAAAAGAGCGTCCAACATAAGCCCAAGGTACCTTCTTGTCGTTTTCAAGGGCGTCAGCAATCCAAAAAAGTTGCCAGTTGGGTATCAAGGTGTAAACCACCGTTGCCCACAATTTGCGATCCAAACCTGCATTCCTCATCTGCTGGATGTCTTCAGCAAGCAAAGATTCCATTTCATTGATGTCAATTTTTTCGTTTTCATTGACATCCAGTTTGGAAATGTTCGCAGCCAGCACCTTTTTCTGTTCGTCAGAGAAAGGCCCTGATTGAACAGATCGTTGAGAAGGAAAGGCGACCCAAGCCGGTTCTGCCCAGCGACCAAACATATAATCCGACATCAAACCCATGAGAAAAAGTAAGCTGCAGATAGTCAGGGTCGGGATGATTTCAAGGCGGGTTGAACACACCAGCGCCAGACCAGCCAGAACGAGGAAAGCACATAGAATCAATAATCCAGCCGGAATTAAACGCCAATCCACATCGATATGCTCTTCAAACATCGAGCCATTTTTTTCCATATTGGCAATGATCACGAACGCAATGGTGGTGAAAACGACGACAAAAGCAACCGCATCGGAGGTAAATGTGCGATTGAGGAAATAATTGGTAAAACCTGCCACCAAGTAGGCCAACGCAATGGAACCGGTAAAAATGAAAAAAGCCGTCTTGTTCGCCTCTCCATATGCGGTGAACGAAATTTTACTGGCGACAAGTGCGCTGACCAGATTGACGTAGGTCAGGACAAGCAGAGTTGAAGCGAGTCCGGTATACTTACCCAGAAGAAAAACAACCCTGCCCACAGGTTTGGATAAAACAGCGAGAGCAGTTCCGGTGCGAATTTCATTAGCCACTGAAGAGGATGCACTGATCACTGCACCAAAAAGTCCCACCAAAAGCAGTGTAGCCAACACGCTGTCCTTGACTAGTTTGGGGTCATCCCCGAAGCCAAAGTAAGGTGTACTAGCCAAAAATACCGCAAAAACGGAAGAGCTGGTCATCAGCAGGAGAAAAACCGGCTGACGCAAGAGCTCCATAAACGCGTTAAAAGCTATGGTTCTATATTGTCTCATCGACGCAAAGTTGCTTAAGGACCGGCGAGGATAGAGAACTCCTGCCAGCTATCAAAGCACAAAATTCCGCATATCTATTGGAAGCGGAACTTTGTTTGGAAATTAGGTAATTACATTCGAAAAGCAAATGGGCGTTTGACAGCACATAACATAAAGGGACAGACCTTATATATTAACATATCTGCATCTGTATGTATCTTGTGCTTCATGCGCAAAGCTCGAGCCTTCATTACCGGTGGCGGTGGAACAAGGCACTTCCACGTCGTCAGTCGAATTGTCAATCGCGACTTTGTCCTCGGCGTTGAAGAAAAGGAGTTCTTCCGCAAGACGATGCGTAAGCTTGAGACTTTCTCAGGAGTCCAAATTCTAACTTACTGCCTGACGGACAATCACTTCCACCTATTAATCAAGGTTCCTGAAAACGGCGACCTGAACGATGGTGACCTTTGCCAGCGCATGAGCGCCCTTTACTCCAAATTCACCGTAAGTGAGTTCAAAGAAAGGCTACTCAAAGCCCGTCGTGAAGGTGATTCTGCTCTGGCTCAACTCCTTCGAAAAAGAATCACCTGCCGCATACGCGATCTTTCCATGTTCATGAAGGACTTAAAACAACGTTTTTCGCAGTGGTACAATCGACGTCACGGCCGACGAGTCACTTTGTGGGAGGAACGCTATCGTGCTTTACTCGTTGAGGGCACGGACCAAGCTTTATTGACCATTGCAAGCTACATCGATCTAAACCCAGTCAGAGCCGGTATTTGCGATGACCCAAAGGATTATCGATTCTGCGGTTACAGTGAAGCGGTGGACGGCAATCTTACTGCAATAGAATGCCTTAAAACGCTCCTTCAGAGATATGACGGGACCTTGACCGGGCCACAGACCGTGAATGAGTATCGAAAGCATCTGTTTGAAGTAGAGCAGTCCAAATCTTCCACGGAAAACACACTCCCCAGGACGCAAGATCCCCACCAGCAAAAGGGCGGGCAACCAACCGATGACCATCTCACATTGAATCGTTGGGAGCTACTGCAATACCCTGTCCGTTATTTTACCGACGGAGTGGTCTTGGGGAGTCGCTCTTTCGTCAACCAGTTCTTTACGGAAAAGCGTATCTACTTTGGACCCAAAAGAAAATCAGGCGCGCGCAGAATCAGGGGCGCTCATCTAGGAAACCTCTACACCGTACGTGACTTGCAAGTCAATCGCATCTCATGAGCAGGCAAATTTATTTACATTTCTTTGCATAAACTACTTAATGCGGCGGTCGTATCCGTAGAAAGCTCACAGAGGATACTCTCGATTTCTGCTTTTAACTTTTCACTAGCTGCAGCCTTTGCTTCCACCTTTTTATGTTTGATTTGCTTGAGGCATTTGTAAATCAATTCTCGGCGCTTTTTAGTCCAACTCGAACTCAAGCCAGCTTTGTTTTCACCCTCAATGGATTGGATTTGTTCCTGCACATCGGGTCTCGCATGCGACCAGCAAATCATCCACTGGTAGAACAAAAGCAAGCGATCAATAAGCACAAAAGGAAATTGCGGGTTGCGATTAGGTCCTAAGGTCAAAATGGCACGTCCTAACCGAAGTTTTTTGACCTCCACTCTTGCCATATTTTCGCCTTTAACCCAAGTACCTGCCAGAGCTAGAGCGGCTCCACTGAGGGTGAACATGCCAAAAGACAGATTTGCAAAAAGGATGTCCAATTTCAAACCCGCACCTCCCCCCAAGACAGCGGCTGCCATTAAAACCTGTCTGCGACTCAAACCCAACATCTTCCAACTTCGTTCGCTCCAGAGATCCTCTGCCAGAATCGATTGCTCAGGTAATGTGGGGCGGAATTTTCTATGCCGATAAACACCTCTGATTAAGGAGTGGGCTCGTTTTTCCAGCGATTGAATCTCCAGCTGATACTGAGCGATCAATTTTGAGCGCAGAACTGTTTCATCCTCTCCCTTCGCAGTGAACATCTCAACCTGAAATTCGAGTGCTTCAACGAGGCAGTCGCTGATGATTTGAGCCGTATCAGAAACCCTTTTTTTCCAATCGCGTTCAAAAATACCCACAGCACGCAGCATCGCTGGTTCCCAGTCCTGATGCATTCGTTTGAGACTTTCAAGCAATGCCATGCGCTCGACAAAGGAGGCGTGATGCGCGTTGAATATCCGCGTAAGGTTGAAGGACTTCGCACAATTTTCCTTCCATGTCTGAAGAAAGGAATCATCCCCTTCCTTCGGGTTAATGAGGGCCATCCGTGGATTACCCGTCATGCGAAGAATTTCCATTTCACAGACATCGTTCTTTCTCATCGGTCTGGAACCATCCACGACATAAATAATGCCTGCTCCCGCGGCCAGCGGTATCAGCAATTCGACATCGTGGTGATGCTCTGGATCTTCTCGGAAGGCTTCGACAAATGCATGTGCAGGATGTCGCTTCTGGGCACTGTGCTGCTGCATCCATTCAAGCGTTTTCTGAGGATGCTGAAATCCGGGTGTGTCTAGAAAGCGGATCAAAATTTCATCATCAACCCTAACAGAATAATCAGAACAAACCGTGGTCTCTCCGGGGAAATCACTGATTCTGAGTGAATCATCCTCGGTCAAAGTCGCTACCACAGAAGATTTACCCTCATTGGGATGACCAACCACGGCAAAAGTGGGGATTTCGGATGCGTTCATCATGATGCAACAAGGGCTCGAACCTGTATTTCCTTTGACAGGTTTTGATGAACGAACTTCTGCCAGATTTCGAGATCTCGTGAACGCACAGGCGTCAGCCAGGATACGCCCCGAGGTTTCCCCGCAAGACCTACACACAAGAACACACCTGGGGGCAGAAGTCCGTGGGATGCTTTCAAACGCTTCATTTTTTCCTGAATGGGGGGTTGCCATGCTTCCTCCACCCACAGGAGGCAATCGCCGCTACAGAATCGCTCAAAGCAGGAGCCATCATCTGACGGTGAAGAGTCGAGCACTCCTTTCACTTGCCATCCATAGGGCGAAAGCAGGGATTTAATTTCACTCTGTTCATTGGGCGATCCCAAGCCTTCGTCCATGTAGAACCAGCATGGGACATCAAGAACCGTTGATTGGGCGGAGCCGGCAGTCGGCGCCAGGTTATCTGCTAGAAGTGAAGGAGCCGACGCATTGTCTTTTGACTGAGAGTGGTTATCAAATGGTCTTGTTGTCACATGAAGGTAGCGGGTATGAAACCGGCTCCACAACTTTTGACAAGAGGGACTTTGAATTGGGTAAAGAGCCACCTGACGACGCTCTTGAACGCTCAGCCAGAGCCAGAGTAACACGCGAGGGATGAAGCCATACACGGTGACTGCCATCATTAGAAACGGCCACCAGGAAGTGAGGTAGGGATTTTGCATGGCGCCGATTCCATCCTTGAGGATGATACGGCTTCCTTCAATCTGTGCACGCGACGGAAATCCCTGTCCTTCACCCCAAATCCAATTCCATGGCAAGGACAAGGCTTTAACCAATGTGGCCACTGTTCCGTCATTGATTTGCTGCATCGAAGTCTGCCACCCAAAAGCAAGATCACGAAACACCACACTTGTCATCAAAGTGAATATCACGCCCACATTGAACATCACCCCCGCCATCTGAATTCTGGTCAGGATGGGCCAAAGTAAAAACTTCCCAGAAGCTGCATGGTCATCCCGCAAGTGTCGCCAAAAGGATTCCCAGACCATGCGTTTTTCAGTCGCAAGTTTTGAAATCAAATGACGATCTAAGCGAGTGGAGGCCCAGTGCATCAAACCTTGAAGCAGTCGCAGTGAAAAGCCGGCATGGAGAGGAATCCATTGCAAACCTTTTCCAGCGATCACAATAAAGGATACGAAGCTCCAGATAAATTGAATCCCCACCAACAGGAACAAGAATATCGCTACGTTGACAGGCTGAGCTCCGTCGTAATTCAAAAGACTTGCGGTCACGCCCGCTCCGGTGAGCAATCCTGCGAAAAGAAGTAACCAAAAAAGCATTCCGATCAGCCATTGCCACGACTCTCCCGGCAAAGGCGTGTCACCCTTGTGCTGTTTTTTTTGATGCTTCAGCCACGCCTTGAGAACCTTGGGATCAGGAAACTCTGCATGCTCTTCCCCTGAATGATCTGAAACATGCTGCTGAAACCAGTGACGTGCTTGCTGAGCCGATTCACCTCGGTTTTCACTGGGAGGAGGCATGCATCAAAAAATACTCAAGATCCACCGCGTCAGCTGATGACCAGTGCCCTTCAGTTTTTTTGACTTTTTCTGCCTTCATCCGGGTGATTGATCCTGTCCTGCCTTGAAAAATCAGGATTTGAAAAGACCATTAAAAAACGGAAGCCGGCGAGGGCTTCCGTTGGAGCTAAATTTAGAAAATATGGAGATAAACGCTCTCAAGAACGGAATTGCATGGTCTGGGCCTGAGGCATTTCGTCTGGACATGGGGCGTTGATGGGGGCATCGGGTTCGGTGCTTGATGGCTTGATCAGGCCGTTAGCCAGCATAAACGCTTCGACTTCTTCTCCGCTGACATCTGCGAGCATACGATCATCGATCTCGACGCATGGACTGAGCATCTGACCGCTTTTTTCGATCATTTCCTGTCTTTGAACCGGATCATTGATGATGTCCCGATCTTCAAAAGGCAGGTCGTATTTACGCATGATGGCACGCACGCCCTGACTCCATCCACAAGATGGTTTCAGGTAGGCGATGATTTTGAGAGGTTGATTTGATTCGCTCATATTATTTTGTCTTTAATACTATGGACACACAACATGCCAAAAACTGGGAGGTATTCAACATCGAATTGGAGGATTCTTAACCCCGTCCTTGAACATCAGGCCTTGGTTGAATCGTTTTGAATGGCTTTAAGCTGTTGTTCCAGTTCCTTTACCAGCTCTGGATGTTCCATGTAAAGATTGCTGCTTTCCGATGGATCCTGATTCAAATGATAAAGCTGACCTTTTGGACCTCCCTCGGATGCTTTGATTCTGGATGGCTTACTAAAACCACCTGAACCCAGACCCTGAATGAGTTTCCATGGCCCTTTCCGAATGGTCAGGGTACCGTTGCCCGAAGGAACCACAAGATGATCTCGAACCGGAACAGCTTCCGGCTGTCTGCCGGTAAGCACATCAAAGAAGCTTACACCATCAGGAGCAGCCCCTTCAGGTAATGCCTGACCAATCATGGCAGCTGCGGTGGGAAGTATATCCGTGAAACTGATGGTCTGTTGACTCACCGAGCCTCCTCGAATCCGGCCCGGCCATCGTACGATAAATGGCATCCGGTGCCCGGCTTCCCAGGCATCCGCCTTCATCCCCCTCAGCCCTCCAGAAGAATCATGATCAAATCGTTCGACATCATGTTCATACCAGACAGGTCCGTTGTCAGAGCTCAGGATCACCAAAGTGTCCTCCCGCATTCCTGCAAGCTCCAAGGCGTTGAGAACACGCCCTATCATGGCATCGACCATCATGGTGAAGTCGCCGTACATCCCCGCACCACTCTTGCCGATGAAGGATTCATCGGGAAGCCAGGGCGTATGAGGGGCCGGGTAGGCCAGATACAGGAAAAGAGACTCTTGCGATTGACTGGAGGCATGGTTTTCAATCACCTGAATGGCTTCATTGGTGAATCTTGGTAAAACATCTTTCAGCTGCAGATCGGGTGAAATCCCACCTTTTCGCCAGAAAGCACCCTGAATAGGGGACCATCCCTCGCTGTTATTTGCCTCTATTTCAAGTGTGGGAGGCATCACGGCCTGATCATCCCGAATGTAGAAATAGGGTGGAATATCGGTTGATGCGCGGATACCAAAAAAGCTGTCAAAACCTCGATCCACCGGACCTCCAGGCAAAGGGTTTTCATAACCGTCTTCATCAAATCCCAGGTGCCATTTACCTACCATGGCAGTGGTGTATCCTCTGGATTGGAGAAAAGAAGGAAGCGTTACTCTGTCCTCATCGATGGTGGCTCGTCGGGACCAGGTGTTCGGCCTTGCGCGAAAGGGGTATTGCCCGGTCATGAGCCCGTAACGAGAGACATGGCAAAGAGGACCGGCGGCGTGCGCATCCGTAAATCGCATCCCTTCATCAGCCAGCCGATTCATGTTGGGGGTAGGTATTTTGGACTCCCGGTTGTAGGAGCGCAGATCACCATAACCCATGTCATCCACAAGGATCAGTAAAATGTTGGGCGGCTCACTCGCACTGAGGATTGTGCAAAAACAGAAAAGGACACACGCCATTCGCCGCGACAATGAATTCAAACAGGAGATCAGCATGATTGGAAATTAGCGGTACAGCCTCCAAATTGAAAGCAGGGATTTTAAAGAGTAAGGCGTATTATGATTACCTCAGAGATCGATCAGCCGGTTGTCCAGAGTGAGCACCTGGATTTTACTGGTCAATGTCGGGCTCACGTTAGCAGAGTCATGCATCAAGATCCATGCACGGATGTTTCTCGATTCCATTTCTGTCAAAAGTTGCTCAGGGAAGTTGGGTTCCAGACGCGGTTCCAGAATAAGTGTTTCAATAAAATTGTGGTGCCCTGGAAAATAGGTCTGAGAAAACGTCGAATGAAGTTCAAACGGATCCAGATCCTTGGCGGCAATATTTGTTCCACCCCACCCCTGCAGGACCATGGTCTTTAAAATCCAGGGAGTTTCACCGCGAAATTTGTAGGTACCAATGAAAAATTGACTGGAAATCGATACCCCTTCTTCGGCGCCTTTCACCCTTCGCTTCCAGGTCACATGAGGGAAACCAAGCTTCGTATCGGCAGGATCAATATCGGCCAGTTTTACGGAGTCCTCATTGACCATGGTGACTCGATTACGCCACAGATCCAGCTCTGGACGTCGCGTAGCATAGTGTGCCGTCAATTCAATCTCGGCATCGGACAGATCCAGAAAGGGTGAGGGCCGCTGGTCCAGTCGGTAGAGAAAATCAAACTCAAGTCGGTAATCAACCCGATCCTGATCTTCCCCCCAATACCAATCCGCAATCAAGGATTTGCTGTTCACACGAACCTCGGCTCCAGGCAATGCATTTAGATTACCTTCAAAGCGCATCTTTTTGTGATCGTGAAGAAACTCAAGATCCACATTCAAGAGGTCAACTGGGTTTTGAGGTAAATCCTCGCCAATGATCCCCCAACTTTGAAAACGCCAGATGGACTTCAATCGATGCCGTGCCATCATGTCACCAAACTCTCCCTGCACCACTTCAAATGCGTCCACATTACTGAAGGTAACGGGAGGCAGCTGCCCAGTGACAGGAGCCACGGGAAGCTCACGAATCTGTTTGATGACAAATGATCCAGGTGAAATGTATTTGTATTCAAAATCCAAGCATACTTCGGTTTTATCCACGAAAAATTCCAGATACGAATCACTTGCCTGGCGGAGCAAGTCGGTCAATAAAATGTAGCCCTCCGGCCAATTCAATACCGTGGCGCCCAGTTGAACCAATCCACTTGCTTGCACCATTTCATGGGTGATGTCTCCTTCATTGGATACAACCAGCGCCACTACTTCAGGAGCAGCCACACTATCCGGATTGGCAACGGAAACTGCATCCTTTTGAGTGACCAAGGTTCCCTCGATCAACTCAAGCGTACCGTCCTTTCTTTGCTCCAGTTTCAGAGTGGCAACACCATTGGCTCGTTCCATTTGATCTGGAAAACTATAATGTGCGAGAATCGCCATCCCCACTTCATCTTCATTCACGCCACGTCTCAGACGTTCAATAAAGGCATTCTCGTTGTAAAAACTGGCGAACACCTTCTGAATCGCACGAAAGACCCCTCGTTCATTTTTCTTTGTCGAATCACAGGCGCTGGGACCCTCATCATCCTGATCCTGATCATCCGCAAGACAGCCGCTGAAGCTGTCATACAAACCTGCGCCTGAAAAATACTCACTGTCTTCGACATTAGTGGAACTTCGGAACCGAATACGTCGATTGGCATCCAGAGGCTCCAATGCCTGAGTTATCTTTTGTTGCTGATCAACCGAAAAACTGGCGTCGTCTTTGATCCAAGTTCTGATTGCACGAAGCCTGAGGGAAAAATGTGCAGGATCTTCAACCGGAAATTTCAAAGCGTTTAATTCGATTGCAATCATTTCCTTCAGTGTCAGCCCACTGGACATCGTCTGCGCCATGAATTCCGTCCACAGATCGAAAGAAAAAGCGATTGCCTCCTGTGGTGCATGATCAGGAAGTGAACGCAGAAGAAAACCCAAATTAGCCGCCTTCCCTCCCACAAACGACAAGTGTTCTGGAGTAAGATCCGCTACCTGAAAAGTCAGCTGATTCGCATGCTCGAAAGGCGTGTAATTCAATTTGGGCGCCTGCTTCAAAGCCAGAAGTTGATCCTTTTGGTCATCTGTCAATTGCGTTTCCACACGAAGCGTTTTGATGTCTGGAATTTGCTCATTTTCACCAGCAATGAAAAGAGCGTCCTCACCCACCCAATGCATCAACTGAGCCTGCTTGTACTGATCCGCAACAAACGCGAACGGAATTCCCAGCGATTTTGCAAGGATGGCAACATGTGCATTTGGAGTTGCCGGGCTGAGCGCGATGATACCCGCGACAGGAGGCACTTCAGCGGGAACAGAGTCCAGAATCAGGATGTCCGTTGAAAGCAGATTGCCTTTTGAAAAAGCATCCTCCAACTCATCCGCATCAACAAATTGCAACCTACCCAATGCCCAGCCTTCCGAGTAGAGGGCATCCTCCATCACCCAACGCGAGGGAGAATCCACCGGAAAACCTTGTTGCTTGAAGAGGGGTGCCTCTTCCATAGCCCTTTCCTTTTGCTCAAATGTTGGCATGTAAAATACTTGCCAATCCCCCTCTAGACGTACCCGTTGCGATACGAGATCCAACCAGTTTAAAACCTTTTCCAATGAGAAAAACTCCCGTCCAACAAACTGAATCCCAAGTTCCCTTACAAGGGGATTGGAAGGAAACAGGACGGCACCAAGCACGACCTCCTGAGTGGCTGGAATGAGGGAAACATTTTCAAATTCCGTCAGATTCATTCCCGAGAACGCAGGCAAGAACCGCGTTGCAAAATCAAAGTGGAACGGAAAGGCACGGCTATTTTGAAAATAAACATTTCCGGACCGGTCTAGCGGTATGGCGAATTTTATCCATGACAGGTCTTCCTTGTATCTGGGTGCCGATGCCAGCGGCTCAGGATTGAGTCCGAGTTGGTTGGTCCAATCGGGGGCCTGCTTTGAGTTCAGGTCCTTGATGCGATAGAACCGAGCTGAATCCGCCACTTCACGCGCAGGTCAAGGTATTCCTGAAAAGGCCCCCATGAAAGCGCCCATGGTTTCCAGGAGGCCATGTCAGAGGATACCTCCAGTTGATATTCGGTTTCGTTGCCCGATGACTGATGGATGGCAACGGTGTTTCCCTGACCTGCTCGTGAGATGGTGACTTTGGACTGGGCGACTGCCAGCGAAGGGGCCCAACCGCAGATGAAGACAGGCAAAAAAAGGTTGCTAGACGTCGGGTTGGGATAACCATGCCGCTTAAACTGTACCGCATGACCGATACAGTGCAGTTTGGAACATGGATCTGTCAAGTGACAGAGCTCAAGCGCTGCAGCCTCGGTGTTTGGAGCTGGTGAAAGATCTGTGGAAGCTTTAAGTGTAAAAAAGAAGGTGGTTCCTTCTGCCATCTTACTTTCTACCCAGACACGTCCACCCAGGGTTTGGGCGATGTGCTTGACGATAGATAGGCCGAGGCCCGTTCCTCCCTGGGCACGGGAACGCGCCTTATCAACCCGAAAGAATCGTTCAAAAATACGTTCAAGTGACTCAGGCGGGATACCTGGCCCATCATCGGAAATGCTGACTCGAATTTGATCGTGGCCATCCGGTTCGGCATGGACCGAAACCTTGCCAGCCTCCGAGCCGTACTTGATGGCATTCTCCAGCAGGTTGAGCAGAATTTGCTCCAACAGGTCTGAATCCGCCAGGACATGCAGCTGAGGGTCCACCGCAAGGGAGAGCTGCACCTTTTTCTTGTCGGCGCTTCTTTGTAGATCATCCAGCACACGCGAGACTTCAGGAGCCAGCTGCAGGGACTTGAAGGTTGACCGTCGCTTGCCCGGATTCTAAACGTGAAACCATCAATAAATCCTCAATCAAATGAGCAAGACGATCTGAATGTTTTTCCACCTTGCCCAAAAAACCAGACAATGTTTCCCGCTCCATGGACGGGTGATCAATCATGGTTTCAACAAAACCCTTGATCATGGACAACGGCGTTCTGAGTTCATGACTGACATTCGCAACGAAATCGCGCCGGGCATTCTCCAATTCTTTCAAACGAGTAAAATCGTGAAAGATGAGCAGGACGCTTTCGGGCTTGCCCTGAGGAACTGTGGACAACCACCGCATTCAGCCTGAGGCTGTTGGTATCCAGAGCCGGTCGGGTTGATCTCAACGCCCATGGTACGCCCACTGTTTACCGTCCGCTCGAAAACATCATCGACTTCGTGCAATCTCAAGCGCTTCGAGCAAGGTCGTATTGGCAGGGACGTTTCCAGGAATGCCGAAAATACGGTGTATGGCGCGATTCATGAAAACCACTCGCCCAGAGAGACCACACAACATCACACCCTCAGCCATCGCATCAAACACCAAGTCACGATGATGCTCCATATCGGCTCGCGTTTCGATCAATTGGTCTTCGAGTGCTTGAATACGCTGGTTAGACGCAGCCGCGTGTTTTCGAACACGCGAGTAAAAAACCAGCCATACAACTGAGACCAGAAGCGCGGTAAGCAAAAAAGTAAAACATGCAACAAACCAAGTCATGAATAACAAATAAGATGCAATGTGGCTACAACACTGAATGCATGGATAGGATTCAAAACAGCCATATCGTTTGCCTGATCCCGCCTATTCACAAGGTTCCACCAACCGATAGCCCACACCGCGTATGGTCGAAATATAATGCCCAGCCTGCCCCAGCTTTTCACGCAGGCGACGCACATGCGTATCCACAGTACGCGTATCGATCGCCTGATCATAGCCCCATACATCCTGCAATAACTGATCTCTTGACTGAACACGACCTTTACGTTCCATCAATAAATGAAGCAGTTTGAACTCGGTGGCGGTAAGATCAACTATTTTACCAGAAACTCGAGCTTCGTGACATGGAATATCCAATTCAAGTTCTTTGACGTGAATTTTCTCCACAACACCTTGGGATTTTTCCTCGCGCTTGAGCAGGTTACGAACACGAAGCATCAATTCGCGAGGGCTGAACGGCTTGGTCACATAATCATCCGCACCGAACTCCAATCCCAACACTCGGTCGATTTCAGATGCTTTGGCTGTCAGCATGATTATTGGCAGGGAAGCAGTGGCAGGATCGCGCCTGAGAATCTTGCAGACCTCCAGTCCGTCAATTTCAGGAAGCATGACATCAAGCAGGATCAGGTCCGGGGAGAACTTCCGCGACTTTGAAAGTGCTTCCTCTCCGTCTTCGGCAGTAATGACATCATAACCCGATGCCTTGAGGTTAAACCGAATCAACTCAATAGCGTCGGGCTCATCATCAACAACTAGTATACGTAAGCTCACCTTTACAACGATCCTCCAGTTAAATGCCTTCCATGAGGCGCCAGTGTAACATTTGTGTGACAAAAATGAACCCAGAAATGCTTGTCATTGAAATCTGGACGCCCACAAGCTTGCTCTTATAATGACGCGTCATGAATTCTCGTCAATCATTCAACCGTCGCCGGTTCCTTGCATCCGGATCACTGGCTGCAACAAGCCTCGCTTTTCCCTGGATTTCAGTTCGAAACGTCCTGGGAGCAAACAGTCGATTGAATATCGCGGCCATCGGAGCAGGCGGAAAAGGTGGAGTCGACATTGGTTATTGCGCGGGGGAAAACGTGGTGGCTCTTTGCGATGTCGATACAAGGAATGCGGCAGGCGCATTCAAAAAATTCCCGGAGGCCAGCATTTATCAGGATTTCAGGGAGCTTTTCGATAAGGAGAGCAGCCAGATTGATGCCGTCACCATCTCGACGCCTGACCATACCCACGCACATCCGGCGATCATGGCCATGAAGGCGGGAAAACACGTTTATTGCCAGAAACCGCTGACTCATACCGTCGAAGAAGCTCGTATTTTGACGAAAATAGCACGTGAAACAGGCGTGATTACTCAAATGGGGAATCAAGGGCATTCCCAGACTGAGAGCCGCCGCCTTGTTGAATTGATCCAGGCTGGCGTTATCGGCGATGTGAAGGAGGCGCATATCTGGACCGACCGACCGATTTGGCCTCAAGGATTGAAACGCCCCGCTGAAGTTCAGGCAGTCCCCGACACGATCAATTGGGACCTGTGGCTGGGCCCGGCCCCTGAACGCCCTTATCACCAATCCTATGCTCCCTTCAAATGGAGAGGCTGGTGGGACTTCGGTACGGGTGCACTGGGTGATATGGGATGCCATAATATGGACCTCGCCTTCTTTGCCCTTGACCTGAAAAACCCTACTGAAATATCAGGAACCGGCGAGGGTGGCACCGATGAATCTGCTCCAACGTCCTCCAAGGTGCTATGGAAATTCCCAGCCAACAAGCAACGAGGTCCGGTCGAACTGACCTGGTATGATGGAGGACAAAAACCTGATCCATCGCTGGTGTCAGAGAAAGAGCTCCCAGGGAATGGCTGTATTCTCATGGGCACGAAAGATACCATGTATGTGCCCAGTTATTGGGGAGCGGCATCCTTTTTGTCGGGTGCGTCCATGGAAGATTTTGCTGGAATCGATGCGAGCCTGCCACGATGGCCTGGAGCAGATAAGGATAATGACAAGGCACATCACCATGAGTGGATTGCTGCTTGCAAAGGAAATGCCAAAGCGCTTTCACACTTTGATTACGCAGGCCCTATGACAGAGGCCGTGTTACTTGGCAACGTTGCTATTCGCGCCGGATCTCGCATTCAGTGGGACGCTGAAAGCATGAGGGTGACGAACAATGAGCATGCAAACCAATTTATCCGAAAGGCCTATCGTAAGGGCTGGGAACTACCAGTTTGACCTTTGCCATTGAATGGTGAAAATTTGCCGGCTCATATGGGAAAATAATATTTGAGAAACAGGACAATCAGGACGAAAGCAACGATCATCCATACCCACTGCATGGAGGATCTGGCCTGGCGCTGAGTACCGTCGCCAAACTCTTCTTTCACAAACGAATCATAGTCAAACGAATCGTCATAATCGACGCCAATACTTTCGTATTGCGCCCGCTCTGACCAACCGGTTTCTTCACACGAGCCACATTCTGGACATGCCCTGTAATCGGAAGGAATTTCAGAGCCACAATTTGGGCAATATCCTTCAGTCTGGTTCATGTCAAACAGCGTTGAGTTGAGGCTTGATCAGCCACCGACACCTGCGTATTCGATATCTGTGGTGAGCAAAATTCCCATCAGCAAATAATCATGGTGTTTACCCTGCATATCCATGACGTATTTTGGAAAATTGACCAAATCAGAAAAACCGAGCAGAGCAAACACCTTGATGGCACGCTCTTGCTCGGCAACAAATTCGGCCTCTAATTTCTCGAGCCCCAGTTGCCTTGCCACGCCCATGAGTTCATCAACCAAGGCGTAGGCCAAACCTCTTCGGCGGAAATCCGGATGCACGAACACGCTCACCCGACCGATATGTCGTTTCCATCCAAAGCCGTTTTGGTGCAAAGTACAGGCAGCCAAAATCTGACCATTCTCTCCCAGAGCCAAAAGGGGGAAATCTTTTTCCAAATCAAGTTTCTCGCACCAGCGCTTGATCACATCTGGATCTTGAACTTGATGCTTGATGAACAAGCGTTCATTTTCTGGGACGGCTTTGAAAAAATTGAATAATGCCTGATGATCCGCTTCTTCCAACGGTCTCAAAGTAGCCTTCAATTCGCCTTTAAATATTTTGTCTAGGGGATATTTATCTACAATCCCATCCAATGGGGGAAACAAATCTTTCATAAGTAAAAAACGAGGTAGTTAGAGGTTACATCAACCCACATGAAGTTGATCTATTTCGCCGGTTAATCCGAATTCTGAAGTGAAATCCTTGGGCTCCACTCTCAAAGGATCCAAACTCCATCGGGCCGCGAGAGCATGAATATGTTCAACATTATGCTCAAGCTTTCGATTGAGTTCTGTCAAAGATTCTGTTTCGAGTTGGTCTCCATAATCAAATGCATGCATGCGCAAGGAGCATTCTGCTGAAGAAGGGCTCCCCTCGTTCCACAATACAGACTCGGCCCAGACATAGGAACGGACCACATTCCCATCAATCAATCGCACCCAGCCATGCTCATGAACGCGGGCGTCCAGAGAGAAAAATTGAACTTCCCCCACTTCCTTGCTCAGATTCCGCATATATTTGTAAAAAGTATCAATGTCCTCGGATGGGTTGGGCAGGTAATGCCCGAAAACAAGCACCCAGCCTCGGATTGGAGGAGTGATGAAAAGATGACGCTCAGTTGCTTTGCTTAACCCTTGCTCCCAGGAACAGACTTCAGTGTTGGTAAGACCAAGTGCATTTCGAACGGTGCCAATGTCACGGGTTCTGAAAGCCATCCAGCGCTCTGGCTGGCCAAAGACATATTTGGGAATGGGATGGCGAGTACGCCAAAGAGAACTCCTTCGAGGTGGAATGGCTGAAATTTCATGACGCAACGGTTTCCTGATATAGGAAACCGTGAGAAAGTAAACGGCGATAGCTATGATGGTCGCCACTGGAACCAAAAGCAGATACCACAAGATGAAATCCACTCCAGCGAGGGAACCTCCGGCTGTCAAGGTTTTGACGTAGTCACTCAGTTTTTCGAAAAAACTCATGCTTCTTGGTGTTATCAGTGAATTGAACAACCCAGAAAACTCGCCAAAGACCGCCAGAAAAATGGTCAATCGTGCAAGTTAATGACTCTAGATGTTTGATAATGGCTTAAATCAAGAAAGGTTTCAAACCTAAAAGAGTGTCGATTTATACATAATGAAAGAGAGCAAAAAACGCCCTTATGCAGGATGTTGGTGGATCAAAATCTATCGGAAGCACGGAGCGGTTTCTTGCGGTGAAATATATTTACTTTGCTAAATGACTCGGCTCACGGTTAAACAATGACAATACTGTTTACCATCCCATGGACCTGAAAAAAACATATCCAATCGCCCAGCATTTCAGTCTTGAGCGGAAGGAATTAACCGATGAGGGATGGTTTACCTGCCTTGGAATAAATGATTTTGATTCGAATGAAAGCCAGTGGACCCAGTGGCTGCACCCTGAAGAAGCCACCTTTTATCAGTCCATTTCAGCCCAAAACCGGAAGCAATCTTTCTTACTTGGTCGTGTCTGTGCAAAAACCGCTTATCTGAATGCAAACCCTCAGGAAAGCCCACCAAATGTCCATATACGAACCGGCATTTTCAAGGACCCGATCCTTCAAAACCAATCTACGCCTCAATGGCAGGTAGGGATCACACACTCAAAATCGATCGCGGCAGCTCTGGTCTTTCCTGCCACTCATCCAATGGCCATTGATGTCGAGGAGTGGGACACCAAAAGAGCAACAACCATGCGAACCCAATGTCATTCAGAAGAATTACATTGCTTGGAGAAAATCGGTCTTGGCAGCGCTGCTTCAGGCGCTGTCGGCTGGACGGCCAAAGAGGCTATTTCGAAAGCATTGAGGACGGGAATGACTTGTCCGTTCAAATTATTTGGGATCAAGTCGATCGAAGCGCATCCCGATGGTGGCATCAGAGGTTTATTTATCAATTTTTGCCAGTATCAATTCAGGTCCTGGATCATTGAAGACAAGGTTTTGAGTATTGTGCTCCCCAAAAGGACACGCCTCATTTTCTCTGAAAATGGTCCGAAACTCACCAATACAGCGACAAAAGCCCGTGGATTACCTTCGGTTCATGATGCATCACAGAGTCATGGCCCAGTCTCTGGCTCTTGAATTGTTTTCAAAAAGACGGCAAGTGGTTGTTTCCAAATTTGACTCCCTGGAAGCGTAATTCCTTGTGAAAGGGCAAGCTTAGACTTCAAACAAAAAGAAGGTCTGTTTTGAATCAACTGGACAAAGCCGCTACCAAAAGGGCCCCATGTTGCGGCAGTTGGCTGCTTAAAGAGGCAATAAACACGTGCTGCTGTCCAGAGAATGATTAACAGACAGCAGGAAAATGGGACAGTAATGAGTCAATCCATTCCCCTCTGTGGGCCATTTTTGTCTCAGCCCCATAATTCCGGAAATTTTCTTTGGCAAAACCTACCGGGGACACTATACTAAAATAGTAGATCCTTGTATATGGCAAAAATCTTGTTAATCGATGATGATGAATACATACGCATGTGGACGTCAATACATCTTGACAAGGCCGGTCATCAAACAATGACTGCCGCTGATGGCGATCCGGGAATAGATTTAGCGAGCAAAATCAAGTTTGACCTGGTCATCACAGATATCATCATGCCCGACAAAGAGGGGCTGGAAACCATCATTGAACTCAAAAAAGGAAATCCAGATTTACCCATCATTGCGATGTCTGGAGGAGGCCACATGAGTTCCGACGATATCCTCGAGCTGGCCCTTTCCCTTGGAGCCAACGCCATATTGCGAAAACCATTCGATGGAGGAGAGCTCAATGCTTTGGTCGAATCCTGTCTTGCTCCAATTTCTGATTCTTGAATTAAAGCAATGACGCAGTAAGTTCTCTTGCTGTGCCTCATGAACACGCGATAGATCCCTGATGTCGGTGCAAACTCGTCTCTGAAATCTTTTAAGCTCCCCCTCAGGAAAGATTTTCGCGGGTTCGATCCTTGAAAAAAGTTTCAAGTTCAGACACCATTTTCAAGGAAGCTGAGGCAATTGGAGACGCGCCCACTGAAGGATTTTTTGGAGAAATGAATTTAAATTGGATGATTGAAAAGAGTGAACTTGCCGGCTTATATGACAAAGTCCGCGAGGGTCGGCGTTTGGATATTCAAGACGCACACCGGCTCTACCAGACGCAAGATCTCAACATGCTGGGAGCTCTGGCAGATCTGGCAAACAACCAAAAGAATAAAAAACGCGCTTCTTACATCGTTAATCGATATATCAACTATTCGAATTATTGCATTCTAAGCTGCCAGTTTTGTTCTTTTTCACGTAAAAAGAGAGATCAAGATGGGTTTGAGTTAACACTGGAGCAAATGCAAACCAAAGCCCGTGAGGCGTTGGAACTTGGCATTACCGAGCTCCACATTGTGGGCGGATTACACCCCAGTCTGCCATTTTCTTATTACACGGATATGCTCAATGGGCTGAAAGCCGTCAGTTCACGCCTCCAGCTCAAATGTTTTACTGCGGTTGAAATCCTGCATCTTGCGTGGCTATCTAAAAGGTCAGTGGAAGAAACGCTCCACGAACTTAAGGCCTGCGGTTTGGATTCATTAACAGGCGGAGGGGCAGAAATCTTTCAACCCGAGGTTCGCAAAAAAAATTGCGACCGGCAAGGAGTCAGCCAGAGAGTATCTCGATGTTCACCGTACCTGGCACCGGCTCGGGGGGAGAAGCACCTGCACCATGCTCTATGGTCACGTGGAAACTCTCGAGGATCGCTTGGATCACATGCGACAGTTAAGAGAACTGCAGGATGAAACGAAGGGATTTTGCGGTTTCGTCCCCCTTCCCTATCAACCAGACAACAATGCGATCCCCGTCAAGCGCCCACCGACAGGCAATGATATGCTGAGAACCATTGCAGTCGCTCGCTTGATGCTGGATAATTTTGACCATATTACTGCCTACTGGGTGGGCATGGGACTCAAAATGGCCCAAGTGGCTTTGAGCTACGGGGCGGATGATCTGCATGGCACCATTGTCGAGGAACATATTTTTCATATGGCAGGTGCAGGTTCACCTCAGGGACAAACAGCAAACGCGATGCGTAAAGCCATCATGGAGGCCGAACGCATACCTGTTCAGCGAAATACTTTTTACGAGCAGATTCAGCCTGAAACCGGTCAGGAGCGAACTGAAGCAAACACACCATCTCTCATTCAACCTGCATGACTGCAGACGGTGACAAACCAACAAACATCCTCTCAAGCTTCCGAATAGGCTCGGTGCCTTACCTGAATTCCGTACCTCTCACCTGCGGTCTTGAAAATCAAGTCATCTTTGCTCCCCCGTCACAATTGGCGACTATGCTTGAGAATGAGACTTTGGATGCAGCTCTGGTGAGTATTACCGAGGCTCTTCTACACCCCGGATATGCCATTCTTGATGACGTGGCCGTTGCCTGTGACGGACCTGTGATCAGTGTCTTTCTTGCAACAAAAATTCCCTTGAAGTCAATTGAAGTGGTGCACTGTGATCCCGCTTCGCTGACAAGCATCAATCTGTTGAAAATCCTACTCAAAGCCAAGGGAGTTCAACCACAATGGCACCCATTGTCCAGCTATGAGGAATCTTTTGAAAAGGATGCTGTACTCCTGATTGGTGATCCGGCTATTGCCTTTATTCAGGCCGATCATACGCATCGGATATGGGATCTGGGGGCTGCCTGGAAGGAGTTAACCGGGTTACCTTTTGTCTTTGCGGTTTGGGCCATTCGTCAGGGATATGAGGATCCGGCCCTTTTAAGCTCCTTGATGTCTGCCAAGTTGAAGGGCATTGCTCAACTGCCTGCCCTCATAGAAGAGGAATCGCGGTTTGACCCTGATTTCCGCAAAGAATACCTTGGTAAAACGATTCAATATGATTTGGGCGAAAGAGAAAAGACCGCGATCCACTGTTTCATGGAAAAGCTCGCTGGTGGATTAGATCAAAAAGTTTATCCACCCAGATTTGTCTACCATGAAATTCCGAAGAAATAATGCACCATGATCAAGTTCTGGAATGAGTGGAGTAAATACGGACACGTCATCAATATAGGAATTCAGAATACGCTCGCGTATCGAATGAATTTCCTGTTTCGGGCGGTATTTACTTTAATTCCACTTCTGGCAAACATTCTATTGTGGAAAACCATCTTTTCCGACAAAGCCGAGGGGGATATGATAGGTGCCTATAATCTATCACAAATGGTGTCCTACTACCTCCTCATCCTGATTGTCAATTCCATGACCGCTGTCAATGAGGATGACTGGCAAATCGCAGCTGACATCCGCAACGGAGTAATCAGCCAATTTCTATTGAAGCCGATGGATTACCTGGCTTTTCGATTCAGCTTATTTCTGGCAAATCGTTTGATTTATATTCTGGTAGCAACTATTCCAGTGGGCCTCTTCCTACTTTGGCAAAGGAATTATTGGACTGCTCCCGTGAGCATGGAGGCACTGATGCTCTCTATCCTTTCCCTTTCACTGACTGGACTGCTTCAATTCCTGATCTCTTTTACCATGGCGCTACTCGCATTTTGGGTACTGGAAGTAGCCACTTTCATTTTCATATTATATGCATTTGAATACATCGCAGGAGGGCATTTGTTTCCCCTGGATCTGCTACCAACCTGGTTGGAAACCCTGCTCTACTGGACGCCTTTTCCTTATCTGCTTTCGTTTCCAGTATTGATTTACCTGGGGCGTGTCGAGGGACAAGCGATGTGGAACGGTATCATCGTTCAGACTGTTTGGCTCGTCATTGCTTTTCTTACAGCAAGATTTGTTTGGAATCGAGGCATCCGGTCATACACAGCTGTGGGTGGATAAAAGCAAGGAAAGAGATCATGCCCAAAGAAACCAGAATATCTCCTCTTATCGAAACAGGCTGGAAGCGTTATCTGAGTATTTATGGGGCGCTTTGTCAAAATTCGATAATGCGCGACATGCAGTTCAAGGTTAATTTCGTGCTTTGGCTGATCGTGGAGTTACTTTGGTTTGGACTGCAGATCTCCTTCATTTCAGTTATCTATTCGCACACAGACCATATCGGAAGCTGGAGTCGATATGAGGTTATTTTTCTCATCGGAGCAGCCAATTTCATCCAACAACTTTTCCACGCTGTTTTCCTCAACAACATCACACAACTCTCGGAACATATCCGGACAGGGCGTCTGGACTTCATGCTGCTGCTTCCGGTAAATCCCAGATTCCTGGTCTCGCTCAGGACGATGGACTTGGGATCGTATGTCAGCACCCTGGCTGCCATTGCAGTCATGGTCTATGCCGGCATTCAACTTGAATTGCAGCCAGGCATCATTCATTTCGTTGGCTTTGCGATGATGAGCGTGTGCGGCGTCATGATCCATTATTCGTTGATGCTTATTCTGGCAAGCATCAGTTTCTGGACCATCAAAGCAGAGGGGTTTGCCTGGGGATATTATAATTTGTTCAATGTGGCCAGACTACCGGATGCCGCTTTCAAAGGAGGATTCAAAGCCTTCTTCACATTCGCCATTCCCATGCTGCTGGTAGCTAACATGCCCACAAAATTCTTCATTCAAAAACTCCAGTCGCCGATGGAAATTCTCTCGCTGATCATGATGGCAGGAGCCTGCTTGTTGGCTTCCGAAATAATGTGGCGATTTGCGATCAAGCATTACACCAGCGCAAGTTCCTGAGCGTGCACGCAAATCACCTTGGCAAGGCAATCACCTTGGATCGGAGCCTCTGCATGCCGGACAAGGCAGGCGGGAAAGACGGGTCAATGCGTAGTACGTGCTGGAAAGCGCTGAGGGCATCTTTAAACCTTTTTTGCGAGGTGTAGGCGTTGCCGAGATTACACCAGGCTTGAACATAACGATCATCGATTTGAGTCGCTTTGACAAAATGCGGCACCGCTTCGTTGATCTTAAGCTGCCGACTCAGTGCAGTTCCCAGATTGTTGTGCGCTGCCGCATGCTCTGGGTCAATTTCGATTCCGATCTTAAAATGCTCGATGGCCCTGGTAAATAGTTTTTCTTTGAGAAACAAATTACCAAGATTGTTGTGGGCTTCTCCGTAATCCGGAAAAATCTCGATTGTCTTTTGGTAGGCCGCTATTGCTTCTTCCGTGTTCCCCACACGTGAATGCGCGAATCCAAGATTGAAGAATACTTCCTCGTTTTCCGCATCGATTTCAGCAGCTATTTTGAATTGCTCGAGTGCCTTGGCGTATTCTCCTGTGTGCAGAAAATCTTCACCAGCGGTCATGGATTCATCGGCTTTAGCTAGTTCAAATAAAACCGAGCTTCCAAATGTATCTTCCGGAGTATCTGGCGCAACAGCATCTGTGACCTGCGGCTCTTCGGCAACAGACTCAACTGCGGCTTCAGCAGGATGATCGTTTCTTTTACTTTCTATGACCTGATTAGTTTCAGGTGACATTTCCGGATGGACGAGACCTGGGTGTTTCTTTTGCCGATCACAGGCAACATTACAGACCCAGAGGGCCAGAAGCAGCATCACTGGAAAAATGGACCTGCTCATGAACCCGCCTCATTAGATATCATCACGCGTCCAGGCATTGTCCACGAGACGTAGAATTCCACGTTCATTTTTATTGCGAAGTTCAACCGGCAACCCTGCATCAGGAAAGTTCTGATAACACAAGGGACGCACAAATCGGAGAATCGAAGCAGTACCGATCGAGGTAAAGAAACTATGAGTGGCTGCTGGGTAAGGCCCCCCGTGATGCATGGATGGGCAAACTTCAATTCCTGTTGGAAATCCGTTAAAAATCAATCTCCCCACTTTTCGCTCCAGGATACGAATCAATTTTCCGTGTTTTTGCAGATCGTCTTCTGTCCCATGGATGGTGGCGGTCAATTGTCCTTCCAATCCTTCAGCAGCCTGCTCGAGCTGTTCTGCGCTATCTGCTTTCAGAATGACAGAGGAAGGCCCAAAGTTTTCTTCTTTCAATTCAGGGTGATCAAACAAAGTGTCCAGGTTTGCTTCGAATATATGACAGGCTGCCTGATTCTTTGTTGCATCAGACGCAACAGAGGAAGCACCACAGGTTTTGACGCCTTCGATGGATTTGATTTTATCCAGCCCTTCACTGTAGGCTTCTGCAATCCCTTGATGGAGCATCGTCGCCGGCCCTGCAGCCTCAGCGGCATCGGCAGTTTTCTGGGTCAGGTCATCCAGGAATTCACTTTTCAAGCCAATCAACATACCAGGATTCGTACAGAACTGCCCGACCCCGAGTCCAACCGATTGGACGAATTGTTCGGCTATTGATGCACCTCTTTCGGCAGCAGCTCCGGGCAAAACAAAAACGGGATTGATGCTTCCCATTTCCGCATAAAAAGGGATGGGTTCTTTGCGAGCGTTGGCCACATCGAAGAGTGCACGCCCGCCGCGCAATGACCCTGTAAATGCCACAGCCTGCGTGATAGGGTGCTGCACCAGTGTCACTCCCAGTTCATGTCCAGCACCTTGAAGTAAAGAAAAGACGCCAGGGGGTAAATCACATTTTTTGACTGCCTTTTGAATCGCACGCCCCAGCATTTCGCATACTCCCGGGTGCCCGGGATGCCCCTTGACGACGACAGGGCAACCTGCTCCCAGAGCAGAAATGGTGTCAGTACCAACCACGGAAATGGCTAGAGGAAAATTACTGGCTCCAAAAACAACGACAGGTCCAATGGGAGCAAGCATACGTCTGATGTCAGGCTTGGGCAGGGGCTGACGATCAGGCAGAGCAAGATCGATACGCGCATCGATCCAGGAACCCTCCCGGATCAGTCCAGCAAACAGTTTGGCCTGATTGACGGCACGGCCTCTTTCACCGGTCAATCTTGCCATGGGCAAGCCGGTCTCTTGATGGGCACGCTCCAGCAAGGCGTCTCCCAAAGCCATGACTTCATCGGCAATGGCCTCCAGGAAAGCAGCTCGATCTTCCGCCGTGGTTGCCCGGAAGGTGTCGAAACATTCCTGCCCGAGACGCAAAGCCATCCCCACTTCGGAGACGGTGGCTTCATGAAAAGCGGGTGACAATACTGCCTGCGAGGAAGGGTCTTGAGCTTGAAAAGTTTCTTGGCCGACGGCCCCGGTAGTGTCCCCAATCAAATGATGTCCAGTCAATTCCATGATGAGAAAAAGCTAACATAAATCCAGATATGCGGAAATAATTATTCTCGTCTACACCCTATTGTGATCGTAAACGAAGCTATGTAGCGTCTTCATCATTGAAAATCAAAACGGTTTGAGTGCAGCAATCATCACTTGCTTGACTCTGTGATTTGGATTCCATCCACAAAGTCAGGCCAGACACTGCACAGAACAGACATCAAGGTTGATGTGACAGATCCATGCGGTCCCCACTGGAATTCGAATCATTTCCTGGAAATTGTCCAGTGCGGGGCTGAACTAATATCAGCGCAGTTTGACCAGCCGCAAGGAAGCTTCCTCGAACCAGGTCCTCCCCTGCATTCCACGAAACTCACACGAAAGTTCTACTTCCTCAACGGGCTGTGAGACCAGAAATTCAGCTGCCATCCATGTCCAGTTCCTTGTTCCGGTCAAGACAGCGTTGACTCTGGAACCAGAGGCGCGCACCCCGCACTCCGCCATAAAGATCGTTGGGAGCCGCAACCACATTCTCACACCTGACCCGTGCCTCAAATCGATACGTGCCTTGAGTCAACAATTGCTGGGAATACCAACGGCCGATATTAATTCCACTGCCGCTTTCGATGACCAATACCTGCTTGTTGTTTTCATTGGCATTCCTGAATTGAATGTCACCTCGAAACCGCGATGTTTTCCAGTTCCTGATGGAGACAAAACCCGATTCAGGGAATTTCAGTGCCCTTTCTGGAGCCGTCAACTCCCAACCCAGATAATCTCCTCTGGCACCAATACTGTCTTTTAATCGTTGAATACCGCGCTGATTCCGATCCCACTCACGCAGCGAACGCTTTTTGAGTTCCGGTTCAATAACGGCAGCAAGTTGATCCACCCGATTCACCAATTGCTTCGGTTTGAAAACCGTTCCATAGAGATGAAGCATACGCTTGTAGTATTGTTGCTGCATGGCGGGAAGACGCATCAATGACAATACCGTGACTCCGCGAAATCTGGGGTAAATGCTTCCCTGCGGGTTTTGAAACATTTGATCCATTCCATGAGGGATAAACTGAAATTTACCAGTATCGAGATTGTGATAAAGCCGATAATTATTTGGCTTCATCGCGTAGCCGTCCCAATTCCATGTCAACGTATCCAGCGCCACATGTGTCAGGAACATGTCAAGGTCCAGATGCCGCATGATGCCTGGCAGTAATTTGTTCAGATCTTTCTCATAAACAGCGGCTATCAAATTATTTTTTGCTGAATGATCCTCCGGGGTTTTTCCCACATTGACAGTCAGGTTGGCATGGATGTCCTTGAGAAACCCACTGTCATAGAGATTGCCACCAATTTGATCAAAATGACGTTTCAGCCATTTTTTATTGAACCCCTCGATCATGACATAGAGGCCGAGGTCCCGTCCATTGAGTTCAACTGTTGCATGGGTCGCTCTCGGAGTCGGGATCCCTGCGCGCTGAAACAATTCGCGACAGATGATTTCATTGCAATAGGAGCGATCCTGAACCGAATTATTCAAATAAAACTTATCGTATCCTTCAAATTGCTGATCCTTGATATGACTGTCCAGATTAAGGGTCAGAGCCGGCTTACTGTCTATCGAACGAAAACTCCCCGCAGCACCTTTGAGCCTGACCGAGACATCTTTGAAAGGTTCATCATTGATGCGAACCTGCGCCTTCACTTTGGGGCGATAGCTTGAATCAGGCCAGCGCCGCTGAAAATTCGATTGCCTGAGAATCTCTATTCCTGCATCGGGGATTTCGATTTTGAAATGAATGACCTGATCAAAATCAAATGGATCCGTCGAGGCACCATGCATGATGAAACCCAGGTTCATCCAGACTGATAGAATCCATATGAACGAAATAGATTTCATTAGAAGATATTATGCCTTGCTGGTGGATAAATCAAGTGACAGAGCACCACGCTCGGGAACTGTCAACTGACTTGCGACACATGGACATCGTGTTGTGGATAGGGGAAGGAAAGACCCTCTGCATCAAACCGTTTTTTCACTTGTTTGATGATGTCCCAATGAACGGTCCAATAGTCAGCGGTTTTGACCCAGGGCCGGCAAATGAGATTGACCGAGAAATCACCCAATTCATGTGTTTTAACTGTAGGAGCGGGGTGTTTGAGCACTTTGGGATGCTGCTTCAGGATGTCCAATATCAAGGATTCGGCCTTATCCATGTCATCGTCATAACTGATTCCAAAACTCATGTCCACCCGACGTGTTTCACTTCCGGTAACATTCGTGATCACATCCCCCCATATGCTACCATTGGGAACGATCACCTGTTGGTTGTCGCCTGTCAAAAACGTGGTGGCTGCCAGATTCATTCGAGTGACCTTCCCTGTAACCCCTCCGGCAGTCACGAAATTACCTATGTCATAGGGACGATGAAAAAGGATCATGATTCCAGCAGCCAGATTTGCCAGAGTATCCTGCAAGGCAAAGCCCAATATGAAGCCCGCAGCTCCGAATGCAGCCAGAAACGGACCGCTTTTTACGCCAATCAAATCCAATGCCCACAATCAAACCGATAAGAAAAATTAATTTTCGGACGGCATGGGGTGAAAAAGTTTTTTGATAATTCAGAAGAATTGCCTGCGGCGCGTTCTAGTGCCTTGCGAGTGATATTACCCAATAACAATGCAATGAACCGAAAAGACAATAAGCGTCACTACAAACCACAAGAGATTCACTGCCCACCGAATGCCCCCTTCCTCAGACTTCAGCCAGGAAACCACTCTCGAACTTGTTTTACCCAATTTCCTTTATATCAACTTGAATCCCTGTCACCGAAGCCATGTAATCTTTGAATTCAGCAGGATCTCCACCTTTGGTTTGAAATGCATTCATCACAATCGTCATGCGATCCGCAATCAAAGTTCTCTCACGCGCTTTTGTGGCCACACGCTGATTGATCTGATCTTTTTCTTTCCCTTCTGCAGAGATTGCCTGAATTTCCAATTCAATGATCTCCATCGCCTTGGACTTGAGCAAATCCTGCCAGGCTTCTGTCTCGACTTGCAATTCTGACTTCTCGAGTGGGATCACTCGGAGTTGGAGGGATTCCACTGAAATATCCGGGTCTGCAGTCGTTTGACTCTGGTAATCAGCCGCCTGCAGTAAAATAAAAGAGGACATGGCTGCCCATAGAAGCAGCGCCACCGTTGCTTGGTTCAGTCTTTGGATTGGGATAGGTAAGGTCATGGTGTGAGCTAAGTGATGGTCAGTGGAACGGCCTCTCGAATCACCCTCATTTTCCTTAGAAACAATTCCTTGCAGCAAGATGATGAACGAATCAGGCGTGCGCAATAGTGAAACCATGCCGCATTTTTTTCATTGGATCAAATGATTAGATGACCGCCCTTTTGGCAAAAACTTAATTTCTGCGAAAAGCACTGGATCATGTCTCAAATCGTCATGCGACAGCCTGCACAAATGGCATCATAAAAAAAGAACGTCCAATGATCATAGACAGAATAATGCACACGACCTGTCGCCCCTTCCCAGGCGATTCATTGATGGAAAGCATGCTGATTTCATTACTGACGATGATGTTCGAGAGGTGGCTTCATTAATCTTCGGGGCGTTCGCCATGAGGAGCCATCTTCACGATACGAGGCTCGAATCGGATAAGGGTTTCAACCAGATCAGATTGCGCAGCCATCACCTGGTGAATATCCTTGTATACCATCGGGACTTCATCCAGACCTGCAGACATCAAGGTGATTTTCTTTTCTTTCAACTGCTTATTTACCGGGCCCCATTCAAGGGATTGCATCGCGCGCTTTCGACTCATCACACGGCCGGCACCATGGGAGGCAGAATGTAGAGATTTGGCATTGATGATAGGTTTTTTGACGGTGGGAATCATTTTGTATTTTCTGGATCCCACTCGCTCTGTCTAGCAAGTGGCACAGGATTTAAGCACTGCTACCTTGATTCATTAACATAGTTGAGTTGTTTTACTCCTGTTAGGAGACAGTATCCGCGGTAAAGTCCGGACGTGCAGTCCGGACTTTTTTTGATTTTCTTCAGGAGAATGCTAGGTTTTCATATTGCATAGCGCTTGACTAAACTCTTTCATTAAAAACGTGGCAGGAAATACTCAGTCGACAAAAAAAAGCAAATACCGTCCAACCATGGGTCCTCGACTCCTGATATTGTTGTACATGGTGCTTGGGCTCTTCGCGATTTTAGGCGCGAATTCAGCCTATTTAAGCGCCATCACCTTCATGGAGTGGTGGAAAGATGAGCTTTATCAGAATTATTTTTACCAATACATGTTCCTGGCGCATCTGGTGCTGGGGATCATTCTTGTACTACCCTTTCTCGCTTTTGCCTTTGCGCACCTTAAACTTGCCTACAAGCGCAAGAATCGGAGAGCGGTCAAGGCAGGCTTTGCGCTGCTATGGATTTCACTCATCCTTCTTGTTTCAGGCTTTGCTCTGATGCGCGTGGAAGGATTCGAAGTTCGAAACCCGAACACACGTTCAATGCTCTACTGGGCACATGTTGTCACGCCTGTGCTTGCCGTCTGGCTCTACGTACTTCACCGATTGGCAGGCCCACGTATTCAGTGGAGAGTTGGAGCCAGCTGGGCGCTCGCGGTAGGCGCCGTGGTGATAGGGATGGTAGGCTTCCATCAACAGGACCCACGTAAATGGAACGTTGCTGGGCCTGAGGAGGGTGAAAAGTATTTTGAACCTTCGCTGGCCAGAACCACCACGGGTAATTTCATCCCTGCCGAAACCCTCATGATGGATGAATATTGCAAGCGCTGCCATGAAGACACTTACAACGACTGGTTCCACAGCTCGCATCATTTCAGCTCGTTCAACAACGAACCTTACCTTTTTTCAATCAAGGAGCTGCGAGACGACCTCATGCAGCGCGATGGCGACGTCAAGGCGTCGAGATGGTGCGCCGGGTGCCATGATGTGGTTCCATTCATGAGTGGAGCCTTTGATGATCCAAATTTCGACATGGAGAATCATCCCACCGCAAAAGCAGGCATCACCTGCACGGTTTGCCACGCCATCACGCATGTCAACAGCACCAAGGGCAATGCGGCCTATACCATTGAGGAACCCGTCCATTATCCTTTTGCTTTCAGCGAAAACCGCGCGCTACAGTATGTCAACGAACTACTCGTCAAAGCAAAACCCGCTTTTCACAACAAGACATTTTTGAAACCCCTCCATAAAACCGGGGAATACTGTTCGGCATGCCATAAAGTCAGTCTTCCCGGGGAGCTCACTCACTACAAGGAATGGCTGAGGGGACAAAATCATTACGACAACTTTTTACTGAGCGGGGTCTCGGGCAGCAACGCAAGGGCGTTTTATTTTCCACCCAAAGCAGAATCCAACTGCAACGGATGTCACATGCAACTGGAACAATCAACGGACTTCGGAGCCCGCTTTTTCGATGATTCAGGAGAGTTGAAAATCCATGACCACCTCTACCCCTCAGCCAATACAGCCTTGCCTCACATAAGAAATGCACCGGACTGGGTGATCGAGGAGCACGAACAATTCCACCAGGGCAACCTGCGTGTGGACATTTTCGGTGTCAAGGAAGGCGGGACAGTTGACAGGCCCTTGACAGCCCCCATACGCCCAGAAATCCCTGTTCTCAAACCTGGCCAAACTTATTTATTCGAAATTGTGATTCGCACATTGAAACTGGGCCATATCTTTACTCAGGGAACTGCTGATTCAAATCAGGTATGGCTGGACGTCAAAGTCGAGGATGACGAGGGGCGTGCTGGGTCAAAGCGGTCGTGTGGATGAGCAGAAACGAGTCGATCCGTGGTCGCATTTTGTGAATGTTTACATGTTGGACAAGGACGGCAATCGCATTGACCGACGCAACGCAGGCGACATTTTCACCCCGCTTTACAACAACCAGATACCCCCCGGAGCCGGATCGGTCGTGCACTATCAATTCAAGGTCCCAGAAGATCAGCAGGAAGCACTCAAGGTCAGCGTTCGACTCAATTACAGAAAATTTGACACTTCCTACATGCAGTATGTTTATGGTGAAGATTATGTGAACGATCTTCCCGTCTCTCTGTTGGCGGAGGATGTGGTTCATTTCCCGGTTGCTGGCAGCAAAGCTCCAGAACCCGATTCCACGGCTGCGATCACCCCGTCGGCATTCCCTGCCTGGCAACGCTGGAATGACTACGGCATCGGTCTGCTCCTGAAAGGTTCCGCTGGAAGTGACAAGGGAGAACTCAAACAGGCATCGGAAGCATTTGCAGAGGTCGAATCCCTTGGACGTCCCGAGGGCCCAGTAAATAGGGCGCGCGTGTTTTTCAAAGAAGGTCGAGTGGACGACGCCGCACGGGCCCTTCAACGCGCCGCAGGCTTCACTCCTCCAGCACCTCGATGGACGATGGCATGGTTCACTGGACGCGTGCATGCTCAGAATGGTGAACTGGATGAGGCCATCCAGAACTACAAAAGCATCCTGGAAGATCGCTACCCTGAGCTGGACGAACGTGGTTTTGATTTCAGCAAGGATTACGTCGTCATCAATGAACTGGGTCAGACCTACTACCTGCGATCCAAACTGGAGCGAGGACAGCCTGAGCGTGAAAAGCAGTTCCTTGATCTGGCCATTGAACAGTTCAATCGAACCCTGGAACTAGACTCCGAAAACCAGACTGCTCATTACAACCTATCCCTGATCCATGCCGAGCTGGGCCATCAGGAGAAGGCAGAAGAGCATCGACAATTACACGAAAAATATCGGTTCGATGACAATGCGCGCGATCGTGCCGTGGCCATTGCACGATCCAAAGACCCTGCCGCACGTCACGCGTCCCAAGGCATTGTGATCCATGACTTACAACGCGAGAATGAGGATCAGGAATAGCCACTGAATCTTGACAAGGAAGGGATCCGGCGGGACCTACTTTCAATCTTGCTGGCAAGGGTCTCTTGACCTAGCCTGAACCCAATGCTGCAAATCCTCCAGAGCCTGAAAAGCGGGAGAAACAATCCTGGCCGAAGTCCCGGCGCCCAAAGTGCGCAAAGGATCCCTCCTCATCGCTACAGGCACCACACTGGTATCGGCGGGTACTGAGCGGATGCTCGTGGATTTTGGCAAGTCCGGGTGGATTCAGAAAGCGCGCAGTCAGCCGGACAAAGTCAAGGCGGTGATCGACAAGATCAAGGTCGATGGCCTAAAGCCCACGCTTCAAGCGGTTCAATCCAAACTCGATCAACCCCTGCCCATGGGTTACTGCAATGTGGGAACGGTTCTGGACACGGGTTCCGACATTTCCAAAGGAGCTTTCAAGCAAGGGGACCGAGTCGTGTCCAATGGGCATCATGCGGAGTTCGTCTGCATCCCCAAAAACCTTTGCTGTCGGATCCCTGAAAAGGTTTCCAATGAGGAAGCGGCCTTCACTGTTGTGGGTGCCATCGGACTTCAGGGGATCCGTCTTTTGAAACCCACGCTTGGGGAGTCCGTCGTGGTCACGGGCCTTGGATTGATTGGTCTGCTCTGTATTCAGATGTTGCGCGCCAATGGCTGTCGCGTACTGGGTATTGACTTTGATTCCTCCAAATGTGAACTGGCCCGATCTTTTGGAGCCGAGGTGGTTGATCTCTCCAAGGGAGAAGATCCCGTTTCCAAAGCCAACACATGGTCTGAAGGGCGAGGGGTCGATGGCGTGCTCATCACCGCCTCCACCAAGAGCAACGATCCCGTGCATCAAGCGGCCCTGATGTCTAGAAAGCGGGGCCGGATTTTACTGGTCGGTGTGGTGGGACTGGAACTCTCCAGGGCGGACTTTTACGAAAAGGAACTCAGCTTTCAGGTCTCCTGCTCCTATGGCCCCGGGCGCTATGACCCGCGATACGAAGAAGAAGGCGTTGATTACCCCCTGCCATATGTTCGCTGGACGGAGCAACGTAATTTCGAAGCGTTTCTCCACCTGCTGGCAGAAAAGCAAATCAATCTGAAACCACTCATCACCCACCGTTTCAAACTGAAGGAAGCCTTGAAAGCCTACCAGACGGTTGGAGACAAAGAGGGCATTGGTATCCTGATCGAATACCCTGAAACAAACGCAACACTCTCATCGAACGCGCTTGTCCGGTCAGTCACGCTGGAGAAAACAACACGTAAGGCGGTATCAAGTGTCTCCTGCGGTGTGGTAGGTGCCGGCAATTTCACCCGCCAGGTCTTGCTGCCCGCTCTTGCAAAAACGGGGGCCCACTTGCAGCACATCATTTCCAGCGGAGGGGTGAGCTCAGCGGATCTGGGACGCAAGTTTGGATTTGCACAAGCCGGCACCGATGCTGGATCTCTGTTCAACGATCCATCGACGAACCTGATTGCAATCACCACCCGGCACAACACCCATGCTACTCTGGTACGAGAGGCCTTGAAGACCGAAAAGGCCGTGTTTGTCGAAAAGCCGCTCTGCCTGAACCGTGAGGAACTCGATGCCATTCAGGAGGATTATCAATCGGCCAAAAACCCTTTCCTCATGGTGGGATTCAATCGTCGCTTTGCTCCGTTGACCCAAACTCTCAATGAGTTATTAAAATCCAGGAGCGATCCCAAGTCATTTATCTACACGGTGAATGCAGGACACATCCCCACTGATCATTGGACACAGCATCCGGAGATCGGAGGCGGGCGATTGCTCGGGGAAGCTTGTCACTTCATTGACCTGATTCGGTTCCTGGCGGCAAGCCCCATTGAAAACGCCACGGTTCACTACGCCCAGACTCCCGGAGCAGGCAGCATGGATACCTTTTCGATTCACCTGACCTTGGCCGATGGCAGCCTGGGAACCGTTCATTATTTTGCCAACGGTTCCAAAAGTTTCCCCAAGGAACGACTGGATATTTTCTGTGGCGGCAGTGTTTTACAGCTGGATAATTTCCGTACACTTCAAGGTTATGGCTGGCAGGGATTTTCCAAGCAAAAATCCTCCGGCCAGGACAAGGGGCATGAGCTGGAAATGCAGTCAATCATCACCTCATTGACTGAGGGACAACCTGCGCCCATCCCGTTCAGTGAGATCATCGAAGTCACGAATGTCTCCCTTGCTTTGGCTGAGTCAGGGAGCTATTCAGCATATCGATCATCCAAAACACCTTCCCAACAAAAATAACCTGTTCATTTGTCAAACGACTGAAGTCCATGGGATATGCTCATTCGACGCACACACCCGGTTCAGATTTGAGTTGAGTGTCAGGACAAGCGCACGAACCACTTTATGCCGTTGCGTCCACAGTGTATCACTCGCATGTGCAAACAAACGAGACACACCGTTTGAAAAGGATAGGTTGCATGAAAATCCACGGATCCGCATGGACAATCAGGGTCCGGTTTGATTACCTGTTGCTGTGATGAATCCATTGCTTACCTTAAGTTTACTCCTGGCCATGGCTGGCACCATTTCAGCACAGGAATTTGCTGAAGAACAAAGTGTGAAACCTGGCGTCAATGATAATTTCCTGGCAACGGATTTGGATGTGAGCCAATGGGTGGAACGATTCGAGCGAGAGGGTCGTGAGGTTTACGACCACCGCATGGAGGTATTGAAAGCCATCGCCCTGAAACCCGGAGACAAGATTACCGATATCGGAGCGGGAACGGGTTTGTATACTGGACTTTTCTCAGATGCGATCGGCAAGGAGGGCACCGTTTACGGGGTCGACATTGTTCCTATCTTTTTATCCAATATTCTCGATCGAGCCAAGGAAACTCTTCGAACCAATATTAAAACCGTTCTGGGAACAGCCAAGTCCACGAATCTGCCGGAACATTCTGTGAACAAGGTATTCATCTGCGATGCCTACCACCATTTTGAATTCCCAAAAAACACGCTGGCTTCTCTTTCAAAAGCCCTGCGTAATGGCGGTGAAATCATCCTGATCGATTTCAAGCGCGAGGAAGTTGTGAGTTCAGACTGGATCATGAATCATGTCAGAGCAGGAGAAAGCGTCTTCTGTAGAGAAATTGAATGCGCAGGGTTCGAGAAAACAGCATCTTACGATATCCTCAAGGACAATTACATGGTTCGATTTCGGAAGAAATAAGCTCCTCGTTGCAAATTACGCACCGGATTTATTCCAATCCTTTACATCTTCATGCTTGACGTAGCATGTGATTTTGATTCCATATAAATGATGAATTTCAAGTATTTTGTATCGTGTGTTCTTTTGAGTATCATGCTCGCTGGCACCGCTGGATGTTACTCGACGGCTATCGGAAGCAAGCAAGCAGGCGTGCCTTGGTTGAAAGATTCTGTTGAAGGTCGTTATGAACGCCCGATAGATCAGATCTATGAGGCGGCTATCGAAGTATTGCGCTTCAATGGCACGGTGGTAGACGAAAACCGCATCAACCACTCCCTGACAGCTCGTGTCGACACCCGCACGGCCTGGGTCAGGATCGAAGAACTCAGCCCTACAGTCACACGCGTTCTAGTGCAGGCTCGAACGAAGTGGGGACGTCCCGATGTGGATATGGCAAGCGAGTTGGAGAAACAGATCGCGCTTCAGTTGAAATAATTTCCACTGAACTAATCCATCTTACTTGGAAAAGAGCCAGTCTCATCAAACTGGCTCTTTTTTGATGTCTTCGCCTCCAGTTTCAATCGTTTGAGCCTTGTCCAGGCGCGTTCTGAATGACCGCTCTGGGGAAAGCGTTGGATGAATTCTTCCAGGGCAAACTTTGCCGCTTCGGAGCTACCGGAAAATCGACAATAGATATCCGCGATCTGATGATACCACCGCGCAATTTGAGAGACGGATTGATGCTCCATGTGTGTCAGCTCTTTCAGCTGATCAATCGCCCAGTCAATCTTTCCATAATGCTTGGCATAAATCCAGGCCAGCTGCTCGCGCGCATCCGTGTCGTTCGGATGCTGTTCCAGATGCGTCACCAGTTCATGCGCTTTTGCATCCGGATCATTGACCGGGGCTTGAACCATCTCTGAATCATCCATCAAACCCAGCTTTAGATTGGATTTTTTGACCTCAAATTTTTTCTTGTCCTGACGCGTGACAAGGAAATCTTCATCTTGCAGATGTGCGACGCGCTGAAGCGCTTTATCAGCTTGATCGGTATCTTGAAAATCCGAGTGGATTCGCTGCACATACGCTCGGGCCTGCTGGGGGTTTTTCTTGAACTTGAGCTGGAGGTCAGCAAGCCGGTTCAGCACAAAAGCTCCGTTCACAGCACCAAGCTCATGCTCGGCATAAAACTGCTCCAGACATTCTACAGCCCCGTCCACATCCCCTAGATCCTCGGCAAACAACTCTGCCAACATCAAATGCCCCTGCATGTCACGGGGGAACTTGGCCAGTTGCTTCCTCACTTCGGCGATGGACGCATCATAGAGCCCTCGCTTTCGTTTGGCCTCTGCAATCGCGTAAAAAGGAACGGGTTCCGCCTCAACATTTCCCCCATCGAACACACTCGTCAACGGACTCACCAATGTCTTGACCAGGGTCGGTGTCCAGAGAATGCCCAGAATAAAGCCGATGAACACGCTGATCGGAACCATGATCACGACTCCAGGGCCCGAACTGAGCAGTCCGTGTAAGGCAAAAACCCAGAACCCCACGAGGACGAGGGTGATCAGCCACTTCAATCCCAATGCGGCAGGCTCATCAGAACGATTCATCGCGCCTTTGACGATTTTCCAAGCCAGCCAGACAAGCGAGCCAAGCAAAGCAAGTCCGACCAGAATATTTATCAGCATTTCCATACACCAAACCTCTCCATGTCATGACTTTAAGAGCCTGAATATGATGAGGGACTGTCTCCATTAGGCCGTGATGAAAATAAATTGCACGCTTTTATTTTAGCTGAAAATCCAGGACAAATGCATAGGATCCTGGATTGTGATAATCGTCGCAGGCAAATGCCTGATGCAGAAAGCTGGCAGTGTGAATGACCTGCAATTGCTCACATCGAGAATCCAGAAACCGAATGATCTTTTCCAGGCTCAATCGATTCCAATGGTAACCTTCTTTGGGTTGAACCAGATGATCTGCGCGCTCAGCCATGTTAAAAAAGCATAGACAAGCCGTCCCGCGCGTCACGCGACATAGCTCATCCAGCCCCCGCTCCATACCAGCAATCGAGAGATGCTCGAACAGATCATGGACATAAAGAAAATCGACTGTGCGATCCTGGGCATCCACCTCAAACACACTTCCCTCGTTGAACCTGATGTCAGGAAACATGCCACGTGCATTAGAAATATTCTTGGGACAGATATCGAAGCCTTCGTAATCGATGCAGGCACCCAGACCAAAGGAATGAAGAAAACGATAATCGTTGGCGGAGCCACAGGCAGGTTCCATCACCTTGAGAGAGGACTGAGAGTGGTCTGACAATGCATCCCTCCACCGATGCTGAAAGGTATTCAGTGACTTGGGTTGGAATACCACCGCCTTTTCTCCCGACACACCCTGCTCCAGACAGGCAGCAATGTAGTTGGAATCCGAACGCGAGGTATTCAACTGTTGCCAGGATGCATGCATGTATGCAGGCAACGGGATAGCTTGAAAACTTTCATCCCCCTGCTTCAATGCTTCCAGCAGAAATTTAGGGGTGCCACTCGAGGGCCTCTGCTGAAACACGCGCCGCATGTAGCTCATGCATATGCCGAACCGGTATTCCTCCCACATCAGTTCACGGAACTTTTCAGGGAACAATGCTTCCGCAATCATGCCACGCGTAAAAATACTCGGAAAGTGAATGCGGGGATCCTCCACATCCGAGATGAGATAATCCTTCAGGAAGGCATCGTCATGACGCATCCAGGCTTCTCGAAGCGCTATGGTTTCCTGGGATAAATCGGGCTTGTTGAACGAAGGTTCCATGCATCAAAAAAGGGCGACCCTTCGATCGCCCTTCGTGTGATAAATAAAAGTGATTCAGCGGATCAAAGACCTTTGCCGAGGATGTATTTCAGCAAATCACCGACGCGGTTACTGTAACCCCATTCGTTGTCATACCAGCTGACCAGTTTGAAGAATCGGCTGTTTAATTCAAGGCCACTGCCTGCATCGAAGATGGAGGAAGATTCGCAGTGAATGAAATCGGTACTGACCACTTCGTCCTCGGTCCATTCCAGCACACCTTTCAGATATGTTTCGCTGGCTTTTTTCATGGCAGCGGAAATTTCAGCGTAGCTGGTTTCTTTCACTGTGCGAACGGTCAAGTCCACGCAGGAAGCGGTTGGAGTCGGCACGCGAAATGCCATACCTGTCAGCTTACCCTTCACTTCAGGAAGCACGAGTCCCACAGCCTTGGCGGCGCCAGTACCGGAAGGAATGATGTTGATGGCAGCGGAGCGTCCACCTTTCCAGTCCTTGCGGCTGGGTCCGTCCACTGTTTTCTGGGTAGCGGTGTAAGCGTGCACGGTGGTCATCAGACCTTCCTCAATGCCAAATCCTTCCTTGAGCAACACATATACCAGAGGAGCCAGGCAGTTGGTGGTGCAGGAAGCGTTGGAAATGATGTGATGGTTTGCGGGCTCGTAGGATTCGTGATTCACGCCCATCACAAGGGTCGCGATACCGTCCCCTTTGGCAGGAGCGGAGATGATCACCTTCTTGGCACCCGCTTCGATATGGCCTTGAGCAGCATCGGCACTGGTGAACAATCCGGTGGATTCGATCACGAGTTCGACTCCAAGGTCCTTCCAGGGAAGCCCGGAAGGTTGGCGTGCGCTGACAACGTGGATGTCTTTGCCATTCACGACCAATACATCATCGTCTTCCTTGTCGGCAGATGATTTCTTGGAACTGACTTCACCTTTGAAACGACCCTGCGTGGAGTCGTATTTCAAAAGGTAAGCCAGATTATCGGCGGGTACGATGTCGCCCACGGCAACGACTTCAACTTCGTTTCCGAGGAGACCTTGTTCTGCGAGTGCGCGGAAGACCAGACGACCGATTCTTCCGAAACCATTGATTGCGATTTTGACTGACATAGAGTTTCTAACGTTCCAATTTCAAATAATAAGGTTCAAAAATAAGGGGGAGATACTAATCGGGAAAAGCAGCGCGTCAATGGTGAATTTAAGGATGAATAGTTACTTTCCACTGCCAGAGCTCTCCCTCGAGCGGGCGTCATTCGTCGGCCATGGAGATTCCCAGCACCATTCGCCGCAGCAATTCCAATCCCTGATTGATGGTCACAAATTTAAAGGTTTCACGATCGTAGGGGTTGAGTTTCTTAACCAGATGCACCCGCGACCTGTCGGCAACAGCGATGAAAACAGTTCCCACCGGTTTTTCCGGACTTCCCCCGGAGGGCCCGGCAATACCCGTGACAGCAAGGGCAAGGTCGGCCCCTGACACCTTCAAAGCACCCTCCACCATCGCACGAGCAACGGGTTCACTCACGGCACCGTGCTCCTCGATCAAAGGTGCAGGCACGCCTAAAAGGTTAGTCTTGGCTTCGTTGGCATAGCTGACCACACCACAGTGAAGCACCTCTGAAGCTCCGGGCACATTGGTGATCACATGCGCCATGCCTCCCCCGGTGCATGATTCTGCCAGTGCCATTTTGAGTCCCCTGGCTTTGCATGCCTTGATCAATACCGCCTCCAGTGACACCTCCCCTTCTCCATAGATAAGAGGTCCCATGTCTTCGTAAGTGATCGCGGTACTCTGGTTTATCAGCGATTCAGCTTCAGGCCCATCAGCCGTCAAACGGATATCCACCTCCCCGCTGCGCGCACAGTAGCCTACGTCGAGTCCCTGCTCCATCAAGGATGCCAGTTTCTTTGAAAGTCGTTCCTCGATCCAGCTTTCACCCAGTCCACTGGTCCTGAGGATGCGACATTGATATGCCTGATCCAAAGGTAGTGTTCGCTGCAACCAAGGCATGAATTGGTCTCTGAACATGGGGTGCAGTTCCCGTGGAGGTCCAGGAAACATGGCGATCCATGCAGGTTTGCCCGACGCACGAAATGGATTGGGATCCAACGGAATCATCAAACCCGGCGCCGTTCCAAATTGGTTGACGAAATATTCGCATCCTTCTGGAATCATCGCCTGAATGGTCACCTGTTCGGGCATGACCCTTCCTCGCCCTTCAAAATAATTCCGGATATGCTCCACAATGGTCTCGGACTTGATGAGGCGACGCTCAATGAGTTCCGAGAGAAAATCACGGGTCCGGTCATCGGAGGTGGGGCCCAGACCGCCCGTGGTCAGGATCAGGTCCGCTCGTTTCAAAGCCTCGCGCAAAGCCCCCTGAATAGCAGGTCCGGTATCTGAGACGGTGCACTGATGGCTCAACAGGTAGCCGGCCTCGGACAGCTGCTTTGCAATCCATGCCTGATGGGTGTTGCGCGTCTGCCCCAGAAGTAATTCGCTGCCGGTATTGATTAATTCGATGTGCATTTGATCCAAACCATTCCATGAATGATGAAAGGATCCAATGAAATCCTTTCCTGCGAATATCATATGAGCGGAACCGGCATCCTCAAAACAGGAACGAGATCACGCAACAAACATGCTGAGAGTGGTCAAACGCAGGAGCCATCAGCAAGGATCGAGGCGTCGAATACGAACTATTCGCTCTTCGGATAAGAACCCAGTATTTTAACGGAATTGCATTCCCGCTCCAGCAATGCGACAGCTTCCTTCACCTTCGAATCATCCATGTGCCCGTCAAAATCGATGAAGAAGAAATACTCCCATGCCTTGCGTTTGCTGGGTCTGGACTCGATTTTAGACATGTTCAGTTCAAGTGCTTGGAAGGGTGCAATCGCCCGATGCAACGCACCGACACTATGATCAATGCTCACCATGATGCTGGTTCGATCCTCTCCAGTAGCTGGACTACACTGTTTTCCGAGCACCAGAAAACGCGTCGCATTGGCGGCATTGTCCTGAATATCGGATTCCAGGATATTCAAACCATAATGTTCTGCAGCAAGTGCACCGGCAATGGCCGCTGCGTTGGGTTCTTTGGCAGCCAGTTCTGCGGCACGTGTCGTCGAGCTTGTCTCGATGACCTCAACATGAGGTATTTGAGTCTGTAACCATATGCGGCACTGACCGAGAGGCTGAGGATGGGTATAAAGTTTTTTAATTTCAGATCGTTCACCAGTACCAAGAAGGCAATGCTGAATCCTCATCACAATTTGTGCGACGATCTTGAGCGGACTGTCCACAAACATGTCCAGCGTGTGGGTAACGACTCCCTCGGTCGAGTTTTCAACCGGCACAACACCGTAATCCGCCCGTTCCTTGGACACTTCATCAAACACATCACCAATCGTTTTCAGCGCCTGATAGCCGAGGCTGGCGCCAAATTTCCGAATCGCAGCCTGGTGGGTATAGGTTGCTTCGGGACCAAAAAAGGCAATGGTCGTGGGTTTTTCGAGCGCAATGGCAGCCGACATGATCTCCCGGTAAACCGCACGCAGTGATTCGCTTGGCAAGGAACCCTCGTTCAGTGCGCAAACCCTGTCCAGCACCGCCTTCTCGCGGTGAGGGGCATAGATCGAGCCGCCGTCACGGTGCTTGATCTGCCCGATCGCCTGCACGTGATCAATCCGCTCGTTTAACAAAGCCACTAGTTTCGCATCAATCGAGTCGATCGCTTGACGGTGTTTATCCAAACTCATAATCCGATAATCCTCTTTTTGCGTACATTCCCGGGTCTAATTCCGGGAGGGGTCGTTCTCTAATTCAGCATCGTCGTCAAACCCATCCCCGGCGCTGCTCTCATCGTCCTCCTTCAAGTCGTCCGACTCCCAATCATCTCATCCTCATCCTCATCCTCGAACTCATCTTCCTCGCCTGAGTCCTTTGCGTCATCGGCATCGAATGCCTCGTCCGCGTCGTCGGGGTCAGACGCATCGTTTTCCGCCTCTGGATCATTGTCACTTGATTCTTCGACTGTGTCAGCTTCCGAATCCGAGGTCTCGGCGGTATCCAACTCGGGATCACTTGTGTTGAGTCCAGGCGGTTTCTCCACGGGAACTCTTCGCAAGTCATCGGCAGCCGGCAGGTCCTCGAGGTTCTTCAAACCGAAATACTCCAGAAACAGCTCGGTCGTCTTGAAGGTCATGGGCCGCCCAAGCACCTCGGCGCGTCCTGCCTGCTCCACCAGTCCCCGATCAATAAGCATCTTCAGCACTCCATCCACCGACACTCCCCGTATCTGCTCCGCCTCGGCACGCGTCAGGGGCTGTCGATAGGCGATGATCGCCAGAGTCTCAAGCGCGGCCTGGGTCAATCGCGGGGCGCGGGGGCGGTGTCCAACCAATGCCTTGATCCAGGCCACATACTCCGGTGCATTCACAAACTGCCACGAACCTGCGACACAGGTCAGGCGGAAACTCCGCCCCATTGCATTGATGTCCCGGGACAAGTCCTCGAGCGTCTGCTCAAGGACCGCTGTTTTGACTTGCTGAAGTTCCGTGGGAATGGGCTCCTCGGCGTAGCCGGGTGCTTCCTTGATACATGCACGCAGTTCCGCGATCGAAAGCGGTTTCTGTGAAGAAAATAAAATGGATTCCAGAACGAGTTTTAATTCCATGTCACACAACTAGGATGAAGGGTTCTGGGCCTGCCCCGATGCCTCTTCTTCATGCGCAGCATCCTCGGGATTCGATGCCTGTTCATCACTTGCCTGAGCCGATTGAATTTCAATTTCTTCAAAAGGACTTGGCTGCACCGCCTGCAACTGTTTCATGCGGATCATCTCCAAGAGCGCCAGAAAAGTCACCACCACTTCCTGCCGGGTGCGATCATCCTCAAACAATTCGGAGAATTTGAAGCGTTTCTGCGTCTGAGCCCGTTTTCGAAACATTTCGATTTTCTGGCTCACCGACCAGGTGTCTGCCTGAATTTCACGGGTCTGACCTTCCTTGTCCTCGATGCGCTGAAGGATTGTCCCCACCGCCTTCACCAGATCAAACACACTGACATCCGGACGCGGAGCCTCCCGGGTTTCCATCAATTTGAAATTGGGTTTGGGCGCCTGCCTGACAAAAATGGATTCCTGCTCAATCTCTTTCTCCTTCAATTGAGCCGCTGCATCCTTAAATTTCTTGTATTCCACGAGCTGGCGGATCAATTCCCAACGTGGATCATCCCCTTCGTCATCCTCCTCCAGCAGCACTTGCTTGTCCTTGGGCAACAGCTCCTTGCTTTTGATGTACATCAATGTCGCTGCCATCACGACAAACTCACCGGCGACATCCAGATCCAGTTCACGCATGAACTCAACATACTGGATGAATTCCGTCGCCAGCTGGGTCAGGTTCACTTGATAAATATCCACCTCCTGCTTCCTTACCAGATAAAGAAGCAGATCCATCGGACCCTCAAAAACATCAAATTGGACCTTATAATCCATAGCCAGAGCTCCAGCGACAAAGGAAGCACATATAACCAGAGCGGATCATAAACCTCAAGCGAAGCACTTGGCAACTATCCACTAGGGGTCAAACACAACTATTGATACTAAGACCACAGACGCGCAAGCAGCCCTCGCACCTGACGCAGGCACGAGGGCTGAAGGCATGCTGCGGTTATTTGCATCGTCAGGCGGAATCGCCCGAGTCATTAAAGCCCCTCGGGGTGCATGTAATGGTAGGCTCCGGAAGTGTCATTGTAGACAGGTGCCATGGGAGTGAATGTTTCGATCAACGCCTGTTTGTCGGCATCGGACAGCGGAATGACTGTTTTGAAGGCCACATCCCCCCGCACCCCGTTGTCCCGGTTGGGACTGCCATCACCGGGCGGTAGTGACCCAGCCTGTTCCGTGAGAGAGGGCCCTCCGATCCCCAGATACAAATGACCATTGCCTCCATTGTTGTAGAGCACGTAATACACGTTCTCGTGATCGATCACATCGTAATCTTCTGAATACGCCTCGGTCGTATCGTTCTGACCGCTTGTTTCCGGTGCCGTATGATTCACCAGAGTCTGCTGAGCGGGAAGCGCTTCAAGCTCGAGGAAACCGTAGGCACTGCCCGTGTAAGTCAACCATCCGTTGTCGAGAGCCCGGTTCTTGGCCGCCTCGGCATCCTGATTACGTTCCATGAGGAATTCGATGAGTCCCGATCCCTTGCCGCCGGTGTTCATGTAACACCACCAGAGGTCGTTACCACCACTGGTGTAATGATCAAAGCCGTGAGACTTTTCTCCGATAAAGTAAAAAGCACCCGTATCCAGATGATACTCTGCTTCCCTCCAGGTATCCGAAGAAACCCGGGTCCGGAAAACCATCCCCTCCGAAATTTCGCTGAGAGAATCGACCGCACGGAAAAACTGCTGGCCCTGATCCGCCGGCAGGGTCAGCTCGGGAGCCGCTTCGGGGATGATCGACCAGTTCACCAAATCATCTGAAGCAAGCAAATGCGCCTGTTCACTGATCTGAATGGTCACCTCATTCCCCTCCCTGAAGATCACAATACCGGGCGCATCGACCACAGGCTCTTCCTCGTCAGAAGGCGTGCTGCCCAGATAGGCTTCGATCAGTTCACGATCGCTCGTCGAAAGAGCACTCTCAAAAACCAGGAATTGTTCAATCTCGCCGACGAAATCATAGCCGCTCGCGCTGTATGCTCCGAGGATGATCGATGCCTCGGCATTGAGCTGGTAGGACGGCATGCCACCGAGATTCAAGTTCTCCCCGTTGGCATAGAAAGCATGACTGTTTTCCGAGAGCACACTGCTCCAGACCGTAGGCACCCCATCAAAGGCCGTGATGTCATCCCCGGCGTAAGTCGTACCGTTATACTGCTCCACTACAAAGCCGCCTTTTCCATCATCACGCTGGTGGGAGGTGGCATTGGGGCCTATGTTGTAGGCGTAGGTGCCCGACGTCGCAAAGGGAGCGTCCGCGCTGTATTGACCACGCCAGATGACGGTGAAGGAGGTAGACCCATCGTTGGAGAGTGTTCCCTCCAGATACCTTCCATCATCACCCTCGGCCGTGTCATCAAACAACAATCGCCCCTCGGGATGGTAACTGATCAGGTTTGACGCCCCGCCTCCCCGCTGCATGGACTCAAGCTTCATCTCGCTCAGAAGCTCCCCCTGCGCATCCACTGGGGTCCATGAGATTACCGCACTGTCATCCGTCTCCACACCCTTGCTTCCATCATAATGAGCGACAAGGGACTCAAGCGCCTCCGCGGACAAACCCGGAACCGCAGTAGCCAAGCCACTTCCCCACAGACTGGAAGACAGCAGCAGTATCAGAGATGCCGCAAGACGCCTGGTGACCACCGACAACACAGTTGGGGTAAACCTTGGAAAAGCGGCGTTGGAGGAAAGATTCTTAGACTGGAGAAAACAGTCATGCGGATTGCATGACCCCAGAAAGGGAACTTGCTTAGAAAACATGTGAATAAAATAAAACAAAAAAAATAAAAATAACAAGATTTCTGTCAACACACCCAATCACAAACCATCAGGCGGGCAGGCCGCCATGAAAGCGGACCCTCAGATCAGAGATTCATCCACCCCAGCAATCCGGATCAAGACTTGTCCTGAGCACCAAAGTATGTAATTTGCAGGATAATATGCACAGAACTTCTCTCCCAGGGGATGCCGAGGCAATTTCACGGCGAGCCTTTGTGTCCAACAGCGCCGCATGGACGATGACCAGCCTGACAGCCGCTCAGGCCATCCAAGCAGACATCCTTTCTGGCGCAACGACAAAGCAGACCACAGCACTTCCTGCCTGCCCGCACCCATTCCTGACGCCGGCTGAGTCCTTCAATACCGTTGCCAGAGGCAATCCAAAGCCTCACACCCTCACCGGTAAAGCCCTTGCCGACGCCCGCATGACACCGGAGACATGGCGTCTGGAAATAACGACGGATTCACGAGTGGAACCACCGCACGTCACTCAACCTGCCCGGATGCAAGCCCCACGCACATTGAAGGACGGGACGGCCCTTGACATGGAAACCCTCCGTGAGCTTGGCAAGAGCCACGGAGTCAAGTTCATCAAGGCCACCCAGTGCCTGAACATACCAGAGCCCCTAGGACAGGGACTCTGGGAAGGTGTCCCCCTGCGTGAAGTGTTGAAGCTCTGTGGCAAGATGAGGGATGTCCGGCGCATTTATTACCGGGGCTTTCACAACGAGGATCCCGAACAGATCTTTCAGTCGTCACTCAGTTACACACAGGCAATGGAAACACCCCCCGGGGGCTTCCCTCCCATGCTGGCTTATCGACTCAATGGGCAACCCATCACTCCCCTGCGGGGGGGACCGGTGCGCATGATTGTTCCATGGGCCCATGGCTTCAAGTCCATCAAATGGCTGCAGCAGATTTTTCTCACCAACGATTACCGCACCAATGACACCTATGCCCTCCAGAACAACGACCCGGAATCCCACCTGAAGACCTCCGCTTACATGGACCCGATTCCTGAGCTCATGCCCGCCAGCCAGCCGGTGGTTGTGACTGGAAAGGTAATCTCCGGTCTCTCAGATCTGGAGCGAGTGGAATACAGCCTGCGCCGGGTCACCGAGGATGCGGAGCCCCGGGAAGATGCTGGACAGGAACAAGCGGAGGCGGATTGGCAACCCTGCCCCATCTATCCTCCTCCCGATTGGGAACAAATCCTGCCGCAGGACGTAAAGCCTCACCAGCTTCTCGGGTTTGATGCAAAGACCGGTCAGCCCAAAGCGTGGCCCTTGCGTTTCGGAATGGGTTATTGGGGAATCACCCTCCATGGTCTGCAAGCAGGGGTTTACGAAGTGCGGGTACGCGCGGTGGACGGCAATGGCTTCGCGCAGCCCGAACCGCGTCCCTTGAGAAAATCAGGGGGAAACGCCATAGAGATGCAACGCTTTCGTTTGACCTAAAACGACACATGTGACTGCCTGTCTGTAAAAGAGCGGCAATCCGACGTGCAACGCCACCTCAAGGCGCTTGAAACCTCGAGAGCGGGTAGCATAAGGTATGGATCATTCTTGCCACCTGACATTCGCTGGAAGGCTGAACATGGCGCGCACCCCAGCATATTCATGATGCCGCGATGCAGGGAGATCGACGTCTTTTCAGGCAAGAGTCATCTGAGCGCAGCCTTCAGTCCTTGTGCGTCTCGTGATCGTGATGCTCTATGGAACGGCGCTTGAGCCCTTCCATTTTCTCCATGAT
>CALSPN010000021.1 GCA_943788245.1 uncultured Verrucomicrobiae bacterium | reverse complement strand
ACGTTTGAACGCCAAAGTGGCTCTGAAAAATGATTACACCATCGAGTTCTGGTTATGGAATGGCCTTCCAGCAGATAATAGAGCGGTGACTGGTTATGTCTTTTCACGAGGACAGGATGGAGATCCAGATGCAAGCGGAGAACACCTTGGGATCGGGGGCACACACCAACCACATCTCGCAGGGCGACTGTTTCTTTTCAACGGAAACAAGCAAAATCAGATTCTGGGTGGACGCAACACACTGACCTTTCAGGCCTGGCACCATGTCGTGTTTGTGCGTGAGGGCGATCAAGTCCGTGTTCATCTCGATGGACGCACTCAACCCGAAATTGACGGAGTATTTTCACATACGATTCCAGAAGGTGAAAATGCGCTCTTCCTGGGAGGCCGCAATGACAACCTTTTCAATTTCGAGGGCAAACTCGACGAAATAGCCATCTATGATCGTTCTCTTTCACCAGATGAAATCAAAGCCCACTACAAGGCATCCGCGTTGACTCCCCCCAGCAAGATCACTGCGACCGGCCCAGTGGCTCATCCCATGACACCCGAGGCTTCGATCAAGAAAATACACATTCGCGATGGATATGAAATCGAGCTGGTTGCCCAGGAACCTCTGACCATGGATCCTGTTGCAATCGACTGGGACACCTTGGGAAACCTTTGGGTCATTGAAATGGCCGATTACCCACTCGGACTCGATGGGAAAGGCCAACAGGGCGGCCGCGTGCGGATGCTTGAAGACCTCAACAGGGATGGCATCTATGACCAACAATCGTTATTTACCGACAGCCTGAGCTTCCCAACCGGCATCCTCACCTGGCGCGGCGGGGTCATTGTCACCGCCGCACCGGAGATCCTGTTCCTGCGGGACACCAACATGGATGGCAAGGCAGATAGCCGGGAAGTACTGGTCAGCGGATTGAGCACTGGAAACCAGCAACTGCGTGCCAACGGATTGAGATGGGGACTGGATGGCTGGGTCTACTGTGCAGCAGGAGGACATCACGGTAATTACGGCATCGGAACCAAACTGAGGAGTCGTGCAGGCGAAACACTTGTGGGCTCACGTGATTTCAGGTTTCGTCCTGACACAGGAGAGCTTGAACCCGTCAGCGGCCCTTCACAAAATGGACGTAATCGGGACAACTGGGGACGATGGTTTGGCACCCAGAACATGCGACCTCTCTGGCATTATGTGCTGCCTGATCATTACCTCCGTCGAAACCCCCATATCGCGGCACCGAACCCGACTCAATTGGTTGTCACGCCACTCGGACCCGAAGTATTTCCTGCCAGCGCACCCGAAAAAAGGTTTCATAGTTTCAACGAAGCGGGGCATTTCACCTCTGCTTGCGGAGGGATGTTTTATCGTGACAATGTGCTGTGGCCTCAAGCTGCAGGTAAGCAGCATGCCTTTACCTGCGAGCCTTTTCACAACCTGGTTCAGCACAATCTTGTCACTGACGAAGGTGTATCCTTCTCTGCTGAACGCGATGCGCCTGAAGGTGTGCTCGATTTCTTTGCAAGTGAGGACCGCTGGTGCCGGCCGGTGATGACACGAACGGGCCCCGACGGCGCACTCTGGGTTGTGGACATGTACCGCTACATGATTGAGCACCCAGAATGGCTACCCAACGCAGGTCGTGAGGAACTGCTTCCCCACTACCGGATCGGTGAAGACATGGGACGCATCTATCGTATCAGCCCTGTTGATTCTGCCCCTCTCCGAATCCAGGATCTCTCACAGCTGAACACGGAAGAACTGGTCACTGCCCTCGACTCATCAAATGGCTGGCTGCGTGACAAAATTCACATGCTGCTTGTGTGGCGCGGCGATCAAGATTCGAAGAAACCCTTGAGCCACTTATTGAGCACGACAGAAAACCCCATGACACGAGTCCATGCTCTTTGGTTGCTCAATCATTTTAAAGCACTTTCGACAAAGCAGCTCATTTCGAGTTTGAACGATATGCATCCGGGCGTTCGTGAGAATGCGTTGCGCCTGGCCGAAACCCGACATGCACCCTCCGTGATAGCCACCGCCGCCAAACTCACCGACGATCCAGACGCCAAGGTTCGTCTTCAGCTCGCATTCACCTTGGGAGCATGGCAGTCCCCGGTTGCAGGCACCGCACTGGGCAAATTAATGACTCAATATCATTCAGATCCATTCATGAAGGCAGCCTGTTTCAGCTCCAGCACCCCTCACCTCCCGGCACTCGTTGAATCTGTCATGCTTGCCAGTGACTCAACGCGAGCTGATTTGAACGGTTCACTCGCGGAACTGGCACTTGCCGTGAATGCGCATTCCAGTTTGGCAACCTTACTGGAGCCAGTGTTCTATTCGGCATCCGGCACATACACCCTCGACCAAATGCAGGCTGCCTTGCAATTCACCAGTATGGCCGCACGTCGGGGGACTGACCTCAATGCTCTCGCAGGCAAGCATGAAGGCCTTGCAACGATCCTCTCAGAGAAAGAAACCTCCCTCAGCACTGCCATCTTCGATTTTGCGCGTGAATCCGTATTAAGCCAGTCTGCCGACCTGGACCTTCGAGTTGCCGCAGCGAAACTCCTTGCTCAAGACGTTAGACATTCATCTAAAGCACTGAGGGTTCTGGCGAGTTGCCTGAATCCTCGGCAACCAGTAAACCTGCAAGTTGCCGCGCTTGAAGCTCTTGCTACAACCCGTGATGCATCGGTGTCCTCTCTTGTGATGAATGCCTGGATCACTTTATCGCCTTCCATTCGGCAAGTAGCACTGGAGGTATTGCTCTCAGGCGAACCCTGGTCTTTTTCGCTGCTCGAAGCTATTAAAAGTGGGGAGGAAGTGCCTCTGGATGCCCTCCAGCAGGGACGTTTACTTCGACATACGTCAAAACGCGTGAGAAAACTGGCGGAAAAAGCACTCACCAGAAACACCGACCGCACGCAAATTGTGGATCGATATAAAACAACTCTCCAACTTCAAGGCGATCCAGAAAAAGGAAAAAGTATTTTTACCCAAGCCTGTGCTGCCTGCCACCAACTCGGAGGCATGGGAAAAGAGCTGGGTCCCGATCTAAAAACAGTCGTTGATCATAGCCCGGAAAAACTACTCTCTAACATACTGGATCCCAGCAGAGACATTCAACCGGGATATCATGCCTACCAATGCGAACTGACAGATGGCACGGAGCTCTACGGGCTGATCACTAACGAGACCGGAAATAGCATCACAATGAAGAAAACCGATGGCTCCGTTCATTCAATTTTGAGAAAAGACATCGAATCTCTGCGTGGAGGTCAACTTTCTCTGATGCCAGATGGACTGGAAGAGGGGTTCTCTCAACAGGACATCGCCAATCTGATTGCGTTACTGCGTCTCGGAGGCGAGCCAACACAATAGATGTGGATTACCAAGAAAAAGATGCGAGTGCCTCGAAAAACTCCTTGCAGCGGTCCTCGTTAAATCATCCTTATGCACAGATCAACCCTTGGTTCGCTTTATTACCTGGCATTTTTACATCCAAACTTGACGCCTGCAACCTCCCAACATTGCCCCTTTATTTACCCGGAATTAAATCTCCAGGATGAATCCTTTGCCCCTCCCAAACCGGAACCCCTTCCTCATATAACAAAATCCGACTGGCACTCCCTTTGACGGGCTTCAAGCTCCTTTCAGGCAGAAAGGCAGCATGTTCTTTTTTGATGGATGCAAATTGCGGATCGCCAGCCAGATTGTCCCATTCGTTGGGGTCTTTGCGCATGTCGTACAGCTCTTCAGAACCATCTGCGTATCGAATATATCTCCAGTGCTCGGATCGTATGCCATGGTTGTCATGATTGTGAGTGGTGATTGCGGGCCATTTTCTAGGACTATCTGCATCCTTCAATTGGGGGAGCAAGCTGTGTCCCTCCAAACCTGAGGGTTGAGGCAACCCTGCCAGATCGGATAGTGTTGGATAGAGGTCAAGTAACTCGGCAGGTTTTGAACAGCGACTTGATTTTGCCACTCCAGGCCCTGCAAAAATGAGCGGCACGCGTGTTGAACGATCCCATAGGGTATTTTTGCCAGTGATCGCTTTTTCTCCCAAATGCCATCCATGATCGGACCAAAGTACGATGATTGTGTTATTCTGAAATCCATTCTCTTCCAGAGCATCAAGCACCCTGCCTACCTGACTGTCGACAAAACTAATCGTTGCCAGATAAGCGCGTACCAACCCTTCCCATTCCCCGACTTCCTGTAACCAGGCCAGCCTCGGCTCAGGCAGACGCCAGTGCAGAAACCATGAGAAAAGTGGTGTATCTTCCCGATCGTCCGGCTGCATGGGTGGCAATTGCAATGTCTCCAATGGATAGATGTCAAACCATTTCTGCGTTGCGTAACATGGAACATGGGGGAGGAAAAAACCGACCGACAGGAAGAAAGGTTCCTTCGGTTTTTCATTCAGTGTGCCGATTGCCCAATCAGCCACTTTCCAGTCTCCCTTGTCCTCGTCATGATGAGGAAAGGTTCCCCAGTCCACCAGTGGATGATTACCGAAAGGTGTGGTGACGAGTTTCTGATCAGGTCGTACTCCCACCCCTGCTCCAGGGCCCCAATGGTCGTATTCTGCTTTTCGCTGATCTCGGGGCGGATAACCTCCATGATAGATCTTCCCGGTGGTGTAAGTATGATACCCGTGTTGTTTGAGATGCTGAGGCAAGGTCACACGGTCATTGAGTGCCTCTACCTGACGAAACCATGGCGCCAACCCGTAAATCCCGGAAGTCGAGGGACGGAGTCCAGTCATCAGGCTTGTACGCGAGGAATTACACAATGGCGATTGACAATGGGCATTGGTAAATACCGTACCTCTCTCGGCGAGTCGGTCCATGGCCGGTGTCTGCACCTGCGGGTGACCGGCAAGGGGTCCGACCCAATCATTGAGATCATCAATGGCGATGAACAAAATATTTGGCTTATCCGCTGATTGAATGTTCTGAACCCAAAAAAGCAGACTCAAGAGAAGTGCGCTTGAGAATTTCATGGCAATAGATTAAAACCTCTAAAAACATGAAGACAATGCTTTCCTTGAATCTCTTATGCTACGTACGGATTTAAAAAACTATCTGATAGGAGATGGAATGAGCCTGAATCAGCTCAGCCGACTGGTAAGAAAGTCTGTCCGTGAGTTGGAAAATGATCTCAAACACCTCGAAAAATCCATCAAGCACCAGAATGAATTCATTGAAACCGAACCTGCATATTGCAGAAAATGTCAATTTGAGTTTCCTAAATCGAAATGGAACAAACCTTCAAAGTGCCCTGATTGTAAATCCACCTGGATCCAGGAACCCAGAATTTCGATCTCCGAATAAATAAAACTAAAGTTTACACCCACTCCTACTGTATTCTCTAAAAACACTCATGACTCAACACTCCGCAAGAGGGGGAATTTCAAAGGTCATTACGGTCATTCCTGTTTACAATGGTGAACGTTTTCTACGGGCTACACTGGAATCCGTAGCCCAGCAGACGAAAAGACCTGATCGACTTATCATCATTGACGATGGATCCACAGACGGCACCAAAGACCTGGTGCAGGGTTTTACTGATCTATCATGCGAGTGGCATCCGAACCCAAAAAATCTGGGACTTTTCCCAAATCTAAACAAAGCCCTGGCCAAGGCATCTGAAGCAGAATTTTTTCATTTGTTGCTCGCAGACGATATAGTCACACCTGATTTCATCGAAACCTCATGCAAAGCCCTGGAATCTTCGAATCCGATGTCCTTCTCATGGAGTGACACGCAGTGGATTGATGCGAACGGGAATGAAACACGCGGGCATGTCCCTGATGCCCATCAACCTGCTGAAGCATTTGACAAAATAAAGTTTATTTCGCAGGAATCCGAACTGGAAACAGTAAGCGTGGGTTCGGTGATGATCAGATCCGGAGCTCAGCCGCTCCCGTGTCAATTTCGAACGGATATGCCGCAGGTCGCGGATTGCGTGTTTTACGGTGAACTGGCAAGTCACGCACAAAAGCTTATCCATATTCCACGCCCATTATGTCAAATCAGGACACATGACCTCAATATGACCAGCAAGAACATCCAAAACATCAGCGCCTGGGTCACGGATGAATGGGAAGCCATGAACCTGATCGCCAGTAAGATCCCTGAATCCCAAATGAACCGCTGGATCCGAAAACAGCGTTTGCAGTGTCTCTTTGCTGCGAGATCAAAAGTCAAAGAGCAATGGATGCAGGCGTCTCAACCGGCATATGCCAGCAAGATTCGAAAAGCTGCCAGAGAAAGATGCTCCCTATCGCATTACGTATTGGGCCGAATGGCGGTTACTTTGCGGGACGGAATCAAAGGCCCGAACGTGCGATAATTTAAGCAGTGTTTACCGATGCGTCGCCATGGTGCGATTGCTCAATGATTCAGCGATCCGACAAAAAATCCTTTCCTTATTGGAAGTTCCGAACAAACTGTCCAACTTCAAATTATGCCAAAGAAAACGGACTCAATTAAGGCATCAGGCCATTGGTGGAAGGCGATCATTTTATTGTCGCTCCCGCTGTTAATTTTATTCAGACACGGTTTCGTGCCTGAAATGGTTTTATTCTCGAATGATGGTCCTCTGGGCGTAATCAGCGCAAGTGCAGGCGCACTGCCCGGTGCTTTCTTCGGCTACTGGCATGACTTGAATTGGGTTGGGATGGAAAACCCAAGTGCGCTTCCCGATTTTTCCATGGCCCTTGGTTTATTGACCCAGAATCCAATCATCTACTCAAAAATTTACGCACCAGTTGCGCTGCTATTCCTTGGTTTCAGCGCCTGGATGATGGGGCGTTCCATGAAATGGAACCCGTGGGTCTGCGTGCTGGTCGGGCTGGCAGCTGCCTTGAATTCGAACGCATTCTCGAACGCCTGCTGGGGACTGCCTTCACGGGCAACCACCATGGCATCTGTTTTTCTGGCCTTGGCAGCGATCCATGCCTCTCGTCCCAAAAGCCAACTTTTGAGATATTTACTGGCAGGCTTTGCAATTGGCCACTCAGTTTTGGAAGGTTTCGACGTGGGAGCTCTCTACAGCATCGGTTTCGGACTGTATGTCGTTTATTTGAAGTGGACTCAATCAGAGGCAGGTCCAAAGGGTGCGGTTGCGGGTCTGGGAGCACTGATGGTTATTGTGTTCGCAGCCGGATGGATGGCATCTCAGGGACTCATCACCTTGGTTGGAACCCAGTTAAGTGGCGCAGCCAAACCTGATGCAGCAGACCCCATGGCCAAAGAAGCACAATGGAATTTTGCCACACAATGGAGCATGCCCGTCAACGAAACGATCCGCTTATTCATCCCGGGAGTTTTTGGTTATCGCATGACGGATCTTGATGGAACGATGACAGAGACCTCCTATTGGGGAGGTGTCGGCCGGGACCCTCTGTGGAAGCCAGGAGAAAGCGGACGTTTGATGAGGCACTCAGGTTCGGGAGAGTATGCAGGCGTGCTGGTAGTCATCGTGGCTCTATGGGCTTTTATCCAGACCTTTCGCAGTCAGAACCCTATCTTCGAAAAAACACAGAAAAGTCTGATTCGATTTTGGTCCGTGATGGCCATCGCAGGACTGTTTTTCTCATTTGGCAGACATGCGCCTTTTTACCAGATCATCTATCAACTCCCTTTCATTCATTCGATCAGAAACCCAATCAAGTTCATGCACCTGACCCATCTGGCGCTGATCATATTGTTTGGCTACGGATTACAGGGGCTGTATTCATATTATCTCGCATCAGAAAGCGGAACGTCACTCACTTTTGGTGATCATTTGCGCAAGTGGTGGAAAAATCTGAAAGGTGGAGATCGGTCATGGACTCAGGGTTACATGGTTGTTTTGGGAATAAGTATCGTTGCCTGGTTGATTTATGCGTCATCCAGGTCTGAAATGAATCGATTCCTCCTTGAGGTTGGCATTCCGACACAGATGACTGATGCGATCCACGCATACAGCGCTGCAGAGGTGGGCATGTTTGTCTTTTGGATGATTCTTTCGGGTCTGGTGTTTATCCTTATCCTGAGCCGATACTGGTCTGGCAAACAAACGGTAAACGCTTTCCTCATCCTCGGCGTGATTCTGGTCGTCGACCTGTGTCGTGCCAATGTTCCATGGATTCAATATTACGATTACCAATATAAATACGCCACCCATCCGGTCTTGGATATCATCAAAGAAAACCCTCAAGAAGGCAGGGTCACCTCAACTCTGAATCCATTTGCTTCCAGTACGCTTGCCAATCAACAAGGAAGTATTCTTCCACGTGTCTACAATGACTGGCTGCAACACGCGTTTCCATTTTACAATGTCCAGAGCCTTGACGTGATTCAGTGGCCTCGTCCCCCAAAGATGGATTTGGAATTCGGTTCAGCTTTTGCTCCCCAAGGGAATCACGAATTCGACAAATACACGCGGTTATGGGAGTTAACCAGCACGCGATACATTTTTGGCATGACAGGTTATCTTGATTATTTGAACACCCAATTTGACCCGGAAAAAAACCGCTTTAAGTTGCATACTCAGTTCAATTTCGCTCCCAAACCTGGCAAGGAGAATGACTCTGGTATGGGTGCAGATGATCTGCAAACCGTGATTCAGACCAATGGGCCTTTTGCCATTTTTGAGTTCACAGGAGCGTTTCCGCGTGCAAAGTTATACAATGATTGGCGCAAGCCAGAATCAGATCAACAGGCTTTAAGTATTTTAAGCAATCCTGATTTCGACCCCGCTAAAACCGCCCTTATTTCAGAGGGTAACATACCCGAAGGACAAAACGGGACAACACCAGGAAATGCGGAAATCACTTCTTATGAGCCAAAAAAGGTTACAGTCAAAACATCTACCAAAACACCGGCTCTATTGGTTCTTAACGACCGCCATCATCCCAACTGGAAAGTTTCCATCGATGGAAAATTCGCTCCGTTGCTTCGCTGTAATCACCTTATGCGAGGGGTGTTTGTGCCAGAAGGCGAACACGAGATAACATTCGAATTTGCTCCTTCCAACAGCGGGTTGTATGCAGGGTTGTTCGCCTGGATATCAGCGATCGGCATTCTGGGGGTCGGAATCCGGGAACGCACTGCCTTGAATAAAACCTCAGTGACTGGCGCTTCAATGAACGATCCAAAATAGTTTTAAAAAGAACCATTGGAAGAGATATCCGAAACCCGTGGTATGATGATCTGGATTCTTGAGCTCTCGTTGTTTTGAATGAGCAATCATTTGATTCAGGCTTGCCTGGTCAAATGAGGTTGCTCCGGGAAATATTCATATCAACCCGATACTTAGCTGAAGTAAGATCAACCCGCGCTTGATACTGTCTGGATAAGGTTCTCCGCAGGCGTGAAGCCCGTTAAAAGTATTGAATGGTCAACTGTTTGAACCGATCAAAAAAAGCAATATACCCATGACGGACACTAGGCCTGTCTCTTGAATAGCTCTCGACCTTGAAGCATGATTTGATTAGAAACCCAGTATGATCCCAACGTACATCCTGCGCCAGTTAATGATAGTCAGCATCCTTCTTGCTGCGATCTTCATCACGGATCATTCCATCACTCATGCAGCCGGATGGGAATCCGCACAGATCCCGTCCATTACCGACCAGGACGCATCCGAAGGTCAAAAAAACTCTTCCAGTACTGACTGGTATCGATGCTGGGTGAAAGTGCCTGACAGTTATTTTTCCAAACATGAACGAAACCTGTTTGAGGAATCCGTGGGCATCCATTTCAGGGATCTGATGGGCTCGCATGAGGTTTGGGTCAATGGTGTCGAAATCGGTGAAGGGAGCTCCATCATACCGCAGGAAAAAGGTAACAAAAACGGGATCTATCGACACAAAGTCCCTGTTGGCACTTTAGAGAAAGGGCTATGGAACGAACTGGCCATTAGATTCCACAATCCATCCGGTGTGAAGGGTTTCAAAGGTGAAGCTCCTTTTATCATGGATTACTTTTTGGAATGTATTTTTGAGGGAGAATGGGAAATCCAAAGAGATGACGGCTACCTACCGGGAAAAGCGCTGGCAATCCAACCTCAAAGAGCAACCTTTGAAACTTTCCGCGAATCCCAACGTGTCCTTGGGCGTGCTAAACAAGTGCATGGCCCCATACTTTCTCCCAGTGAATCAGCTGGCCGCATGCATGCCAATGAAGGCCTTAAGACGGGATTGATCCTTCATGAACCCACTATTGCACAGCCATTCCATTTTAGTTTTGACGAGCAGGGTCGGCTATGGGTGACCCAATCACGCCAATATCCTTATCCGGCAGGCATCCGCATGTTGAGTCGGGATAAATATTATCGCGCACACTACAACAAAATCCCCCCAGCTCCACCACACCACGAACCGGGTGCTGATCGTATTAGTTTTCATGAAGACACCAACGGAGATGGTATCTTCGACAAGCACAAAATATTTGTAGAAGGGCTGAACATGGCCAATGCTGCCTTACGAGGTCATGGCGGAGTGTGGGTGATGCACACACCTTACCTGCTGTTCTATCCCGATGCCGACAACAATGACATTCCTGACGGTCCTCCAGAGGTCAAGTTGGCAGGTTTTGGATTTGAAGACACACACTCCATCGCGAACGGCCTGACATGGGGTCCCGATGGATGGTTGTATGGAGGTCAGGGAAGCACCTGCTCATGTCGGGTCACTCGTCCCGGTATCGATCCACCGAACGCACCAGGTGTGTATTTTGAAGGATGCATGGTCTGGCGATATCATCCAGATACTCAAGCATTCGAACTATTTGCTGAAGGCGGGGGGCAACACCTACGGTCTTGAATTCGATGCACAAGGTCGGCTTTATTCAGGCCACAACGGAGGTAACACACGAGGCTGGCATTTCGTGCAGGGCGGATTCTATCAAATGCAGGGTGTCAATCCCGGGAAGTTCGGTCCACCGCGCAATCCTTATGCTTTTGGTGAACTCCCCATGATGCGCACTCTGGATAAGGTCGTTCGCTTCACACATTTTGGAGCCTTTGTTGAAGGGACCGCCATGCCCCCAGCTCTTCATGGCATGCTGCTCGCGATTGATCCCCTCCATAATGAGGTCATTGCAGCTCAAAGAGAGAAAAAAGGCGCGACATTCACCACGCATGACCACGGGATTGCCGTGAAGAGTTTTGATCCCGCCTTTCGTCCTGTTTATATCGCAAACGCACCTGATGGTTCTATTTTCGTATCAGACATGTACGAATACTACATCGCTCATGGACAGCATTATCAGAACCAAATCGATCCCACATCAGGTCGAATTTATCGCATCTCAGGCGTGGATTCAGCACTGGAATCGGATCTTGATCTCGCAAATAAAACAACAACAGAATTGGTTACTTTTCTGGCACACCCCAATAAATGGCATCGTCAGACAGCGGTTCGCCTGATCGGTGAGCGGGAGGATCCCCATGCCTTTCCTTCCTTGAAAGAGTTCATCATTTCTGAACCGGATATAGGCGCGCTGAATGCCTTGTGGGCGCTTTATCAGTCAGGAGGATTCGATACAGCTGCTGCCATCCATGCGCTCAATCACCCTTTCCCTCCCGTCCGCATGTGGACAACTCGCTTGCTGGGAGATTCCTATGGCATCCACCGCAACCTGGGACTTGCAGGAGAACAGATAAGAGCTCGGTCGCTTCCTGAGAAATTATTTAAAACACTGATAGACCAGGCAAAGGTCGAACCTGATGCGGAAGTGCGTTCACAAATGGCATCCACCGCTCGAAGATTGAGCAGGATGCAGGGATTCGATCTGGTTGGAATCTTGATACGCCATGCAGAGGACCTGAAGGATCCTTATATCCCTCTTCTTTGCTGGTGGGTCTTTGAAGCACATTTCCCTTTTGCAACCGAGGCCGTCGTATCCTTTCTGGAAGAAGCCGAGTTGTGGAATGAACCGCTTTTTCTGGAACATATCCTGCCAAGGATTGCACGCCGACTTGCTGTGGATGGGAAGCGCAAGGATCTTTTGCTCCTCGCTCGCCTCATGCATCATACCCCGTCGCCGCATGCCGGGTCTGCAATGATCGGTGGATTCGAACAGGCCTTCAGGGGCCGCTCCATAACAGCATTGCCCGATAGATTAATCAATGAGCTCAATCTTACCGGTTCAACCTCGATGTTGATGCGTGTCAGACAAGGCGATTCGAGTGCAATAAAACAAGCCGTTTCAACCATGGTCAATAAGGACGCTACACTGGAGGATCGACTTCCATACGTCAGGGCTTTTGGAGAACTAAAGCATGCCATCGCCCGGGACGCCCTCCTCGAACTGGCGATGAGTCGATCCGACCTTTCCCTGAGAAAAGCAGCGTTCGCTTCGTTGAATCTCTATGATGACCCAAAGATTGTGGATCAAGTATTAAAAGCGCTTCCCCAATTTCCGGCAGATTTGAGGTCCTCGGCTTTCACCCTCTTGCTGGCCAGAGAACCCTGGACAAGGAAACTTTTAGAAACCCTGCATTCGGGTGGATTGCAGACCGGTCTCATTCCACCTGATATCGCCGAGAACTTGCGTCTTCACCGGAATCCCTCCATCCAAAAAATGGCGACCCAATTTTTTACTGATGCCACCCCCGGATCGGCCCCTGAATTTCCAGACAAAATCAAAGCCCTCGAAACTATCTTGAAAACTGGTTCGGGCAGTCCATACGTGGGTGAGCCCATATTCATGGAGCGATGTGCAGCTTGTCATAAACTCTTTTTCAAAGGTGGTGCCATAGGTCCAGACCTTACAAGTTACCAACGAAATGATCTGGGAACGATGTTACTCAGTATTGTAAATCCCAATGCTGAAATCCGTGAGGGTTTTCAATTCATCAACATTGAAACTACCGATGGCCGGAGTCTTGGTGGATTCGAATTGGATCGCGATCATCAGGTTACTGTGCTGCGCGGGTTAGACGGTCAGGATCTGACCATTGCCGCACATGAAATTGCAGACGTTCAGCCAATGGGACGCAGTATGATGCCTGAAGGGTTGCTGGATGACCTGAGCGACCAGCAACTTCGTGATTTGTTCGCCTACCTCCGCATTTCTCAACCCATCCGTCGTTGAGCCCAGAAGTTCATCATACTCAACGAGGCACCTAATAAAAGAATCCCATGAACCGACGCACATTTATGACTCGATCTGCCTCTGCATTGGCAGCAACATCTGCATCCGGATTGCCTTTCACCGCACAGGCACACAAGGATAGCAAGCCCTTGAGATTGGCACTTATTTCGGCGGCAAGCTATGGTCGCCCCGGAGAGCAACGTCTACCCGGCTCTCATCATGGCACAGCTTTCGCCACGGTCTTCAATGGTTGGGATGAAGAGATGGCTAAAGAAGTGAAAGGACCTTTCGTCAGGGCAGGAAAACGACTCTCAGGGGGACGTGTTGTCAAGGTCTGGGACCCCGACGAAAAGGCAGCAAGGGCAATGGCCAAAGCATGCAACATTGAAACCATCACCCAAACTCCCGAACAATGTGCTGAGGATGTTGACGCAGTTTTGATCGTTGATGACGGCTCCGGTGCGCAATGGAAATATGCCGAATATCCTTTGCGCAAAGGTATCCCTACCTTTTGTGATAAACCTCTTGCCATGAGAGCCAAAACGGCAGCTGAAATCGGTCAACTGGCAAGGGAGACTGAAACTCCTTTCATGTCGGCAAGTAGTTTACGTTTTGTACCCGACATCATCCAGCTTCGCCGGGAATTACCCCGATTAGGCGACATTCATCTTGCAACGGCGGCATGCGGAAATGATCTAATTTATTATGGCATTCATGCCTTATCCATGATCTACGCCGTACTCGGACCAGGAGCCATCAGTGCGATGAACGTTGGAAGACCAGACGCCAATATCGCGCGTATCCGATTCAAAGATGAACGGGATGTGGTGCTGATGGTAGGCGAACGGGCCAAGATGCGGGCTGGATATCAGATCAATCTCTACGGAACCAACGGATGGAAAACAGTCACACCCGATTTAACCGATCTTTATACTTACCTGCTTGAAGCTTTTCTTGATCTCGTTCATTCCGGCAATGAATCCGTTCCGATAGAAGAAGAAATCGAAGTCATCGCCGCATTGGAAGCATCTCAACGCTCACTGGAACTGGGGCGCGAAGTTTCGCTCAGTGAGGTCCTGCAAGCGAAGTAATGTTCACACAAGAGAGGCCTCTATCTCAGGGGGCTTTGATCTTTGGAATCGACTGGACTATGACTTCGTTTGCACTGAGATGAATCTTCTCTTCCGGCGTGTTGTTGAATCGTACGGGTGGCATCTGATCCGTTGAGAGGAAAAGGCGGTTTCTTTCAACTTGATTGGTGGATGCCAAGTGGAACCGCAAGGGTGATCGATCGATATTGTAGATCACATTTTCTTTTACAATGAACCCCATTGTTCCTTGATCGAGAAACATCCCGTTGCTCTCGGCACGCCCAAGATTCAAAGGGACATCGTGAATCAAATTCCCATGAATCAAGCTCTCGGGCTGTGAACCAAGCGTGTAGATCCCGCCTCCATCGGACAAGACCTGCATGACGTGATGAATGTGATTGTTGCGGATTTGATTTCGAGCCGCCGGCGTTGGAACCTCACTCCACATCCATCCAAGCGATATCCCTGTATAAGGCAGTTCTCGGATAGTATTACCATCTATTTGTGTCCCTTGAGCAAGACCGATCCAAATGCCAACTGCTCCAAAATATTGAGCTCCACAATACTCTACCACATTGCCCACAACCTGTGTGTCTTTCGTCACCTGCTCTGGAGCCGATTGCCACCAGGGTTTGCCAAGAACATGACGTGATTGATCTTCACCGATCATGATACCATTGCCAGAAACATCATGAATACGATTGAATGCAATTCGATTGCCTGATGACATGACCCCCAGGAGCAAACCTGAGCCCCCCAGTTTTCGCAAGGTATTGCCTTCGAAGGAGCAGTCTTGGGCATATTGAAATTCGACCGCTGCGACCATCGATTCGCGCAGAGCGCCTCCCTCTCCATATCGACGTTCATGATATGTGGCCTGTCCCCCTGCGTAACCATTTGCTGGGATTGCCCACAGGCAGTGCTCCATGATGAGTCCCTGTATGTGAAGCCCCTTGAATGGTTGCTCAGATGTTCCGAGGACTCGAATCAGTTGCGAGGAAAGTGGCATTGCGGCATGTATATTTTCGAGATTTTCTCCGGGCAAAGGCATGTAAATCACCTCCTTTTGAATGGTATCCAGATACCATTCCCCCGGTTGAGTAAGGAAGCTCTTGGAATGCTCCAGATAATACCTTGGGTGCTTCTCAAAATTATCAATAGCAAAGTGAGGAGAGACGGGACCAATGGGATCCGCCACCGTAATATAACGATTTGCAGTGTCAATTTCCTTGATCCCCACACGCGAAGTCGACCAATCGTGAAAGAAAACCAGTTCCGCACTCCCGGAATCTTCGATTTGCGTTATATCATCAGGGTAAAAAGTAAAGCCAGTTCGCCTGTCGGGCCCACTGGCTTCGACTCGAAGAAAGTCGTCATCGGGATAGCGCGCTCGTGTGGCTCGTTTCCCATTCACAAACAACTCGCGAACCTGATTCAAATTACCGGGATATCCGGCGACGGAGGCACTCAGCAATCCGTCAGCATCCAGTTTCCAATCATCTACTGTCCATCCGCCGCTCAATATGGGAGATTCACCAGGAAAGGCCCTGAATGTGACCTGAACTTCCCCTTGCGGCCAGTCTGTGGAGCGTAAAACCCATGGTTCATTCAACTGGTATCTGCCATCCCGAAAAACAACGACAATATCCTCGCCCGGTTGATCCAAGATAGTGTTTCGAATCAGTGAACTTATTTTACCAAACGTTCGCAATGGAGATTCGAGTCGACCACTGTTGAGATCATCGCCTGCAGGTGATACGTAAATGACCTGCTCAGCAGAAAGCATCCATAAGCTGATAAGTGTGCCAAGTGAGAAAAACGAGAATAAGCGGTATCTGGAAGAGTTTGGCTCCATGCGTTCAACTTATGTTTTTCTATTGAAAAATCCACCCTCAAAACAATTCAAAACCATATTAGAGCTTGTATTTTCAGAAGCCCCGAGTATGCCGGCACCTCTCATGGAGGGAGGCTTTTGCTTACAGTCCTGCAGCGCAAGTCTTCAATTACTGGCAGTCCATCGACGCTTTCATTTTTATTTTGAATAAGGATTCGCCTCTTTTGAGTCAATACGTGACAGAATTCACAGCCTGTGATAGAGAATATATGTGACCACGATGAATTATAGACGAAACTTTTGCTTACTAATTCTTTGGTTCACCGGAACATTTACCGGCCTCTCGGCGACCCATTCGCCCACTCTGGAAGATCTGCGGAAAGAGGGAATCCTTGAGTCATCACTCCGCAGTCGTTCCAATTCGCCTGCCAAAACCTTGAGTCCAAAGGTAAATCTGGAGCAGTTTGAATCCGAAATTCAACCAATTCTGAAAGCTCATTGCATCCCCTGTCACGGTCCGGATAAATCCAAAGCACGTCTTCGGATCGATGAATTGAATCCCAACCTGGTCAAGGGAAATGACGCAGATTGGTGGTTGGAGGTCCAGTCAGTGATTAGCAATGGTGAGATGCCACCTGATGACGAACCTGAAATGCCTGGTCTTGATCGGGGTAAGGTAATGGAATGGCTTTCGGGCGAGATTCGAACGGCATCGATCACTCGTCGAGCAACAGGTGGTTATTCCTCGTTTCGTCGCATGACAAAATACGAATACAATTATGCCTTGCAGGATCTTCTGGGACTTCCATGGAACTTCGCCAGGGATCTCCCTACTGAAGCTCACTCTGAGGATGGGTTCAAGAACAGTTCCGAGAACTTGCACATGTCGGTTACTCAATTGGAAACTTACCGTCGAATTGCGAAAAAGGCTCTGTCAAGGGCAACAGTTCGAGGCCCGAAGCCCTCGGTGATTTACTGGGGTGGAACAATGGACGAAGTTGGTAAGGTGGATTGGCAAAAACAAGCAGCGAAAGTCGAAAAAACACGTCAGGAATTAGAAGGTAAACCCGAGGCACAAGAGCAAAAAATCGAACAGTTGTTGCGTGATTTCAAAAAGACTCATCGAAGACCTTATTTCAAGAACCTGGAGAACGGTCACACCGTCCCCCAAAGCTGGGGCTACGGAGGTGCCAGACATGCCCTTACTCCCACAGACATTCCACCTGTAATGCCGAAATCAGCGGATCACGTGGCAATTATTCCTCAGGGAGCAAGACAGAAACTGGTAGTCGAATTGGGTGAAAAAATACCCGATGAAGGCATCCTTCGAGTCAGAGTACGTGCCTCAAATAATTCGATGGCGGAAGAGAATATTCCAGCCATGCAGCTGGAGTTTGGCTGGCAAGCCAGCAATGAAGGGCGCGCCCTGATGCGCGTGAGCGATCAGGATGTAGAGATACATGCCACCCCTGAGAATCCGCATTTTTATCAGTGGGATGTGATCCTTGGTGACATTTACCCTCGAAACTCTGTCAGGAAAACTTCCCGAATGGGATCAACCCCAAGTCCGTCAGAACATCTCCGTCTGGTAAACAACTCCGTCAATAAGGGTGAAATCCAAATCGACTACGTGGAGATCTCTGGACCAATCTATGACCAATGGCCTCCTGAATCGCATCGACGCATTTTCTTTGAAAGCTCTCAGAGTTCCAATGAAAACGCCTACGCTCGAGAAATTCTAATGACCTTCATGCCCAAAGCATGGAGACGATCAATCGCAGATGAAGAAGTCAATCAGAAGCTTGTACTCTTTCAGACCATGCGTAATGATTGTGAGACATTTGAGGAGGCTGTGATTGAAGTATTGGCTACCGTTTTATCCTCACCAAACTTCCTCTACCTGGGCAGAGATTATGCGGATATCGATTCAGGGGAAAACCCACACAAATCAAGCGTGCTATCTCAACATGAGTTGGCATCGCGCTTATCAATGTTTCTGTGGTGCAGCCTTCCAGATGATCGACTCCGCAATATGGCAAGTCTCGGTCAACTGAGCAATGAATCGACTCTGCGGAATGAGGTTTCAAGGATGCTCGAGGATCCACGTTCGGAAAGGTTCCCCCAAGAATTCGTCCATCAGTGGCTGGACATGCAGTTACTCGAATTTCTGGGTACAGACAACAAACTGGACACGTCTCTCAAGGAAGCCATGAAGATGGAAACAATACTATTCTTTCAAGAGGTATTGCGTCACAACGAAAGCTTGCTCAATTTCTTGCATTCTGATTTCACCATGGCAAACGAACGTCTGGCAAAACATTACAACCTCAGTAATATTAAGGGGAGTGAATTCAGGCGTGTGCAGTTGAACATGGCATCACGCCGTGGTGGAATGCTGACACATGCGGGACTGCTGGCCATGAACTCAAGCGGCAATGATTCAAATCCACTGAAACGAGGCATATGGATGCTTGAAAGCTTCCTCAATGACCCACCACCACCACCACCACCGGCAGTGCCCGAAATCGATTTGGCAGACCCTGCGATCGCCAGAATGACCCTCAAGGAACGCATCGAAGATCACCGCAATCATGCTGCCTGCATGTCATGTCACATAAAAATTGATCCATGGGGTATTGCTTTTGAAAATTACGATTCGCGAGGACTCTGGCGCGCTGAGGCAAACGGGAAGCCAGTTGACTCAACCAGTCGCTTATACAACAATGATTCTTTGGCTGGCATGCTTGGATTAAAACGTTTTCTACTCAAAAACCGTCAAGATCAATTCGTTCTCGCTTTAACCCATAAATTGTGTGTCTTTGCACTTGGAAGGCCATTGACTTTTTCTGATCGATCCTTGTTGGAAGAAATTGCATCAAGCGTTCGCCAGAAGGATGATGGACTCAGGGACCTCATCATGGAAATAGCCACAAGTAAATTATTTCTTTCAAAATGAATCCGGCATCAAAACTGAAAATCACAACACTGGATCGCCGTCGCTTTCTTTGCGGTACGGGTTGGGCACTGGCACTTCCATTGTTTGAATCACTCTCTCTTTCGAAGGTCTTGGCATCAAAGAAAAAAAACACCCCAAAACGTTTGGGTTGTTTCTATTTTCCTGATGGCGTTCCCATGCCTCTACCGGAGGACCCGGCATATAAGGACTGGGCCTGGTTTCCGAGAGGCAACGGTAATGATTTCGAGTTCACAAGAACCATGGAACCAATGCAGGATCTGAAAAACGAAATCACCGTTTTATCTGGTCTCTCCCATCCTGCGGGTCGCAACGTTCACGGGCATAACAATGCCGACCAATTCTTGACGGCTGCTGCGACTGGGTCGGGTGACATGACATACAATAATTCCATCTCACTGGATCAACTCTATGCCCAGCATGTCGGCGATCAAACGCGCTTTGCGTCCTTGGTCATGTCAACGGATGGCGGAGCTGGAACAGCTCGGGGTGCACACACAATTTCTTTCAACAGACAGGGCCGGGCCATACCTGCAGAAAACCGACCCAAGCAAATTTTTGACATGTTGTTTGTCAAGAGCGATGCCAATGCAGCCAGACAACTGGCACACAGCCAAAGTGCACTGGATGATTTGCTGACAGATACCCGTCGATTGAAGAAAAGGCTCTCATCGGATGATCAAGCTCGTTTGGACGAATATCTTCAATCCGTACGTGAGGCTGAAATCCGAGTCCAAAAAGCAAAAAAGTGGTTAGATACACCCTTGCCCAAAGTGGACGGAGGAAAACTGAATCTGGAAATTACCCCTGATGAACCGCGCCTTTACCTTCAAACCATGTTTGAACTGATTTATCTTGCTTTCAAAACAGATTCGACTCGGGTTGCAACTTATCAAATTGGTCGAGAGAACGGGGTTGGTATCAGTGACAGATTGGCCAAAGCAGTTGGATTTTCGGCTGCTCACCAGCTTTCTCATGATACCAAACAACAAGGAGGATGGAAAAATTTTGGCACCTATTGCAGATTCCTGCATGAGGAATATGCACGCTTCATTCAACGACTTGGACAAACACCGGAACCTGGAGGTGACGGAAGTTTATTGGATAATACTCTACTATTCTTTGGATCTGCGTCGAGTGCTTTCCACCTATCCCGGAATTATCCGCTGATCCTCGCGGGCGGGAAAAGCATGGGCTTTACTCATGGTCAGTATCTCAACCACACCAATGGCAAAGCCTACCAGGGCGGGTGGAAACCCGGAGACCCTGAGCCATGGACCAAGAAGGCGACTCAGGAAGACCTACCTCTTTCCAATTTGTTTGTCTCCATGCTTCAGCGTCTGGGAGTCGAAACCGAAGCTTTTGCTGACAGCACCGGAAGATTGGATGGCGTTTGAGCTTATTTTAACTCTACGTTGATGCAGGCAAATTACCTGCTTTCATCCAATGAATGGTAAAGTTTGATATCCTCGATCCATCAGACAAGGGGTAGAAGGTGAATATCACCATTCAGAGTCCGTCACACTTTTTTTCGAACAATGAAATAAAAATTCAATCAAGCGGCCCGTTGATGACGAGCCACTTGATTTGAACTCCCTCTGGAGAAGAGTTGTTGCATTTGACTAATTCTTGGACCATTCGTCCACTTTGGTTAAAGTGACTTTACCTATCACTTCCCCCTCTTCACCATCAACGCTGATACCGTCGGATACACCTTCACTGTACATTTCAGTAGGATTCCCCCCTTTAAATCGATAGAGCATTCGAGTCACAAACCTTTCCTTTTTCGGGTTGAGACCGCAGATTGGGTCAAAAGTAAAAGTGAGACTGTCACTATCCATTGAGGACAAGGCGAGTGTGGGAGCATTTCCCAGTGCGCAGTAGTGAACTGCATTCAACTGACCATTTTTGTTATGATAGACAGTGATCATTTCCTCCCCATCTTCAATCCAGTCCTCTACTATACTGACGCCTCCGCCAATTAATCGATATTGCGTTTGGAGGTGTATTTTTTTACCGGACCGCTCCAAGGTTCCCTCCCATTTCCCCAAGATATTTTTCATTTTCTCAAACGCTGGATTTTGCTTGGCATTGTCCTGAGCCACTGAGGGCAGAACAAATACGATGGTTGAAATAAGTAAGGCAATGACTATTTTGGACGTTTTCATAAGTTGTAATCTATGCGTAAGTTTATGCAAACAAGCATATTGAAAACAAGTATGAAATATACGAAGCCTGCTATCCGAAAGCAGATGTTTTATAATTTAGGCTTCCACGGGCAGGGTCTTGAAGAGTCAAAGACAGCTTGGAATCCCACTTTGATCCCTGAAAGCCATCTTGTTCTTTATCGATAGGAAGATCGCTTGTCTGGCCGAGCGTCTGCAAGCGGATTTAAGCGGTTGAAGAGCGGGACCGATTTCTGTCCCGCGCACATGCCTTTGAACAGTATTTGACATCATCCCATACTTTTTCCCACTTCTTGCGCCACCTGAATGGGCGTTCACAGACGACACAGATTTTCTGGGGTAAATCGTATTTCTTTTTCATTCGATGGCACTCAGGAAGGATCGACTATCCTCTCGAATGGCATTTTTCTTTTCATCGCTCATACGATCATAAGTCCTGTACATCATACCCACACGAGGGTTGGAGCGAAGTTTGCTTCGATTCCGCTCCAGAAAATCCCAATAAAGGTAGTTGAAGGGGCATGCATCAGGACCGTTCTTGCTGGTGACTTTAAAGCTGCAACCCCTGCAGTAGTTTGACATTTTATTGATGTAGTTCCCTCCCGCGGCATAAGGCTTGCTTGCCAGCAAACCACCGTCTGCAAACAAGACCATCCCTGAGACATTTGGAAGTTCGACCCATTCATAGGCGTCAGCAAAAACGATCAAGAACCATTCATTGACGTCTTTTGGATCAATCCCGGCCAACAATGCAAAATTGCCTAGCACCATCAAACGCTGGATATGGTGGGCATAAGCGTTTTGCCTCGTTTCTGAAACACACTGATGCAGGCAGTTCATCGAGGTCTTCCCTGTCCAGAAAAAATCGGGCAACTTGCGCCTGGCTTGAAAGTAGTTCTTTTGAGCATACTCGGGCATATTCAACCAGTAGACACCTCGCACATACTCGCGCCAGCCGATGATCTGGCGAATGAAACCCTCAACGGCATTCAACGGTGCTTTCCCTGATTGATAAGCAGCCTCAGCGGCCCTGGCACATTCCAGAGGGAGCAGTAAGCCACAATTCAGGTAAAAACTGATGTGGGAATGAAACATCCAGGGTTCGCCTTCTATCATTGCATCCTGAAAATCGCCGAAAGACCCGAGACGCTCTTCGATGAACAAGTCCAAAACCTGCAGGGCATCCTGACGAGTGACCGCAAAGTAAAAGGGTTCAAGATCACCGAAATGATTACCAAAACGTTCTGCGACAGACTGCATCACATTCAGCGTAATGGAATCCACCTTCCCCAGAAAAGGAGGTGGCACATGCAGCCCGGATTGGGGTGGCTTTCGATTTTCGGCATCGTAATTCCACTGTCCGCCCACAGGTTCGCCTTCCAGCATGAGGATGTTGGATTTCTTGCGCATTTCGCGGTAAAAATACTCCATGCGCAACTGCTTGCGCCCTTTGCACCAATTTCCAAATTCTTCAGGTGAGCACAAGAAACGATCATCGGCCCGAATCTCAACCGGCAGACCAAAATCAGACTGCCATTGCTGTATTTCGCTTAGGACGCGGTATTCTCCGGGATGGGTGACAACGATACGAGCAATAGCATGTTTTTTGAGCATTCGCTCGATTTCACCTCTGAACGAACCCGCGTTGTCCTGATCATCGATCTGAGTGTATTCTACCTCATATTTTTCCCGCCTCAATTCCTCTGAGAAATGACGCATGGCAGAAAAGAGAAAAGCAATTTTTTTCTTGTGATGCTTCACATGGGTAGCCTCATCCCATACTTCACACATGAAAATGATATCTCGAGAATGATCGGATCCCCTCAAGCTGGATATTGAATTTGAAAGCTGGTCTCCCAGAATCAAACGAAGTGTGGTCATAGCGGCAGTTCCTCTTGCTTGCTTAAATTATTTGTCTGGTGGCCTGTGCGGCGGGGAAGACCGGACTTGCGGCTTCCATGCTTGCTGACGATTTTCTCAGCGATTTTTTTGTGTGTTTTGCTTTTTTTCCTTAGACCGTAAAGCTTGCCTGCGGCCGCTTTTCGCCCTTCTTTTTCATCAATCACAGGCATTGGATAGGCGCCCATCTGGGATGCAGCCAACCAAGGTGTGTGGATAAATGCCTGATCCATGCTGCGGAGCTCAGGAATCCAATGACGGATAAAAGTTGCCTTCGGGATCATGATCGACCCCCTGCTTGATGGGGTTGTAAATGCGAATGGTATTGATCCCTGTCGTACCTGACTGCATTTGTGCCTGACTGTAGTGAATGCCTGGTTCGTAGTCTGTGAAAAGTTTGGCTAGATGAAGTGCAGGCCTGCGCCAGTGGAGCCATAAGTGGTAGCTTGCAAAACTCATGATCATGGCACGCATGCGGAAATTCAGCCAACCGGTTGAGGTCAGCGCTCGCATACAGGCGTCTACCATTGGATAACCAGTTTTCCCTGCTTTCCACGCCTCGAAGAACAGCTCATTGAAACCATTTTCCCTCAGACCATCGTAATCTGGGTGCATGTTTTCAAATTCAATGCGAGGTTCATCCTCAAGTTTTTGCATGAAATGGCAGTGCCAGCGCAGTCTGCCAGAAAAAGAGCGGATGGCGCTTGGCCACTTGCCTTTCATACCACGGGGCAACTGTTTGATCTCCTGACGTCGCCGTTCACATGCATGCGACACTTCACGAATGGAAACAGTGCCAAAAGCAAGATGAGCGGACAATCTTGAACAACTGTCGAAGGCGGTGACGGGGGAGGACATTTCTTTCGAGTAGCCCTCTCCTCGTTCATGAAGGAAATTACTGAGTAATTCCAGTCCTGCAAGACGACCGGCTTTTTGCAACGTTGTAACTGGATCTGCCTGCAGACAAAGCGCATCAGCATCAGGCAGAGGTTCAGAAGCTTCCTCAATGCTTTGAAGCGCTTCCGGAGCCTCGAAAGACAGGCTTTTTCATCCGACCATACCATTTGGCTGACCAGCCGTCACGATCACTCAAACAGCGTATGACGCCGTTTTGTGTCGGCTGATGCCATGGAATATTTCTGGTCATGACACCAGTGATTGACCGCCTTGTCTCGCGTATATGTCCAGCCATTCCAGGTTTCCTGATGTGACCACAAGGACTGAATTTGATGGCGCTTATGGATGCTTTCCAACACATCCACCGCATGGCCGCTTTTGATGATTAGTTTTGCCCCATCGCCTCCAGAGACGCATTGAGTTCAGATAGACAAGCTTTCAAAAACTGATGATGGCGGCGACTCATGTCAGGCTCTTTCCACAACATCGGTTCGAAAATATAAAGGGGCAGAACAGGTCCGCGCTTGGAGGCCATTGCCAGAGCCTCGTGGTCAACAATCCTTAAGTCACGCTTGAACCAGACAATGTTCATATTCAATCTTCACAGAATGTTTCATCATGCATCGCACGATACTTTTTCTTATGCTTTGCAATACGCCCATAAACGCGCTTTCGCCACAAACGAAAACTGGAAGACTTGAGGTTTCCTCTCATGATGGCAATGGTTTCGGGTTCAGATAAACCCGTCAGTGATTGTATGTCATCGAAGGAAGTTTTGTCACACCAAGCCATTTGGATAACTTCGTTGATATCGATAGTGTTGTTATTCATTACAAATGCTGTTCCTTGCCATGATGAAGAGAAACATTGACTGACCTGCTCTGAGGCTTCCATCTCATTCCTTGATAGGCTGGTGCAAGCACCGCTTCGCGGTAGGCGGCGTTTTCGGTTTGATTTGAGAAGGTTATTTTATTATTCACGAAGAAAGTGCTATTTTTACTGCCATCGGGATTTGACTGTCACTAAATTGCAGAACCTCAGTGCAATTGACCACCGGGTATTTCACTGAAACCAAAATGTAAGCGTTCATTTAAATTGCGTGTTCTCAGTGAAGATAATCACAAAGAATTTTCCTTCATCATTTCCACAAGATTGACAGCTGATGTGAAAGCCCCTTCAACCCGACCGCCCTGACACCAGTCACCGCAGGCTGCAAGCTTGTTAACACGATCGAGAAGAACTTGATGTGGCTCGCGCTTTGCGTTGTTGGCATAATGCCAGCCATGAACGGCCTTGAAATCAGCCGTAGCAACATCAAGCCCGATAATGCGACTGGTCTCGGCACACAGATGTTTGGCGATGATGTCACGGTCAAGCCCAAGATGCGCCTCGGCATATGGTTCCGAGGAATGTATCACAAGGGTGAATGGATGAGGCCGTCCAGGCTTCGAACTGTTCGCAGCCATCCAACTCACATCTGCGTTGGTGACATGCGCTGCGTCAAATTCAATCGGTAATGGCTCAGAAAACCCCAGCATGAGCGAAAAGCAGGGGCGCATTTCAATACCTCTCATGTAGTCGTGATATTGAAAAGTAGTCGGCAGGAGCTCTGCCGCCTGTGGTGAGGGAGCGGTAGAGATGACCCAGTCAAAGTCTCCATGAACCGAGCCTGACTCATCAAGCAGTTGCCACTTTCCGTCCAAATTTCGCTGCAATGAAGCTATTTTGGTTTTCAGATGAATCGTCAGGCCATCAGCCAGATGTTTGGCGACAGCGTTCATGCCCGGCACTCCGACATACCGTGGTTCATCATTCCTCCAATCTTTGCGCTCAATAATTTTTTCACCGTCAAACTTCACATAACGGGCATTCCAGCGATCGATGAGGCGGGAGCGGATCAGAGGTTGAATAAAGGTTTGGAACGCTGCAGTGCGAGCTGTGAAATATTGTGCTCCATGGTCAAAGCAATAGGGGGAGGCACGCCGCGTGGACATGCGACCACTCACACCACGTGCTTTGTCAAAAAGAGTGATCCTTGCTTGGTCCTTTAACAAATGGGCGATCGAAAGAGCCGATAAACCGGCACCGATAATGGCTATTTTTGTCATTTTCTGTGCGTTTGAATAAACGAGTGCAACCTACAACTGGATGGACCGATTACAAGTGACAACCTGAATTAAAACATAACGAAAACCCAAGTTGCACATGCAGCAAAAGCCTAACTGCGTCGAATTGCACTGCGCGTCACCCGCGATATGTCTTTTGACATCTTGGCAAGCGACGCTGAAAACCCACTTCCTTGGACGGACAGGTCAACGAATGGACCCAACAATCAAACTTGAAACATTTCACGACAGAGCTGCTCCAGCAGGCCATCATGCTCATGCACTTCCAATGGCTGAGGATTGACCCACATGGCGGAGAGAAGGCAGATATGAGCGTTTTTCAGGGTTTGAGTGCGACGACGAGGGCAGTGGAAATCATCACAACCCCGGCGATGGCACTCATGATTTTCCTTGTTTTTCCTTTCCTCAGAAAGAGTGAGGATTTGTAAGCGAGAAATGCATAGGGAAGTTTCGCCCCCCCGACTGCGAAAGCGGCTACGAGCATTAGCAAAAAAATATCGAAAACCTGTATCTTGCTCAAATCGATGAAGTTGGGCAGCAAGCTGACGTAAAACAATATTGCTCTCGGGGCGCTGATGGTGATCACGAAGCCAGCTGCGAAATTGGAGGACCAGGATGCGTTTTCGAGATCATCAAAAGTCGACTCTTTTGCCTGCGCAAGCAGCAATTTGATCCCCAGCCAAAACAGATAGCCGCTCCCTGCATATTTCAGCATCGTGAACAGGCCGTCCATTGAGGCGACCAGAGCCCCGACACCAAAGACAGCCAGCAGGATGAAGATAAAATTAGCAAGGACGATACCCCATATGGTGACGAGCCCTCGGCCCAAACTCGAAGTCATTGACCTGGCGATCACCAAAAAGATACTGGGCCCAGGTACGATCGAGAGAACAAACATCGTGACGAAAATGGTAATGGCATCGTACTGAGGTCCACTAGGGATGCAAAGAGGTAGTTTATTGGCTATCGTCGCTTTTCGGAGTATGTGGGAGCCTAAACCCGGTTGGAACAGGATTGCTGGTCTGCCTCGCCTAATCATAAATGCCTCCATTGTTCAGTGCCTCTATCGCATTATTGAATTCGCCAGTTAACCGCTGGACAATATCAGGATAATCCGATGCTATGTTTTTTGATTCCCGCATGTCGCTGCTGATATCAAACAAGAGAGGGGGATCCTGAACAACCTTCCTCTCCATCACACCTGTCTCAGGGTTTCGAATGCGATCACTCGTCTTGAAATGTATTTTATAATCCCCATTTCTCCAGGCCATCGGCTGATGATGAAAATAGATGTGTTTTTTTCTGGAGCTATTGGCCCCCGACAAGAGTAGATTGGAAATATCATGCGAATCAATCGCTTCTCCTTCTTGAACCTTCACTCCGGCAAAAGAGGCCAGTGTCGCATAAAGATCTGTATTGATGATGAGGTCTGCATTTACTGAGGGACTGATCTTGTCAGGCCAATAAAAGATACAAGGCACTCGATCACCACCTTCCCATCCGGTGCCTTTCTCGCCTTTCAGAGGACTGGCAACACCTCCAAACTCCTGGAACATGGTCCAGGGGCCATTGTCGCTCATGAAAACAACCAGAGTCTTCTTGTCAATGCCTGTCTCCTTCAATGCATCTATGATTTCACCAATCGACCAGTCGAGCTCCATTAACACATCACCATATACACCATTCCTGCTTTTACCCTTGAATGCATCAGAAGCAAAAACGGGAACATGAGGCATGTTGTGCGCCAGATAAATGAAAAAAGGCCTGTCCTTGTGGTGTTTGATCAGACGCACGGTTTCCTGTGTGTAGCGCTTGGTGAACTGTGACTGCGGACAAATCCCCAGCCTCTCGCGATCCTTGTACAATGGCGTCTTCCAGGCGCTTTCCGGCGCATTCTTGAATGCATCGTATATGATCGGATGGGGACCATCCCAATCATTGCTTCCCTTGGTACCAAACCAATAGTCGAACCCTTGATCCAGAGGATGAAAACCTGTATTCATTCCCAAGTGCCACTTACCGATCAGAGCCGTGGCATAATCACCCTTCCTGAGCATTTCTGCAATAGTGATTCTTTTCGCAAGATTGAGCCCACCCCGATTGGCTTGAAAGCCGGTCATCAAACCACAGCGGCTTGGAGCACACCATGACGCCGCGTGAAAGTCCATCAAGTCGAACCCCTTGTTCCGCCATCCGATCTACATGGGGCGTGGAATTCAACTTGCTCCCATAACACCCGAGATCGCCATAGCCTAGGTCGTCCGCCATGATGAGAATGATATTGGGTTTACTTGGCTCAGCATTCGATACGGCAGTCCCCGCTTCACCCTGATTCGCAAAGCCACTGAATACTGCAAACAGCATTGTGATCCATAACTTATTCTTCATAGTGGTGATACTATCGCAAATCATTCGCACTACTTACAGTCTCCTGTAAACCATTCTTTTGGAAAATTTTGATCCATCTTTCTTAACTTTTCTTGAGAGAATGGATTTTCCTTAATATCCCAAAATTCCTGAATGCGATTAACAATTTTGTCCACAGGCACTTTGCTTTCGCCTGCGAGAGGGCTGAGAGCTAAAGGCATTTTCTCAGACATTGCATTGGCATTTTGAAAAATGGTCAAGTGACGATAATAAACACGATTCTGATTGGGGCAAATCCGGTGTCAATGGTAACAGACACAGTCTGTGATTATCCTCATCTTCCGGGTAAACAGAAAGCCGGAAAACAACTTGAGGTTTATTTTGGAAGTCGAAAGGTAAAGCTTATTCTTTTCGAAAGAGACGTTGGTTTGAACAACCGGCATTTTTGGCTTTACCAACGAAAGGAAAATCACCCGGTGCACAAATGGAAGTCATTGCCACAGGGAAAACACAGACGCATGCAGACTGCCAGAGCTAAAGGCGCGTATCCGGGAAAGTTATTCGGCAAATCCTGGAACTTCAGCAACCGTCACCCAGTTCTTTCCATCAAAGCAGGCCTGGTCGTTCTGCAGAAAATCACCGTTTTCAACGAAAACCTTCAACTGATCGACAGTATATGGCCCCATTACTTTTTCGTCCTTGAAGACATAAACAGAAGGTGACGATGAAACCGAGTCCATGACAGGTTCTCCCTGGATTACAGGATCCTCCGCACTGCTGTCTTCTTGCGAAACATTGTCATCGAAAGTAAACGAAGGAACTTTCCTGATCTCCTTTGAGAACCCGAGAAATTCGGCATCCTGAAATTTGAAAAGTTTGGCAAGAAACACCTCTGGAATTCTTTGCTTAGTTGCGTGGTAACGCTCGATGCCGTCATTGTAGCCTTTGCGCATCAAAGCCACTTCATTTTCCATCCGAGTCAAGCGATCCATGAATTCATCCATGGCGCTGTCCCCCTTGAGATCAGGAGAATCTTCGCGAAGAGCAAAGAGTCTGTTTGTAAGGGCCGTCTCCTGCTGCATTGCGAGATCCACGTCAGTTGGAGAGTAGGAGTTTTTTCCCACCACCGCGGTTCGTAGCCCTGTAAGAGCCTCCAAAGAAACCTTTTCATGAGATAAGTAGCCCTTGACTATATTTTCCAAACGAGGAATCAGGTCCGCTCTTTTTTTGAGGGAAACCTCGATATTTGCCCAGGCGCGTTTCACACGATTACGTAAAAAGACAAGATCGTTGAACATAAGGACAAACATGCTAAAGCCAAGGAACAAGGGAGAGATAAGGGCAGAAAGCAGAAAATCCGTGGCGGCGAACGAGCCAAGGGCAGCGAAAAGGACGAGCCCTAAGAAAACTGTTCCGTTCTGTGCAAAACTGATTCCCAGCAAACCCTTGCGCCCCAGGCGAAGCATGACTTCCGTTTCCGTCTCGTCGGAAACGAGGAAAGGAAAACCGTCATTGTCTCCGTCAGAAATAACCAAACGGTCACCCTTTTCCTTGTCTACCACGGCAGAACCAAGAGCGTAAACCGCAGTCGATGGTGCAATATGCCATTCGTAATGTGTCTGACGCCCTCTTCTCTTCTGAACTTTTAAATCGGCTGTGAATTCTGCTCCCTCAGGTTCAATTGAAATAACCCCGTCAGAATCCCGGCATTGAAAAGGCACGAAATGCTTCTTATCCAAAATAACAACAGTTTTAGCTTTTTTTCCCGAACCGCGTCGCTCGGTGATTTTATGTCTGTAAAAGACGCATTTTTCACCGCTCAAGGGGCCCTTGAGAACCCGACCTTGATCGCACTCGACAATCCCCTTTATTTCTGCAGGACCGTATGTCAAACCCGCGGAGGGCGAAGTAGGTATATTCTCGACATACCGCTTGGTCTTGATTCTCCGAAAACCGAACCAACTGCCAAAACACATCATCAGCAAGGCGACAGCCGCGCACAATAGAAAGATCCAGGATTTCATCGGAGTCCTCGCAATCACTGCCTCATCCAACATCACTTCCCCATCTGCAAGCAGGGAAGGTCTTGCTTCAACGCCCCATAAAGGAGCCAGTAAGCGCTCGGGAAACCGATTCCGAATGGCTTCAGTCCTTTCAACGGATGCAACAAAATCTTCGCGGATCCCCATGATGCGGTCACGATCGCTCTCATTCAGGGAAACGACATGTGATGGGAGTGTCTTCCAGTCAACTCCTGATATCAACTAAATCGGTCACTTCGGACTGTGCCGATTTTTCCAAACGATCAAGACGAGCATATCCATCCTTCAAATCGGCTTTCATCATCGACAACCCTGAATAAATCATGGCCGACGAGGTCAAAGCGGAAACAATGGACAGAAAAACCAACACTCGATGAATTCGCAAAGCGAAGCAAAGCGACAGACAACCGAAACAAAGAAGGGCTACACTAGCCATACTGGCCAGGACGCCATTCGTTCCGAGTCCTGAACGATTTTCCAGTGCATCGGCATTTGAAAGAACAGGGGAGTACGAACCGGATTTATCAAACCGAAGGGAAAAACCATTCTGCTTTTTTACTGCCATAGCAAAAGCGAAGACCCCTTCTCCCTCCTCAATACGCCATTCGGTATAACGATACCTACCTTTTTCTGACCTGTAATCAGTTTCCAAATCCGGACTTACCCCACCCCGATTCAGCTCAACAAGTATCTTCCCAGTATTTTCAACAAGAAAAAAATCCGTTGATTCAGACCCCTCTTCTACCGTCACCCACCTACTGTCTCCATCCGAATCCTTTTCTTCACGCTGCTTGAGATAACGATGATAAAGACATGGAGTATTGGTATATCTTGAAACCAGGGTTTGTTTTCCTTTGGAAGCTACTCCTTGCATGCTCACCTCCCCCGGAATCACGTGATGAACGGAAACTTGAGGAACTCTCTCCATTTGCCTCATTTCGCGAATAATATCGAACCCAAAACCCTGGGCCCAGAAACCAGTCAGAACAAAAACTGTTCCGAGCACAAAGCAGCCAAGATAATAAAGACCTTTTTGGGATTTCATCGCTAGATAGTTTAGCTGACGCTTCAGGGAAACTGAAGAAAAGAAAAATGGGTGCGCGAACTGTCCAAATCGCGCACCCATTAAGAAGTAACAAAGTCATGAAACATGACTCATTAGACATATAAGTGTTGATGACTCATTCAATAGCAGCCAAACCAGACGTTGTGACAACCTCTGATTTATCAGCGGGGCTGTCGGGCAGAATATTGTGACAAAGCATCACAAATTATTCTTTTCTTACCAGTAGAAAGCGTTGTGGGACTATGGTTTTTTGTTCAGTTTCGAACTTGGCTTGGAGCTGATTTCAAATCCCATACAATTCCCATGAATGATAATAGTTTGAGAATGTAATAAGTCATGTCTATTTGCCACCACAAGAAGCCCTGTCGGGCGGAATATTGGTAGTGGTGGTGATTATTGTGCCAGCCTTCACCCATGGTGATCAGCGCAAGGAACATGGAATTCCTGGAATCATCGTCGGTTTGATAGGGGCGCTTCCCAATGAGGTGTGCCAATGAATTGATGCAGAATGTGCCATGCCAGAGAAGTACGGTGGAGATGATGAACCCCCAGAAAATCAAAGGCAAACCCCCGACCATGAACATGAGGACTGCAAAAGTGATAACAACCGGAAACTCGAAGCGATTCAGGAACCTGAGTTCAGGATACTTGGCAAAATCCTTGATGCGTGACCAGTCGGTTGCGTCGTAGCGAGTTGTTAGGATCCACCCCAGATGAGACCACCAGAAACCCCTTTGACGGGGTGAATGGATGTCATGTTCCCCATCGGAGTGGCGATGGTGAGCTCGGTGATGTGCTGACCACCATAGAACCCCCTTTTGCACCGCGAGTGTGCCCAGGAGTGCCAGGAAAAATTGAAAGATCCTGCTGGTCTTGTAGGAGCGGTGTGCAAAATAACGATGGTAACCAGCGGTGATGCCAAACATCCTCAAATAATAGAAGAATAAGGCCAGGGCAAAGCCACTCCAACTCCACCCCCAGTATACAAGCCCCCCAACAGCTACCAAGTGACAGCCCCAGAAAGGAATGGTTGACATCCATCGAATCTGATCGCTCCCTGTTATTTGCACATTTTTATCCATTGTTTGGAGAAATTATGAACCAATATTGCCGTTAAATCAAATCAGCTATCTCAAAAAACACAGAATACCCTTTGTAAGGAGAGCGGAAAACAAATGTCTCACTGCCAATATTGCACTCCATCTTACAGCAAGTGATGCATCTGCATTTTATCCGCTGGTTAGACGATTTAATTTGTATCAGCAGGAGACACCTGGATGCACTGGAATGTTTATTGTTCGGGGCAAGGCTGGCAGCCTTATTCGCCCCAACGACATCCAACACCAAAACGTCTTTAGGAATTATTCGGGGTGGAATATCAAGGTGCTGCCCTGAGAATGTAAAAGCCCTGTTTACCTTGTTGGATGCTGCAGGGACTTTTACTCCCCTGGATCAATTCAAAAAATGCGGACAGATCTTCAGTGAACAGTATCTGGGCATCCCCCTCCCAGCTCAGTGTAAGATTGGAAGGAGCCAATTCATTGAGATCAAGTTCGTGAAGAACAAGCAGTGGAGGCTCGCCGTCTTGAGCAAGTCACACGAAATCTGGGCCAAACCAGCTTAGCAATTGGGCAATCCAAACAGCCAATTCGACCTGCAATTTCTTGATCATTGCGGATAATAGGAAAAGGCTTTACTGATTTTTATTAAGTCGCAGAAAAACAGGAGATTGCTGCAATCATCCAGTAACACTGTATTAGTGAACATTTGTCTTCATTTCCCATGGACACCCGCAGACAAGCCAGGGAATGCGTCGAGGCTCGTAAACCATCTGGTGAGGTAATTACGTTAGGGACCAAATTACCCATAAGTGGACTACTGCAGCTTTGCAGTGAAATAGCTCAAGCCAGGTTTGCTGCATACTGCAAAAACCCCTACAAGGCTTTGCAGAAAATTGCAGGAGGTAAAGACAAAAGCTCCAGGAGACCAGCCCGTCGATAGCAATCCAGGATCTGCATTCGGAATTTGTCGGGTTGTTCAAGGATCATTACCATCGAACTCGGCATCATAGGGAAGTAATCCATACTTCTTAAAAAGATCTTCCTCTTTTTCGGGCTCCGTGAGCACGACAGGAAGTGTTTCTTCCGACCCTTCCACCCGCCAGAGCACGTCATCCGGCATTCCTTCATCATCGAAAAGACCACGGTCTCGAGGCAGATCACCGGGAAATCCGGCATCGTCCTTGCCATTCCATCCCACCGAATAAAACTCAAACCCGTCATTGCCCAGCTTTCGATAATGAAACGGTTGCCCAGACATTGGGTCCACAGGCACGGTGTCACGAAACTCAGGCACCAAGTCCTTGAGACTTACTGGGTATTGCCCATGCTTGAGGTAGTAGCGCTCCAGTGATACGGAGGCCTTGGCCATTTCCACCATCAGTTGTACTGAATAAAACCTGTCGTAATTGCGTAAACCGGGGGCGAAAACGCCCGAAAGCAACCCGAAAGCACGTCCATCGTAGTCAGCCATCTGTGACTCCATGCCAGACCATGGCTGATGTTGAAATTGGCCCAGGATGTTTTCAGCCTCCTTTTCTAGATGAGCATAGGAAGCATGGAGCAAACGAAGTTGCTTGATGTAAAAGGCCTGCATGTGAGTGTTGATACATTGTCCCAAAGGCCCCATTAAAATCCTTTGTCCAATGGACGTGGGACCGCTTCCTCCTCCTAAAACTCCCAACATGGTGATGACTCTCAAAGGATTCTCATCAGCCTGCAATTTCAGCCATGGAATGAAAACTGCCCGTTCCATGACCATGACCCCGGGTATGTTTGCTTCCAATTGAATTTCAGCCAGAGCTTGCTCCAACCACTGCCACTTTTCATCCGACCAGAGATGTTGGTTCTGTAAGGCCACCACCCCCTGAAGTCCTCCCCGCCAACAGGCCACCTCAACCAATCGACAGATCAAGATGTTCGACCATTCGGTGCCATGAATGACGAACATGTCCTGCATGGTCTGAAACGAGGCATCCGCATCTCGACGGTAGGCCTGCCACACCAATCGCTGCCTGGCTCGTTTGGCAAGATCTTTGAGGAAGGACAGGTGTGGAAGCAAAATGCCTGGCCCATTCTCAAAAGCAAAGGGATAGACATCCTGTTCACGCCGCAGTGCCTCCATCAGACCCTCAAAACGAGGTTGATGTGTTTCATGCGTGACCTCCATAGCCTCGAGCAACGACTCCAAATCCCCAAACCCATCATGTGACACCTCAGGCGAGTCCCCCATGGATTCGTCTGCATGTTTTTGGACCCATGCTTCTCTGTAGAGCGTTTGCAAAGGGGTGGTTACCGTTTTTGGGCTGTCTTCTTGATGCTCAAAAATCAGACTAGTATTGGGGATGTCGGGCATCGACAGCCATCCGTATTCCTCTTCCATCCGTTCTATTGCCAAATCTCCCTCATCCGATTTTGAGGCACTGCTCTGCAACAAATCATCGAGGTGTGTGGCATCAGACTGTCCAGCCTGCGCCAGAGTGATCAACAGCGGATGATCCCAGACATTTTTCTCAGGAACGACCTCCGGTGCATCGTGCAGCAAGGTAGGGTCCAGCAACTCCCCTCTGGCTTTCAGGGCCTCCTCAGCTGCCAGAAGCTGATGCCACTCAGAAGATTTCAAGTAGACTCCCCCAGCAAACCACAGACAAAGCAGCAGCCCGTGAACAGCGGCGATCCACCCGATCCATCGGATGCGTTTGAGGGTCAGCGCCAAAAGGGCGAATGGATAAAAAAGAGGGATGAGGAGCATGAGGCCCCACGACCACCGACGACGAAAGCCAATGACCACGGCCACCAACCATGCAAGAAGGTGGAGCAAATTGATTTGACTCAGCAAAAGTAAATAATTCGGGAGCACCTCTGGAGAAAAAGGAAATGGATTCGACATGGGGTTTTTCTTTGGTCAGTGTGGGTTGGGAAAATTCATTCTTATTTTACTGTGATTCGCTCTCATGGCACTTTCAAAACAAACTGGACATAAAAAATGCGCCGAGCATTCAATCCCCAAATTTACTCAGATTTGACAGGTCTTGGCCACTTGTCGGGGTCAGTGCCGTGTTGATGAACCCAACGGTCGTAGATGGGTTTGCACTTTGACTTCTTCCAATAAAAATACCCCATAAATGCAAGGACCGGGACGAGCTCAATCGTAGGAAATGGCAGATTGATCATCTCAGAGACGCTGAAACTTGCTGAAAATACATCACCAATTCCATTACTGCTAAAAGCCAACGCTCCAAACAGGCTGAATGGCAAACCGAGAACTTTCTGAAAACCACGTGCTTTGTCACCACAAAGTCTGCAGTAGTAGGTTGTAGTTTGTGAATCACCACTTCCGGTCTTCACAAGCCGGGTTTCGCTCCCCCTTAGAGGCCGGTCGCATTTGTCGCAATATGCGTGTGAACTCCAGTTGGACATACTTGTTAAACGCCATAAACCTCCCAAAGGGGCCATTATAATTTCAGGTTGGATTTGTATTCGTTAAATGAAAAGACTCTGAGAATCTGGCAAGAGTGGTGGGGTATTGTTCTCACCAGTCCACTTCACTATCCCCCAGTTTTACGGCTATGAGGACAATGTCACTCTGACTGGCACCTGAAATCAGTGTCACCTTTTCTCGATCTGCAGCGACGGAAAGTGATTCAGATGCACTCCATCACTCAATTCCTAGGCTTTGGTGAAAGCTCTGGTTGTGGTGTGACTTGATTGATTGATTGGGATTGGTCACATAAGAAGGAAGATATTCCCTATGCTGTTGGCTAGTGATCTTTGGATTCACCCATCAAGTCGATATTTACTCAGATGGTTTGTTGCTCTGTTTGACTTGTTTGAACATCTACGAATGCGTTCTGATACCTACAACACGCACACACATGTCATGCACGGGTGTTATGCCCTGTTGATCATGGGGGAGACAGATTGATTGAATTTTCTGCGAGAGAATTAGTGATGAAGAATGGCGGAGAGGGAGGGATTCGAACCCTCGATACCCGTTAGAGTACGCACGCTTTCCAGGCGTGTGCCTTCAACCACTCAGCCACCTCTCCGAAGCTTTAAGTGGATCATTGTGTCGGGTTCAGAGTTGGTGTGCAATGATTTTTCAATTTTTGGGGTCAAAAAAATTTCTGATCCTCCTTCTTGATGTTGTCGTTCGGTATGGTTAATGTGACATCCATGCAAATTGCTGGCGTGATCCCCGCCCGTTACCAATCCAGTCGGTTTCCAGGTAAGCCCCTGACAGATATTTGCGGCAAATCCCTGATTCAACGTGTCATCGAACAGTGCCAGAAGGCAACGACACTTTCAGAGATCATTGTTGCTACCGATGACCCTCGCATTGCCGACCATGCGAGTAGGTATTGCCGTGTAGAAATGACCTCGGAATCCCACCCTTCAGGAACCGATCGTGTGGCAGAAGTCATGAAAAAATTGCCTGATTGTGATGGTGCCGTGAATGTGCAAGGCGATGAACCCATGATGGATCCTTCTGTCATCGATGAGGTGGCACGTGCTTTGCATGCATCACCAATGAGTACTGCTGCAACCCCCATCAAGAACCCTGATGATTACGAAAACACCAACGTCAACAAAGTAATCTTGAATCAAGCCTCCAATGCGATTTATTTTTCACGTCGCACGATCCCTTGTGTCAGAGAGCATCTTGACAGACCGGTCAGCGAACAATTGCAGACCTTTCCCTTCTTGAAGCATCTGGGTATCTATGGGTATCAACGTGATACGCTCTTGCAGCTCGTCGCTTGGCCTGTGTCTCAACTGGAAGAGGCGGAAAGGCTGGAACAACTCCGTGCGATTGACCACGGCATACCGATCCACGTATCTGTCGTCGACTATGAAAGTATCGGAGTGGATACTCCGGAAGATGTGCAACGGATCATCGACTGTCTCTAGATTTCAAAAAAATGAAACAAACCAAATATATTTTTGTCACTGGTGGTGTGGTGAGTTCTCTGGGTAAGGGCCTCACAGCCGCTTCGCTGGGGACGCTCCTCGAAAACCGTGGATTGAAGGTAGCCATACAAAAGTTTGATCCTTACTTGAATGTTGACCCCGGAACGATGAACCCCTTCCAGCACGGCGAGGTTTATGTGCTGGACGATGGCGCGGAAACAGACCTCGATCTGGGGCATTACGAGCGTTTCACGCACTCAAAACTGTCTCGCTTCAACAACCTGACCAGCGGGCAGGTTTATCAGGCGGTGCTCGAAAAGGAGCGTAAAGGGGAATACCTGGGGAAAACCGTTCAGGTAATCCCTCACGTCACCGACAAGATCCAGGATCGTATCAAGCAGCTTGCCGAGATAACTGAAGCCGATGTGATCATCACTGAGATCGGTGGCACCACGGGCGATATTGAAGGACTCCCTTTCCTCGAGGCGATCCGCGAATTTGCGTTGAAAGTCGGCTACAACAATGCGGTATTCGTGCACGTCACTTACGTACCGTTCATTAAGGCTGCAGGGGAATTAAAAACAAAACCAACGCAACAGTCGGTTGCCAAGTTACGTGAGATCGGTATTGCACCTCATATCCTTGTTTGCCGAACCGAAAAACCGCTCGGCAAAGAGCTTCGTGAGAAAATTTCCATGTTCTGCAATGTACCCTATGCTGCGGTGATTGAGGAAAAGGATGTGGATCACAGCATATACGAAGTGCCGCTGATGCTTCAGCGTGAAAAGATGGATAGCCTCATCTGCGAACTACTGCGACTGGATGTTCCTCCAGCTGACATGAAGGATTGGCAGGAAATTATTCGCAAGCTTATCGCCCCCCAGCACCGCGTGAGGATTGGAGTGGTCGGCAAGTACATAGGTTTGAACGACGCGTATAAGTCTGTATACGAGGCCGTGATCCATGGCGGTGTCGCACAGGATTGTGGTGTTGCAATTGAAAAAATTGATGCAGAAGATATTGATGTCGAGCACCCCGAAAAATCTCTGAAAGGACTGGCTGGCATCCTTGTGCCGGGAGGATTTGGAGAGCGTGGCACCGAAGGTAAAATAGCAGCTGCCAAATATGCGAGGGAAAACAAAATCCCCTACCTGGGGCTTTGCCTTGGGATGCAGATCGCCACCATCGAATTTGCCCGTAATGTACTTCATCTTGATGAAGCCAACTCTATGGAATTCGACAAAGAGACACCCGACCCAGTCATATGGCTGATGGAGGAGCAAAAAGAAGTGAACAAGAAAGGTGGCACCATGCGGCTGGGCGCGCAGGACTGCCATATCAAGGAAAACACCTTGGCCGCTCGTTTATATCAAAGTCTGGTAATCCAGGAACGCCACCGTCATCGTTTTGAGTTCAACAGCACCTACAGAAAGCAATTCGAAGAGGCCGGACTGGTCATCAGTGGCACAACTTCAACTGAAGATCCACTGGTGGAAATGATCGAAATCACCGAACATCCTTTTTACATCGCATGCCAGTTCCATCCAGAATTCCAGAGTAAACCCAACTGTTCGCATCCATTGTTCAAAGGCTTTATCGAAGCATGCATGAATGAACCACAAAAGGTTCGTACCAATCTGGAAGAACCTGAGACGCCTTGAATCACCGCCATTTTGATCATGAAAGCTTCGAAAACCAGCAAGCAGAGAGCTGATTTTGAATATTTAAAATGACGTTTTCAGTTTCGATCACCATATTATGGCTTTGATCTCCCTGGGACTTTTTATTACTTAAAGGGATTGACTGACACATCGCCCGATTTTTACAGACTACCCAAACAGGGGATGAATTATCGAGATACACTGGAGTATTTGTATCGGCTTCGACTGTTCGGGACGAAGCTGGGGCTCGAAAATATCGAGCACCTGGCGGTCGCTCTGGGAAGTCCGCAGAACCGGCTCAAATTCATTCACGTTGCCGGAACCAATGGGAAGGGCTCCGTTTGTGCCTACCTGAACAGCATCTACAAAAAATCCGGTTACAAGGTTGGCATGTTTACATCTCCCCATCTGGTGAGATTCGGGGAACGCATTCAGGTCAACGGAAAATCGATCGTAGACGAACATCTCATCAAACTCGTAGCCACAGTTCGCAACACCCTTCCAGACCTGCCTGATCAAATCTCTCCTACCTTTTTTGAATTCCTGACAGGCATGGCTCTTAAGTATTTTGCGGATGAACGTTGCGACATGGTCATCTGGGAAACAGGTATGGGTGGACGCCTGGATGCCACAAACATTGTGACACCAGAATGCTCTATTATCACCAATGTTTCACTCGATCATCAAGCATGGCTGGGCGACACCATTGAAGAGATTGCTCACGAAAAAGCAGGTATCATCAAACCTCATAAACCTGTCATCACAGCAGCAACACAATCAAAGGTTTTAGAAAAAATCAAAAAAAAGTCAAAGGAATGCAGCGCTCCCCTGCTTCAAATCAGTGAGGATTCCATGCCAGACAATTTGGTTCCGGGTTTGATTGGTTCACATCAAGAACGCAATGCAGTGACCGCAATCAAAGCCGTTGAAAAACTGTCAAGTGATCTGCCAGTTTCTATGCTCGATATTTTTGAAGGGATAAAGCATACAAAATTACCCGGTCGCTTTCAATCGCTCCAATGGCGAAACCGGGAGGTCTTTCTGGATGTTGCTCATAATCTGGCTGGATACGATGCTCTGGCTGCAAATTGCCGCTCGACATTCAAGGACAATCCCTGCGATTTGATTTTTGCTTCTCTGGATGACAAACCATGGCGTGAGGGAATTGAACTCTTGTTGCCTTACTGCAAGTCGGTTCATTGTGTTCCGGCAAAAAGTCAAAGAGCTGTCTCGCCTCAGGTTTTGAAAAACCATCTGAAACAAAACAAGCAGCTAAGTATCAATGCTCAGATTGAGGCATATGACCGACTGGATGATTGCCTTCACCAGTTAAATGAACCTTCAAAACATCCCATGCTTGTTACGGGATCCTTTTACCTTGTGGGAAATGCCCTCTCCATCATCCAAGACAATGACCACAATGAAACATCCTTGAATGAATGGGGCGCTCAAATTTGAGCCCGTGGCAGAACAGCAACACTGAATTGGCTGTTATTCACAAACAACAGATGAACTACCCCATGCTAAAACTGCCAGGGCGCAATGCTGAAGTGACCTGTCCTGTGACTTTTCGTAGAGCAGGCAGTTTGATACGGAAGAAAAAATCAATGTCTGAACAAATCATTCCGCAATGCAATAAAGATGATCATGACTGCGAATATAAAGCGCATTTCCGGAAACCGCTGGAGAGGAATCAATCTCACCATCGAGTTCATTCAAGCTCAATACGTTGAGTTCGTCTGCATTTTCAATGACCGTTGTTTTTCCATTACGGCCAGCAAGGTAAACGCGATCGGAAACACCCACCGGCGAAGCATAAAAACCGGAAGAACCACTCAATCGCTCCTGTGCATAATGAATTTCTCCTGATTGAGGGTTCAAACAGGTAATGACCGCATTGTTGCCCTGAGTAAACCAAAGGCGTCCTTTGTAAAGGAGGGGAGAGGGAACATAAGGCGTCCCGCGAGTCACTTCCCATTGAACGGATTCAGACCCTGTCAAATCTCCCTTACCACCCAGAGCAATCGCCATGGCCATATTACCGCGGTAGCCGGAGAGTGCATACACGTTGTGCGCATCGGCGACAATGGAAGGAATGGTGTTGGTGGTCTGCCCTCCGCATTCCCAGATCAATTCACCTGTCTGGAGATCGTAAGACCGCACTTTGTTGGTGGCATTGATGACGACTTGGGTCACTCCTTCGTGCGTCAGCACATAGGGAGTTGTCCAACCTGTTTTTTCATCCCGAGATTGTCGCCACAACTGCTTCCCATTGCGCTTGTCCAAAGCAACTACATAAGAGTCGGTTTCATTGTCCCATAAAACAATCACGACGTTTCCATGAAGTGTCGGAGAGGAGCCTTCGCCAAAGCCATTGCGTGTTGGCATATTTCCCAGATCTTTTTTCCAGATTTCATTTCCGTCCATATCGTAGCAGAACAACCCTCTGGATCCAAAAAATGAAACTACGTGTTCACCATCCGTGACAGGTGAGGCCGAGCTGAACGTGTTGGTTGAATGATGCCCCTCATGAGGCACCTCCTTGACACCTTCACGTGTCCAGATAGTTTCACCGCTGTTTTTATTGAGGCAAATGGTAAGGAAGGCATGCAACTGAGTGGGCGCCTGCTGACGTCCAAAGCCCCCACGGCGACCGCCTCGGCGTCTCCTCTGGGGATCAGCTTGTGGTTCAGGTGGATTTTTTTCGGGAGCAACTTCGTTTTTTTGCTCCAGAGCAACGGCTGTCATGAGAAACAATCGATCTCCCCATATTACCGGGGAAGAATGACCTTTACCCGGAATGGTTTTTTTCCATTTGATATTTTTGGTTTCGCTCCATTCCACCGGGGGATTGCCGGTAGTCGCATACCCATTTGCAGTTGGTCCGCGCCATTGAGGCCAGTTGGTGGTTTCTGAGGACAACAAGGCTCCCGAGGCCAGAGTTCCAGCAAGACAAAGCATCTTGAAATTTACTAGGCGAATCATAAGGCAGTTCATTCAGGTTAATTAAAATCTGGCGTGCATTGAGTGCAGAAACTCAGATTGTACAGGACATTAAGCAAGACACAGGAGGCTCCAGCCTGGTTACAAGAAAGTTGACTACCGGATTTTGGTTCCGACGTTTGACTTTTGGAACGGTCATTTGCATAATTTCAGGATATTCATTAACGATATCGACATGAAATCCGCGCACCTTCTATTGTTGGGAATCATTTTTAATCTGGCTATGGTCAGTACCAGTCACACGGCATTGGCCCAAACTCAACATTGGCGCGGCCCTGACCAGAATGGAAACTTCGGCCCCGGAGACTTCCCTTCCTCCTTGAACACAAACACGCTCAAGTGGAAATCGCCTTTACCAGGTAAAGGAACCTCAACGCCCATCCTGGTGGATAATAAGATATTCCTCACCTGTCCTGCGGAAGGTAAGGACTGTGTCCTGGCTTTTGATTTTCAGGGAAAAGAATTGTGGCGACAAAGCCTGGGAGCAGAAGTTCCAGGCAAACACCGCAACGGTTCCGGCAGCAATGCTTCCATTGCGACAGATGGGAAACGCCTGTTTGCTTATTTTAAAAGTGGCACTCTGGCGGGATTAAAACTCGATGGTCAAATTTTATGGGAACATAATTTGATTGAAAATTACGGTCCTGATTCCCTTTACTGGGATCACGGTACATCGCCTGTGGTCACGTCATCAGGTGTGGTGATGGTGAGGATGCATCAGGGAGAATCCTGGCTGGCTTCATTCGATCGGCAAACAGGTAAACTTCAATGGAAGACGCCACGCAACTTCAAAACTCCAACCGAAGGCGATCACGGCTACACATCCCCACTCATCACAAAATTGAACGGCAAGGAGGTCATCCTGCTCTGGGGAGGGCAGCATCTGACGGCCCATGACCCCTCAAATGGCAGGACCTTGTGGATGTGCGGTGACTTCAACCCATCCAACAAGAATTTCTGGCCTGCAGTGGCCACACCGGTGCTGATTGATGACGTGGCCGTTGTCCCGTTTGGCAGAGCAGACAAGCGACAACCCCGATTGCACGGTATCCGGCTTTCAGGAAAAGGTGATGTCACCCAGAGCAACCGACTTTGGAAAACGGACCAGCACAGTTGCTTTGTCCCCTCGCCCACATCCGATGGTTCCAATGCACTGGTGCTAAGTGACAGGGGTTCCATTGCCGCCATTGAGCCCGAATCCGGGAAAGAAATTTGGAAACTGGATCTCCCTGAACATCGGTCCAGCTATTATGCATCCCCCTCTGTTGCTGGTGATTACTTTTATGCCGCTCGAGAGGATGGTACGGTATTTATCGTGGACAAGACTCAGTCTGGCCGTCTTGTCAGCGAGCAGGACCTGGAAGAACGCATCATCGCCTCCCCTGTGGGTTTTAACGATCAGCTTCTCATACGCGGAGAACACCATTTGATGTGTTTCTCCAGGAAGTGAACTAATTATGAACAAACGCCAATTTCTCAAATCAACGGCCGGCATCACCGGACTCGCTTCGATCGGATCAGCATGTAAAACGGTGGGAACAAAGGTTCAACTCGCACCAGACCGAGCGCGTATCAAATTAGGCATTTCGTCCTATTCTTACTGGCACTTTCGTGATCCGAAAACAAGTATTGAAACGGTGATCGACAAATCTGCAGCGTTGGGTGTCGAAGGTGTGGATATCCTGCACCGTCAAATGGATTCAGAGGATATTGGCTATCTTCAAAAACTCAAGCGTCATGCCTTCATCAATGGCATCGACCTGATTGCCCTGTCCATCCATCAGGATTTTGTGGATCCAGATCCAAAAGTCCGACAGGAACATATTGATCACACCATCAACTGCATCAACCTGGCGCATGAGATGGGCATCCCTTGCATTCGCTTGAATTCAGGAAGATGGAATACCATCAAATCCTTCAATGACCTGATGACCGCCAGAGGGCTTGAACCTATCTTACCGGGACACACCGAAGATGAAGGATTTCAATGGTGCATTGACAGCATTGAAAAATGTCTTGTACACGCAGAAAGAAAAGGAGTCCTGCTCGCACTGGAAAACCATTGGGGTTTGACCCGCACACCCGAGGGATTGTTGAGAATTCTCAACAGCATTGATTCCCCCTGGTTGGGCGCCTTGCTGGACACGGGTAACTTTCTTGAAAACCCTTATGAGAAGCTGCAAAAAGTCGCTCCTGAGGCGGTGTTCGTTCAAGCAAAAACCTACTACGGTGGAGGTGAGTGGTATACCCTTGATCTGGACTACAACCGAATCGCCCGCATTTTGAAGGATGTAGGGTATCATGGCTATGTTTCGCTTGAATTCGAAGGCAAGGCCCCATCGGACACAGGCGTGGCACAGAGTGTCTCCATGCTGCGTTCAGCGCTGAGTTGAAAACTCCTTTATGGATGACAGCGCAGGAACACAATCAAGCGGAGCCCGATAAACTTCATGGCAAAGCTGAGAAGCCAGACAACCATCAGGATCCAGAGGTTGACTCGACCAAAATTCCGGTCAGCACGCTGAAGGGAGTCGGTTCAGAGAAAACAGCGCTACTTGCCAAGTTGAAGATAGAAACGATCACTGACCTGTTGCTGCACCGCCCCAAGCGATACGAAGATCGTACCTGCCTGAGCCAAATCAAAGACCTCGTTCTGGATGAACACGCTTCGATCCACGGAGAAATCATTACTTGCGGAGTCAAGTATTGGAGGGGGCGCTCCATGTCTGTTTTTGAAGCTGTTGTTGAGGATGCAAGCGGACGACTTCGATGCCGCTGGTGGAACATGCCGTTCTTGAAAAAAATCTACACTAAAGGGCATAGAATTTTTGTTTATGGAAAACCAAACAACCTCAAGCCTCGAACCATGGATCATCCAGAAACTGAATTCGTTGGAGATCACGAAAAGGATTCACTGCTGCACCTGAACCGTATCGTTCCTGTCTATGGATTGACGGAAGGGGTCCAGCAGAGATGGTTGAGAGAAAAAATTTACGAGACAACAAGGGCTTATGCAAGCGAGGTGGTTGAACCCAATATCGCGTATCCAAAAGAACATCCACTCACCTACCAACAGGCGATCACTCTGTTGCATATTCCTGAGACAATGCAGGACGCAAATTCAGCCAGGGAACGACTGGCCTTGGAAGAGGCAACCACACTCCAGGAAAAGGTACAGATTCGCCGCAAAAGATTCATGGAATCCATGAAGGCTTTGCCCTGTGCTCATGACAATCGATTCATTAAGCCGTTCCTGGAATCGCTTCCATTCCAACTCACAAAAGCTCAAATCCGGGTATTGGCAGAATTCAGGGAAGATCTTTCCGTCCAACACCCTATGCGACGACTGCTGCAGGGGGATGTGGGCTCCGGAAAAACAGTCATTGCGGTGATGGCCGCCTTGATGGTTTTGGAAAGTGGATACGACGCCAGCATGATGGCACCGACTACATTACTGGCGGAGCAACATTATAGAACCATCAGTCAATGGCTGGCCCCTTACCCAATCCAAGTCGCACTTCATACAGGAAATACAAAAGCTCCAACAAAAAGTGAACTTCCTTTGTTCACCATTGGCACTCATGCCTTGATCCAATCAAATGAAACATCAAAGAAACTGGGCATGGTCATCATCGACGAACAACACAAGTTCGGCGTAACACAGCGTGACAAACTGCTTCGCAGGGGGGCACATCCACACCTGCTGGTCATGACCGCAACACCCATCCCACGAACCATGGGGCTCACTCTTTACGGCGATCTGGATATTTCAACACTCGAGGAAATGCCGTCAGGCAGAGGATCGCTCAAGACCTATTTGAGGACTGCCAATTCAAGACCTAAAGTGCTTGATTTTTTAAAAAAACAAATCGGAACAGGGCGGCAGGCATACTTTGTTTTCCCTAGAGTGGAAGGCAAAGAACAATCCGAAATCACTGCTGTCACCAAAGAGTTAAGCGTTTTGAGTGAATACTTTGCACCCTATAGAGTGGCAATGGTTCATGGGAAAATGAAAAGTGAGGAGACAGACCGCATCATGCGTTCTTTCAGTGAAGGAGAAACCCACATACTGCTGGCTACAACGGTGATCGAAGTCGGGGTGGATGTCCCCAATGCGACGGTCATGGTCATTGAAAATGCCGAACAATTCGGACTGGCACAACTCCACCAAATCCGTGGCCGTATCGGGCGTGGTTCACATGCTTCCCACTGCATTTTGATTGGGGATGAAACCAAGAAAGAGGCCTGGGAACGGCTCAAGGTGCTGGAGCAAACACGAGACGGTTTCCTGATCGCCGAAGCCGACTTCAAAGTAAGGGGTCCGGGAGAGCTCGCCGGCAAACAGCAAAGCGGACTCCCCAGGTGGCGCTACCTCGATCTTTGCAAGGACCGTCCCCTGCTGGAATCGGCGCGTGCAGAAGTTCGAAGGACGCTTGGACTAGGCTAGAGAAAACCATACCAAATCCGGAAATACCGCCTGCCCTTCCGTGCATACACCAAAAATTCATGATGCAACATACGGAAAACATCCCGATAACCGGTTGCTTTTTCTTCATCTCAATGTAGAAGAGAGGAAGGATTATTTGTCCAGTCATCCCATCGATTGCATCTCGGCGATGCGGTCGCAGGAAAAGTGGGTTCGTTCGAGGGAGGTCAATGCGTCCTGTGGTAATTTTTCGACGGCAGCAATCGTCATTTTATTAGAACACTTTTATGCCAAACAACATCATCACTGCGGCGTTGGAACCCATCCTCAAATGCCATCGCCAGCAGCAGATCAGGAAGAAAATCACTCTACTGTGGACGGCGCTGGGATCCACAGGCCTTCTTTACGCCCTGATCAGGCACAAACAAGGATGGGATCATCCTCATGCCTTCACCACATTCATCACACTTTGGATCACAGGCACCCTGATTCTCTGGATCCAGCATCGAAGGACCCGGCTCTCTCTGAGAGAGGTCGCCCGGAGGATCGAACAGGAACACCCCAAGCTGGAGGCAGCATTGATCACGGCCCTGGACCAACAACCGGACCCGAAGTCAGGCGATTACCATCTACTTCAAACCCGCGTGATTCGTGAAGCACTCGAAAACAATCTCAAGGAACCGTGGGACCAGCCATTTCACATCCAGCTGTTTTTCACGGGAGTGCTGCGTTTTGCCAGTTTGTTGATTATCGCCTTCGGTGCTTACCTGATTAAGAACCCCATCGAATCGGAAAAACCAAGCTTGGTGGCGACAGTATACAGCGGTCAACTTGCTGTGGAGCCGGGTAATGTTGAAATGGAACGCGGAGATGCTGTTGTTATCACGGCGAGGTTCGGCCAGAAGGTTCCTTCCAAGGTTAACTTGGTCGTCATGCCGGCAAACGGACAAACTCAAACATTATCGATGAAGAAAAGCATGGACGATCCTCTTTTCGGAGCAAGCTTGCTGTCGGTTGATGCCGACACGGTTTACTATGTCGAGTTTGACAACAAAAAATCCGAGACCTACAAACTTTTGACTTTCGAACACCCCAAACTCCAGCAAGCGGATGCGTATTTGAACTACCCAGCATACACGGATGAGGAACCACGCACCATTAAAGACACCCTGAGAATATCTGCTGTTGAAGGCACACAGCTGGACTATGAATTTTTAATGAACAAGCCTGTGGCAAGAGCAGACCTGAAAGACAGAGATGGAAATCTGATCAGCCTGAAAGCCGACACCACTCGCTCCAACATCTACAGACTTACAACAGTGTTGCAAGAATCCTCGAGATACCTGCTTGATCTTGAAGATAAAGACGGGCGAGTGAACAAATTGCCCGCTGAAATAGTGATCAAAGTATCGACGAATCAACCGCCTGCTCTGAAATTGACGTTTCCTGGCGGTGACCAGCGTTTTTCAGCCTTGGAAGAAGTGACATTCGAAGGAGAGACATGGGATGACTTCGGATTGAAAGCGCATGGATTCGGTTTTCAGGTTAGCGGTGAAGAGCCTGTCGACATCCAGCTTGGCGGTGAGGCGCCGGCCAAAAGGAAAGTTGATATCTCGCACTTACTGACACTCGAAGACCTCACGCTCGAACCCGGAGGTTTGGTGTCTTATTACCTGTGGGCCGAGGATATTGGACCGGACGGCAGCCTCCGCAGGGCCTACTCAGATATGTATTTCGGGGAAATAAGGCCCTTTGAGGAGATCTTCAGGCAAGGTCAGCCCAATGCTCAGCAGCAGCAGCAGCAACAACAGCAACAGCAGCAAGGAGAACAAGGCAGCCCTGCCCAACAGTTGGCCGAACTGCAAAAAGAGATCATCAGCGCAACATGGAATACCAGGCGAGGGCAGTCTGGGAGCGCCATCTCGGACAAAGGGCATGAAGACCTCCAGATTGTGCTCTCTTCACAGGAGGACGCTATCGCTCAGACCGATCAAATACTTGAAGCAGCTGCTCAGGAGCCACCAAGCAGCGGAACTCCTGACACAGGCGAAAGAGGCCATGGAGAAGGCCGCTGATAACCTTTACGACGCGGTGCATGATCGATCGATGACAGCCTTGTCCAAGTGCCCTGATACATGAGCAAACCGCCTATCAACTCATCCTCAAGGCCAACCCCAAGGAATCCAGCGTCACGCAAGGAGGCGGCGGCGGCGGCGGCGGCGGCGGTCGTTCTCAGCAGCAGCTAAATCAATTGGAAATGACGGAGGAACAGGATCGATACGAAACGCAGAGTCAGGCTTCAGGCATGCAAAATGAACAACAAAACGAAGCCTTGCAAAATCTAAATCGGTTAAAGGAATTAGCACGCCGTCAGGAGGATCTGAATGAGCGGCTACAGGAACTGCAAACCGCCCTCAGCGAAGCCGAGTCTCAGGGGCAGGAAGAGGAGATCGAACGCGAGCTGAAAAGACTGCGTGATGAGCAACGCCGCATGCTCGAGGACATGGACGATTTGAATCAGCGGCTTGCCGAAAACGAGTCTCCCGAGAATGCCGAAGCGATGTCCCAACTCGACCAGGTCAGGGAGCAGGCACAGAAGGCCGCTGAATCAATTGAAGAGCAGGAAATTTCCGATGCCCTTGCTGCGGGTTCCAGAGCGCAGGAAGGTCTGGAGGAAATGAAAGAGGACTTTCGAGAGAGAAACTCAAGTCAATTCTCGGAGGCCATGAAGGAACTGAGGGAGCGCACGCGTGAACTGAGTGAGCGTCAGGATGAATTACAAGAACGTTTGGACCAGGCACAAGGGGCACAGCAGCGTCAATCACTGGGCGCCTCTTCTCAGGCGCAGGAGGCCATGGAGATAAGCGAAAAACAGCAGGAAGAAATTGATCAGATAATGGAAGACGTTCGACGCATCAGCGATGAATCAGAGATTGCAGAACCCTTGTTGTCTCGTCAACTCAGCGAGACATTTCGCCGGACAGATCAAGATCAACTGACAGAAATGCTCGAAACAACCCACCAATTATCCCGCCTCAACATGGCGGACAAGGCTGCTGAACTGGAACGGCAGATCCACCCTGAGATTGAATCGCTGGAAGAACGCATCGATCAGGCTGCGCAGAGTATATTAGGCGACGGGGTCGAAAGCCTCAGGCGTGCTCGTGATCTGCTGGATGAATTATCAGAAGATCTGAACCAGGAAATCGCTCAAGCCACAAGCCAAACGGGAGACCCGACAGGATCCAGCCCACAGGAGGGCCAACCCTCTCAACAAGGTGAGGGAGCATCACCGCAGGAAAACGCCAAGGAAACACCCACGCAAATAGCGCAGGGGGAAGGTAATCAACCTGGTCAAGGCCAGGATGATTCTCAGGAGGCAACTGAAGCCCGAGGCCAGGGCTCAGGGCAGACTCCAGGTCAGGGTAATGATGGCAATCAGGAAGAATCCGAAGAAATTGCTCAGTCCGCGGAAGGAAGCAGTGGGCAGGGCCAAGGCAACAGCCCCGGTCAGGGGCAAGGACAGGGAAGAGGCAGCGATGAGCAGCCTCAGGAACGTCAAGAGTTGCGCAATGGTCAGGGGCAAAGCGAACTGGCACAGTCCTGGATGAATCAGGGAGGCGGAGGTAACGGTGGTGGGGAAAGTAGCGACAACCCCGCAGGGTCCGCTTACAGGAAATGAGTTTAGAGAATGGACCGATCAGCTGCGCGAAGCAGAGGAGATGGTGGATGTCCCGGAACTGCAAAACGATATAGCTGCTATTCGTGACAGAGCACAGGCGGTTCGTCGTGAGTTACGGAATGAAGGCAAGGAGCCCCAATGGGACCTTGTCCAACTTCAGATCGAAAAACCTCTTTATGAAGTCAAGAAACGCATCAGCGAAGAATTGGCCAAAAGATTGTCCAAGGAGGCTGTGGTGCCAATTGATCGAGATCCGGTTCCACAAGAGTTTTCAGATTTAGTCCGGACCTACTATGAAACTTTAGGTGAGGGCCGATGATTTTTTGTAGTTTTGTAACCTGGGTGCATTGTCAGGCGTCTTTTTGAGCGAATGAAGGGATGAATGCTTCAAGCAGAAAAAAGCGATCTCCCCTGACAGACGAAATCAAACCAACAAGGGAGAGATGTGCTGGCAGCTCAACATATATTGCAACTGAAAGGGTTATGCGTGGGATTGATCAATGAAACCAAACTGGATCGATCCGAAGAAAAAACAATTATTCGCAGAGTGTTGCATGGTGACACAGCGGCATATGAGTCATTGATCGCCCATTACCAACCTCGTGTTTTTGCAACAGCGCGCAAATACGCACGACGTGAGAGCGAAGTTGAAGACATTGTGCAGGAGATTTTCATCAAGACGTTCAAGAAATTGGATTCCTACCGAGAGGAAGCTCCTTTTGAACACTGGCTCATGAAGATCAGCGTGAGAACCTGTTACGATTACCTTCGCAAGCATCAACGCAACAAGGTTTCATCGTTCTCCGACATTGCTCAAGAGGATTTTGATTTACTGGAAGTCTATGGTGAAGAAAAACATCCAACACGTGAAAAACAGGAGGCAATCAATAAACTTGTTCATGATTTACTGGAGCGATTGCAGCCTGCAGCGCGCATGGTCATTACACTCCTGGACATTGAAGGGAAATCAGTCAAAGAAATTGCCAAGATCACAGGCTGGTCAGTATCTTTGGTTAAGGTCAGGGCCTTTCGTGCTAGAAAGGAAATGCGCAAAATACTAGAAGATTTCAATCAGGAGAAATACTTGTAGCAAGCATGGCGGGATCTTTTGCATCAACGAAGCACATTAATTTTGAATAAGATGAAAAAAAATAACGACATTTTTGATCGCCTCATCCGTGCAGCACGTAGGATACCGGAAAATGATCAGACCCCTTACTCCTTTGAGAAGCGTATCATGGCTCAACTGCGTAACGTCAAACCGGTGGATAACGTAGCCATATGGGCGCTTGGACTATGGAAAGCAGCTGTCCCATGTGTCGCAGTAATGCTCCTCATCACTACCTGGGCAACTCTTTCCACTACAACAGACGCCAACGCATCCTCTGATGCACTGGCTTCTGAACTCCAGTATACGATGACCCAGCCATTCCAGGCGTTGGAGGAATCATGGTAAGTTCCTGGAAAATCATCATCGCAACTCTGGTCATCTACACCGCAGGGCTGATCACCGGAACGTTTTTAAATGATCTGAGACCCACCAAGGACCGCCCACAAACTCGAAGAGATCCGATGCCACGCGGACCAAGGATGAATGATTTCATTCAACGCTTTGGAAGCAGACTCGACCTTACCGACACACAAAAGACCAATATCACTCAGATACTCAGGAGCAGTCAGCAACGTATGGACGCCTTGATGCAAAAGATGCATCCAAAAATTGCCGAAGAGTTCTCTCAGGTAAACTCGGAAATCAAAGGGCATCTGACCGAACAACAGGCGACTCAATTTGAAGCATTAATGAAAAACCGCCGGAATCAGGGACCAGGAGGGTCAAGGCGGGGATTTGGCAATGGCCCAGGGAGGGGTGAAGGTCATCGGGACTCTTCTAAAGGCGGGATTTTCCGTCAAAAACGAGGGAATCCAAACCAGAACAAAGATTGGAAACGAGAAAATGTTCCTGCATCGTCTTCTTCAAAACTCAGTGATCCACAATCAGGCATTGCACCTTCGAAACCTCAGGAAGCACCCTCGGTTGATAACTGAAGGTCATCATAAATGGTTACTGCAGTTTCAATCACCCCCTGAACCAAGAACTTCACGCTACTGTAACAAGCTGTCGTAGAGATCCAGGTATTCAAGAGAAGTACGTTCCCATGAGAAGTCCTTGAGCATGCCATTCTTGCGGATTTTTTTGTAACTTTCCTGATCCTCAAAAAGATCAAAAGCTTCGTTGAGAGCAGCTTCCAAGGCAGTGACTGCATAATCATTGAATTTGATCCCTGTTGCGACATTAGCGGATTCGCTCAATCCGATAATCGAATCATCCAAGCCACCAACAGCTCGAACAATGGGGACACTTCCATATTTCAAGCTGTAGAGTTGGTTTAATCCACAAGGCTCGAATTTGGAAGGCATCACAAAGAAATCGGAGGCGGCCTCTATTTTGTGAGCCAGAGAATTATCATATCCAATAGTCACTGCCACCTGATCAGGATAGTCCCTTGCAAGCCGTTTGAACCCTTCCTGATAAAATGGCATTCCACTTCCGAGCAGCACGAATTGGAAACGGCGATCCAATGTTGCATGAAGCGCTGGCAAGAGAAGGTCCATCCCTTTTTGATCAACCAATCGCCCCACCAATCCCAGCAAGGGTACGTTCGGTTCACAGGGAAGCCCCAACATGGTCTGCAGATTTTTTCTTTTGCAGCGCTTTTCCGTCCATTTTACCCACCGTGTAAGTAGCATCCAGATTCGGATTCTGAAGGGTGTTCCAATCCTCGTAGTCCACTCCATTTAATATACCGCAAAGACTCTCTGCACGAGCATTGAGTACGCCTCCCATGCCACAGGCAAATTCTTCTGTTAATATTTCCTTCGCATATTTTGGGCTGACCGTTGTCAATTGATCTGCAAAAATCAAACCTGACTTGAGGAAGCTCACTTGTTTGTAAAACTCCACTCCATGAGGCCCAAAATAATCGCTGGGAAGATTGGTATAACTGAATGAATCTGAGGGGAAATTCCCCTGATAAGCCAAATTATGAATAGTAAAGCATGTTGTTGGGGCTGGATACCAGCCTCCACGCATATGCTGATGTTGAATCATCGCTGGGACCATTCCTGCCTGCCAGTCATGAGCGTGGACGATATCGGGTGCATCAGTCAGGTAACGTGCAAGGTTGGTTGCAGCTTTGGAAAAAAACAGAAAACGCTCTGAATTATCTTCATAATCCTCACTCTTTTCACCATAAATCCCCGGACGATCGAAGTAATCGGGTTGTTCGATAAAGTAAATGGTGAGATTTGGTTGCGGATTTAATGTATATAATTTGCCGGAAACCACCTTGTCCCCATTTCCAGGTCAAGAGCCCAATCCATAGGCTGGATTTCCTTGAATTTCCTGGCTATGCCGCGGTACAACGGCGTCACGACCTGAACCTGAGTTCCTCTCCACTGCCAGGGCTTTTGAAAGTGCACCCACCATGTCGGCAAGTCCTCCCGTTTTCGAATAGGGAAAACATTCCCCACTAACTTGCATGATTGTCATGATGAAATTGTGTGAGTGAAACTGAAAAAGATGGGCAACAGGGCTAGGAACAAATCATGACGACGCAGGAATCACTTCAACCCCTAGGTAGGGCTGCAATGGTTCAGGAATCCCTTATGGGAACCATCCTCCTGCTGATGTGTCTCAATGAGTGCCACAAATAATCGAGCCAATGCTGTACCGCTACCGTTCAAGAGATGAGGGAAAACATTTTTTTCCTTCTCGCGTTTTGTAGCGAAGATTCATTACGTCGGCTCTGGTAATTCCTCGCAATTCGAACAACTCGAAACTTCCAGGTAACTCCCCTGCCCTGGAGCCCAAACTTCGATATCAAAAGTCTTGGCACTGGCAAATCCCATGTCGCCGGTACATAATAGTATGACTCGGTAATGTAGGTCCAATAACTGCAAGACTTTTTCAGCATTACCAACCATCGCGTCTAGCTCAACATAACCTTGATCAGCCGGTACAATTTTAATCATCTCGACTTTATCAAACTGATGCACCCGGATCATACCCCGAGTCCCCTACTCCTGCAGCTCCTGCCTCAGCTCGAAAGCATGGACTGTATGCACAGTAAAAAATGGGGAGTTGCTCTTCCTTGAGCAGTTCTTCTCTGTGTATGTTGGCGACTGGAGCTTCCGCTGTGGGAACCAAGTATAATTTACCGAGTGTTTCGGCATCTTCACCTTCCTGAACAGCATATGCTTGATCGTAAAACTTCGGGAACTGACCGACTCCCCGTCATGCAATCAGGACTCACCACAAAGGGTGGCGATACTTCGGTGTAACCATGTTCCCTGGTGTGCAAATCGAGAAGGAATTGAATCAATGCACGCTCCAATCGAGCCCCCCAACCGGTGTACAAGAGGAACCCGCTTCCAGCCAGCTTGGCTCCACGAGCAAAATCTATCAACGAAAGCTGATCACACAGGTCGACATGTGATTGAGGGTCAAAGCCATATTCCGGTTTATGCCCCCATTGTCGAATCTCAGGGTTATCCTCCTCGCTTGCCCCGTCCGGGATGGATTCATGTGGTAAATTCGGAAGACTCAAAAGGATGCTTTCCTGTTCCTTCATCGTTTCTTGAACTTGCTGATCCAGCGTCGTAATTTGGTCTCCAATAGCCTTGGTCGCGGCTTTTTTCTCATCCGCCTCTTCCTGTTTTTTCTGTCCGAAAAGCGCCCCGATCTGCTTGGAAGCAGATTTCCGCTCAGCCTTTTAGCTGTTCAACTTCCGTCAAGAGGCCACGACGTTGTGCAATCCAGCTCCAGTAAACGCTCTCACCTTGCTCTCATCGCCTCCACGCCGCGAAGCGAGACGCTTTTCCGTCAATTCCTTATTTTCCCGTATCCAGCGAATGTCCAACATAAGGGTAGTTTATAAACAAAGCCGCATCCGTATAGCAAGAATCGCATGCTTTGAATAAAAGGACGGACCCACAACTAAAAAACAAAGGCCATCCTCCACGCTATTGTTAGTGCATTCATTGGACGTATCCGGACATGGCACGCATGCTCTCGGAATGAGGCAAGACCGTGATCGACTTGTCCCTACCCCAGCTTAGGTGACCTACAAATCGTTACCTTGTGAATGCATCCTCAGATTTTGAAGCTTTCCATAGAGCACGACTGCGCTCTATGGTCGGTTGCCAGTCAATCGATGAAAGGTGACCGGTCTCAATGGAACCATGAGCGACAAATTTTTCCAGACGTAATCTGTTTCGCCTTCGAGTCAGGGACTTGGCGACGGCATGGGGAGAGGCTTCAAAGGAACTTAAAAAAGGAGTACAGCCGAATACATTTGTCAGGCCACCGGGCGCTCTGGAGGATGAATCATTATTTCTCGAAACCTGCACGCGCTGTCATGCCTGCATGAACGCTTGTCCTTTTGACATCATTCAAATAACAGGGCCCTTTAACTGGTGATGCGGAGGGGACTCCTGTTTTAAAATTAAACCAGAACCCCTGTCATTGGTGTTCAACCATGGATTGTATCCATGCCTGCCCTTCAGATGCCTTGAGCATGCCAGACAGCGGAAAAGTCAAAGCCATAGGTAAAGTCTGGCTAGAGCAGGACGCATGCCTCAATACCGATGGTATTTTTTGCGACACCTGCGTGATGTATTGCCCATCGGATGTTCAGGCTATCAAGATGAAGGACAATTTTCCTTCCCTCGATGAAGAAGCCTGCGTGGGGTGCGGACTTTGTGTGTATTACTGCGAAGCAACACCCAAGGCACTCCATTGGTATCCACCAGAAAAGGTAGTATCTTCTCCTGCATAGAAAATGAGCCCCACGCCGGGAGAATCAATAGCCCCTGAGTTTAATGGGCCTTTCGGTTGAAAGGCTCCTTGACTACTGGATTGGATGGAAAATCAGGCGCCTTGTTTCCTCCTCGACCTGAAAGCCGCTTATTCTGTGAACTTCCCCTGGGCTGATTCATCGGGATGAACATTCCATCTTGGTCATCCAACATGGTGTAAAGCTACCATCCATTTCTTTGATGACATTTGTTTCATGAAGATTGTTAAGGATTAATTTTAATTGGAAAGAGGGGCATTTCTAAAAACCCAACTCCATTTGCCAAGCGAGATATAAAAGGGATGCAGAGGCAGCCTTCATGGAACTGTTTTTATAAATTCTTTGATATTTTTTCCACGGATTTGGATTGCGTATCGACAGCTCTTCCGGTTTTAATGCAAGAAGTTTCCAAACATATAGATACAGCAAATATGACGTCCAAACGTTTAAATTCATGGTTGATGACACTTCTGGTTGCCGTGGCGCCAATGACTTGGTCTCATGCTCAAGACAGTGAGGCTGAAGCAAAAGAAGAAAAGACCCCGGCGGTTTCTGCATTCAAGGACAAGAATCTTGAGGAGGTAGTACGCCATTCCGTTTATGAAAAAAGAAATACGGATGAGCCAATCACAATTGAAGATTTGATCGATGTCTCAACGATCAAGGGAAGAGGTAAGAACATCCGCGACCTGACAGGACTTGAGCATTGCAAGAGTCTGGCACTTCTTGATCTTGCAGGTAATCAGATCACGGATATTTCTCAATTAGCCGGACTCAAACGCTTGCAATCACTGGATCTATCCAACAATGATATTTCAAATATATCCGCTCTGGCAAAAACCCCTGCACTCCAGTATATTGAAATGTCTCATAACAAAGTCAATGATCTGAGCCCTCTGTCAGGATTGAAAAACATGTCGGCTCTTTATCTTGGATACAACCGGATTGAATATATTTACCCTATCCTGGATCTGCCGAAGCTTTCGTCTCTTCACCTCAGCGTAAATCAAGTTGAATCCATTGAAGGCATCAATAATTTGAAGTGGCTTAGCTCGCTTTCGCTGGATGGTAATGACATCTACGACCTGGTTCCTCTGGATGGATTGAACAACTTGAATTTTCTGTTTCTTGAATACAATAAAGTGCAGGACATCAGCCCGTTGATCACCATGACCCGTGTCGATTCTGAAGGTGAAAAACGATTTGCACCTTTCCTGAAGGCCTATCTCAAGGGCAACCGTATTCGAAAGAGTCAGGTTGAAAAACTCAAGGAATACGGCGTTCGAGTTCAATATTAATTCTCCGTATACAGAGCAAATTTAAACCAAAGCGCGGATTACTCCGCGCTTTTTTGTCATCGGTATTTGTGTCATGAGCAAGATTAAACCTGAGGGAACTTACCCTCTGCACATGCATGCTTTGTTGGGATCCATGATGAGAGAAAAAGAATCTTCCTAACTCAGCACTGTGGCCTGTGCTGGCCGATAAAGAAACTACTCCTTTTATGCACGCAAATTATCAGGACAGCGCGACTCGGTCGAGATGGGCTCTACCGGATCAATGCGTGAATTATTTTACTGCGTGATTTGGAATAGAGGGTGAGATATCGACACGGTCTTCAACAAGTTTTCTGTCATTGAAAATAAGTATCGGCAGGTCGCGTTTCATCTTTCATATCGCATCACGCGTAGACGTTTACTTCTCAACGACTTATCGAGAATCTGGTAGAAATTCAAATTGAGAATGAAGCGCGGGGTGTAGCTGTTAGTTCAGCAGCAAATACACGCTTCAGTAAATAATCGTGCTCAGCCAATTATTCATGGCATTCGATCAAAAATTGACCCGTGTCTAAAAATTCAAATCGATTTTACTGCTAAACAAATATCCGGGGTCACCCCGTTCCAGTAGAGATGTGATCAAGTTAGCAACCGTGCGGTCAGGACGCCCTTTGAAAAGCGTTTTACCATTTGCAACAACCGATAGAGGTTGGTCCAGATTCAACATCATATCATTGAGAAGGATCGTCATCTTTTCAGCTTCTACGGTTTCGACTTCAATAATCTGGCCTTTCATTGAGACAATATTCAAAGATCGGGCCTTTGCATCCCCTGTTGACAAACGCAACCAATAGAAACGGTTATGCAAGACATCATCCTGCTTCCAGACGACACGGTCTGGATATTTGTTACGCGTAAATTGATGCATCCACGGAATGGCAGCAGCGTCTTCCTTTTGCATCCAATGACCGTGATCAGGAAAAATCTTTACCCAGTGAGGATATCCTTCGGAATCTTTGATTTGTAATTGCCTCAGTTTTTCTTTCCATTCTGAAGCGATTTGATTGCGTTTATAGGCAGTATCTTTACCTCCCATGAAAAGAGAGAAAGGCAAATTCCTTAAACCGTCGGGAACCGTTTCATTGGGGTGCCCAGCCATCATTGCCGCCGCAGCAAAATAGTCAGCCATGCGAGGAGCTAATTGATAAACACCATCACCACCAGCAGAGTAGCCCATCAGGAAAACCCGATCAGGGTTCACGTCGTGAAACACCACCATATTTTGAATCAAACGCTCAAACAGAGGATCAATATGTCCTTGATGCCAGAGATTCCAGGTATCCGTTGGTGCTCGAGGTGCCACATAAACACCTTCATCCAATAAATAGAGTTTTTTTTTGGTTCTCCCATTGGCGGTCATTGACTTTGGGAGGTGCCCCACCTCCACCATGCATGGAAATATAAAGACTCCGCCCGCCTTCAGGTTTATCGCCGCATATCTTTGTAAAAAAGGGCAATTCGAACCCATCGTGTTTGAGCGTTTGAGCTGCCATTTCAGAAGCTCTCTCAATCTTTAACTGAGCCTTGAAAGATCTTACCAGCAATTCACCAGCTCTAAGGCTGTCCGACTTGGTGAGAGGCGTGGAAGCAAAGGATAGCTCAGTCAATGCAGTGGACAAATGAGTCGATTCAAGCAATGCAGCCAATTCAGTCACTACCTCTCTTGATCTGAGGATATCAGGAGATTGAGCAATGGATTTGAAACCAATGCAAAGCTGAAGCACGCAGCAAAAGAAAAAAGGCGTCAGCCGTCCTTGTTGAGGATAAATATTCATGACTATCGCGTTATCTGGAATCTTTTCCAGAAGGCAACTCAAGTTCAATCAACTGACCGCCTGATTCTGCCTTGATGATTCTGGTAAGGGGCATCCCTGATTTGGAGGGGATACTAAGGTGAAAAGTTTCTCCCTCTGGAACTGCAACCGTCAGGTGATCGTTCGCATCAAAGCGTTCGTCTTTTGATTTACCTTGGAAAATAACATCCCCGTCTGATTGCTTAATTGTCAAAGGAGCAGAACATCGATCACCCGATCCGCCATCGAAGATGCGAAACATCAGGTTAACGTGACCTGGAGGCAACGATTGCCCCAACTGGGTGTAACGATCCGTCACGTTCACCGAGTGCACATAATCAGCACCTCGTTTCCATACCATGGGAAATGGTTGGGGCGTGTGACGAAATGAAACCGCATAAATCGCATGAGGCTGACTGTCTCGTTGCGCCTTGGCTGCACGTCCTATAAACCATGCCTTGTCCAGGGCATCACCTGCAGGTTCCGCAGCCCCGGTGAAATGCCAGCCCTGATCATAGACCTCAACCCAGGAATGATTTCCACTTCCATCAGACCACAAAGGCGTCCCCACAAATCTGGCGGGAATCCCCACAGCTCTGCAGGCGTCAATGAGCATGATGGAGAGCCCTGTGCAAGAGGCTAAGCCAGATTCCATTGATTCGAAAGGACTCTGGTCCGCCTTTTTTCGCTTGGTCGAATATTTTACTTTCAGGAGTGGGAATATTTTCTGGTTAAGAGTGGCTGCTGCAAGTCCCGGTGAATCAATCCCTTCAATCAAGGGTTTAAATTTTTCATAGAAAGACTGTCTCCAATTATCACGCCTTTCATTAATGCTCACATACGGAAGAATATTATTGAAAAACAAGTCTTTGGAAATCTGATCCTTCCAGGGGGATTCTTCCCATGCTTTGTAAGCGTATTGAACATTTCCCAACAGATAATCGGATGAAAGCTGCTGCAAATCACGCTCTGGCATGTAATTCAGCAGAAAACTCAAACCTTCGCGATACTCGGAGGGCACCTTCTTGATTGCTGAACGAATCTGGGCGGCATTATCCCCTGCCTTCATCAGGATACGTGCCGAATCTATCGAGTCATCAGCTGCGAACAGGGGCCAGTAAAATAACAAGGAACAAAAGAAGGCTAATGATGCGCAAGCGCTGTCGGTTAAATAACGTTTCATGGTATTTTGTTGCTGCAACTGGGATGAAATTTAATGCATTGGCATCAAAGCCACAACTTCAAACACTCTTCCATTCAAGACAGGGAACGCTAAGAAGACTTCACGGTTTCTGGCAGCAAGCTCAAGCGCGAAGGCATGCGACCACGCTGTAGATTGTTCCATACAGGGGACATTTCACGCAACTTACCAACGCACGCTGCGATGATCTCAACCGCCCCACGCAGGTCTGCCATGGTATGTTCCTCATGCCATGACAGCAGAAGACTGCTTCGAAACAAGTCATCAGGCAATCCCGTAGCTTCGGGTATTCGATTACTCTCCATGTGACGATTCACACATGAGATTCCAGTGTGGCAATCAAGCCCCCTGACATTGGTCATCAGCATGAGTGCTTCGCCTTCGACACCCTCAAAGACGATGTTGAGTTGATTGCTCAAGCGATCCTTTCCTGGCGCAGGCCCAATGATACCCGTGGATGGAATTTTCGTTTTAATCTCCCTGAGCAGAAAAGTTTGCAGCTTGCATGCGTTTTCAATGCGTTCATCAAGGATTCCCGACATCAGCTCAAATGCCTTCCCCGCGCCCACAATACTAGCTACATTTTCAGTTCCAGCGCGCAAACCGAATTCTTGGTTACCACCATGTATCAATGGCACAAGGCTAACACCTCGCCGTTTGTAGAGAACACCAACTCCTTTAGGACCATGAAATCGATGAGGCGAAAGGCTCATGAGCGAAGGTTTCAACGTGGCGACATCCAAAGGTGTCCAACCGCCAGCAGTAGTGGCGTCCAGCATCAGCGCAATGCCCTCTCTTTCTAACCATTCAGAGATTGGATGAATCGGTTGAACGATTCCTAATTCTGGGGTTGAAACTGGCACTGAAGCCAGGATTGTATCCTGTCGAAGTTTTTCTCCAAGAGATTCAATACCTGGCAGGCGCCCCACTCCGTCCACTTCCCAAACTCCATGCTCAAAGCCTTGTGAAATCATCGACTGAATAGAAAACCAGACAGAAGGATGGTCTAAAGGGGTGCTTATGACATGATTACCAAATGGTTTTCGAGCGGCAAGGATACCCTTGATTGCAAGATTATTGGCCTCAGTCCCAGACCCTGTAAGGATAATTTCCTCCACATCAGAGGCACTGATGGCAGCGGCGATCTGCTCTCTAGCTCTTTCAATCGCTTTGCGGACTTGTTTACCAGAATAATGAGCGGATGCTGCAGCAGCGAAATTTCCTGATAAGTAAGGTCGCATTGCCTCAATGACCTCGGGAGCAGGAGGCGTACTCGATTGGGCATCCAGGTTAGTACGATTCATCTTTTTCTAAGCGATCAAAAGGTTTTCCTGCCGGTTTTCTTCATAACAACCGAAAATGAGTCCTGACTGTGAATTCACTTTCAACAGCATGCTACCAGCGTGGGCAAGCATTGCATCCTGCCCAAAGCAAATGGAAGCTTGATCCATTTTGGGATCTTTACTGCGATCCATGCCGCAAGGTTAGCCAGCCTGAGAAAACCATGGCAACACGAACTTACCAATTCAATTGTATTTTACAGGTTTGACCTGTCAGGGCGGTTTGCCTAGATTGAGTGGCCTTTGAAAAAGATGAAAGTATTGATCTGCGATCCAATCTCAGCAAAGGGAATCGAATATTTCCAAAAGCAATCTGAACTCGAGGTCGTTGTCCTCGAAAAACGGCCCAGTGAGGACGAGCTCATTTCAATGGCGGGTGATGTCAGCGCCTACGTGGTTCGATCAGAGACCAAAATTACGGCCAAGGTCATCGAGCATTCGCCTTGCCTGAAAGTAGTTGGACGCGCGGGTGTTGGAGTCGATAATGTAGATGTTGAGTCTGCGACTCAACGCGGCATTGTCGTAATGAACACGCCTGGCGGTAATACGATCTCAACCGCCGAACTGACCTTTGCCATGTTGATGGCCCTGGCAAGAAAGATACCTCAGGCTCACATGTCCATGTCCAACAAGGAATGGAACCGTAAAGCCTTTTCCGGCACCGAACTTTACAACAAGACACTGGCCATTCTTGGACTGGGTCGAATTGGCACTGAGGTCGCAAAGCGAGCTCAGGCATTTGGGATGCACGTGCTTGCTTTTGACCCATACCTTTCCCCTTCCAGAGCGAAAGCCATTCAAGTCGAAATTGCCACCTTAGACGCGATTTATGCAAAGGCCGATTTCATCACTGTCCACATGCCAATGACGGATGAGACTCGTGGCATGATCAATGAAGATGCCTTCGCAAAAATGAAAAAAGGGATGCGTATTCTCAATTGTGCACGCGGCGGCATTGTGCAGGAGGAGGACCTGGTTGAGGCAGTTAAATCCGGTATCATTGCGGGGGCCGCGATCGATGTTTACAGCAAGGAACCCCTGGACGCGAACCACCCATTCAGGGAAATACCTGAAATCATTACGACACCTCACCTGGGAGCAAGCACGCAGGAGGCTCAACAAAACGTTGGCATTGAAATCGGTGAATCCATTAGTTCCTATCTTTTGACAGGAGCCATCCAGAATGCCGTGAATATGCCCAGCCTGGATGCAAAGACTTATGCCAAGGTCAAACCATACTTAACTTTGGGACAAAAACTTGGCCGGCTTGTTTCACAATTGGCTCCTCAACAAAACGATCGACTGGTCATTACCTTCGGAGGTAAAGCCACGGAAATGCCAAGTGATCCGATTGCGCGATTTATCCTGACCGGTTTTCTGGCCAGTGCAGGTGGAGCGGACGTCAATCAAATCAATGCCAAAGCCATGGCAAAATCGCTGGGTATCGTTGTTGAACTGGTCAAATCCAATGAGGAAACCGATTTTAACGAGTGGCTTCACGTCGCTGCATTTAAAGGCGAAGAAAAATCATCTGCCGGCGGAACTTTCTTTGGCGCTCAAATGAAACCACGTATCGTTCGCCTGGATAGTCAACCTGTTGAAATCGACCCAAAGGGGGTGCTTTGTCTGATTACCAACAGGGACCGTCCCGGTATTGTCGGCCACTTGGGGGGTATTCTGGCAAAACACCAAATCAACATTGCCAACATGAGCTTGCACCGAGACCGCGAAGGTGGCCACGCATTGACAGTCCTGAACTTGGACAGCATCCCGGAAAACACCATACTGGATGAAATTCAAAGGGATGAGGATATCAGCAGTATTCGCATTATAAAACTCTCATGAAGCTGAAGGCATCCAATCTATTGTTTTATTGCCTGATTTCAACTCTGTTAAACGGCTACCAGCCTCTTGAGGCTCAATCAAGCGCGCTCAAAACCAATAATCTTTCAGATCTTTTCAGTAATGACATCGTCGCCACCGGCAAGGATCTGGAAATCAATCGCTCTGAACTCGACAAGGCGATCATCACAACGAAAGCGAACCGAGTCTCACAGGGAAACCCCATACCACCTCACCTGAACGATGAAGTTGAAGCCCAGATACTGGATAAGTTAATTACGACGAAAATCCTCTTGAACAAGGCAACCCAGGAGCAAAAAAGGAGAGGCAAATTGAATGCAAAATCTTTCCTTGAAGATTTGATACAGCAACACCCCTTCGAGGGAGACATTCGAGAGACAGCTGCTCTCAACAGGAATGGACTTGGAATATTTCAAGGACCAAGTCACTGAACAAGCCATCGTCAAAGAGGTTATCGATGCTGATTTAAAAGCCAACTTCATCGTGACCAGCGAAAAAGCGCGTGCATTTTACGACGTCAACAAGGAGGTGTTTGCCATTCCCCGAGCGTGCCGAACTTCGAAATATTTTACATTCCGGCGAGAAGCAAATTGGACAGGAGAACCGCTATCCTCAACCGAGAAAACAAAGCGACTGACCAGGGGCAAAAGAAGCCCAAAAAAAAGCAAGCTCTGGGGAAGATTTCATCAAACTGGTAGAAACTTATTCTGAAGATGCCGTAACGAAAGCAAATCAGGGACAGGTTACCATAGCAAAAGGAAGTAATAACCCAACGTTGGAGGAAGCCGTGTTCGCTCTCCAAGAGGGACAGGTGTCTACTGTGATCAAGACCGGAACTGGCTACCATGTTGTCAAGTTGATGAAAAAGTTTCCCAAGGAATACCAGCCTTTCCCTGAAGTTTCCGAGCGTATCAAGTTGCAATTGGAAGCTGAAAATGTTGAGAAACTTTTACCTGAATACCTCCACAAGCTGAAGAGGGAAGCAAACATTGAGATAAGTTTGGATTAGGGAGCAACGGATTTGACCAAATCTTGAAATGCCCATTTTTTTTGAATGTCAACGCTGCACTGCCTGTTGCCGCTGGCCGGGCCAGGTCAAGCTTTCGGAGGATGAAATCAACCCGCATCGCTGCATTTCTTGAACAGGATGAAAATACATTTATTCAGCAATTCACAAGGTTGAACCAGTCCCGAAAGGGGTTAGCTCTTCAGGATCAATCCAACGGTTCATGCATTTTTTTGGAGGATGACAAATGCAGCATCCAGTCTGTCAAACCCCAACAGTGCCGAGACTTCCCTAATTTGTGGAATTTCCCTGGATTCGAAAAAAACATGCAAAGCAATTCCCAAAGACGTGAGCCCCGAAGCATTCAAAGAAAGCATTCTCCAGGCAACGGGACGAGATATTCAGACACCTGACTCCCAGGGTCAGGATTAAGGACGTTTTACCAGGCGGAGATAGGCACGTTCTGATGCGTCAGCATGGATTTGGCGCGGGCGATGAATTTCCTGATGAGGATGATTTGCCATACCTCTGATCGTATGTGATCAATCCACTGTCAGCGCGCAAGTTTCGCGCATCAATGGCATACTCATCTTCAGTGCCAACCATCGTTGGGTATTCGTGACTCTGATCTCCAATGCGAATGGGTCGCTTTGGATTCCATGATATTCGATCGCAATGGGCTTTATTGAAAGTTTGTAATGGTCATACAATTCCGTCAAAGCTGAATCAGTCAGTTACAGGAATGGAAACATACCCTGCTCGTATATGGACTAAAAAACCCTTGTGGGTCACACCGCAGAAGCTAACATTTAAGGACTTAAACTTCAGTGCTGCAGCACAATTTCTCGGCGCGTTAACCATACAGATCAAGATAATGAAAAGCTGCTCAAAAATCATGACCAAGCGAAGGCAGCAACGAAAACCTCCCCTTCACTAATAGGCTTCTGTTAAAAATCTGAAACAAATCACCCAGTCTCTTTAATCTCATGAAATCAACAATTAAAAAAACGCTTGTCTTCTGTTGTTCTTGCTGGCGCTTTCCCTGAGTGCTCAGGAAGATGTCAAACTCGCGCGCAACATTGTCATGTTTGTAGTGGATGACCAAGGCAAGGGATGCGGGATGCTACGGGAACGCCGCCATTCAAACACCACATCTTGATGCGTTGGCAAAGGATGGCACCCGATTTGATTATGCATTTTGCACGACAGCAAGCTGCAGCGGCCAGTCGCTCCGTAATCCTCACTGGATTGCATAATCATGCGAATGGTCAATACGGGCATCAACACAGCTACCATCGATTCCACACCAAAGATTCCGTTGTCAGTCTGCCAACCTGGCTATCCAAAGCGGGATATCGAACAGCCCGCATCGGGAAGTACCACGTGGCACCGGAAGAAATCTATCCGTTCGACCAACACCTTACCGGCAATCAAGGTGGTTCAAGGAATCCGGTAAGTATGGCGGAGAAATGCCAACCCTTCATCAACAAAGACAAAAGCAGACCATTTTTTCTGTATTTCTGTACTTCAGATCCCCACAGAGGTGGCGGGTATGCCAATGAGCTCCCCTACAAACCCAATCGTTTTGGGAACAATCAGACTTATGAGGGAGTTAAAGAGCTTATTTACGATCCGCAAGAAGTGCTCGTCCCGGACTACCTTCCGGATTCACCGGAATGCCGTGCGGAACTGGCGCAATATTACCAGAGTGTGTCAAGAATAGATCAGGGGCTTGGCAGGCTAGTACAGATCTTGAAAGAAGCCGATCAATATGAAAACACCCTGATACTTTACCTGTCAGACAACGGCATTGCATTTCCCGGTGCCAAGACGACGCTCTATGAACCTGGCATGCGCCTGCCCTTGATTGTCCGCAGTCCAGATCAATCCAAAAGGGGTATCGCCACGGATGCCATGGTCTCATGGACTGACTTGACTCCAACCTTGTTGGACTTTGCCGGAATAGACCTTTCCAGACTTGAGCATAACAACAGTCGCGGTGAGAGGGCTCCGTATGCCTTTCATGGCCGGTCCTTTTTGTCCATACTCGAAAAGGAAAAAGCACTGGAATGGGATTATGTTTTTGCCTCTCACACTTTCCATGAAATCACCATGTATTATCCCATGCGTGTGATCCGAACCAGACAATTCAAATACACCCTCAATCTGGCACATCAACTCCCCTACCCTTTTGCATCAGATCTATATGAAGCTCCGACCTGGCAGGCGGCGGTCAAAGACGGCATGGATGGTCTCTATGGGAAACGCCGCATCGGCGACTACATACAAAGACCGCGCCATGAGCTTTACAATATGGAAGCAGATCCTGCTGAAATAGAGAATCTGGCATCTAACCCTGAATTTGAACGCACCTTGATAAATCTGCAGGATCGGCTCAGGGCGTTTCAGGAAGCAAGTGGTGATCCCTGGGTGGTCAAATACAAGTATGAGTAGCCCCTGAGCCATCAGCGCACTTCATCTTGAAAACCAAGTTGTCTCAAAGCTTCATAAAGGACAATGGCCACAGAATTTGAAAGATTCAATGAACGGGCTTCCTTGTTCATCATCGGAATACGCAACCATTGGTCTTGATATTGCTGAACTAATTCAGAGGGAAGGCCTGCTGTTTCTCTTCCGAATACAAGGTAATCGTCAGGACCATAATCAACGTTTGCATAACTTTTGGGGCCGTCTGACTCGACAAGCCAAAGCTTGGATGAAGCATTTAAATGCTCAATGAATGCAGACCAATGAGACCATTTACGCCAGTTTACATGGTTCCAATAATCCATACCAGCGCGCTTGAGATGTTTATCTTCCAGTTGAAAACCGAGTGGTTCAATTAAGTGTAGCTCACTACCTGTCGCCGCACAGAGGCGCGCAACGTTACCTGTATTCGGTGGAATTTCAGGCTCTACCAGAACAATATGCATGGATGAGTCCTACCTCAGATTACCTACCGTATTCAATCACGGATATCATGTTCTTGGAGCAAAAAGCTTGATCGCATTCTTCACCAAAAATCGAAAGCCAAAAGGTTTGGCGTAAGAGGATAAATCATTCATGATTTACGAAACCCACTCAAACCGGGATTTGCTTTCATGAAACCGAATTCAAACCGATGGCAGGCCATCCTGACAGGACTTGCCTTTTGCTCCAGCTTAATTACATACGCCAACGATAACCGGCCCGCTGTCGCCCCCCCGGGCCATCCACCAAGGCCTCAGGGTTTTCATTCTTTTGTGGGAGCCAATGTCATCGTCTCGCCCAGTCTGACGGTCACAAACGCAACGCTTGTTATCAACAATGGGAAGGTAGTTTCAGTGTCTCCATCAAAGGAAGCAGCAAGCGGAAGCAGAATATGGGATCTGAAGGGATACACCATTTACCCCGGTTTTATTGACCCCTATTACGTGATCTCACCTGACGGTTCACCCGTCATGACAACGCGCACGACTGCAGAGGATCATGATGCAGACCACAAAGCAAGCGGCCACTGGAATTTCTACGGCATGCCTGGCGATGAGCTCGATCCTGGTGACATGGGGCCCGGCTCTTCGCTTTCAACCGTTCATCCCGAGTACAGTGTACTGGATGATTGGGCTTTCAAATCCGGTCATCGTGAAGGTTTGAGGAACCTTGGGTTTACAGCAGTACATCTGAGTCCATCCAAAGGTATTTTCCGTGGCAAAGGCGCGGTTTCCTTGACCGGGGAAGCATCGCCCAATGAACTGATACAAAGTAATGAGGGTCTGCAACACATCGTATTCACTAGTCGCGATGGCAAAGCGAATGAGTATCCCAAATCGTTGATGGGAGTCATCAGCGCCATCAGACAGACATTGCTGGAGGCTCAGGACTTTACTCGCAATCCTTCACAGAATACTTCGCAGGTTTATAATCCTTCGCTGAAGGCCCTTGAACCTGTAATCGGTGGAAAAACTCGAGTCCTGATTGAACCCGGAAGCGTCCTGATGGCATCCCGGGCATCGAGTCTCATGGAAGTTTTTGGAGTGCGATATGGAATAATTGCAACAGGTCAGGAGTGGCGCAGGCCGGATTTGATAAAGCAAATAGAAGCCCCGATGATTGTTCCTGTCAATTTCCCGGAGATTCCCAAACTTCCTGAAGATGACGATTGGGAGGCGGTCAGTTTGGATTTGCTGCGCAACTGGGATTGGGCACCAGAAACACCTGCATTGTTGGCCTCTCAAGGCCATCAACTCGCACTCACCCTGTATTCCTTGAACGATCAAAAAAAATTCCGAGAAAAGTTGAAACAAGCCATTGATCGCGGGCTTCCCAAACAAACTGCAATTGCGGCTTTAACAACTGTCCCTGCAGAACTTTGCGGACTGTCTGAATCCATGGGAACTTTGGTGGCAGGCAAATTGGCTAATTTCACGATTGTCAAGGGAGAGGATTATTTCACACCCAAAAACCCAATTGAATCCACCTGGGTTCAAGGCAGGCGCTATCCCAATAATCAATTCGAATCAGACCAAGATAAAAATTCGAAAGACGAAAATAAGAAAAAGGACATCAACACAGAATACAGCAAGCGATTTGCCCGCTCACCTCTGGAGGATCACCCCTCAAAGCAGAGGCCCGACACCTTGCTCATAAAAAATGCAACACTTTGGACCAGTTCATTCATGGGGATCCTTGAACGAGGCGATTTACTCATTCAGCATGGACATATCATTGAAGTTGGAAAGAATCTTGAACTACCCGAGTCGGATCTTGGTAGTTGCCTTGTCATTGATGCTACAGGGAAACACCTGACACCGGGCCTGATCGATGCCCACTCACACAGTATGATCATGGGGGGAGTCAACGAGGGAACCATGCCATCCACAGCCATGGTCAGGATTGAAGACGTCATAAATTCCGAGACGGACAACATTTATTATCAATTGGCAGGAGGCCTCACGATTGCAAACCTCCTTCACGGTTCAGCCAACCCCATAGGAGGGCAAAATGCTATTATCAAATTGAAATGGGGTGAAGGTCCCGATGGTTTAATGTTCAAGGAAGCACCTGGAGGAATCAAATTCGCCTTGGGCGAAAATGTAAAACAATCCAACTGGGGAGATAATAAAAAGACTCGATTCCCACAATCCCGAATGGGAGTTCCAGTATTTTATGAAAACCGTTTCACAGCCGCACAACATTACCAGCAGGCATGGAGCAGGTTTAAGTCTGGACACGGTGCGCGCCCCAAACGTGATCTTGAAATGGACTGCCTGGTAGAAATTCTTGAAGGCAAGCGATGGATTCATTGTCACTCCTACAGGCAAGATGAAATCCTTGTTTTTTTACGAGTCATGGAACGTTTCGGTGTTCAGGTTGGAACACTTCAACATGTATTGGAAGGTTATAAAATAGCCGATGAAATTGCTGAGCATGGTGCAGGGGCCTCGTGCTTTACCGATTGGTGGGCTTACAAATTTGAGGTCATTGATGCCATCCCCTATGCAGGTTCATTGATGCACGAACGCGGGGCACTCGTTTCTTTCAATTCTGACGACAGCGATCTCGCTCGCAGGATGAACCTTGAAGCAGCCAAGGCTGTCAAATATGGCAATACGCCTCCTGAGGAAGCCCTTAATTTTGTGACTCGATATCCTGCTCAACAACTTCGCATCGATCATCTGGTGGGATCACTCGAGAAAGGCAAACACGCCGATTTCGTTCTCTGGTCAGGTTCACCACTCGATTCAAGGAGCACTTGTCTGGAAACATGGATTGAAGGTGTAAAATACTTCGATCTCTATACAGATAAGGAGCGCACCAAGTTGCGCACAGGCGAAAAGGCCAAGCTGCTTGAAAAAGTCAAAAAGGAAGCTGGCTATCAGAATGAATCGACCGAGTCCGAAGAAGAAATGGAGCAAAAGTGGAGACATTTCTTCAACCTTGCCTTGGAAAAGCAGAACGAAGGACGCATTTTACATTGCGATGATTGATTCCATTCTCAAAGCAAAGTTGACTCATTTTTCTCATACCATCTGATTGATCTCACTCATTATGAAACAAGGACTCATTCGCATACTGAAACCATCCCTGTTGCTCTCATTGTTGGCTTTCAACAACGCTGCCAGCACTTTAGCAGAGTCCATACTGCTCAAGAATGGCACCGTTCACACGATCACCATGGGGGACATGGAGCAAGGTGATGTCTTGATCGAAAACAATAGGATCTCCCTGGTCGCTCGTTCTATTGACACTCCCGCAGACCAGGTCATTGACCTTGAGGGAAAACACCTCTATCCCGGAATGATTGCCATGACAACGACTTTGGGATTATTGGAAATCAATGCCGTACGGTCCACATTGGATACTACGGAGGTTGGCCAATGGACGCCCGAGATCCTTTCCTGGCGCGCTATCAATCCTGACTCAGAACTGATTCCCGTAGCGCGCGCAAACGGGATCACACACGCTCAGCCAATTCCGTTGGGAGGAAGGCTCAGCGGTCAATCGAGTGTCATTCAGTTGGATGGCTGGACCATTGAGGATCTAATGATTCGCCCTGCAGCAGGTTTGCATCTTTTTTGGCCGTCAATGAGCTTGAACCATACTCCAAAAGCTCTATCCCATAACTTTTCCAGTTGGAAAAACCCCAAGGAACAGGCGAAGGAAAGAAAAACACAAATCGCACAGATCACTGAATTCTTTGAATCAGCCAAAGCTTATGTTCGTCGCAAGGATGCCGATGATTCGACACTGGCAGTGCCTAACTGGGAATCCACTCGCGCATGGGTGAAGGGGGATATCCCTCTGTTCATTCATGCCAACGAAAAGCGTCAAATTAAATCGGCTGTTGAATGGTCAATGGAAGAAAAATATTCCATGGTCCTGGTAGGAGGCAGGGATGCATGGATGCTTGCAGACTTGCTTGCCAGAAATGAGATCCCGGTCATTTACGAACATACTTTCACACTCCCTCAACAGGATGTGGCTCCCTATGATGTTCAGTTCAAAGCGCCCAAAGTGTTGGTTGATGCAGGCGTACAAGTAATTTTCAGTGAGGGCTCCAACCGATTCGCCGCATCGGCAGTAAGGAACCTTCCTAACTCAGCCGCCCAGGCTGTTGCATTTGGCCTTGATAAAAACATGGCAATCAAAGGTTTGACTATCCATCCCGCACAGTTGCTTGGATTGGAGAAGGTTCTTGGTTCCATTGAAACAGGCAAAGAAGCCTCTCTGATTGCCCTGAATGGAGAGCTGCTGGATATTCGAGCCCAGGTAACCCACATGTGGATCCAGGGCAAACCTGTATCGCTGAGCAGTCGGCATACGAGGCTTTATGAAAAATACCGCAACAGGCCGCGCAAGCATACCGAAAACTAGTCACTTATTCCATTGGGTATTTCAGGCCCCACTGATCACGAATGCGATCCATGGTCCGCATCAATGCAACACTTTCAGAGTGTGGCATGATATCGCTTTCCAACTTACCGGCATGGATACAATTCATCACCTCTTGAGCTTCGAATTGATAACCGTTTCCAGAGAATGGCATCGATACCACTTCAGGCTCACAGCCATCAACAAATAAGGTCATTTCCTGTGCTTTCCAAAAATGTGTATGGAAGTGTATGCGACCTTTTGTGCCATAGATCCAGGCTGACTGAGAAGTGTGTGTGCGAATAGCAGATGACAAAACACTCAACTGCCCTTCTTCATGACGAAGAACGTATGCCGATTGCTCATCCACTCCTGTTTCGCCTAAAGCGGGAAGACTCACAATCTCCTTTGGCTCGCCCATGAACATGGCTGAAAAAGCCAATGGGTAGATTCCAACATCAAGTAAAGCCCCTCCAGCCAGGGAAACATCAAAGAGCCTGCCTTGTGGATTGAAAGGCACTCTAAAGCCGAAATCCGCCTGAATCATGCGCACGTCGCCAATGGCTTCAGATGAAATCAGACGTCTGGCTTCACGGATGAGCGGAATGAATCTCATCCACATGGCTTCCATTAAAAAGCAATCTTGATTTTGAGCGACATTGATCATTTTTGCGACCTGCCCACCATTCACCGCAAAGGGTTTTTCGCAAATGACCGCTTTTCCCGCTTTGAGACAAAGAAGGGTATTTTCACAATGCAACGAATGAGGGGTAGCAACATAAACCACATCCACTTCCGGATCCTCCGCTAATCGCTGATAGTCCGGGTAGGCATGGGCAGCTCCAAACTTGTGCGCAAATGCATCTGCTGTTTCCTGCCTGCGCGAAGCCACTGATCGTAACTCGGCTGTTTCGATCTGCTGTAATCCTTCAGCAAATTCACCGGCAATGCGTCCGGTTCCTATTATTCCCCATCGAATTCTTGTGGACATATGCTTTATTCAATTGCAATTTGTGGTCTTGAGACTTGGTTTTGATCTTTGACGGATTCACTAAAGAAGATTCAGTCCCAGTAATCAATGTGAAAACCAATGAGCCAGGATTTACAAGATCTTCCATCAACAGCCCCTGATTGGTGCATCATCCCCGCAGCACATCGAAAACAGGTCATGGACTGGAGCTTGGTTCTTACCAGTCAAAAGATCCCCACAGAGATTCAATCCTTTCCTGAAGGCCAGGCTCCCTATGGTTTAAAAGTCCATCAACGTGATCTTCACAGGGCAGAGGACGCGATAAGGCGTTACCAAAGCGAAAACAAACGCTGGTCGTGGCAAAAGCCTATTCCCGCAAGTGGATTCACATTTCATGGGGCCGCCTTGCTCTGGTGTCTGGTATTGTGCATTTTTGCTTGGATCGGATGGGAATACCGCCCTCAGGTCCAACTAGCAGGTATGCTGAAGAGTCAGGAAGTTTTGACACAAGGCGCCTGGTGGCAGACTGTCACTGCAGTCATGCTTCATGCTGACATTGGCCATCTTGCATCCAATGCATCCACGGGTCTCACCGTCTTGGGGCTTGCCATGGGACGTTTTGGAGCCGGCCCGGGATTGCTTGCGGCATTCGTGTGCGGGGTATGGGGAAACTTTTTTGGGTTATGGGTTCATGAAGCTCCCTACCGCGGACTGGGGGCCTCAGGAATGGTGATGGGCGCTTTGGGAATGCTGGGCCCCCATGCGTTTCATCTACTGAAAACACATCGACAAGCCGGACGCATGATCCTTGGAGGTATCCTAGCCGTCTGTATCCTGTTTTCATTTTGGGGTTTATCGCCTGATAGTGATATCGCAGCACATCTTGGGGGTTTTGTGTGCGGGCTTTCCCTGGGAGCATTGTTGAGTCTTATTCCGGAAAAAGAGCTGCACGCATGGCGTTTGAATTTTTTGTGCAGTCTCCTTTTGGCTACCATGATTGTGTGGGCCTGGCGAATGGCTTTGACTGGAGGACGCCCCTTTGATTGGAGGGCCTTCATTTAAGAATTTACGATTATTCAGCCCGCTCGATGACTTGAAAGAATTTTTGGAATTTCTTATCTAATTTCACTACCCATTCTGATCGATAAGACTGGCTGCGCACGGTTCCAATGGAATCTGGGCTGTTACCATTCAGTTGCAGAGAAATTACTTCGTAGAGACGATTGGGACGGCTTTGCCAGGAAAGCCGGATGCGTTCTTTGTCAAGGAAATCAAGATTCATTTCAAGATTAAGATCAGAGATCAAAGGAGAGGTACCAAGAAGCTGCTCGCGTGCATTTTGAGCACCATCATCATCAGGATCTTCCTTCGCCGTTGATGCAAGATTCCCAAACTGAGTCATTTCCCATTCATCATCCAGCCCATCGGAATCACTATCGATAATTTCAGTGCCTAGAATGTTCAGATTCAGGGAACGAATAGCTCCGATCTGGTTTTCATCCTGGTCAGTGATGCTCACTTTCCAGACACCTGCAGAGGGTTCAAAGAAATGTCTTGTTGTGCGATAAGCCCAATGGATGGGCCCTTGCGAATCGTCAAAGTTGAGTCGCTGCAATACGCTTCTAGTTCCGCTTGGGGATTGAATCACGATACGCAGCTGGCCGCGACTGGGATGATCTGCGTCCACCACCAGTTCGACATGCTCACAAATCAAAGTCTCGCTGACGTTGAAAGAATAATCAGCAGAATTCATTTCAAGTTGCATGCGGACCGTTGGGTCCGATTCAACCAGCACGGAAAGTGGCTCCCCTTGCTCCCGAGCAATGAAATAAGCGGGTAACGGTGTGTATTCAGTTCCAGCCATTCGTATCAATTCATCCTCATTTTGATTATTGTAAATCACAGCAAAGGAGGCTCCAGCGTTGGCAGCATTAATGATCTTTTCATGAAATGTGGTGGTGCCACGGCGAATGATGGCGCCTTTGCCTGTAAGATCGTCAGTAATCGGATCAATCCCCCGCCCTTGAAAACTCATGGGGAAAAATCCTGTTGGTTCATCTGGTTGAATTCCCATGGTGGTGGAAGCAGGAATATCCTTTAAATCATCTGGTACTGTCTTTCCCTGGACCTTCAATCGAAGTCCGTGATCAGGGACAACCTTGCTCAGTTTACTTTCGCGAGAAACGATGCTGAGCTCGTCGCGAGGTATCCAGTTTTGCGCCAGCCTTAAAGCTTCCCCGGCGTCAGGAATGCCAAACCCAACGTGGTGACTGTGCTTGAAACCTGCACCATTGCCAGCCATGTCTGGATCATCGAGAAAAACATGCCGCGCCGAAGCAAGGACAATCTGCTGCACATCTCGAACGGAAAATTCAGGGTTAACCGACAATACAAGTCCCGACAATCCTGAAATCAGCGGAGCAGCCGCACTGGTTCCGATGAAACCAACCTCGTTGGAAATATAATCACCATCACCAATCGAATCCGTGTCCATGTTAAATCCACCATCACCCATTACATCCGTTGTGAACAATCCGTCACGTACTTCGCCTCCCGGAGCGGCTACCAGAATGGACGCCCCCCAATTCGAATAAGAGGTTGCCCTGCCGTCTCGACGCGTTGCAGCAACTGCAATTACCTGATGCATGGAGGTGTAACCATCGTCATTGACATCACCAAGTCCCGGGTGAAAATCTCCCGAGGTACGGTCGTTTCCACCTGCGCGCACCATGACAATCCCCCTGCCAGAACGCCCCTTGTGAAAAGCGTTGGATAAGCTTAGTCGTTCAAGAAATGAAGGCCCCGATTGCTCCGGATAAGCATTGCCCCAACTATGATTTTGAACAGCGATTTGATCGTTGGAAGTTTCATACATCTCTGAGAGTTGAAGTGAATCCGCAATATTACCCCCAAACCCAAAAATCACCCAACTGGAGAGTGACGCCAGCGGGGCAACGCCTGCTATACCCTCATTATTTCCAGAGGATGCAGCTATCAAGCCACTAACAGCCGTACCGTGAAAGAAAGTTTGTGAAACCGGATTTCCATCTTGAGCGCCCGTAATAAAATTTCTATTGAAGTCGCTGTTGAGTGCCAGTGCCAGATCAGGATGATCTTGATCCACACCTGTATCGACAACCGCAATGTGCACACCCTGACCTCGAGATATGGGCCAGGCTGATCGAATATTGATATCCCCTCCTTCACTCAAAAAATTGATCGTATTCCTCTGTTCAAGATACCATTGATTGGAGAAGAAGGGATCATTGGGCCTTGGGGCGAAACGGTTTTTGAGTTTCATTGGTTTTTGTTCAACTGGATAACAAGCCAGCACCTCCGGCATGTTTGCCCATGCATCGGCGATAGTCATGGCCTGGAAGGGTGAACTGGCTGCGAGGACATGCACGCCCGGAAAATGCAGGGATTGCAGCAGTTCAAGTCCCCATGGCTTGATGAATCCATCAATCGAGACAGCCTCAGCAAGATGAACAATCAGTCGATGATCTATGATGGATCCATGAAGATCTGAAGGGGTTTTTCGCAACTCAAGAGTGCGACTTGGTGCTTTGAGTGCAGGGCCAAGCATATCGGTTGTTTGCTCAACCCAATAGGTCCTGGCCTCAGGTGTTTTCAATTCGAATTTCATCAAGGCTTGCGCCTGAACATCAGCGTCCCAAATCAAAAGCCAGGCACAACCCAAGATACCCCAAGCCATCAGGCGGAATCTCGCGCGCGCCAACATTATCCATTTTTCCATAATCGTTAAAGAGTCCATCTTGTTACCGAACAAAGATGAGCAGATTTCATGCAAATTTGAGAGGAATAACAACCCTTCTCATTCAAGAAATTGGCTGCGGAGGTAACGTAAAGCGACTTGCGGATGCACACCGCAACGATAAAACAGGTGATTTCATGCTGGATATAACGATTCAATTGACCTGATCACAGGATAGGCGCTTTTCCTATTTTCCAAAGAGTACTGTCACTTCGAATGTAAAGACCTCCATTCGCAATAGATGGAGTACCAAGAACCTGTTGGCCAAGATCAAGCTGACTGACGACGGCGCCTTCGTCTTGAGCCACATCCACAACTTGAAGCAAACCTTTTTCATTAACCCAGTATTGAACCGTCCCAAATCCAACTGCAGATGCGCTGAATGGCCCTTTAAGCCTCAATTGCCATTCCCGTCGCCCCCCCTCAAGACTGCCTCGAGTAAGCACGCCGGCTCGATTAACAACAAATACAGCATTGTCCATAACCATTGGACTGGCTGTCGCAGGACTCAAGGCGCGCGAGCGCCAAAGCAGTGGGATCTCCGACAGATCAGAAGATAAGTCAAGCGCGCTGATCCCATGAGAAGGCGCCAGTAACATCGAACCAACCAGAACGCTAGAAGGAATGGTAGCCGCACCACCAAGATATTCCGAGAGAACGGCGCCGGTGTGAACATCCACCAAATGAACTCCTTTGCCAGATTGAAGAGCAACAGCAGGCTTGATCGCATGCGTCCAAGGGATGGGCGATGTCCAATTGGCTCCTTTGGGCCTGGCAATGGACCACTTGTTCGAACCATCGGTCATATCAATTCCCAATGCCAAGGACTGGCTGTCGTTTTCGATTTGAGCTACCAATACACCATCCAGGATCAAGGGACTGCTGGCCATTCCAAGACTGTTTGAAGCATTGGGATAATCAATGGTCAATCCTCTAAGCCACTGCAGGTTACCTTTCAAGTCCAGACAGACAACATCATTGGAGGAAAAGACGGCAACTAGGTGATCACCATCGCTGACTGGGGTTGGCGCTGCAACGCAGGTTTTTTCGTGACACATGGTTCGCCCAGTTGCCCAAAAAGAACGGCGCCATTCTTCCAATCCGGTTTGAGCGTTGAAGCACAGGACTACTAACCTGTCCTGTTCATTGCCTTCAGCGGCACTGATGAACACCTGATTACCAACGATAATGGGACTGGACAGTCCGCGGCCTGGGAGTGAGGTGCGCCACAAAATGTGACCTTCATTCAAGCGAGCTGGTATACCTTGATCCGATGCAAGCCCGGTGGCAGACGGTCCCCGAAACTGTTTCCAATCATCGGCCGTCAATACGAACGGACAGATCAACAGCAGAGTGAGTATCTTTGCAAGAGTCATGAAGGAATCCTACCTGCTGAGACATCACTGGCAACAAAGAAGGGAGGACCGGATTACCGATGGCACCTTCCATCATGATCAATAGTTGTGATGAGCATCAAAACTATTGATCATGATTCTGAGGTATGTTGAATGAGGGATAACCCAGACTCAGTTTCATTGTGAGTAAGTTACTGAAAAAATATTTATTGCTCGCAGAGGTAGGGAATCGTCAGGGGGCCTTGCGGCAAAACAGCAACACGAGCCTCGCTGCCCAGCTCAGCAAGTCGATTGATGACTGTTTGCTGTATATCATCGCAAGACTGCAGATGAGCGGCAGCGAGTGTGGAATCGTCCAGTGAACTATACACCCTTACCTCTGCACGTGCTTGGATCAGAGCCTGAATTTGAGCCTGCCATTGCTCAGGACGCACAAATCCGGGTGTGCTGAGCATGGTCAAAATTTCAGCAGGACTGCTGGCACTTCGAAGCAATTTGTCCAGCGGACTTTGAAAAGGTACACCTTCTCGACACTCACATGCAAGGATCAGTAATCCGCCATCTTTGAGGATACGTGCGCCAGCACTCATCCCTTTGACTCCCTGATACAGATTCAAATCCAGAGGATAACCACTGTTTGTGGTCACAACGATGTCAAACAGCCCATCGACAGCTTGCATGGCGGTTGCTTTAACCTGCGCGCATCCCGCACGGTGCGCTTCGATTAAATCACCCGCAAAAACAGCTGTAATGTCGCGATCATGATTGAGTGTCACATTCAAAAGGAAACTAGGCCCGGCTCTGAGCGCTATGTCACGCAACTCTTCCCAAAGCGGGTTACCATCCGTGTTACCAAAGGTCGCTCTTTGATCTCCTATATGAGTTACACCATGGTTACTCATCACGGTCTCGAGCCCAGCCACCCCCGGCATTATTCCCTTGGGGCCACCACTGAATCCTGCAAAGAAATGCGGTTCGATGAATCCGGTTACGATCCGGAGATCGGCCTCAACCGCATGTTTGTTGAGTAATGCAGGCACACCCGAACTTGTCTGCCCTAGTTGCATCAACTGAGATGGATCCTCGCAATTATGATTAATGACTCGATACCCGTCAACCACCTCTGGTGTGAGCATTTTAATCAACTCATCTCTGGTATTCGGTCGATGCGTTCCCAATTGGTTCAGCAGTGTAATGTTCTCCCTTGGATGGTCCCCCAGATATTCGAGCAACCATGGAATGATGCGTTCGTTTGGCGTGGCTCGGGTAAGGTCCGTGAAAAGGATGCAAACCTTGTCTTCTGGACGCAGATTCTCTGCGAGTGAGGCGTCTGCCTATCGGATGATCCAGGGCATTCAATACCGAAGCTTTTTCATCTGCGATCCCTTCGGAGAAACGAGGCTCGATCACCGTCGTGCGATCTTCAGGCAATTCCAGCGGAAGCTTTCCCTCTCCATAAGCTAAGTCAATATTCATACGTAGGAGGGCATTGAAACTCAAAAGCCCCGTAGAATCCAGCATTGAGAAAATCAAATACCCTGATTATTCAGGACTGAATACTGGCGTGAGCCAAGCTGTATTATTGAATTCCCTGCACAACCATTTAAGACGAAAGAATCGAGTTGTTTTCATGGCGCTGTTGAGGTCAGTCAACAAGACAGATATTTACCTAAACAAAATGTATAGACATTTCGAAATGTCTTCAGTGGCTTTTGTGTTCGACTTTTGTCTACTTTTTTACTGGACATTTCCTTCACCTTGAGTAGATGTTGAAGGTGTGAAGGGGTTGTAAACTGAGGATTGTGGAAGCTGGGCAGGCCCGGCTTAAAAAGAGATGAAACACAAATAGGCCGACCGAAGTCATCCTAGAATAGCAGGTTTCGGAAAATCGAAGGAGAGTGAGGATTCTATGAAATTAGCAACGAGCAAGAAAACATCCAAAAATCAGAGCCAGACGCTCATCAAGTGCAAACCCTCAGCAAATGTTGAAGCAGGGCAGCGGCAAAAGCTCCAGAACCAAGGACTCGGGCGCGCAGCGTGAGTGGCAAAATGCGGCAGACCCGCTCGACTGCTGAAGCGAAAGTGACTGTTCACGCAGAGAGACTACACTGGAACCCAAGGCAGCGGATATCCAGCCCTTGAGGTCGTACATTCGCATTGTACCTGAGGGAGATAGCTGAAGAAAACCTGCTGACTGTTAAAGAGGAGGCGGAGCTGGCCGGTCTCATCAAGCAAGGAGATGAACAAGCTCGCGAGAGGATGATACGGGCAAATCTCAGATTGGTGGTTAAGATAGCGCGGGATTACGAAGGATTTGGCCTGCCGTTGCTTGACCTCATCAACGAAGGAAACATTGGTCTCATGAAGGCTGTGGATAAATTTGATCCCACAAAAGGAGCTAAATTCTCGACCTATGGTTCGTGGTGGATCAAACAGGCTATCAAGAGGAGTTTGAGTAATCAGTCCAAGACAATAAGGCTTACCCATACATCTGGTGGAGAAAATAGCCAAGCTGCGTAATGTGTCCATGCGGCTACAGGAGGCTTTGGGGAGAGAACCATCCGACGAGGAGATAGCAGGAGAGCTAGGAATCGCTCCAAGTCGCGTGGCACTCATGAGGCGGGCTTCCGCGCGCCCAGTCTCTCTGGATGATACTGTGGGTGATGAAGATAGCACCCGTCTTGAGGAAAGGGTGGCAGACGAGAATGCAGACCACCCATATGGAGAGCTCGAACTTCAGACATCTCTGGGCTTGCTGACACAGCTGCTGTCGAAATTAAACGCAAGGGAGTCGAGGATCCTACGCTACCGTTTTGGTCTGGATGGCGAAAAAGAACGAACACTTGAAGAAGTCGGGCAGGAATTTGGAGTCACCCGGGAAAGAATCCGGCAGTTGCAGAATATTGCATTGAACCGTTTGAAGCGCATGATGGACAAGCAGAATGCGCCGGTGATCTTTCCAGTCGGCCAGACGGAAGAAAGGGCAAAGGTCTCTGCGTAAGAAGAATGTAGTTCAATCACTCACCAAGCAATGGAGTCGGCGATCAGATGAAAACTTCTGTTGGCCGATTTTGTCGTGATTGGGCCTTCATCAGAACATGCAGATAAACTGGGGATTATCGAGCTTCCACTTGACGCAGGCCATCAGTAACTTTAGTGTGTGACCTACACTTGAACGTAGATCGGAGCAGTACCATCTTAGGTCGCTGCTTTTTTCATATGAAGCTGTGAAGAAAGGCCGATCTTTGACGAGACTTTAACCAGGAGTCCGACGTGGATTTAAAGGATATCAAAGCAATAGTCGATTTAATGAAGAAGAATTCCATTTCGGAATTCGAAATGGAGAAGGAAGAGTTTAAAATCAAGTTGAAACGTGGCCTAGGCAACACTGGATCTGCCTCAGAGGAGGGGCCATACTTGATTTCACCTTCGGTTTCCCATGCGCTACCACCAACACAGCCGACAGCGCAAGCAGCGACTCCAAAGGTTCAGGCCGAGAATCCTCGAACCAAAAACTTCCAATGATCTGGATATCTGCTCGCCAATGATCGGAACATTTTATGATTCACCCTCGCCTGACTCGCCAGCTTATGTGGAGGTGGGAACTAGAGTCACCGCGGACACCGTTGTATGCATAGTGGAGGCCATGAAGGTTATGAACGAAATCAAGGCTGAGAAGAGTGGCGTGATCACTGAGCTTCTGGTGGAGAACGCCAGACCGGTGGAATTCGGGCAAGCACTGTTCAAAGTTAAAACCCAACTGATTTCACCCCTCCCTCAATAATACAAAAAATTTTTACTTTCGGGTAACTATCGAATGTAGAGCGGTAATTCCATTAAGAACCACCCATGTTTGAAAAGATTCTGGTCGCTAATCGTGGAGAGATAGCTGTTCGTATTATCCGTGCCTGCAAGGAACTGAACATAAATCTGTCGCGGTGTATTCCGAGGCTGATCACAATTCCATGCATGTGCAAATGGCTGACGAAGCCATCTTGCATCGGCCGAAGCCCAAGTCATGAGAGCTATCTACGAATTGATCGTATCATCAGTGCCGCTGAAATAGCGGATGTTGACGCCATCCATCCAGGATACGGCTTTTTATCTGAGAACGCTCACTTTGCAGAAGTCTGCGAAAGCTGCAACATTCGCTTCATCGGCCCCTCCCCTCAGGCCATGAACGCATTGGAAGACAAGGCAGTGAGTCGTAATTTGGCAAAAAAAGCCGGGGTTCAACCACCGCCTGGCTCAGACGGCCTGGTTGACAACGAACAGGAAGCTCTGGAAATTGTCAAAAAAATAGGTTATCCCGTGCTCATCAAGGCCGTCGCTGGTGGTGGGAGGAAAAGGCATGCGTGTGGTTCATAATGATATATCACTCCTCAAGGGATATCGCACAGCAAGAGCAGAAGCAGAAAAAGCATTTGGCAACTCAGGGGTTTACATAGAAAAATTCATCGAAAACCCTCGCCATATTGAGTATCAGATCCTTGGTGATGGCAGAGGAAAAATCATTCATCTCGGCGAACGTGATTGCTCAATTCAACGTCGTAATCAGAAACTGATCGAGGAAACACCTTCCCCTTTCCTTGATCTAAAGCAATTCCGCGATCTTCGAAAAAAGATGAGTCGCGCGGCTGTAAAAATTGGAGAGGCAGCCAAATACACCAATGCTGGCACTGTTGAGTTCGTGGTCGATGAAAAGGGCAAATTTTATTTTTTGGAGGTCAATAAGCGCATCCAGGTAGAACATCCTGTGACGGAGGAAGTCACTGGTATAGATCTCGTCCAGCAACAAATCCTGATTGCCATGGGTGAGCCGCTACGCATTTCACAGGGTGACGTTAAGCTGACCGGACATGCGGTTGAATGCAGGATCAATGCAGAGGACCCATTTGATGATTTTCGTCCATCCCCAGGTCGCATAGACATGTTTTATGCCCCTGGAGGAAGAGGAATCAGATTGGACTCTCACGTTTATGCCGGTTACACCATCCCACCTCATTACGATTCCATGATCGGAAAACTGATCGCATACGGCAAGGACCGCCGTGACGCGATGAACAAGATGAGTCGAGCACTGTCTGAATGTATGATTTCAGGCATCAAGACGACAGTCCCATTTCAGCAAGCTATTTTACAGGACCCTGATTTTCGCCGTGGTGTTTACACAACCAATTTCATAGCCCAACTCCTTGGTGGTGGTGGTCGAGAATTGATTGAAGTCAAGGCTTAGTGAAGGCTAAGTAAGATTTCAATGAATGGAGTCAAAATGAGTTCACTTCGATGAGAAGTCTGGAAGATTGTCGTCTTTACGGCTTCATTGATGAAGCTTACAGGCAAGGTCGCAGTTATGAGGCTCTGGCAAAAGCTCTTTGCAATGGCGGGGGTGGATATCATCCAACTCCGAATGAAAGAGGCAAGCTCAGAAAGCATCCTGAAAGCTGCATTAATAATCCAACCTATCACCTCTGCTGCAGGAGTACATTTGGTGATTAATGATGAGCTTGGTGTGTCGCCTCCCGGATTCCAGATGCCTTCTTGCATCAGGGGGCAGGAAGAGTTTTTTTGACGCGAGGGCACAAGAACGTTCGTGATCTGCAAGCTTGCACCGTTGGTTCCGATCTTAGATTGGGATTGAGCACCCATGCACCGGAACAAGCCAGGAAAGCTATCAGTGCAGGAGCAGATTATATTGCCATCGGTCCAGTCTTTGCCACACCAACAAAACCAACAGCAAATCCGGTCACTTTGGAGTATGTGAGATGGGCATCAAAAAACGTCTCTGTCCCTTGGTTTTGCATTGGTGGCATCAACTTGGATAATCTGGACGAGGTGCTTCAGGCGGGTGCTCAAAGAATCTGCGTGGTTTCTGCCATTTTGAATGCTGCAAACATTGAGGAAAGAGTGGTGCAAAATATCAAAGCAAGCTTTGAAAGTTACCCGTCTCTTGACTCCAATCACATTGCCTCGAATTATTTCTGAATAAATGCCGGATTATATTTTCCGCGCTCAGCAAATCCTCCAAGGTGAGGGCGCATACTTGAGTATCTGGGGTAACTGTCAAACACCTGCCCCCCATCGATAATGCGTGGATCTCTCTGGCGTTTTAGCTCACGCTCCAAAAGGGTGCGCCAGATGTTTACGATGTTGTTCATATCCTGGATTTGAAGCCAGGTTACGCATGCAGCCGGGATCTAGCAGAATATCGAATAACTCTTCCATCGGCCGTTTTCCAACGGCAGCTTGAAAATACTTTTGAAAGCCTGGTTTGCTACTGTTGTTTACAAGCAATGAACTTACTGGGACAGCCGTCGATATCATGATATTCATCTCCAGCAGGCCATAAACTCTGCATTGAAATTTCTGATATAGAGGGTATCGGTGAGTCCTTATGGCACGGGAGGGATAACCTAAATTATCCGGTCTGGCATGGGTATGCCTTTCTCTACCGGAAAGTATCCAGCGACGATACTCATCTGTGATTCCGGATCCTTGCCCTTTCAATAGCCCCAAGAAACTTTTACCTGTTATTTCTTTCCAGGGTTTCATTCCGGCAGCTTCAAGAAAGGTTGGGGCCAAATCGATGAAACTCACTAGATCGTCGATGGATCTCCCTCCTTTCACCTCATTTCCCCACATCGAACGGCCATGGGCGCATGAATACCAAACTCGTAGAGGTTAGCTTTAGCTCGGGGGGAATGGCATTCCATTGTCTGCCGTGACAATAATGAGGGTATTGTCAAGTTGCCCCAGAGTCTCCAAAAGCCGAATCATGCGTCCTAAATGAGAGTCAAACCATTCAATCTCAACCGCGTAATCGAGCAAATCATTGCGTACTACAGGGATGATCCGGCAAGAAAGTGGGCACTTCCGCATCATTCAGGCGCTTACCTGATTTTACGCCAGCACCTTCCTTATAAACTCGATGTGGTTCATGGGCTCCAAACCAAAAAAAGAAAGGTTTGGTGGATGTTTGCTGATCCTTCAGAAAGGTCTCGAAATTTTTTGGCGTAATCATTTCCAGAAATACCTGCAGGGGAATCCATTTTATGTTGATTATATACTTTACCAACGGGGTTCTGCGACCAGCCTGTGATCGCAGAATTGCCTGGTCCCCAGGCTTTACCTGTATAACCAACCTGGTAGCCCCCCTGTCTGTTCCAATGCACGGGTGAAAAACTTTCAAATCAGCGGGAAAATTAGAGGCATGTGTTCCCGCTTCACGATTTTGCCATATGTTTCTGCCAGTCAGAATACTGGCCCTCGACGGAGAGCACCCGGGTGCCGCGCAAAATGCCTGCTGAAACAATACTCCCTCATTCGCAATACGATCAAAAGCGGGTGTTTTTTAACAAATCTAGAACCATAAACAGAGGCATGAGGAAATGATTGATCATCCGAAATGGCAAAAAGAATATTGGGGCGATCGCTGCCTGCGCCTAAGTCCAATAATGAGAGACCTCCAAGAAGGAGAGTTATGAACAGATAATCATTAAGTCTTAAAGAAGGCATCTGGGAATGATATGACTCTGATCCCCTTTAATCAATGGATTAGAGGGATAGATTGCGTAGTATTCTTTGCGCACTATTTAGTCGACAACAACAGTCACGCCCGGGCTTAGATGGGCAAAAAACGCCACTTGAACTATGTATCCATCGTGCCACTCTTACCATGAACCGCTGCCGCCGCGGCATATCTTCAGGTAGAGACCATTCGGTCGTTCCTGTTGAGAGCCTATCTAGCAGCATGTATCTGTCTTGATCTCGGTCCAATCGATAAACATAAACTCCCTCAATTTCCTTCAATTCGGGAAGACTCCAGTTCAAACGCCTTTCCGATTCCGTCAAGCTCACTTTTAAACCACTCACAGGGGAAGTGAAATAATTACCTAAAGTTGGGTCCCCCAGAATAGCTAATGCTCTTGTCGCGCTATGAGGGCTCTGGTTAGCTGACTGCAAATAACCAAACCCCAGACATTCCCCTCGCCCTAGACTCTGCAGATGCCAGGGACCAACTAAACCACTCATGGCTGCCAAGCCGGTATCGAGTGAAGCTAGACAGGCGCGCAAGAATGCATCTGAAACATTCCAATCCCCGTGCCATGAAGAATAAAGCATCATGAAAGCAGAGCGTGGGGTTTTTATTGGGTTGATTGAAATCGCGAGTTCGACGAATACCACTTGCAAAAGAGGCACTCCCACTGCGGCCAGCCATGAATGCCCACAAACTACGACCTGTATCCTGAAAACCGTCACCTGTCCTTATTTCGCCAGGGACAAGCGCAAACCATCTGGAAGCGTTTTTCGATAGCAGATTGGTTGAAGGATCGGCTCATATTGTCTGGCAAGTGGGATTTGATCAGTGTTTCTGGCTCAAAATGAAGCGAGCCAAACCTGAATGCATGGTTTTTGTTGAGATATTGACGAATCAACTCAACCTCCATCTTGGAATTTTCTTACCGATCGATTGCGCAAAACTCCATTGTTCAAACTGGGCAGATTGGCAAAATCAATGCGGCCTATTGCTATTTCGAGCCGTGTCGGCAATTGATTTTCATCAAACTTACCATCACCCGGAATGTTCGACGCGGGAGCATGCGTTCTGTTGATGTGATCCACCGCACTATCATGCCAAATTCCATCTATATCACCATAATAGGCATCACAGGACCAGGCGCCGCGATGATCATCCCCTCGAAGCGTGTGCCCATCTAATGCAACGTAACCAGAATAGGGAACAGCTACATGCCCTATTAGAATAGCCATTTTCAACCCCTTGACAGGCGCTCCCAAGTGCTCCTGGATCAATGCTTTGACTTTGGCTATTCGCTTTACATTAGGTGACCATCTGGAATCTGAGTGTCTGGGAGCCTTCACCATGACAACCTGCCACCCATCCATCTGCAAATCTTCTAGGAAATGATTCAGATTGGTTTCCAGTGCTCGCCAATGAGTCTGATCAACCAGTAAAAGCAATTTACCCCTGTTGTGCTTTGGGAGTGTGTATGCTGCGACTTCAATTTGACGGATCCCTCCTTGGGTTTGTTTGGGGGCTATTGAATATTCGTAAACTCGATCATCCATCAAATCAGACGAAGAATCGACCAGTTCAATTCCTTGAACATCATCGAGCAAAGGTTCCCATAGTTCGCGGGTCGATAAACGCCGATTGACTTCATAGGTTCGATCTTTGAAGGATGGCCATTGGAGACGGATACTCAGAGGTTCCTTGGAGACCTGAGCACTCACCGCGAAGTGTTTGAACTGATGCTCCACCTGGCTGAGTGGGTAATTGAAAGTTTCAAACCCATCAATCAAGCCTTTTACTGGTTGATGACCTTCTGGCGTATTGCCCAGGGCAAACCCGGTCGATTCAAGAGCTGATTCAGGAGGAATGAACGAGACACCTTGTCCTGGCCCATGTGCCTTACCATCGATATAAACCCAGGTGGCATTGGCATCATATGTTAAAACAATTTCATACCAATTATCCTTCTTGAAAGAAACCGAAGTCGCAATGAAGGTCATCCCCTTATTTTCTGATTGAGCACCAAACGCGATACGTTCGCCTTTGGGATCCAGACTGAGCCCCCAATACCCACTCATACCCGGAGGCGCTTTCCATTTCCCAAAGCTCATCAAGGTTCCGTAACCACCGGGACCTTCCCCTGAACTCCAATCAGGCTTGAACCAGAAACGCATGCTTCCGCTTGCTAGGGGCAGGGTTGCACCCTCGTCAGAAAGTAAATCAAAAATCATTCCATCAGCCGGTTCCCGAGACCGCAGCGCAAGCCCTTCAATGCCGGGTAAAAATTCTGGAAGCAGAACCACCCCTGCGATTTGTGATCCTTCAGCATTTTCTTTTTCTAATTGAAAAAGTGGCAGGTTATTCATTGAACCAGGATTGAAATCACATTCAAACGTGCGCCCAAAGGTCAGCGAGTTTGCAGCTTCCAAGAAATGAGCCCCATGGGAAATGGTTAATAGAAGAAGCAGGTATGTCCAGCGCTGCCATTGTTTCAATTGCTTGATTTGGTTGGATGCTTGATATGTCATTACAATGGATCTCTGACGGATTGAGATTCACCTTGGGGTAAAACACAAGCGTCATCCTTACTAATCGGATCGCGGAGCTATTGCTTAAACTGTTTGCTATAACTAAGAAAAAATCAATGAAACATTGTTGAAACTAGCCTGAATCAGTGCAATCTATTGTGTATATCTATGAAGACTAAATTTCGTATCGCGCTTTGCTTGTTCTTAATGGTGGTGACATATGCTCAGGCCCTGGAGCTGAGCATGCGGCAAAGTGGGAAAATCACCGAGGTGGTCGGCCATATTTTGAGTCAAAGTCACCTTCGCCAAAAGTGGCTGGACAATGATATTTCAAACATTTTCTTCGATAACTACCTTGATTCTCTGGACCTCAACCACCAGATCTTCCTCCAGTCTGACGTGGATGAATTCCGCCAGAAATATCAGGATCTTCTTGATGACTATACATTCGGTGTATTGGAAAATAATCGTGTCCCCAACGCAGCACCGGCTTTCGAAATTTTCGAGCGGTTCAAAGAACGCATTCAAGAGCGTCGGAAAGTCATTGGAGAATTGTTGGATCAAGAATACAAGTTCGATGTTGATGATGAAATCATGATCAAGCGCTCGGAGGAGCCATGGCCAAAGACCGAAGGTGAGGCAAGGGAGCTGTGGCGTTTGCGCATCAAATACGATCTTTTACAAGGACGCCTTGGCAAAGAGGAAATTTCTGAAGTCAAGGAGCGCTTGTCAAAGCGCTATGACCGTTTGGTCAAGGACTTTATCACTTTGGAGCCAGATGAGGTTTTACAGATTTATCTCACAGCATTGTCCAATGCTTATGATCCGCACTCAAACTACATGAGCCCCACAACTGCAGATGATTTCTATATTAAGAACGTCCACAACGAATTGACTGGCATTGGGGCACTACTCAGGAGCAATGAGGGTTATTGCCAGATAGTCAGTCTGGTCCCTGGCGGGCCGGCAGATAAGAGCAAGAAAATTAAGCCTGGAGACAAAATCATTGCCGTGGCTCAGGATGATGACGAGCCTGTGGATGTGGTGGAAATGAAATTGAATAAGGTTGTTCAACTCATCCGAGGCAAACTGAAGAGCAAAGTCAAACTCACCATCATTCCAGCGAAGTCGGTGGACGGGTCGGAAACACGAGAATTGACCCTCGTGCGTGAGAAAATCGAACTGAAGGAACAGTTTGCCAAAGCCCGCATCGTGGAACTACCCACCGAGTTGGGAAAGAAAAGACGCTTGGCCGTGCTGACTGTCCCTCAGTACTACGAAAACGTAGCCGCCGATACCGCCCTCATCTTGAAGCGACTCGGCAAGGAAGACATTGAGGGTGTCGCTCTGGACCTACGAAGAAATGGTGGGGGTATACTGCCGGAAGCGGTTGAATTGACCGGACTGTTTTTCCCCGAGGGACCTGTGGTTCAGGTGCAAAATTACGTCAAACAAAAACAGGTTCTGAAGGATGAAGATCCGTCCACTGTGTATGATGGGCCTCTAGTGGTGATGGTGAGCAATTTAAGTGCCTCTGCAGCAGAGATCACAGCTGCAGCCCTGCAGGATTACGGCAGGGCCTTGATTGTGGGAGATAAAACCACGCACGGAAAGGGTACCGTGCAGACACTTGTAGAACTCAACAAGATCCGGAATACCCCAAAGGAGAGCGGTTTGCTCAAATATACAATCTCAAAATTTTACAGAGTCGAAGGCAGCACGACTCAGCGAAATGGTGTCACCCCTGACATCATCCTTCCATCCATCTATGATTACATGGAATTGGGGGAGGCCCACCTACCCCAGAGTCTGGAGCCTGATTCCATTGATCCCGCGGACTACGAAATCATGCATCGTGTGAGGGACACTGTAGATACATTGAAGAAAACCTCGGCTGAGAGAATCAAAACCGTGACGGATTTCCAGTATATCATGGATGACATCAAGCGCTATCAGGAGACCAAGGAGCGCAAGACCGTGAGTCTCAACGAAGAAAAACGCGCTCCTGAAAAAGAAGAGGACAAGGCTAGAATTGAAAAACGTGATGCTGAGCGAAAAGCGAGACGTTACCCAGGTCTGAAAATATTTCGTTTGACGATGGATGAGGTTCGGGGAGAAAAGCCGGCCAAGCTTCTTTTCAACGGTGACAACGAAGAGGACTACGATGTCGAAGAGGATGAAGAAGAGGAGAAACCCAAGGATGGGAGCCTTCCAGAAATAGACGAAAACTCGTATGTTGGCGATGATCAAGATGAAATGGACAAACGCCTCGATCCCTACACTCGCGAGAGTATCGAAATTTTAAAAGATTACATCGATGAATTGAATAAAGCCGATAAAACTGACAATGCACAGCTATCAGCGCAGGCCAGCAATCATTGATCAGTAAAAGTTTGCCAAATTCGCTCGATGTTAGCAGAATGCAATCGCATATGAGTAAGGTTATTACGGGATCCGTTTACGTCGTCAAAGACAACATCGACACTGATCAAATCATTCCTGCACAGTATTTGAACTTGATTCCTACCGTAAAGGAGGAGTATGACAAACTGGGCAGTTACGCTTTATGCGGTTTACCGGATTCTCTGTATTCGGAACGCTATGTCGAGGATGGCGAAATGGACAGTAAGTATCCCATTGTCGTCGGGGGCCGCAATTTCGGGTGTGGCAGTTCCAGAGAACATGCACCCATCGCAATGGGGGCAGCAGAGTGCCAGCTGGTTCTGGCTGAAAGCTTTGCCCGCATTTTCTTCCGTAACTGCGTAGCAACAGGTGAGCTTTATCCTTGTGAATCTCAAGACCGTCTCTGTGATATACTGAAAACAGGAGATGTTGTATCCGTAGATCTTGACTCCCTGACAGTCACAGTAGAGGCCACGGGAAAAACCTACTCCATCAACCCTCTTGGAGATGTCAGGAATGTCATTGATGAAGGAGGATTGTTCAATTTCGCCAGGAAGAACAACATGATTAACCCTTGAGCGCATGGCCATCTGAATGCAATGAGAGCCGTGCAGGAATCAGCTTCCACCAAGATCCATCAAGTTTCCGTTTGAATCAAATTCCATCACCGCAGGTCCTCCCTCCAGAGTAACTTGCGGGTTGCTCCTTGCATCGTGTAGTAGATGTTCCGATGCTTCCATGACATCAAGGTGGAGCGTATCCTTGATTCTTAACACCCTAGATTGACGTGTATCCGGGACAACTAAAGAACTCAGGGCCCACTGAATCACTTCCTGGTCCGCTTCAAAATGAATAGGCACCTTGGCGCCATTCATGGTCATTGCGGTAACCGCATTCACAAATGAAATCTTCGGGTTCATGCTCTTTACGAGTCGTGAGGTGGTAAAGTCTGCCATACCAACCCCAATGGCATTTCCATGTGAATCTGGCGTTAAACTCCTCACCATGATTCTCTTGATTCGAGGGAAATCCTTTTGCAGTGAAAAATCAGTGGAAAAACCATGAACTCCACGGCCAACAATGTTTGGATCCATGCCAGATCCACTGATATCCTTCCCAATCCGATCCACAATCAATAAATCTAGATCATCAAAAGGCAGTCGTGGCATTAAGTCCTTGGCTTTGGCGAGTAGTCTGCCTTCATCTTCAATTGCGGTTTCGACAGGCACAAAAGCGATCTGATCCGTTTCATGCAAGGCATTCTCAATGATTCCCAATCCACCTATCACAGGCATTTTATCGATCAGAATGGAAGCATACTGACGAAGAACGTTTTCGTAGCCAAATTGTATCGCAGCTCGATGAAACGCTGAGGCTCCTTCACGCTTCCCCAGACCTACAACAAGCATTTTCAAGATACCACTGCCCAGCCCACCCTTGAAATCTGTATGAGGCTTAATACGATTGAGAACCAGCACCCCATCCAATTGAGAAGCGGATCGACTCCAGAAAACAGGCGTCCCCCACTCCGAATCAGCCACTGCAATAGTCTCCATTGAACATTCGATGGGGATACCCAGGGATTGTGCATCGACACCATAACTCGCAAGCACAGAAGCTTGTCCTTCGGAAGTTGCTCCTCCGTGACTTCCCATGGCAGGCAGAATCACAGGCATTGCTCCAAACGCAATTAACTGGTTGACAACCTCTTGAACCATGACGCTCAGTCCCGATATACCTCGACTTCCAACAGCTAAACCAATGCGCATACCTGATTTGATACGAAATTGGAGTGGTTCCATGGCATTACTAACAGCCGAACTGAGGTCCAAAGGAACGGCTCTCCCCGGAAAAGCCTGTTTCAAGGGAAACATCGAAGGTAAAGGGAGCTTGGGCTGATATTCGGAGAACATGATCAAATTTGACGACGAAATACCTGCAAAGTCGAATTCAAATTTTAAACGCTCAGATGCCCTAAGGCCAAGAGACCGTAAAATGTATATTCGGTATCCAGTTCATCCTCATGCCAATGACCGTGGAAAGAACCTACATTTGTCCAAAGGGTATCTATGAAATCAAGGCAACGTTCTCGCATGTCTTCACCGATTTCATATTGAACTCCAGAGAGTGCATGCAAAGCCGTCGCAGTGGAGAGCAAATCCGGAACAGGAGCCAATGGACTGGCTAGAAACCCCCCCATAGGATGACAATTTGAGGCCAGCCAATGAACTGCCTCAGAATCAGGGTTCATTCCAAATTGGCGCAGAGTGGTCATGACAGCTGCAGTTGCATTGGTTGCCGCAGAGCGTTGCTGCCTATCATTTCCCCACCCCCCATCAGGTGTCCGAAGATTGTTGAGTGATGCGAGGATCCCATCCTGACAGGCACGAAGGTTCACCCCTAAATCCTGAAAGGCACCTACAGCCAGAAATGCACCATAAGCAGTACCATGCGCGGCATCTTTTTCAGGTTGAAAACCTCCATCTGCGCATTGGAATTCAAGGAGTTTTTTTAGAAGTTTATCTCTGAAAGGGCTCTTCTCTGGGACAATCGATAGACATCGAATCAAACAACAAAGATGCACAAAATCTGAGTCATCAATGGACAATTTTGATTCAAGAAAAGGTTGCCATCGTGATGGCTCAGGCAAGGCACCAAGGCTTTGCAGCCCATCCAATCCAAATACAGTGTAATAAAGATCCGGATGCCCCTTGCGATCAACGAAACCTCCATTATCGTGAAGCTGTTTGATCATGAAGGAACGCACTAACCCTGCGGCATCACCTAAAAGCTCAGGAGCAAGTCGTGCCACCTGGATCATCTCCAATCGGATACTCATTTTTATATTTCCAGAGCACCTGGGCTCGCAATAGTCATTGAAAACGTGATCATGTGATCGCGAGACATTTATAGGGCAATAAGATGCATGATAGCTAGGCAAAGCATGATCAGATATGCTCCACCGAATTCAGTTAGAATTTGTCAATCTTTCTGCTGCTTATTACCACTTAAGACTGGCTGACGTGATGATTCCAGCGGATAAGATCCACATCATCAACTAAAAAATCAGCATGAACACAAAAGTAAAAGCAGGTATCGATTTTGATGATCTATTGGCAAGCAGAAGCCACCGGCTCAAGCCACCCAGGCATGCAGGTGTTGAACTAGGAAGCATCATTGCGGATAAAGTTGAGGGATTTATTGCCAAACGAGGATCTGTTGGAGATAACGCGATTTATGAATCCACCACTTTTTCGTGGGCTCAAAAAATAGAAAAGGGGTGGAAGGACATCCGCAGCGCGTCGGATTAGAATTGGAACTCAAACCAAACACAGGGAAGAAGGCATGAGTCTTCCATTTGGTGATACCTATGATCATGAGGTATGCAATGATACGAATGGATTCAAGGTCGTCTTGCTCGTGGACTTTGCACGCCCTGTGAAAACTCCTTACAACACGCTTCTGAAGTGACTTTCAAAGGCCCTTGCAAATACCCCGCTTCTCAAGGAAGCGGGGGGTACAGCAAAAAAGGCCTGACATGTCGGAGACCGTTTGAACTACGATCGAGCCGCTCGTTGAGCAGCTTCGGCCGCAACATTCAGGCAAGCTCGAATGTCTTCCATGGGATCCTTTGGATTTTCTTCATACTCGAGCGAAAGAGCTCCATCGGCAGGGAAACCTATTTTTTTCAATGCCTTGAACACACCTTCCACATCCAGGTGACCCCGACCAATGATAACTCCCTCCGTTTTTTTCTTTTGCTCCGCAAAATCTTTAAGATGGACGCCATACAGCCGGTCACCGAGCTGATATATCACTTCAACCGGATCAACTCCTGAGCGGATGTAATGCCCAAGATCAGCGCAAAACCCTATGCGCTTGTCATAGCCTGCAACAGCTTTCAAGGCATCCAATGGAGCATCGTAAAGTGCACCTGGCCCATGATTATGGATCGCTATACGAATATCATATTCGGCAACCAAACGATTGAGACTTTCAAAGGAATCGTTTTCCGGATTCGCACTGATATTTCGGATGCCAGCTTTTTTGGCAAACTCAAAAAATGCTTTATTTTTTTGATGATCCTTGGTGAATGACTGAACTCCATGAGCACTGATTGAAAGATCATGTTTTCTCAATTTGGCGTTCATTTCCGCTATTTTAAGAGGATCCGGAATGGGGGGATAATGCATTCGGAATAATTCCACAAAGTGCAATTCCAATTCTTCTATTTTCTCAAGTGCCCCGTCGATACCAAAAGCTCGCAATGAGTAGCTCTGAATTCCCATGGGGAAACCTCCATATTTTTTAAGCGACTGCTCACGTGTATCCGCGATCACGGAAGGAACATCAAACCAGGTTGCGCCAGCACCTGCAGCAGCAATCAGGGTGCGATTTAGGAAAGTTCTACGATGCATCATAATTTTAACTTATATCTTTGCTCAGGTTTATTTGACAACGATATTAACCAATTTCCCCGGAACCACGATGAGTTTCTTGATTGATTTACCTTCGATGTTGGCTTTGATTTTTTCGGAAGCTAATACCAGTTTTTCAATGGACTGCCGGTCTGCATCCCTTGAGACCTTGAGTCGATCTCGCAATTTCCCATTTACCTGCACGGGCATCTCAACACTCTCTTCAATCAAAAGAGCGGGGTCGAATACAGGCCAGGGCTGGTAGGCAATCACTCCGGCATTTTCTTCCTGCAACATTCCATGAAGTTCCTCGGCAAGGTGCGGTGCGAATGGCTGCAGCAGGGTCAGAAACGTGCGCATGCATTCGGCCGGCCGAACTTTCCAATTAACAGCTTCGTTAACGAAAACCATCATTGCAGAGATCGCAGTGTTGAAACGCATCCCGTCAAGATCCTCGGTGACCTTCTTTATGCAAGCATGCAGGGACTTGAGTTGATCCGGCGTCGGTTCAATATCAAATTTTATCGTGGAGTTTAAAGTCAGTTTGCTCAGGTTGGCTTCGTCTTTCTGCGCATCAACAGCCAACGCTTGATCGAAGGCTACCTCACTCTCTTCATTAACGATCATGCGCCAGACGCGACCAAGAAAACGGTAAACACCCTCAACCCCCTTGGTGTTCCATGGCTTGGACATTTCTAATGGTCCCATGAACATTTCATATAAACGAAACGCATCCGCTCCATATGCACTGACAATTTCATCCGGATTGACCACATTCCCCCGCGATTTGGACATTTTCTGCCCGTCTTCTCCAAGAATGATCCCCTGATTGACCAGTTTAAAGAAAGGTTCCGTTGTAGAAACTAATTCGAGGTCATATAAAACTTTGTGCCAGAAGCGCGCGTAGAGCAGGTGCAATACTGCATGCTCTGTTCCACCAACGTAAAGGTCAACGCCAGGGTTGGCTGTTTCATCCGCAGATCCCATCCAGTAAGCCTCAGCCTCCTTACCACAAAACATACCCTTGTTTGAGGCGTCCAAGTAGCGAAGATAATACCAGCAACTGCCGGCCCATTGCGGCATGGTATTGGTTTCACGAATGGAACCGTCCTTCAGATTCGCCCACTCAGCGGCACGCGCCAGTGGAGGTTCACCGTCGGACGTTGGCTTGAAATCTTTCAAATCAGGCGGCGTGACGGGCAGCTCATGAGCACCAACGGCTCGATGCTGTCCGTCTTTCCATAGTATCGGAAACGGTTCCCCCCAGAATCTTTGGCGACTGAACAACCAGTCCCTGAGCTTAAAATTAGTACGACGAGATCCGGCCTTCTTTTCGGAAAGCCAGTCAATCATCTTTGGTTTGGCCTCGCAGGTTGGGAGGTCATTGAGGAAATCAGAATTGACACTGACACCTTCACCGACAAAGCCGATGGAGTCCTGTCCTTCCGGCGCTTTAACTACCTTTAATACCGGGAGGTTGAATTTCTCAGCGAATTCCAAATCCCTTGAGTCGTGAGCAGGTACAGCCATGATGGCACCGGTACCATATGTTGAAAGAACATAGTCGGCAATCCAGATGGGGATACGCTCTTTGTTGACCGGGTTGATGGCATAGGCCCCGATGAAGATACCCGTTTTTTCCTTTGCCAATTCAGTGCGTTCAAGATCACTTTTCCGGGATGAAAAAGTTCTGTATTCCTCAACCGCATCCTTCTGTTCTTCAGTAACCAGTTGATCAACCAAAGCATGCTCGGGTGCAAGCACCATATAAGTTGCCCCAAACAGGGTATCAGGGCGAGTGGTGAACACAGTAATGACCTCTTGCGCATCAGCAACCTGGAAATGAACTTCAGCTCCCTCGGATTTCCCGATCCAGTTACGCTGCATTTCTTTCAAGGAATCGCTCCACTCGATCTCATCGAGCCCATCCAATAATTTCCCTGCAAATGCGGTAATACGAAGCATCCATTGGCGCATGGGCTTTCTGACCACCGGAAAGCCACCGACCTCACTTTTGCCATCAACAACCTCTTCATTGGCGAGAACCGTTCCAAGTTCCGGGCACCAGTTGACGGGTGCTTCTGCTACAAAGGCAAGTCGTCGTTCATCTTTGTATGAGGTCCGCGCTTCTTCTGTTTCGAGCCCAGACGGTATCGTCAGAGTTTCGATGGATTCAGCTTTATTTGTCTCTTGGTTAAACCACGAGTGGTAAAGCTTGAGAAATATCCATTGGGTCCAGCAAAAATAATCCGAATCGGTTGTATCCACTTCTCGCGACCAATCATAACTGAAGCCGAGTGACTTGATCTGCCTTTTGAAATTACTGATGTTGGCTTCAGTGGTGACACGCGGATGTTGACCAGTCTTGATCGCGTATTGTTCCGCAGGAAGGCCAAAAGCATCCCATCCCATTGGATGTAGCACATTGAAACCTCTGGACCGTTTGTACCTGGCTAGAATGTCTGTTGCGGTATATCCCTCAGGGTGCCCAACATGCAGCCCGGAGCCAGACGGGTATGGAAACATGTCGAGGATGTAGTATTTGGGTGGTAGTTGAGAGGCAGCCACTTCCCCTGCTAATCCATGACGTTCAGCGAATGGATGGTTTTTGGGGATGGTTTCGCCTGGATTCCAGGCCTTGAAGGCTGCTGTCTCATCCCAGATTCGCTGGCGCTTTGGTTCTATGATATCAAATGGATACTGCTTTCGCATGATGCAATTACTTGGTGTCTTGAGTTCTCATCAGAGGGACAATGGAAATTGACCCCATAGGCAAGAATTATGTGTGAGTGAATGAAGCTACGGAGCCACAATTATCAATTACCGCAGATGTTCTGCCCAATCTCATAAACTGTGGAGCTAACGTTTGTTGAGAATGATACCCAGCACCATGCCTCCAAGAGCCGCTACGCCAAGGGACTGATACGGATATCGACGAATAATCTGATCGACAACCTCTACACCTGCATATGTCTGTTGATCTATGCGCAAACTTGATTTTTTCAGACGTTCGAGACGTTCCAGAAGTTCCTTTTTCGAATTCTCAGGAAGATCCTCGGCTGTATTTTTAATCAAACCCTCAGCTTCCTCGATCAAGTTCTTGATGTCCTGAAGCAACTGTTTATGCCCCCCCTCATCAGTCGTGAGATTGTTGAAATATGTTTCCATCTTTATATCCGCTCATGTTCTTGGAAATGGAGCACCTCTGACATGCAACACTCAAGTTTCATGTTTATGCTAGGAAAGCCAACATTCTTCAAGGTTTTGCTGGAACAAATAATTGCCTCAAAAAACCGGACTTCGCTTGCTTGATAGGATAAAAAATTTTAGCGCACCGAAAACTGTCACTCTTCAATCAAAGGATTGGAAGATTGGATAGGATACCCCCACACAAAAGAAGTGCTCATGCTGATAAGATTCCATACCCAGTCAGGCAAGACATATCCGAGAGCGCTGAAAGACAACCTTTGAGATCTCTTCCCACGGGAACCCCCTGACTGGCAGAGGGATCCCATGGGAAGAGATCGATTGCTATTTTATCGAACAAGGGGTGTCGCAAAAGCTAATTTGAATAAGGCAAGTCGCGCTTATTTTGAAGTTTTCCTTCGCATGGCTCGGTAAATTTGAAGTTGCAGATAAGTCACCGATTCATTCAGGGATTCTCTTACGGGAGCCAGTCGATCATCACCAAGTTCAGTGAAGGCTTTTTCCATGGTATCAGCTTCCTCCTGCGTGAACCAAGCGTGATCCCGTAATTCGAGATCTGCGATCACCGCCTTTGCCAGATGCTGTTCCACCGTTTGGATGCCAATCTCTCTGGTTTGAGCAATCGAATGAAGGTCCAGCCCATCGTTGAACATCCTGACTGTTTTGAAGACGGTTTCACCGGGTCTGGAAGCATCGCGCTCACGAACAGGCTTGGAGTCCGGTTGCGGGTGGTTGTAATTCTGTCGAGGGTTGGCATCCAAGAATGTCTTAATCGTTTCAACAAAGGAGGGGCCGTAGGAGTCCAGTTTCACTCTACCAACACCTGAAATCTTGCTGAATGATTGAAGATCGACGGGATAGTACGCGGCCATCTGGCGCAAGGCAACATCAGAGAATATAGTGTAGGCGGGTACTCCTTGCTCATCGGCCAACTGCTTCCTCAGGCCACGAATGGTTTCGAACAGCCCATGATCATATTCATCACCTGATGCAAGGGTCCTCGCAATGGCCGCATCTGGTTTAACCGGCCGCTCGGTCAGGGCAATGGTCTCTTTCCCTTTGAGGAACTGATTTCCCCTCTCGGTCATTTGAATGGTATTGTATTGCTCAGCATCTTGATTCAAGAGGCCTTTGCGCATGAGTTCTCGACCAAAATGCATCCATGCATCCCGTGAATATTCCTTACCTATTCCGTAAGTACTCAAGGCCTGATGCCCCCATTGCCGTATTTTTTCCGTATTGGCTCCGGTCAAGACCTCAATCAAATGCCTCAATCCTACTGAAAAACCACTGTGCTCCCTGACACGGAATACGCAGGACATCAGTTTCTGCGCAATGACTGTGCCGTCCATTTTTGAGCGTGGACTGAGACAATTGTCGCATCCGCCACAAGGAATTTCGTCGAAATGTTCATCGAAATAGTTGAGTAAACCAGCACGTCGACAATCCGCACTTTCAGCGAAATGACTCATGGCAAGTAATTGGTCAATAGCTACTTTGCGCTCTTGTTCACTTGCCTTATCCTCCCAAAGACGCCGGTACTTAATTTCATCGCTCGCGCTGAAGAGCAAAACACATTCGCTGGGAAGTCCATCGCGCCCTGCCCTGCCTGTTTCCTGATAATAACCTTCGATGTTTCTGGGAAGGTGATAATGCATGACAAATCTCACATTGGGTTTATCGATTCCCATTCCAAATGCAACCGTGGCACAGATCACATCGACATTGTCTTTAATGAAATCCTCTTGTGTCTGACGACGCTCCTCATCAGAGAGTCCCGCATGATACGGTTTACAGCTGACCCCATTGTCTTTAAGAAAACGTGCGAGATTCTCAGTGGCTGCTCTACTGAAACAATAGACAATACCACTCTCGCCCTTGTGTCTCCGAGTCAAAGCGAGCGCCAGACCATCTCCATCTTGTCTTGGCCTCACACTGTAGGACAGGTTTGGGCGATTGAAACTGCCAACAAATGTTTGTGGCTCACTGAAGTGCAAGCCCTTGATGATGTCATCTCTGACGCGCGGCGTGGCTGTAGCTGTTAGTGCGAGGAATTGAGCTTTGGGGAATCGCTGTCTCAATGCTCCCAATTTCCGGTACTCCGGGCGAAAATCATGTCCCCACTCGCTGATACAATGAGCCTCATCAACGGCAAACCGATTCACATTCCATTGATCCAGATTACTCAGAAAATCAGGTATCATCAGGCGTTCTGGCGCCACATAAAGGAGCTTATAGGTCCCTCCCCACAAACCTCGCATACGCTCGGCAGCTTCGGGACGAGAAAGAGATGAATTGAGAAAAGTAGCGGGAATCCCGGCCGCGTTCAAACCATCAACCTGATCTTTCATCAATGCGATGAGAGGAGAAACAACAAGAGTCAATCCCTCGTCGGTTAATGCAGGCAATTGATAGCAAAGTGACTTCCCTCCCCCTGTGGGAAGAAGGGCAAATGTTTCCTTGCCTTCAAGAACGGACCGAATAATTTCTTTTTGTAAGGGGCGGAATTGTTCAAACCCAAAATGCTCTTTGAGCAGCGCAGCCAGAGACGAATCGTTGTGAGTCATGTATACAGTTCTTCGATTAAATCAAATGTCAGGTGCACGTGGAATTAATCTAATATGTTAAAAGCGGATGATCAAGAAAATGGCAGCCTCAGTTTGAGGGAAGGTGTCAATGATCAAAAAAAACGCCTGCTCGATGTGGAAACTTATAAATTTTGATAGCGTCCAGCACCGTATGTAGGATGCCATCGCTGAAGAGTGAATGAACCGTTTCAATAATATGAAGGCATGATACGGACAAATATTGAAGGAATAGCCCTGCTGGAAAGACTGATGTCATACTGCCCCCTCTTTGCGTCAAAATCAAAGAAGAATTCATTTTTGCAATAGACGGGTTTACTCCATTCAAAACGGCTTTACATCTCAATCTAGAGAACGTCCTTATACTACGCGAAGGCCGTTCTATGAATATGCACGGATGAAAGCATCCAGAGGACAATTACTGACAGTGTTTGTTACCATTGAAACAGTATAGGGTTGGTCATCATTGACTGCATCCGTGTCTTGATAAGTCGTCACCAAAACAAAAAGGGAAAAAAGGTCAGCTATCTTCATTTTCAACAATCAAGGACTGTGATCTCACCTCTTCAACTGCTTCCTCCAGTTGTTTGCGAAAGGCATATCGGTAACGCGGAGTGATGATCAATTCCCTGAACAATCCACGCTCACGCCTGATCACTAATTTGCGATGTTTTAAGGCCAGGGTATTTACCCAGAACTCACCTCGAAACCTGCGGCGCTTCGAGATGGAGGTCATATCCTTGAGTGCAAATTGCCTCACAGGAATACCGAGGCAATAAATAACAAGATGGCTCGATTTCAGTCTGTAATTGACCGTTGCACAAAGTGTGATCCCAATGACTACGCAACAGATAATAGCTCCAGCAGAGTAGAGTAAATAAACCATGATCAAATCCCCAACTCACTCAGTGCCAAAACTGCATCAAAGCACAAAAACTGTTATTCACCACTCGATAGGGATGATAATCACGTCCCCCACTTTGATTTTTCTGGGATCAGTGATTTGTGGATTTGCTTCCAAAATCTCAGCAATGGTAACATTGACACCCTCCAGTCGGTAAGCCTCAGCAATGGCCGAAATCGTGTAATTGGGCTCGATGGTGACTTCCGCTATCTTTTTGGGGACCCGCTGCGGCTTGGCAGGCTTTAAAGGTGTTGCAACTGCTTTGATGCTCAGTTTATTCACCGCTGTGACAAGATCCTTGATCTGATTCACCAAAGCCTTGTTATCACCAGCTCGCTTTTTGTCTACTGTCTTAATGCGATCTATGAGTGCTTCCGAAAGTTTCGCTAAATCCGATTCGGAAACAGGAGATTTCGGAATCTTTGCGACTTCACGTCTCAAAGAACGATTTTCCTTCTCAAGCGCCTGCATCCTCTGCATGAGGGATAAATTAGCTGTCTGAGCATCATCGATTTCAGCTCGCAATTTGCGATAGCGTTCTTCAGTTTCCTGTTGAAGTAGAAAGATGGTGTTTTTGAGATTTGAATCCTGAGCTTGCAAGCCTGTCCCCACCGAAACAGTGCAAAAGTAAATCGCAAAAATGAAGGTTTTACAGTGCATAAAAGGTATATTGCGTTAGATACAGCCTATCTTCAAGGGCTTTTAACTCCTGAGTTTTTTTTAGGTATAGTCTATTCAACAAGCCACGACATAATGGCTTTCTGCGCATGCAATCGGTTCTCGGCTTGATCAAAAATAGTCGTAGAATGCTCTTCTAAAGCTTCCTCACTCACTTCTTTACCGCGATATGCTGGCAAACAATGCATTAACAAAGCATTCGGGTTCGCTTTCGCCATCAATGGAGTATTTATCTGGTAGCCTTTAAACATTTCAAGTCGGCTTTTCGACTCTTCTTCCTTCCCCATGGAGACCCATACGTCGGTGTACAGAACATCACTGCCTTCCACAGCAGCTTCAAGGTCCTGGGTAACGATCACGTTGGAACCAGTCTTCTCAATGAGATCTTTCGCCGGAAAAAAAGCTTTCGGCGAAGCAATGCGTAGCTCAAAACCTAGCTTGATTGAGGCAAACACCCAGGAGGTTGCAACATTGCAGGCACCGTCGCCAACGAATGTCACTACCTTTCCTTTGATGGAACCCAGCTTTTCTCGGATAGTCATCAAGTCGGCAACTATCTGACATGGATGCGCGTGGTCAGTCAGCGCATTGACGGTTGGGATCATGCTGTATGCCGCAAAATCAACGACATCCTGATGAGCATAGGTTCGGATGATCGCACCATGCACCATGCGGCCCAACACACGAGCAGTGTCCTTGATGGGCTCTCCCCTCCCCAACTGCATGTCATTAGCAGTAAGGAAAATAACCTGACCACCTAATTCTCTCACCCCGACTTCGAAAGAAACTCGTGTTCGCGTTGATGATTTAGAGAAAATCATGGCCCACGTTTGATTGGCCAATGGGCGGAATGTTGTATTGGGTCGTTCCGCTTTCAGTTTATCTGCTAAATCAAGGATTGCTTCGAAATCCTCGATCCTTTGTTCTTCAAGACTCAGGAAATGTTTCATGATTCAATTGATTCTAAAGTGTCGTTTAAAATGGATAATGCCTCCTTTACTTCAGCTGAAGTGATGTTGAGTGCGGGCAAAAACCGCACGACCTGAATTCCCGAAGGAATGGTGAGCATTCCGCGGGAGTGAAGCCTTTCCACCATCTGAAGAGAAACAGGACGTGGGTCATCCGCCAAGGCCGATATATCCGGATTAAAAACAATACCAATCATCAGCCCCATCCCTCGAATACCCTGAATCAAACCAGGGTATTTTTCTGCCAAACCTTTTAATTTGTTCGCAAGCAAACATCCCATTTTAACTGCATTTTGCTCCAGCTGATCTCTTTCAATGATTTCCAGGATTTTCAATGCAACTGAACAACCCAGAGGGTTTCCACCAAATGTGGTCCCGTGGGTCCCTGGCCCCAGAATATCTTGATATGGTTCTCTTACCCAGAAAGCGCCAAAAGGAAATCCTCCTCCTATAGACTTCGCCATGGAGATCGCATCTGGTAAAAATGAAGATTCATTTTCCTCATCGCCTAGGATTGATGAATAACTTTGGAAAGCCCCTGTACGATAATGACCGCATTGAACTCCATCCCAGAGTAACAATAAGCGGTGCTTATCACACAAAGACCGTAGCCCTCTCAAATAGGAAGGATCGGCAGAACAGATACCCCCTTCACCCTGAATGCCCTCGATCATGATGGCGACGGTGGAAGGACTGATTGCCTTTTCCATGGCTTCGAGATTATTGAAGGGCACATGACGAAACCCAGGCATCATCGGGGAAAATCCCTGTTTTACTTTTTCCTGCCCGGTCGCAGCAATACACGCCATGGTTCGTCCATGAAAAGATTGCATGCAAGTCAGGATCTCGTACCTGCCTTCCTCATGGCCGTACTTTCTTGCAAGCTTGAACATACCTTCATTGGCTTCAGCACCACTGTTCGCAAAAAAGCATTTCCCTGATCCTATTCTATCCACCAGAGCACGCGCCAGTTGACCTTGCAAAGGCTGATGGTACAAATTGCAGCAGTGGATCAGAGTAGCAGCCTGATTTGAAATCGTCTCCACCAATTCAGGATGTGAATGCCCAAGAGCATTGACGGCTATGCCTCCCCCCATATCGAGGTAACGACGTCCATCAACATCCCATACCTGACTTCCTTCACCCCGTTCAATAGTCAAAGGAAACCGACCGTACGTGGGCACAACGTAATCGTTAAACAAAGATTGTACCGCATGATTTGTTTCACTGATCGATGCTGATGTTGTTTTGTTATGATTCATCTTGTATTTTTGGGGAAAACCTCGTTAATCCGTTGATTCCGTTAAATTAACGCAACACTATTTCAGTCCCAACCCCTTGATCAGTAAATATTTCAAGCAAAACTGAATGATTCACTCTACCATCCACGAAGGATACTTTATCCACACCGGCTTCAATGGCCTTTGTCGCGCTATCCACTTTGGGAATCATTCCGGCCCCAATGATGCCTTTTTGTTTTAACACGGCAACATCTTGAACTCTCAGATGCGAGATCAGTGAGTCTGGGTTTTCAGGGTCCTGCAAAAGACCAGGAACATCGCTCATGAATACCAAGCGCTTTGCCTTCAATGAGGTGGCCGTTACTGCCGCCGCAATATCGGCATTGCAATTGTGAATATGCCCATCCTCTCCAATCGCTGTGGGACTGATGACTGGCGTCACTCCATTGGCAATGCATTCCAGGAGTGGTTTGGTATTCACTTCTACAACCTCTCCAACGTAGCCGATGTCGATTTGATCCCCATCCGGCCCATCCACCAATTTTCTGTGACACTTGAAAATTTCGGTACCAGAGAAACCCCGAGCGACTCCACCCAGTGCATTGATAGTTTTGACTATTTCAGGGTTGATTTGATGCGATAAAACTTCGTGGACGAGTTGAACGGCTTTCTCATCGGTTACTCGATGGCCCTGTTCGAACCTGGGCAAGAGCCCCTCTGCCTTCATGGCTCTCGAAATTGCCTTGCCTCCTCCATGAACGACAACTGGGTTGATTTCTACCGCCTCTAGAAATACGACGTCACGAGCCACGCCTTGACGTACGGATTCGTCTGGCGAATCCATGAAACTTCCTCCGTATTTGACAACAAAAGTAGCCCCATTGAATTTTTGAATGTAAGGAAGCGCTTCTAGGAGCACAGTTGCCTTGTTAATTAGATGTTCCATGACAATCGTTTTATCCCCCCAATGAAGCAGGGTCAGTCACATCCCCCTTATTGAACTCAACATATTCCTCAGTTAAATCACTCGCATACATGACGGCTTTGCCTTTCCCTAGGTTTAAATTGACATGCAAATCAAATTCAGGGTCAGCCACGGCTCTACAAAGTCGCTCAAAGGTGACGCGCGTGGGTTTGCCTGCCTTCAATGAATACAGGATCTTACTTGAACCTGCTGCGCTGTAGCCGATGTCCACTTTGTTTTCTTCCACGGTGGCATCCGAATAACCAAGCGCATCGATAATCCTTCCCCAATTGGGATCTCCACCCAGCCAGCTGGTTTTTACCAGCGAGCTGTTGGCCACAGACCGAACGGCTGCATCTGCTTGCTGATTAGTTTTGGCACCTGCCACACGTACAGTGACGAACCGAGATACACCTTCGCCGTCCTTAACCAGCATTTTAGCAAGCGCAAAACAAACCAGATTCAGAGCTTGTTGAAACAAGGTTAATGAGGATTTTGAGATGGCATCCTTTGCAGTATGCCTGATGGTCTGATTTTCGGCCAATCCGTTCGCTAAAACCAGTACTGTATCGTTCGTGCTCATATCACCGTCCACTGTGATTCGGTTAAAAGTCGAAGCAACTGCCTCCGTGAGGCAGCGCTGTAAGGTTGGTTTGCTGATAGCAGCGTCCGTGGTGATGAACGAAAGCATGGTGGCATGCAGGGGCATACTGTAAGGTCTGTTACCAGTTGGACTCATCCCCGGCTGAATCATCCCTGCACCTTTGGCGACACCACCGATCGTGACTTTTTTGCCACCCAAGTTAACCTCTAGCGCATATTGTTTTGGATGTGTATCGCTGGTCATGATAGCCTCGGCCAATTGATCCCCACCCACAGATTCAGTCGTCAATTGACCGCATGCAGCCTCAACACCCCGACGAATATTTGGCATCGGAAGCGGTAGACCAATCCGACCAGTGGAAGCCACAAAGACCTCGGACGTTTTAATGCCTAGATGCTTGGCCGTTTGACGACACATTGATTCCGCATCCTCGCGCCCTTTTGATCCCGTACACGCATTGGCATTCCCCGAGTTCACAACCACAGCCCGAGCTTTGCCGATCTTCAGATGATCAACACAGACTTTAACTGGAGCAGCACAAATTTGATTGGTCGTAAACATGCCGGCAGCTGCGCAGGGAGCCTTTGAGTATATGACACCCAAATCCAATTTGCGCCCCTTGTTGGAACCCTTGCCAGTACCCATTCGTTTTACATCACAAAAAACTCCTGCCCCCAGGAAACCCTTGGGAGAAGTTACGGAACCGGAAATAATAGAAATACTCATCGCTTTGAAATACAAAGGTTGAAGCAAACGGGAGAAATGAAAGAAACGTAAATAGAGAGAATGCCGCCCGGAACTTCTAGTGAAGGCACCTGGAGCGACAATACCGATAATTTCTCTCTCTAGATTTGATGATCATTGAGAGAGGATGAAGGAGGAAAGCAACTTGGATGTCAACTCGAAAATCCCCAATGATAGACTTCGCACTGGCAATCAAAGGTCATCTCACAAGTAAGGTCACCATGGCCTCGGAAATAGCAGGGGTTTCTTTTTTGAGATGAAACCCCTGCTCTTTAATCCACGCTCAAGCTTTGAGAAAGTTAAGGAATTTGAAATCATTGGGGTTGTCCAGCTGGGCGATGGAGTAACCTGGCATTAATTGATCCATCATGGCTGGATCATCTCCAAAATGCCGCTGAAAGATCTCTCCGAAAGCAGCTCTGAAGTCAGTGCGTCGTCCCAAGTAGCGGCTGCGGGCACTGAACATTGCGTTCTCTTCCCATGTTGTCTGATCGCAGTTATAAACTCCCCCCTCGACTCCTCCTCCCGCTACAAACATGACACTGGATTCAGCATGATCAGTACCGTTACTTCCGTTCTCTTTGGACGTACGACCAAATTCCGTCATGGTAACAACCAGCAAGTCTTCCCATTGAGATTGTAAATCACGATGCAACGCCTGCATCCCCTGCGCTAATTCTCCCAGCAAGTTAGCATGACTCCCGTTGATCTGCCCTTGACGCTGATGAGTATCAAAACCGCCTCGCCGTAAGCCAATGATTTTCGCTGGAGTGCGTTTTAACAACATCGCAGCTTCGGAGAGTTTGCGCCCCATGGAAGTATCTGGATACACAGCATCGTTTTCAGGTGTATAATCTCCTTTGGACACTGCATCCTGCACCACGGTCATCGTTCTTCCCAAGGTTTGCCCGGCACCATGTACTAATCCTCCATAAGGCTTAAATGGTTTATCGGGTGACAATCCATATAGCCCCATCAATCCTTTACCGTCTTTTGAGCCAGGTGAAGATGGAGGCGTACCGAGAAACTTGTTACCTGCAGGAAAAGTAAAGTCACGTGTCCTGCTGAAATTCGGAATCATGTTCTGGCCCTTGAGCGCAACCAATTGATTTGAACTCAACCCTGCTGCCACAAATGAGTTATCTGGATGATTCAAATCAAAATTGGCGTCGATATGGCGGTATATAAATCCTTCTTCAGTGTCCGCATCCCCTGGGATTCCGTTTTGCCAATAATGCTGACTGTCAAAGTGAGAGCGCGATTGACCATCGTAACCGACCCTGTGCAAAACGGCCATGTTCCCAGCCCCTTCCTGACCATTGAGTTTGGTATTGTTGTATATTTCCATCATGGGCTCTAATGCCGGATGGAACTGCGCAAAACCATTTCCTGAATCAATGGCACGGTCTTCCGGGATATACAAGCTCGGACGGTTAACGGTATTGTAATCAGCATCGCCTCGAGGAATGAGAGTGTTAAGGCCGTCATTACCTCCCTGCAAAAAGATAAAAATCATCTTGCGGTCCTTTGGCAGCGCCGCAGCTTCTAGTCGGCGTTGAAAGAGTGAGGGAGTTACCATGTTGAGCCCAATCGAGGAAAAGGACAGGGCGCTGGTTCGTAAGAAATTTCGTCGGTTGAAAACTTGCATTTTAAAAATGTATTTAAAGGTTATGTCTGAGTTGAGGGATTGATAGGCTGTGCAGCTTACTGATAGTGCATTTCCGGTATGGCAAGAATAAGTCCGATCAGTTCCCCTACCCTGGACAGGTAATCATTTCTTTCCGGACTAAGTACGGTTCGTCTGCCGTTCTCTGCAGTTCGAGCGAAATTAAGGATCAAATCACGTGTGTCCTTCGATAGGGAACCGTTGAATAATAATTGATCAAAATGATCTATTATTTCTTCTGCGGTCTCTATGTCATGCAATCTTAAATACCGCCGAATCGACCAGCTTCGAAGGTATTTGTTATTGTTGTGTCGTGTTAATCGAGTGGCAAAGTTCAATCGCTCCAAAATGGCTCCCGTGTTTACCCAATCAAATCCATACTCGGACCATCCGTCAGGATCGTCGCGCGTAAAAAAATGCATCCCCATGTCTTCACTGATTTCAGGTAAATCATCCAGCATGACTCCCCACTCCATTGCCCGCCCCAGACTATTGATGTATTCAACAGGAGTCTTGACCTTTGCTTGGTAAACGGATTGCGTCCAAAATGGGTTGGAAACGTCTGACCGATCAAATATGGCAGCTAGTACGGTTCCAATATGTCCGATCGGTTCAGCCTGCTGCCATGCATCGATGGCACGATCGACAACGTCTGATAAGTGCGAAGGAGCAGAACCATCCTTGTATGTGCGGAGGGTGATTTTATCGGCCACAAATTTATTCACCAATTTGACACAGATAAACTCACGGGTGGAAGGATGATTCGCCATCATTTTGATGACATCAAGAGCATCATTCAGACCCTCGACGCCTTGCCGATCATCTGGTATGCGCATTTCCCACTCGGTGCCCTCAAAAAGTATCTTGGCAGTATAGTCATGATCAGCTGGATTGAAGCGAAAAGCCCATTGTCCATTGGGATCTCCCGGTTCGATGCTTTCCTGAGTAACACTCCTGCTCACCAAACGCGGTAGGACAGAAAAATCAGAGCTGGTAAAGTTTACATTATGCCCTTGTATGGAAAGCACATTGGTCTCTGGAAAAGGGTTGAAAAATCTCTCGTAGCGAGCAAGGCTTATATCGTCAGGTTCACCACCCGCTTCATGATTTTGAGAAGCTGTTTCATTAAATCTTGGAGGTGTTCCAGTATCGGACATGCTGGCACTTCGTCCTACCTCTTTTCCATTGATATAAGCAACAAAACCATCGTCGTAATCGATGGACAACACCAAATCGCTGATCTCTGTGCCCGCGGGCAGAGTAAAATGACGCCTCAGGAAAACGCTGGAATACCCTTTTTGTTCATTCCTTCTGCGCATGTCTTGAAGAACGGTATTGTCGTCTTCGTCGCCATAGCCAATACCGGTTGCCCCTTTGAGCCAATTAGTGTCGTCAAAGCCAACCCTAGTCCATTCAGGTGCCAGACCTTCTCGATAACGAACAGGCTCTCGCATTCCCTTGAAGTAGCGCCAACCTGAACCTATATCGACAATTGGAAGATCAAAGAAACCGGTACTTGGCTGTGTAGGGGGATTCAAGGCGGATTCTGGAAATCCCTGAGTCTTATCAGCCCTTACTTTTCGAATCTGCCAACCAGTAAAACACCGAGATAATTCCTCAATGTCTGTTTGGGTGTAACGGTTATCAACACCAAACGCGAAAAGCTCTAATATTTCACGTGCATAGTTTTCATTGGCTTCACCGACTTCATTAATAACATTGTCCAAGTATATCAACATGGAAGGACTGGTCGCACTGTAAAGTAATAAGTCCCCGAAAGCATCAAAAGCGTGATCGCGGAAAAACTCATATTCTTTAAATTCAACATGTGCTGCCTCTTGCTCGGCTTGCTGCTCGAACATGGCATTGTCACCGAGCGAGTCCTCCAGGTCATCCAGATACTCAGCTGTCTTGTCGTAATCGGTCGTAAAATGATTTTCCCAGAATTCCCCCATCACCGCTTGAAGTTGTTTCTTGCTGAACATGCCTTGGGCATGGATTAACTTCTGGAGAGAATCTATGTCATTGATTCGGTCATACTCCCTGCCGGGGTAAAAATCACGGTGGATAAGCTCTGGTGCAAGAATGGCATCAGAGCTTGTGATACTGGTATTATGAAGTTGAATCGCCAGAACGTTTGTACCTGCTACAAGTAGATCTTTGGATTCAGTGATTTCGAAAAGCCCGAAATCCGGGTCACCATCTGCAGACCTTACTGACTTTGAACGATAATTGGGCCGAATCAAATCTCCCATATTGGCGCGCGCCACTTCCTCTCCATTTAAGTATGCCACGAATCCATCATCATAAATCATATTGAGAAATAAACCTCCCACTTCAGATGGATCTGAAACATCAAATTCACGACGCACAAAAAAACTTAAATAGCCTGGACGAGCATCCTCTCCTTCCTCAATACGTCTCATGTCGGACAGTTCGAAGCGGAAATAATCTCTCTCATTACCATTGTTGGAGTAACCAAAACCAGAACGAACTAAACTCCAGCCCGTGTCGTCCGTAATCTTGTGGTCCAATTGATTCCAATCGGCCGGTGGAGCGATATTGCCTTTTCGTAAATACCACAGGTCCCCATCGGCTATCATTTTTGTATCAAGGCCTGGCCGGTACTCGTGAAATAACGATCGATTTGAACCAGTCAGATTTGCATTTCGCTCATCACTGATCGTTTCCGGATGTAATTGGGCATCAATAAAAGCATCCAATCCAACCTCATCAATCCATGCAGCGTCAGAAGGAGTTGGCCCATAGGCAAGTCGGTTCAGGGCGTGATTGGCCGCTTGTGATTGACTCAGTGGCCCACCTCCTGGCAGATCCGCTTCAAAATAAAAATAGTTTCCCCCCGTGTAGGTAGCCAAGGGAGGGTTTGTTTCAATGCCTGCTTGGATTTTAAGAAAAGTTGTGTGCCCTGGCTCTGGAATGGATATTGTAGCTGTTCCAGCATAACCAAAAATCTCGCCAGAGACCAAAGGATGCAGCAATTCATCTCGTAGATCGCTTCCGGATTCAACAAGGACATGCCCATAACCATCAGGCACATCCACCTGTATCGTTAGTTGTCCATTTTCTAGCTGAAGACCCTCTATGACCGGTCGTTCAGCAGCTGAAACACCCTGACTCAAGAATACAACCAATGCCAGCAGGCCGAGGCCGCTCCGTTTTCTTCTGTATCTCATATGCGGTTCCTATTGATCAACCTTCTGCTCCCAACCATTGAAAGCAAAATTATCACAACTGATATAATGGGATTTATAGCTTAATTCATGCCGGTTTGGAGTTTTTTTACCATTTCTCGACATATTTATAATTATATCCCAAAGTTACTCCATGCAACACGCCCCTCAACTACACGGGAGTTCCCATTGGGAGAAGGCCCTGCGCGACGTTGTTGGACCTGAAGCACTGCTGACCGACCCTGAAAAACTGATGGTTTATGAATGCGATGCCTACACGCTTGAGAAGAAACTTCCTCAGGCAGTGGTTCTCCCGGGTTCTGCGGATGAAGCAGCGCAAGTAATCAAGATTTGCCATGAACATCAATTACCCCTCATTCCAAGAGGTGCAGGTACCAGTTTGAGCGGTGCCGTGCTGGCGGTAGATGGCGGTATCACGATCTGCCTGTCTCGCATGCAGAAGATTCTGGAAGTGGACCAAGAAAATGGGAGAGCACTGGTCGAGGCAGGATGCGTCAATGCATGGATCAGTCGAGAAGTTGCGTCACTGGGACTATTCTACGCCCCAGACCCATCCAGTCAGTTTGCGTGCACAATAGGCGGAAACGTCGCCACCAACTCCGGAGGACCTCACACATTGAAATACGGTGTTACCACAAATCACGTGCTCGGTTTCGAGATGATTCTGAGCGATGGCGAAAAAATATGGCTGGGGACGTCCTCCGGAAGGGGGCGAGGATCACGAAGGCCTTGACCTGCGCGGCGTTGCCATTGGCAGCGAGGGAATGTTTGGTCTCGTCACTGAGGTCCTGGTCAAACTGACACCAAAGCCAGAATGCTTACAAACATTTCTCGGTATTTTTGAAACAGTCGAATCAGCGAGTCGAACGGTGAGTGACATCATCAAGGCAGGCATTGTCCCCGGCGCTTTGGAAATGATGGATCAGTTGATCACCCGGGCTATTGAAGAAGCGTATCATTTTGGGTTTCCCTTGGATGCAGGGGCCTTACTGATCATTGAGCTGGATGGCCCTGAAGCAGGCATGGAAAATCAGGTAGCGATGATTGAGGCCATATGCAGGCAAAACCGCGCACGCGAAATCAGACGGGCCCAATCTGAGGAAGAAAGGGCTCAACTGTGGAAATGTCGCAAAAGAGCCTTTGGAGCAATCGGAAGGATCAGTCCCAATTACCTGACTCAGGACGGCGTGGGTACCAAGATCCAAACTTCCCGAAATCATGGATTTCATACAGGCATGCTCCAAGCGGGTAAACCTAAGGATCCCCAATGTATTTCATGCAGGTGACGGAAATATACATCCCTTGATTCTATTTGATGAGAGAGAACCCGACCAGGTAAAACGAGCTATTCAAGCCGGAGAAGATATCCTTGAAAAATGTCTGGAACTTGGCGGAAGTGTCTCAGGCGAACACGGGATTGGAGTTGAAAAAGTCGATTTCATGGTCAAACAGTTCACTCCATCGGACCTGAAAGCCATGATCGATGTACGAACGGTCTTTGACCCGAAGCAACGATGCAATCCTCACAAGATGTTTCCGACTTCCAAACGATGCATAGACTTCAATGTGCGTAAACAGGCACCCGCCTAGATTAGTCTTCCACAAATCTCAAACTGAAGTATGGTGCAGTTTTCAAGCACCATATTTGAGACCATGAAATACATTCACAATACAAGCCACCGTGCCGCATTGTTTAGCCGTGAAGCAGGATTTACATTGATCGAATTATTGGTAGTCATTGCCATTATTGCAATTTTGGCTGGAATGCTATTACCTGCATTATCCAAAGCAAAGGGGACAGCACATGGAGCCGCCTGCCTCAATAATTTACGCCAGTTTTCAATCGCGAACATGGTTTACGCAACAGACCATGATGATCAGGCGGTCCCCTTGATCGCAGCCAATCGTAACGGAAACACTCAGATCTGGATGGCTAACCAAAGTTTCCGAGATATTATAGGTTACTCAAAAGATGCAAACTCCATTGTTCAAACACCGATTGATTATCGCTGCCCTGCCGACAGGCAGATTCGAAATCCAGCAAAATATGCTTTTTCAAACAATCCAAATCAATCCAACGAAGAAAACCGAGGTACACTCGCCAGCTACAGTTACAACTTCGAAGACTGGTTTCCATCCGATGGTCGAGGCTGGGCATTGGCGAGCAAAAATCATGCTGGACACAAACTCGCCAGTATCAGCAGCCCATCAGAAAAACTTATTTTCCACGACGGTCAGGATTGGTGGTCACGCTGGAAAGGTGCAGACTACAATTTGGGTTGGGATGCGCTTGGCCAGCAAGGCAGTGTCCAGAAATACAAGGATGCCGGCACGGGAGGACCCACTATGTACCGACATAATGAAGGTGCCAACATAGCTTTTTATGACGGACATGCCGAGCGTATCAGGAAAGAGAAGGTATGGGTCCAGGAGAATTGGAACAGCAATCCGAAAATGCCAGGGATGTGGGTCGCTGTCCCCGAAGTTTGGAATAAATATCGCTAGTTGATTTCTAACATATAACGGCGGTATTTCTCAGTCTAGATTCGAACTACCGTTGTTCGGCGGAATAATTTCAATACGATGCACCTTGAGCCCGGCATCATGTTTGATGGTCAATGCGTAGATATCACTAACCTCAAGTCCCTCCGGTCTTGGTGAAAGTTGAGGACTTAATGGCCAGAATGCGTCCAAGTCTAATTCTATTTCTAGAATATCACCTGCCGGACCAAGCTGCGATGGCTGGACATCTGTTTCAAACTTGCCTGCATAAATACCCCCTATGCGCTGAGTGCTGAAGCCGAATCTAACACGTTCCGGCTCATCATAACTCACGTAATATCGCAGAGTCGACCCCGGCTGCAGTAAAACAGGTTGATCACTGCTTCTGGAGACAGAAAGGGCGACCGCGTATAGCATGATATGCTTGTCATGACGTACCTTCCAGGGCAGAGGTTCCGCCTTGATATTAGCAAAATCGTTTTCGAAAGAAGGGAGCACTGTGCCCAGAGAAATGTCAGGACCTTTAAGGAGCTGACACTGCCAGTGGTCGACTGGAAGAGGCTGCTCATTCGATTCAAAGACAGCAGCACCATCAAGCTTACATTCAATTTGCTCACCCGAACGCACTTCGCTTCGGGATTGATCCAACAGTCTCGTCACCACGGCGGTTCCATCGTTGACGCGAAGACGAGTAAAAAAACGTTCCGTGTGCAGATCAAACTGGGCGTTTTGTAATTCGATTGAGCACGTAGGGGTTTGAATAGTAAAAGACTGCATTCCCTTTTCTTGAGAAAACTCTGCCCATAAACTGCCGGTCAAAAACCGTAATTGAACCGAATCTTCCTCTTTCTCCAGGTTTTGCAGATAACTGTGACCTGCAAGGGTAATGTGGGATTTATCCCCGAGCTGCAAAACAAGCCATGAGTCGCAGGATCTGGATTCAACCGTATCCCCTTCCCTGACATGCATATTGATCTCCAGTTGATCCTCAATCTTACCGAGGGCCGTATGGAGATGAGAAGCACTGCTTACTTTTGAAATCTTCAGAAACGGGGCAGGTTCTTTTGAAACAATCTCTTGGAGAGCCACTGTTGTCAGAGTGATCAAAGCTGCGAGTGGAAGAACAAATTTAAAACTCACTCGCAGAAACCCTCGCATAAAGGCGTGTTCATCGACATCGGACTCACGCTGAGGTTGCCGAGCAGTTTCAGCCCTCACTGCAACGCTGGTCCGTTCGAGATCCGCGACAGCGATAGCTTGCTCTGACATTTCTCGCAGTGACTCCCTT
>CALSPN010000020.1 GCA_943788245.1 uncultured Verrucomicrobiae bacterium | reverse complement strand
ATGTTATGCGTTTTCAATTGAACCTGCCCTCACTTCATCACTTCATGTTTCACTGGAAAAACATTCAATCAACCTTTTGTGTCATCGCTGCTTTTTTGACGTTTGAGGCTGTCGGAGAAGATTGGCCCGTTTACCAGCACGATAATTACAGGAGCGCCAAAACAGCGGAGCAACTGCCCGCCAGTTCGCTGGAGACATCCTGGACGTGGAAATCTGCACATCCTCCTCATCCTGCATGGTCAGGTCCCGCCAAGTGGGATGCCTACGCAGGTATTCGCGGACTGAAGTCCATGAGGAATTACGACCCGGTTTTTCATGTCATTGCCGCAGGCAATAATGTGTATTTCGGATCCAGTGTGGATGACTCCGTGCGCTGTCTGGATGCGGAAACGGGCAATGAACGTTGGATTTATCACACAGACGGCCCCATCAGGATCGCGCCATCGTATCATGATGGAAGGATCTTTTTCGGGTCGGATGATGGCATGGTTCGATGTCTTGACGCGGAGAATGGCCTTTTAATCTGGTCTTTTCGCCCTAAACCTCTCGAAAAACTAATCTTGAACAATGGCAAATTGATCCCTTTTTGGCCCATACGCACTGGAGTTCTCATTCGAGATAATACGGCTTATTTCGCAGCAAGTCTTTTACCCTGGAAGGAATCCTATCTATGCGCCATCGATGCCGCGACAGGAAAGCTCTCTACGGACAAACATTTCGTCAAGCGAATCGACAACGCCACGTTTGAAGGTGCACTGCTTGCCTCCGATGAACATTTGGTAGCTCCGCAAGGCAGGGTATCCCCACTCATCTACAACCGAACCAATGGAAAATTGTTGGGAGGGCTCAAAGGGGGAGGCGGATGTTTTGTCATGTTGACACCCGATGCGGGTATTCTGCATGGCCCGGGTAACAAAACCGGATGGATCACGGACAGCAACCGCAGTAATCGAACGACCTATGCCACTTATCCAAACGCCAATGCCATGGTCGTGGATGGAGAAAAAGCATTTTTTCTCACAAACAAATCCCTGGCTGCGATGGATCGGAAAAACAAGAATCCCTTGTGGGGCCAGGAAAACGCATTTTCTCATAGTCTGATCAAGGCTGGAGAAACCCTTTTTGCCGGAGGTACGGATACACTCGCAGCTTTTGAGGCATTGAGTGGCAAGATGATCTGGCAATCATCCATACCCGGTCGCGTTTACGGCCTGGCAGTGGCAAACGGAGCGCTCTACGCAAGCACGGATCAGGGTATCATTCAATCCTTTCGCCCCACGGCAAGTTCTCCCCTTACGCTCAGCCAGACGGTTGAAAACGAATCTGAAAATTTACCTCCACTGAAGCCGATTCAAACCGTAAAGGATGATTCATTGATGAGTCGTTGGGTATTTCATCAGGATGCGAAAGAAGGAAAAGTCATACGCAACCTGGCGGGCAAACTTCCAGCCAATTTAGTCGGATCTGCCAAACTGGCCAGGATCGATGACAAGCAAGCTTTGACACTGGATGGATCCACCAGTGCGCTTATCAAGGGAGATTTATCTGCTTCTGAAATCCCGAAAGAACAATTCTCGGTAGAAGCCTGGGTGCGTATTGACGAACCACTTTCGTGGGGTGGAATTGTGGGTGCCATCCAGGATAACGGCACCTATGAAAAAGGTTGGTTACTTGGATTTGTGGATCAAAAGTTCAGCTTTGCGCTGAATGGTAAAAATGGGCCTGACAAACTCAATTACATGAAAGCTGACGAAGATTTCCTCACAGGGCAATGGTATCATCTCGCGGCTACTTATGATGGAGCCACGATGTCACTCCATGTCAATGGAGCAATCGCTGCCACTTCCACTCAGCAGAGCGGTGCGATTCAATATCCGCCCAGTGCCTTTTATGAAATAGGAGCTTATCACGACAAGGATGAACATTATTTCAGCAAAGGCATGGTGCATGAAGTCCGGGTTTACCATCGAGTCCTCAGTGTGGAAGAAATCCGGAATCATACACGAGAAGTTGATTTCCCATTGCCCGAACCTCCTGCACCGGTCCTCGAATTGGCATCCGGCCCTACCCTGCAATTCATCTCGAAATCGGAAGCAGAAATCTCCTACGAAACCGTCCAACCGAGCCCGACTAAACTCATTTTAACCGCTAAAAACAAGGAACCCGTTGTCTTCCTGGAAAACCAGTTGAAAACGGAGCATCGCATGGTTCTCTCATCGCTGCAGCATAATCGAGTCTACTCATTCACTGTCGAGGCAATTGGTGATGATGGCACTCTTACAAACACGGAGGAGTTCGAATGTGACAACCTCTTTAACTTTTCAATGCCCAGAATTACGGCCTTACCTCAAACTGCATCAAACCTTGAAGCATCACGATTGGCTGCCACTTTGATTGAAGACACGGGTATTCGACAAGGTATCGGGCTCTTGATTGGAAGTGATGATGGTCGCTTGGCGCACAGCCTGGCGAAGCAGAGTCAACTACGTATTATCGGTCTCGAGAAAGATCCGCAAAAAATTGCGTCATCAAGGGATATGCTGACATCGCTCGGAAGTTATGGATCGCGCATCGCCATTCACAAGTCAACTGCCTCGCTGCCATTGCCGATCACTCCAATGTTTGCCAACTTGATTGTTCTCCATCCCGCGTCAAGCTCAGAACCAGCCCTCCTGACCCCTTTATTTAAAAATGTTGCCCAGTGGCTGCGTCCTGATGGAGGTGTTGCCTATATCCCTACCCCAAATGGAATCGAACAGGAGAAAGCTCATCTTTCACCTTGGTTCGCCACCCTGAAAAAGTTGGCAGCACAGCATCAACTGGAACTCAAATCAGGTAAAGAGGGTATGATGATGACTCGCGGACCGTTGGAAGGTTCAGGGGAATGGTCTCATCAATATGGAAATGCTTCCAATGCGGCGTTTGGCGGTGAAAAATTATCAGGTGTCTCCAAGACAGAAGACCTCGAGGTCCAATGGATTGGTCGCCCCGGCCCCCGCGCTCAACCAGACCGCAACGGACGCAAGCCTGCTCCATTATCCACAGGTGGAAGATTATTTGTGCAGGGACTGAATCGAATCATTGCTTTGGACGCCTACAATGGCTATGTCCTCTGGGCCAAAGAGCTGCCGCGTATTCAAAGATTCAACATGCCACGGACAGCAGTAATTGGTCGGCCAACCGGGATTTTTTGTTTACCGCGATGGATGGCGAGTGTTGGAAATGGGATGCCCAGACAGGTGATCTCGTCAATCGCTTTCCCGTGCCACCGCAGGCCAACCCTGATGAGCCTTTGGACTGGTCTTACCTCTCGCCTCACGGCAAGCGCATCATTGGCAGTTCGGTCATTCAAGGATCGGCTTTCACCAACTTTTGGGGCGGTGGAGGTGCAGGCTGGTATGACGCCAAAAGCGGTGAGGTAACTCAGAAGGTTTGCAGCGAAAACTTGTTCGCTCTTGATTCATACGGTGGAAAACTCCAATGGCTTTACCAAGGGGGTCTCATCGTAAATAGTTCCATCACGATGGCGGACGGCAAAGCCTGGTTCGTAGAAGCACGCAACCCGGACATCATGGCAGCTAAAACTCGCCAACTGGGAGGCAGTCTCTTTTGGAAAGATCAATACCTGGTCTGTCTTGATCTCGAATCAGGACAAACCTTGTGGTCTTCTGCGCTCAACATCGTTCCCGGAGAAGTCGCCCTCTACATGGCTCACGGGGGAGGAAAACTCGTATTGGTTGCATCGGGTAGTGGATCTTATCACACTTATGCTTTCAATGACGCAAACGGTGAAATGGATTGGAACGTAGATGTCAAGTGGCCTCAAGATCATCATGGAGGTCACATGGCTCGACCAGCCATCGTCGGGAATAAAGTTTATGTTCGACCCAGTGCGTTATCTCTTGTGGATGGAAAAATACTGGATATCAAAATGCCAGGTGGAGGCTGCGGCACTTATGCAGCTACCGAAAAGGCCCTGTTTTTCCGATCCGGCAATGTCACGATGTGGGATCCCTCTCAAGGAAAAACAACGAGCTGGAATCGACTACGCCCTGACTGCTGGTTGAGCACCATCCCCGCTGCGGGCTTGTTGCTTTCACCTGAAGGGGGGTGGAGGTTGTAGCTGCGGTTCGTGGATGGAAACATCTATTGTGTTTGCTCCGAAACATCAAAAGTAGCCTTACCAAAAAAAATCAAAATCTGGATGAATTTTTGATTGGATCATTGATCCATCGGAATCAGGAGCATATCCATGCTGTGATCTGGTAGCAGCTTATTGATCGTGTATTTCTTGCAGGGGAAACAGCCCTGGAGAGATATTATGCGGAAGCACAACTCAGAAAGCCCTCAGGGCGTCCATAAACCCCACTCGAGCCCGTTGAAGACCGCCTGCAATTTCCGTATCCAGGCGCCTTCTCTAAAGATGCAATGCGGATAGAAACGATGTGATTGACCTGAAACAATTCAAGAGAAAACGCGATGTAGAACATCTTGACCCAGGTCGTGAATGTATCATTCTGTGTTCATCCATGATGAAAAATTATAGGACACTTTGGGCAGTGGTCTTTTCCACATGTTACGCATTGAACACACAGGCCGACTGGAAACAATGGCGCGGCCCCACAGGACAAGGTCACGCGGAGGGAAAGATCCCTGCCGAATGGAGCGAGACTCAGAACATCTCATGGAAGACTCCCATTCCAGGCAAAGGCTGGTCATCACCAGTCATCGAAGGCAACCAGATTTGGTTGACCGCCGCACATGAAATCAAGGCAAGTGAAGAGGAGAAAGAAGAACGCCTGAAATCCAATACCGGAGGGCAACCCGTCGTCGTACTTTCTTCAGTTAAACTTCACGCCGTTTGTATTGATAAAGACTCGGGTGAATTACTGCATGATTTCGAAATCATTCACAAAAAGAACCCACAATGGACGCACAAACTCAATAGCTACGCCTCCCCCACTCCGGTCATCGAAGGTGGAAAACTTTACTGCCACTTTGGTTCTTACGGAACGGCATGCGTGGATACCAGAACGACAAAGGTCATCTGGCGCAATCAGGACTTATACGTCCATCACGAAAACGGGCCGGGAAGTACACCGATCATCTGGGATGATAAGCTGATTTTTCATATGGACGGAAGTGACCAGCAATACGTTGTTGCCTTAAACAAGAAAGACGGAGGCGTTGCGTGGCGAACGGACCGGACCGGAGAAATGAATCCCAATCCACAGCTTAAGAAATCTTATGGCACCCCCCTTATCCTGGATACGAACGGACGACCTATCCTTTATTCTCCAGCGGCAGACTGGCTATACACTTACGATCCCAATACGGGCAAGGAATTGAATAAACTCAATTATGGCATGCTTGGATTCTCCATCGTACCCCGCCCTGTCGCTGGTCATGGGTTGATCTATGTGATCACAAGTTTCATGCGCCCGCAATTGTTGGCCATCGATTACCTGAGCTCGAACAAACCCTCCATCAAATGGAAATGGAATCGTGGCGTGTCCAATCAACCCTCTGCGATCCTCGTTGGAGATGAAATTTATTTTGTCAGCGATAGCGCAGGCATGGTCACCTGCCTGGATGCTCACACAGGAAAAGAACATTGGCGCGAACGCATAGGTGGCAATTATTCCGCCTCCCCCTCTTCAGTCCAATGGGCGGATCTATTTTCACAGTCGAGAAGGCAAAACCACCGTCATCGAAGCCGGGAAAGAATTTAAAGTTGTTTCCATAAATCAATTAGACGGTCAATTGATGGCTAGTGCCGCAGTGGACGATCAAGCACTCTTCCTGCGAAGTGACAAAGGCCTTTACCGCATCGAAAGGAAACGGGACTGACAGAACCTTCTCCCAGCAGACGCTGAACAAAAGGAGATTCGATCGATTCAAACAAAGGGCCATGACTCTGGTTTCTTGCACAATGCCTCACCATTCATGCATGCTGAATTTCCAAAAACAGCCTTCAGCGGATGAATCAAGATTGCCTCCCTTCAAGATTTGATGCACGTTCGTCGTGATTTATGACAAACAAACAGGATCCACCCTTTTACGAATCTAATCGAGCCGTCAGCGAGTATCTGTTGTTTCACTACGGAACCACTGAAGAACAGGTTCCCCACGATTTCGGACCACATTCAGCTCTGAATTATCCTGTTCGATGCGTCACAGAATGCCTCGTCCCTGAAATACTCCCATCGAAAGCCAGAGCGCTGGACTTGGGATGTGCTGTTGGGAGATCTACTTTTGAGCTGGCGCGTCATTGTGAAGAAGCAATTGGGATCGATTTTTCACACGCCTTTATCGATAGAGCAAACCAGCTAAAAGCAGAGGGACGCTGTGATTATGCGTTTGCGACGCAAGGGAAACTTACTCAACAAGCATCCGCGAAGATTGATCCCTGCATCGAGCGGTCGCGCACACAATTCCAACAAGGCGATGCCATGCAGCTTCCAGACAATCTGGGGAAATTTAATGTGATACTCATGGCGAACCTGATCGATCGACTCAATGATCCCAGGCTTTGCTTGAACCAACTGCCGGATTTGATGGCAAGCGGCGGTCAGTTGATCATTACATCCCCTTACACATGGCTGGAGGAATACACGCCCAAGGAAAATTGGCTTGGAGGTTACAGCGCAGGGGGTCAAAAGATCGATACACTGGATGGCCTGAAATCTGGCCTTCAGGGATCCTTTGAACTCGTCAGCACCAAGGATTTGCCATTCCTGATTCGAGAACATGCAAGAAAATATCAATGGAGTGTTGCTCAAGCCTCTGTCTGGCGGCGGAAATGAGTCCATTGACCCAGCACTGAAAGTCCGCATGCAACGGCTGTCTCCGCTCTTAAAACGAGTGGACCCAGATCCACTGCCCGAGCACTGGATGCCTTCAAAGTCTGATATTCTTCTGGCGTAAAATCACCTTCCGGGCCCACGCACCAGCAAATGGATTGCAAACCGATAGTTTCGGCAGCTTTCCAGATGGCAATCGGTTCAATATCAGCATTCAGGTTTCCGAACAGACAGCTCCATTGATCGCCCATGGTATCCAGGCAATCAGACAACGGCATGGGTTTTGACACCTTAGGTTTCCAAACGGCGCCGCATTGTTTCATCGATTCGATGAGCAGTGTGTTCAACTTGTCAAGTTTGCTTGCATGGTCCTTTATGGACCAGCGAACCACTGACCGCTCAGCATCGATCAGCCAAATGTGACTGACCCCCAGTTCGGTCGCTTTTTGAAGTGACCAATCCATCGCCTTGGGCTTGAGCAATGGAAGAGCGAGACCGAGAGCAGGTAGATCAGCAGGCCTATGGGTTCTTGATTCGACCTTGACGGTGACGCAGCGCCTTGAGGATGCCAGAATACGGGCACGCAAGACGTCCCCGCGACCGTTCAACACCTCCACTTCGTTACCATCTACCAGCCTCAGCACATTCAATGCATGCCGCGCATCCTGAGCACGCAATTCGAATTCATCCTTTTGGCAGTCTAAAGGAGGAACATAGAACCGGTGCATGTGAAACGGGGGTTAAGATCCAGTAAAGAATTTTTTGGCTTTATCGAAAAATCCGGCTGAAATTGGATTCACGCGGGCGTCACAGGTTTCAGCAAAGGCTTTCAGTTTCCCCTTTTGATCCGAATTCAAGGACGTTGGCACCTCGACATTCACGCGGACGTGCAAGTCACCCCAGCCGTATCCCTTGACATTCTTCACACCTTTTCCGCGCAAGCGAAAAACACTTCCGGGCTGCGTACCTGCAGGGATGCGAATGGTGGCCTTACCTGAGAGGGTTGGCACCTCAATTTCTGATCCTAGCGCAGCACTGGCGAAACTGATGGGGACTTCACAGACAAGGTCATCCCCTTCCCTTTCGAAAATCTCATGCTCCCGCGCGTGAATAACCACGTAAAGGTCGCCAGGGCCACCACCACGCAAACCGCTTTCGCCTTTACCAGTGGAGCGTATACGAGCACCGGTGTCTACACCGGGAGGTATGCGCAACCGAACTTTTGTGGTCTTCTCCTTGCGGCCTTCACCTTGACATCGTTGACAGGGCTTCTCGATGGTTTTTCCGGCTCCCTGACAGCGTGGGCAAGTTTGGGAAAAGGTAAATATCCCCCTTGATGTGGCGATCTGCCCCTTGCCGTGGCACGCCGTGCAGTTGACCGTGCGCGAACCAGGCGTTGCACCACTTCCATCGCATGTGTCACATGCATCCAGTTTTGTGATGGGTATTTCTTTTTCACAGCCGAGACTTGCTTCTTCAAAACTGATCTCCATGTCGTAACGCAGATCAGCACCGCGCTGGGGACCATTGGAATCACGACGTCCACCACCGCCGAAGAGGTCTTCAAAAATACTCCCACCTCCATTGCCTCCGCCTCCACCGCCGCCTCCGCTGAATACTTCACGGAAGATATCGAAGGGGTCATGAAATCCAGCGCCGCCGCCGCCGCCGCGCGATCTACCGTCAAACGCAGCGTGTCCATATTGATCATATGCAGCGCGCTTTTGAGGATCGCTCAACGCCTCGTAAGCCTGACCCAGCTCTTTGAATCGCTCTTCCGCCTCTTTATCGTCGGGATTTTTGTCCGGATGATATTTGACAGCCAGTTTACGATAAGCCTTCTTGAGTTCCTCCTGGGTGGCACTGCGGCTTGCACCAAGGATTTCGTAGTAGTCCCTTTTCGACATATTTGGTTTTGTAAAAACTTAATGATGAGCGCGAAAACTCAGGAAACTTCGGTTTCGGAATCGCCAGATGATGCGGGCTTGGCGACAACGACATTGGCAGGCCGGATCAATCGGTCATTGAGCTTGTATCCCTTGCGCGCCTGTTCAATCACTTCACCCTCCTTGGCTTTGTTCGTTTCCTTTTGAGAGACAGCTTCATGCCAGACGGGATCAAACAGCTTGCCAAGAGCATCAATTTCCTGAAGCCCTGCGTCTTGCAAGGTGCTTTTCAACTGGTTGTGGACCATTTCAATGCCCATCTTGATGGATGCCATGCTATTGTCTTGGGCATTGTTGACAGCTGCCATCGCCATCTCAAAGTGGTCCAGAGTCGGAATCAATCTTTCCAGCAATGCCTCGTTGGCATATTTGACTGCTTCGCCACGCTCTCGAGCAGCGCGTTTTTTAAAGTTATCAAATTCAGCATTGAGCCTCACAAAACGGTCCCAATATTCGCTGGCTTTGTCGGCTTTTTCTTCGAGATTCTTGAACTCATTTCCTTCAAGAGTAACGGGCCCCTGCTCTTCTTCTGTGTCAATAGACCCAGGAGCATCCTCAGATGTTTTTTCGGCACTTTCAACATCTTCCACAACTTCGACATTCACCTCTTCAGGGCCTGTCGATGTGGCCTTAACCTCTTCGCTCGCTTCAGATTTCGTATCTTTAGATTCCTTGCTCATATCCTTGGATCAGACTTTAACCTTTGTTAAAGAACTTAGGAAGATACGCAAGAGTTCGACTGGATGCAACAGCAAGTCAATAATGTCCGTTGGTTTTTTTGAGCCAGAAAAGGAAGATTTCGTTGCGGGATTGATTATTTGCCTCCAAATTTTATTCAGTGTCCATTCGATTAACCATTCTTGGGAGCGGTTCGAGGGGCAATTGCGCCTACCTGGAAACAGAAGGAGTGCGATTGCTTATCGATGCAGGTTTCAGCGGTAAGCGCATTCGTGAACGATTGGCCACCATCGGCCGCACGCCGGAAACGCTCAATGGCATCTTGCTCACCCACGAGCATTCGGATCATACGATGGGATTGAAAGTGATCGCCGCCAAACTTGGCATTCCGCTTTATGCCAATCGATTAACTCTTGATGCAGTGAGTTCTCAGACCAAAGCTTCATTCAATAGCAAAATTTTCCACACTGGACAGTCCTTTGAAGTTGGAGATGTGGAGGTGGAAACATTCTCAATCCCACATGATGCCCAGGATCCGGTGGGCTTCTTGGTCAGGTCCAGCGAAGGAAACATTGGGTTCCTCACCGATCTGGGCCATACCACCAGAATGGTTCTGGATCGAGTGCGACCTGCAAAAGCGCTTGTGCTGGAAACGAATTATGATTTGCAACTCCTTCAGGAGGATACCAGGAGACCGTGGAGCATCAAACAACGCATCACAAGCAGGCACGGTCATTTGAGTAATAAAGCCGCCGGAGAAGCAGCGCGGGAACTGGTCTCTAATGAACTGATCCACATATACATGGCTCATTTGTCCAAGGACTGCAATGACCCTGCGTTGGCTGAAAAAACGGTGAAGCAGGAAATTGCCAAAACCGGTGCTGAGCACATCCGCATTCATCGAACCAGCCAGGATGCTCCCTGCCCCACTTTGGTAATGAGCAAAGACTCAGGGAAGGAAGAGCAAGGAGCTACTCAAGGAGTCCCAGTCGCCAAAAAACCCCACTTGCCAAAACCAAGATACTGAAATCGACCAGAGATACTGAGGATACCAGCACACCCAAGCAGCCAGCAAGGAGCCCGAAGAAAGCGCCGGACGCATTGGCAGATGAACAAAAGCATCAGTCTTTTTTCGCTGGGCTTCAGGATACTTTGGGAGATACGCAGGAAGAAGAAAACACTGATTAGCGAAGATGGATAGACCAATGATGACGCCAGAATCACTCAACATTCACCCTGAACTTCCAGCACAAAAAGATATACCTATAGGCATCATTGGCAGTGGGTTTATCGTGAATGATTGCCACCTTCCAGCATACCGAAAGGTTGGTTTCAACCCCGCAGGCATTGCTTCACGTAACCAGGAGAAGGCTCAGCAAGTAGCCAAGCAACATTCCATCGACACGGTTTACCGTTCCATCGATGCACTCCTGGAGGATGCATCACTGCAGGTCCTGGACATCGCAGTGCCTCCCAATGCTCAATTGGAAATCATCCTGAAGGCTTGCAAGAAAAACCATATTCGCGGGATTCTCGCCCAGAAACCACTCGGCATGGATTACCCTGAGGCATTGAAGGCGGTGCAGGCATGTGAAGAGGCTGGTATCGTGTTATCGGTCAATCAAAACATGCGATACGACCAATCCGTGCGCGCAGCAAAAACCTTACTGGACAGCGATCAATTAGGAACGCCTGTCATTGCCAACATTGACATGAGAGGCATTCCTCATTGGATGCCCTGGCAAGCAGATCTAGGTTGGGTGACACTGCGTATCATGTCCATCCATCACCTGGATTGCTTTCGTTATTGGTTTGGGGATCCTGTTGGCATTTTTTGCAGTGTTAGATCTGATCCGCGCACGTCGTTTCCACATACTGATGGTATTTGCACTTACATTCTGGAATACGCAAATGGACTGCGTTGTATTGGACTCGATGACACCTGGACAGGGCCAGCCCGGGAAGGTTGCCCGGGAGATGTTCGCATCCATTGGCGTATGGAGGGATTGAATGGATTGGCCATGGGGGATATCGGATGGTGCAAAGACCCCTACACCTCACCTTCATCCATTCGATTTGCATCCAAGGGTGACAGTGAATTTCACCAACCCAGCTGGAGCGAAAGCTGGTTTCCTGATGCGTTTTCAGGAACAATGGCACAATTATTGGTGGCACTTGAAAAGAATGAAAAACCTGCCATTGATGGCAGAGACAATCTGATGACCATGGCATTGGTCGAGGCCGCCTATAAAAGTGTGGCATCGAAACGCCTAGTCACACTGGACGAAATAACAGGCAATACCTTCAGAGAGGGCCCTCTCTGACAGAACGACGTGACTTTTAGCAGTTAAAACTCTACATTGATAAATCATGAGACTCGGAATCATCAACAGCGCATTCGAACAGACGGGCATGGCCACAAAAACAGGCCTGGAGCACATCTCACGCATTGGTTTTGATTGCGTGGATATTTTCACCGAGGCCTGCACTCTGAAAGCTTCGGAAGCCAAAGAAATCCACAAAACATGCAAGGGGCTGAAATTGCCCATCATCTCACTGCCCGTAGTAGCGGTTGGTTTGATCGATTTTAACGATCCTGTCCGTGAGTATCATGTCGCGCGCTGTAAAAAATTCATCGATTTGGCAAAACGCTGGGAAGCAGATAACATTCTCCTGGTGCTGGGCGAATACATTTGGCAAAGGGAGGTCATTCCACCCCAAGCGCAATGGGACTGGGCCATCGAAACCTGCCGGGAGTTGGGTGATTACGCAGATAAGAAAGGAGTGGATATCGCTTTGGAACTCGAGCCTTTTCGGATGAGCCTCTTGAATAATGTCAAATCCATGGCCAAATTCATCAAGGATTGCAACCACCCCAGAGTGAAAGCAAACATCGACATCAGTCATTTAGTCCTCTCCGACACGTGCGCAGACGAACTGAAAAAACTCAAGGGCAATGCCATCCATGTTCACATCAGCGATTGTGACGGTAAAATCCACGGTGACTTGCCGCCCGGCAGGGGTGTGGTCAAATTTGAACCTTACCTTCGGGCCATCAAAGAACTCAAGATCGATGGCGTCGTGTCCATTGAACTCGAATACTCACCCAATCCAAAACGTATTGTTCAATGGGTGGAAGAAGCCTACAGAGAAACTGCCCGTCGCATGGATCTTGTAGGGCTGCGAGCTTTCTCCTGAAACTGGGATCATTCCTTGACTGGCGGTTCCAGCAAGGTCCCGGTTAGATCTAATGGATTTCAAACTTGCAGCGATTTCGAGACCTGAACCAAGTTGAAGGCTCTGACTCTATCGCAGATGCGTTCCCGGTTTTTGAACCATCATGCTCAATTGCGATAAAGCTGAGAAGAAGGAGTAATCGCTAAACGTCCTCACCCATAATTTTCCGAGTTGTCTTGAAGTGGATTTTACTGGTTTCGTTCAGGATGCTTTTTCCGTGCGCCTCGACCAGACACTTTCCAACGTCAATCACGCGTTGACTGGCTCCTTTGGGAATTTCCATGTGAAACCGCTGACTCAGTTGATCGATTCCTTGCACGAAAGCGTCACGGGCCAGAATGGAGGCCGCTGCCACAGCAAGATCGGATTCAGCCTTGTGTCTTTGAACCAATTCGATTTCCCGCCCCGAAGCCATCAAGGCATTGGAAATAGTAGATTTTGAACGAGCAAATTGATCACTGATGGCCCGAACAGGCGGGGGCTGCATCAAGTCTTTTCGCTGCATCAGGTTTTCTATCACACGCGCATGGCCCCAGGCCAACATGGTATTCACCGACTTCATTTTGGTATTTAATCGGTTGTAGGCTTCAGGCCCGATAGGAACGACGGAATAAATACATCCCTTGGTCCTGCGAATCACATCGGCCAGAGCAGCAATCCGTTTATCACTGGAAACTCGCTTGGAATCCATGAGCCCCGCCTGCTCCCAGGGCTCGACCATGTCCTTGTTGATATAGACGCCAGCAATGCACAAAGCCCCGAAATAATCCCCCTTACCGCTTTCATCAATGCCTATGCGAGGATCAAGACGTGAGGGGTCCAAGACGTTTTCATATCCCAGTTTCACTTCTCCAAGAATGTCTGGCTCCAGGACGAATTGAACAAACTCCTGCGTTCCTTTACCCTGAATGACCAGTTTACCGGAGGTATAAAAAACAACATTTAACTTATCCTTTTTTCCTGCAAAAGCTGCGTAAGGAACTTCGCGGGATTCAAATCCTTGTTTCTCCAAAACATCGTGAAGCTTGTCAGCTTGTCCGGATTGAAGTTTGCACGTATAGATGGTGATTGGTTTAGCCGTCATGGCAAAACAACGATAAGAAGTCTCCATGAAAAAGGCAAACAAGACCCTTCAAAAAGAATGTATCCAACCACTTTTAGAGTGGTATCGGTCTGATGCTAGAGATTTGCCCTGGCGCAGAATTTCAGATCCCTATGCCATCTGGGTATCTGAAATCATGTTGCAACAGACTCAAGTGGCTACGGTCATTCCCTACTGGGAAAGGTGGATGAAAGAACTCCCCACGATTTCCGCATTAGCAAGCGCGCCCGTCGATCATATCCTTAAATTATGGGAGGGTCTCGGTTATTACCGTCGCGTGCGTCTCATGCAGAAAGCAGCAATCTTTATTCAAAAAGAGCATGACGGAACATTCCCAGATCATGATGAGGCCATCCTGGCCCTGCCGGGAATTGGGCCTTACACCGCCGGTGCCATCACGAGTATAGCATTTGACAGACCCAGTCCTATTTTGGATGGCAATGTAATTCGAGTTCTCACTCGTTATTATGGCATCAAGGAAAACCCGAAAAGTGCCGATTGTCTGTCCAGACTATGGGAACTGTCTCACACCTGGGTAGATCAGGCAGACAGATTAAGGCCAAGAGCATCGTACAATTGCAGCCACTTGAATCAGAGCATGATGGAATTAGGGGCGCGTATTTGCCTGCCCAATCAACATGCAAAATGTGAAAAATGTCCAATTAAAAGCAACTGTGAAGCTCGGAAAAAAAAGATCGTGGAAACACTCCCCAACCTTCCGAAACGCCGAGCTGTCATCCAGAGGCATCGCATGGTAACCGTGCTCAAGCACGAGGGCAATTATCTGATCCAACGGCAAATGGCTTCAGAGCACAATGAGGGCCTGTATGAATTTTTCAGTAAAGCCTTGAAGGATACCCACAGTGGTAAGTTGACACTAAAAGCAGCTGTCTTGGGATTGAAGGATAGTGGTGTTGAGTGCCATGATTTGAAACCATTGGCAATCATCAAACACACCATTACACACCATCGCATTACGCTTCATTGTTTCATTGGAAACATTCGGATTAAACCGGATTTTGAAACGGCAGGCCTCAAGTGGACGAGCAAAAATGAACTGGAAAAAACTCCCATGCCGAGTGCCCACCAGAAGATCAGAAGCAGTATATTAGATATCAATACCGATTAAAACCGCATCCAGCCCGACCAGAAGCGTGAACCTCAAGAAGTGGATTTGAGAACCAGAGCTGAACGAGGGAGTTCGCGCAGAGCGCGCTCGGCTGTCGAGCCGATAAACATGTAATGAAGATTCGACTTACCCTGAATTCTTAAAACGATTAAGTCGGCGCCTGATTTACCCGTGAGTTCGACAATGCCACATCCGCAATTGGAAGCAGGAAAAAGCTGATAACCGTGTTCGATATTTTCAGGGACAAGCGCAAAACCCTATGGTTTCGGCATCAAGGCCGTTTCAAATCTCTTTTGTAGGGCGACATCCGAGCCTGGGGTTGGTGCCATGTATCGAAGCCTGTCCCAAGGTGAACTGTAGACCTGAATAATAGAAAGGTGACTATTTTCAGGTTTTGCAACCTGAATAGCTTGCTTTTTTGCCTTTTTACTCGTTTCGGAAAAGTCCACACAGGCAAAAACATGTTTGAATTTTTTCTCTGACAAAAATGCACCGTCAGGACAGGCACAGGAGAATTACGAATCATCTTGCTTGCAAGAACTCCGACCGATGCATTGCTTCCTTCGTGCTCCTGACCAGTTAAGACAACGAGCAAAAGATCCATGTTTTGCTCGCTGATACGTTTCAGAATAAGTTCCAGAAGCATCCCTGCTTCGATGGTCGGATCGCAGTCATTTACATATCCTGCATGAGCCATGCCTTTGATTCATTTGGTCGGACGCAAATGCCTTAACCTGATTTCCGGTATCTTGCGGGATTTGATGCAGCGCCCCGGAAAGATCCTGTAGGTCAAAGGTATCGACCACGTGCATCAATTCCAATTAAGTCCTGTCACGTTGCATCAACCGCGTTCCCAGTTTGAACACTGCCGTGGAGCCAGAGGAAAAATCAGTTGCGAGTAGTATTTTTTTACGCTTTTCATGATACCATTGCGGTTTCGGATAATCACCGCCTCAAGCTAACACACGCAAAAAGCGTATCTGTTGGTTCCTGAAATTCTATGGTTGCAGGTAATCATAGAATTTCAGGAACCAATGGGATAAAAAAAAACGGTCTTCTTTCGAAGACCGTTTTTCGAGTAATATTGAATGTTAAATTTTAACCCACTGACGTGATTCAGCCGATTCTTCAACCGCTTCCATCACTCGCTGGTTGCGCATCCCATCTTCGAATGTGGGCTGCACCGATTTTCCATCCACCACGGCATTGACGAAGTCGGCCAGTGTATGAACGAAGGTGTGTTCATAACCGAGGATATGCCCCGGAGGCCACCATTGTCCAACAAATGGGTGATCTCCACCAGGCTGCGTCACGAGGATATCGCTGAAGCCCTGACGGTCACTTGCCACGGTATTATCGAACCACTTCAATCGATTCATGTCCTCAAAGTCAAAGTAAAGGGATCCCTTCGAACCATTGATTTCGATGACGATGCTGTTTTTACGACCTAACGCAAAACGAGTGGCTTCAAGGTTGGCAACGGCTCCATTTTTGAATTTACCGATGAAGAGCGCAGCATCATCTACCGTCACCTCACCCATGGTTTTACCACCGGCACCACCCAGGCCATCCCCCTTAGCCGACGAGTCTTCGATAGGCCGCTGTTTGATGAAAGTGTTCATTAATCCGCATACTTCATCGAATTCACCGATGAGATATCGGCCAAGGTCAATGATGTGTGCGTTGATGTCACCGTGAGCTCCACTGCCACTGATGCCTTTTTGCAAGCGCCAGACGAGTGGAAATTCCGGATCTACAATCCAGTCCTGAGCATATCTTGCACGGTAGTGGAAAATATCTCCAAGAGCCCCTTCTTCAATCATTTTCCTCGCATGAGCAATCGCTGGGATGCGACGGTAATTGTGGCAGACCATGTGCACAACACCAGCTTCGTTGGCTGCGTCAACCATTTCCTTGCATTGCGCAACCGTCATTCCGAGAGGTTTTTCGCAAAGAACGTGCTTGCCTGCTTTTGCTGCGGCAATTGAAATTTCAGCATGGGAATCGTTGGGCGTATTGATGTCCACAATGTCAATTTCAGGGTTATTGATGACTTCTTCCCAGCTAGTTGAAATGTTGTTCCAACCCAGCTCTTTTGCAGAAGCTTCCAGAGCTTCCTTGTTGCGACCACAAATGGTGTGCATCTCAAGATCAGCTTTCAAAGGGAAGAAATGCGGTGCTTGCCTCCAACCATTGGAATGCGCTTTACCCATGAAACGGTACCCGATCATACCGACTTTAAGTGTTTTGGACATAACTGTTTGCTATACGACAAAGATTAAGGATTGATTCAGATATTTGGTGCTTTATAAAGAGATCTCCAAGGCAAGTCAACGAGTGACTTGAAGTTATGTTCATACAAATTCTTAAATCAAAACTGCACCTCGCGACCGTAACAGACTCCTGCGTGGATTATGAGGGAAGCATGACCATATCCTGTGATCTCATGGAGCTCGCTGGCATATTTCCCTACGAGAAAGTGCTTTGCGGCAACATGGCAAATGGAAATCGATTTGAAACCTATGCCATCCCGGGAGATCCAAACTGCGGTCAAATTATCCTTAATGGTGCCACGGCCCATTTAGGCAACAAAGGAGACCGACTGACCATCATGACCTTTTCGAGCCTGACGAAAGAAGAAGCCTCAAATTGGATACCCAAAGTTATGGTCCTAGATGAAAAAAATCAAATTGTCGCGAAAAGAGGAATACCTGCTTCAGCTTGATGAGCTGAGGGTAACAAAAAGACAGAACTCAGGAAATCTGTTCTCTTACTGGAGGGCTTGGAATCAAGGTCCCTCTCTCTACAAAATTTATTATGCCAAATTTTACACTACAAGCCATTGCTGATCATGTTGGCGGCACTTTGAAAGGCGATCCAGATACGCAGATCATCGGTATTGCGCCAGCAGATGCAGCAAAGGAAGGATTCCTGACTTTTGCTGAAAATGAGCACTTTTTAGAAAAAGCACTTCAAAGTAAGGCTTCGGCGTTACTGATACCAAACAGTGAAATCACTACAGACAAACCATACATTCAGATAGAGCATGTTCGAGTGGCATTTGCCAAGGTGCTTGCCCTTCTCCATCCCGAAAAAAGACCCAACCCCGGCATTCATGCCTCGGCTGCCATCGATCCTTCGGCGATAGTTTCACCCTCAGCACATATCGGCCCGCACTGCATTGTCGAATCAGGCGCCAGGATTGGTGAACATGTTGTTTTAAAGGGGCATGTCCATGTAGGGGCTCTTTCACAAATTGGCGATGAAACCACCGTTTTCCCAAATGTCACTTTATATCCTTCGACCGAAATTGGTAAACGCGTTCGCATTCATGCTGGAACGGTCATAGGATCCGACGGTTACGGATATGTAATGGATCAGGGATTTCACAGAAAGATCCCACAGGTTGGCAATGTCGTGATCGGGGATGATGTGGAGATAGGTGCGAATACGACCATTGATTGCGGAGCTCTGGGTTCAACAAGCATCGGGAAAGGAACGAAGATCGATAATCTGGTGCAAATCGCACATAATGTAGTCATAGGCGACCACAGTATCGTGATCGCACAAGTCGGGATCGCAGGAAGTTCTAAAATTGGGAATTACGTCATTCTTGCGGGTCAGGCGGGAGTCGCAGGACACATTTCAATTGGTGACAAAGCTGTTGTGGCAGGTCGATCGGGCGTCATACATTCTATTCCGGAAGGACAAAAATGGATGGGATTTCCGGCGCAGCCCGACAGGCGTGCAAAACGCCAAATACTTGCATTACAACAGTTACCAGACTTAATCAAAAAATTCAAAAGCTTCATGTCAGACAAATGATCTCCCTACCCCCCAAAAGATGATCAAAAAAATCGGCTACGATTGTATCAGCGAGTGTCTGAGCAATGCGCGTCAATCCGCAAGAAAACGCAGTCATTTTAATTTACATGACCAGTTGGAAGCTCCTGTACAACGCCTTTGCATAGCCTTGACTGATGGAACCTACGTCCGCCCTCATCGGCATCCAGCATCGAATAAATGGGAATTAATTCTGGCGATACAAGGAACAAGTGTGTTGGTCATCTTCGGTCACGAGGGTAATATTCTCGAACATTTTGAACTCAGCCCCAATGGCCCCATGTCCGCTGTCGAAATGCCACCCAACACATGGCACACTCTTTTTCCGGCAGGCGAGGAAAGCGTTGTGATGGAAATCAAGGAGGGACCCTACACTCCAGCCCTGCCAGAGCATTTTGCTTCCTGGGCTCCGGAGGAGGGTTCCGCTGAAGCATCTGCTTATTTGGACTCAGTCAGAGCATCTATCGCGTCCTGATTCGATTGTTCATCCTTCTGGCAAGAGGCTTCCGATTACCAAATAGTGGTTATTTCATGGTTTCGAAGAATATGAGCATAGGGGCAAAATGGATGGATGCGTTATCAGATGATGAAAAAATTATGAGCTTTTGGAGATGATTTCACGACTCACAAGGTAAGGATACTTTTTTGTCGATGGCAAAGCATCCAGCTTGGGTAAGAAACTATCCTTTCAAGACATGCAGGAAAGCGAACTCGCCTTTATCGGCCAAAAGCTGCTCAGATTCAAAAGCACATATCAAATTTACCTTGAAGAAACACTTTTTGCGGATGTGGTAAAGGAAATCTCTTTTTCAAATTCAAATTTACGGTCGATGTTCACGGCGAGGACGACATCATCATTCTGGCAACTGTTGTGGTCATTGATATGGTTTGTCACAGTGATAGATAAATAAAGTTACATCTTTTCAGGTTTCGCGCTTGCTAAAAATGCAAGGATTTGCGACCCATAGTTCTGTCCGATCAACACGATCTTGATGGCTATTAAAAGCAATACCATCAACACATGAAGAACACATCAAAGGTTTGAGCAGATCATCCATGAAATCGCCGCAGGTCCGGGAGGAAACCGATGTCGAATGGTTTGTGGCACACACACGACCGCGCTGCGAGAAAAAGCTCCGCATGTATCTGGACAGGGAGTTGATTTACAATATTTTACCAACCGTCCAGTCCGTGCATAAGTATCGAGGTAAAACAGTCTCGTTCGATAAGCCGTTGTTTCCTGGATATGTTTTTCTAAAAACCCACCCACTAAGTCGGCAGAAAGTGTATCAAAGTGACTATGTGGCCAATTTATTGGATGTTCCTGATCAGGAAGGGTTCCATTCTCAATTGGCAGATATCTTCGAGGCAATCGAGAGCGGGTGCGAACTGAAACTGGCCCCTGAGATTGGCGCAGGGAAGCGTGTCATCATCAAATCTGGTCCCATGCGAGGGATAGAGGGATGGGTCGAAGACCGATATGGCAGATCAACTGTGCTCCTTCGATTAGATTTCATTGGACAGGCGGCAGCCTTGTCGATGGAGGCAGATATGCTCGAATTAGTCTGATGAAACCAGCTTTAAAGTTTAAAATTTCAACCTTGATCTATTGTTTCAATGCATCAGGGGAAATATTGCTCCTGCAACGAACTCGCCCCCCAAATCAAGGACTCTGGAGTCCTCCGGGGGGCAAACTGGATCAGAAAACAGGTGAATCACCACATACATGTGCTGCGAGAGAGACGAGGGAAGAGTTAGGAATCAAGGCCATTCCCTCAGATTTCAATCTCAAAGGGATCGTCAGTGAAACAGGCCATGAAGGCGAGCATCATTGGATGATGTTTCTTTTTGAATACGGCCCCAGACTTTCCGCCCTTCCTCCTGAGCATCCGGAAGGCAGCTTCCGGTTTTTCCCCATGAAAGACGTTGCAAACCTGAACATACCAGAGACAGATAAAATATTTATTTGGCCGCTTGTCAAAAAACACAAGCATGGTTTTTTTGTTGCAGAATGTGATTGCCATGAAGATGGCACCTTCGCATGGAGAGAACTGGAGTCCTTTGATTGCCAACAAATATCATGATTGATTTACACAGTGACGACTATTTCATGTCGGAAGCTCTCAGACAGGCGCGCCGTGCTTATGCTTCAGACGAAGTACCCGTAGGGGCGGTGATTGTTCATGAGGGAAGAATCATTGCACGCGCATTCAATCAGGTGGAAGTTCTCAGAGATGCAACAGCCCATGCTGAGATGCTGGCACTTACTCAAGCTCAGAGTGTTATAGAGGACTGGAGATTAAATCAGTGCTCCCTCTATGTTACGAAGGAGCCATGCCCGATGTGTGCGGGTGCAATCGTGCACACACGCATTGAGCGTGTAATTTTTGGATTGAGCGACCCCAAAGCTGGAGCCGCCGGAACCGCCATGAATATCTTGCAATTCCCAGGATTGAACCACCGTTGCGAAATCACATCGGGTGTTCGCGAGGAAGAATCACTCGCCATGATCAGGGAATTCTTCTCCCACAAGCGCAGCAGTAAATACAAAAACTAAGATTGCGTCTCAGTTACTGATCGCTGCGAAAACGCGATGTGTATGCAATATTCAGCTTACTGAGAGCAAAGACACACGCACATTTTCTTCCGTTCGCGTCACCCCATTTGCCTTGGGATCGAGTTGCGGTTCTCCATCCACAAGGAAAAGATAACGGTGATGACCTGAATGCATGGCTACTTGAAGATGCCATGCCCCATCCGGCATACGCTCCATGGGGTAATCATCCCCACTCCAGTGATTGAAATCCCCAATGATAGCGACTTTCTTTGCCTTGGGTGCGAAACAACTAAAGTTGATTGGTACTACGGTTCGTTTTGCTGAATACCTGCCCTCACCCGTCCCTCTCTCTTCTCTCATAATTAAAAGGTTTTACTCAATCGAAATTTCCACCCCATGGTGAGAGGGTCCAACCTGAACCCTTGTTCCAATTGAGGCGACAAACGGATGGAAAGAAAACACATGGCTTACCCTGCATCAAGTAACTTTGCATTTTTTTTTAAGCTGGCAGTTTTCAGACGTTGCGTTTGATGCGAATTCACCTTAGAACGAGCCCATGCAAACATCCCAGGCATTCACTCCACCAAATAGATTGCTCCTTGGCCCTGGCCCCAGCGATGCTGCGCCAAGTGTGCTGACGGCATTGTCAAACCCTTTGCTAGGCCACCTCGATCCGGCTTTTATCGGAATGATGGAAGAAATTAAATCCATGCTGCGGCAAGTATTTCAGACAGAGAATGAAATGACTTTCCCCGTGAGCGGAACAGGGAGCGCCGGGATGGAGTTTTGCTTCGTGAACCTGATCGAACCGGGCGATGATGTGGTGGTCTGTATCAACGGCGTTTTTGGTATGCGAATGGCTGATTTGGCGACCCGATGCGGCGCCAACGTGATTAAGGTAGAAGCCCCCTGGGGTGAAATCATACGACCCGAGCAGGTAAAAGAGGCTGTTGCAGGCAAATCCCCCAAACTGATCGCTCTGGTTCATGCGGAAACATCGACTGGAGCCCTGACTCCCGCAGAGGAGATTTCGAAGATTGCACACGACGCGGGAGCACTGATGTTGCTGGACACGGTGACCTCGCTTGGTGGCTGCGAAGTAGATATTGATGGATGGGGTATTGATGCGGTTTATAGCGGGACCCAGAAATGCCTGAGTTGCCCCCCCGGATTGGCTCCCGTTTCACTAAGTCCCAAGGCATTGAAAATTGCAAATAATCGTGAAACCAAGGTTCAAAGTTGGTATCTGGATGTCAATCTCCTGTCTGGGTATTGGGGAACCGAACGGGTATATCACCATACGGCCCCTATTTCCATGAACTATGCCTTGCATGAATCTTTACGGCTTGTCCTCGAGGAAGGCCTGCAGACAAGATGGGCCCGACACAAAGCAAATCATGAAAAATTGGTAGCAGGCTTGAAAAAGCTGGGACTTGGTATCGCTTCACAGGAAGGTCACCAGTTATGGCAATTGAACGCCGTTACCGTGCCGGAAGAAACTGACGAAGCTCAGGTTCGTAAAAGACTTTTGGAGGAGTATCAAATTGAAGTTGGAGCGGGACTTGGCCCAATGAAAGGAAAAATCTGGCGTGTGGGTCTGATGGGCGAATCCTCAAAAACTGAAAATGTGGATCGCTATCTCGATGCCATGACTCAAATCCTGGCACATTGAGGTTAGCGGAATGCAGCCATCCTTGAGTCGAAGGAATCGATCAGTGAGACCGGCTTCCGTCCATCATGCCTCCACCATCGATTAGGAAAAAAAGCGTGCTCTGGCTGTTTGAATTCCTGTTGGTTTCGGGTCTGCTTTATCTGGCCTTGAGATGGTTTGAGTACAAACAAGCTTATCAGCCAAGCCGCAATCTCGTTTCAACGGTAAAAAACGCCAGTCCGAAAGGGGTGAATCTAACGGTATCCTCTGGACGAAACCTGCAGATCAATGCCTGGTTCATGCCCTGCTCGGAGGATGCGATATATGCCGATTGGTTGATTGTGTTTTCACACGGAAATGCTGGAAACATGACTCATCGTCAGGACTTTTACCAAACCTGGCTGAAGCTTGGATTCAACATCCTCGCATATGATTATCGTGGATTCGGCAGCAGCACCGGTTCACCTTCCGAAACTGGAACCTATGAGGATCTCCGATCGGTTTTAAAATGGGCGTCGAACAACCACTGGAAGAAAGAACGCATTCTTCTGCTTGGAAAATCGCTCGGAGGCGGGGTGGCTTCCGAGATAGCAAAGGACAATCAAATGGCTGGGCTCATTCTGCATTCAACATTCACGAGCATTCCGGATTTGGGAGCGGAATTGTTTCCGCTCCTTCCAGTGCGTCTCATTTCAAGTATTCGGCACGACACGCGGTCGAGGCTTGCTCAAGTTCAAATGCCTGTCCTGATTCTCCACAGCCATGACGACACTCTGATACGATTCCACCATGCTCAACGAAATTTCGAGGCTGCCAATGAACCCAAATGGCTTCACGAAATTAGTGGCAACCACAACGATTCCGAATGGGAGCGCCTGCAATCATTGCAAACAGCTGTGGATGCATTCATGCGCCCCTTGATGCCGGAGCGTTCTGGGAGACAGAAAACAGATCCTCGATGATGGCAGGTCAGGGTAAAATGCCTTTTCAAAGCACCTAAGTTCTGGACGGAATCCATACCCTGCTTTAAGCATGGTGGATGGGATCCAAAAACAATGCCAGCTACAACGATCAAGCGCATTTTTCTGAGCTGGGACGTCGCATCGAAGCACCGCCTATTGCATGGCTGATGGAGCAAAAGCTGAAGTATCCCGATTTAATTTCACTCGCAGCTGGCTTCACGGACGGCCCTTCCTTACCCGTGAAGGAAGTTCAGACAATCTTTTCAAAACTCACCAAAAACAACAAGCGGGCGATGGAGTGCCTCCAGTATGGTGTGGGAGCAGGAAGGGATCATCTACGTCAGCAGACCGCTGAACAGGTGGCAAGACTGGACGCATCAGCCCCAGAAGGCCCTTGTTATAAGCCGGATCGAGTGATCATCACGCATGGGAGCCAGCAGTTCTTGTATCTGCTTACAGAAGCACTCTGTGATGAAAATGACATCGTATTGGTAGAAGCTCCCAGTTATTTTGTTTACCTTGGAATCCTTCAAAGTTTTGACACAAAAACCAGAAGCGTGCCAATGGACTCCGATGGTATGAACCTCGAGTCATTAAAGAAAACGCTGGAGGAACTAAGAGAGTCAGGTGAAATCAGGAAGGTTAAAATGCTCTACCTTGTTTCATACTTTCAGAATCCTACGGGCATCTCCACCTCACTTGAGAAGAAGAAAGCCATTCTGCGCCTCGTAAAATCATACGAAAAGCATGCCGGGCATCCGATTTATATCCTGGAGGATGCAGCCTACCGGGAATTAAAATTTCCAGATACTCCGGAGACAGCTTCGATGCTCACCCTGCCGGGCGCAAGCCAACGCGTGATTTATTCAGGCACTTACAGCAAACCATTTGCCACAGGTATTCGAATTGGTTTTGGTTTCTTACCGGAACCCCTCCGAACAGTGGTCATGAGGATCAAAGGAAACCATGACTTCGGAACGGCAAACTTGTTGCAGTCGATATTGGAGGAAGCTCTTGATTCAGGCTTGTATCAAAGTCACTTGAATCAACTACAGTCACGCTACCAAAACAAAGCACGGCACATGCAAAAATGCATTCAACGTTCTTTCCCCGATGAAATTGAATGGGCCGGGCCGGAGGGCGGTCTTTATTTCTGGGCAAAGGCGCCAAAGAACATTTCCACCGGTCCTCGGAGTCCTTTATTCAAAAAAGCGCTTAAAGAACGTGTCATGTATGTGCCCGGGGCATACACCTATGCAAAAGATTTGAATACACACGACTGTGACAACGCAATGCGTATCAGCTTTGGTAACGCTTCCTTGAGGGATATCCGAGAGGGTATTGAACGGCTTGGCAGTGCATTGAAAACTCAGTGTTCCAGAAAGAAATAAGGACGCCCATGCGGGCGCCCTTATCAACATTCACTGAAGCATTTTGACCTGAATTTAAAATTCGAAGGTCACGTCACTGAGTCGAGACTGTATTTCAGACAACACACGCTTTTCTTCTTCGATCGTCGGTGCGGCGAACGTGACACTGAATCGTAAAAAGGCACCTGCATCATCCCAGGGAACCGTCGAGATGAGCTTTTCGCGTATCAACCATTGAGAAGCCGCTTCACCATTTTCAAATTCGATGCGCACTCCGTCTGATTTGACCGCGGCTTTTGGGGAGGGCAAATACAGGAAGAAGGAACCACCTGGCTTCACTGCATCCAGACCCGCACTGCGTAAGACTTCCACCAATCCATCCATGCGGCGGCTGTATTTGTCAGCAATTTTTTCCGTGATTTCAGGATGATTCCAACAATAGGCAGCCGCATGCTGAATGGCCAGGAATTGCCCTGAATCCGTATTGTCCTTAACATCACCATACGCTTTGACCAGCAGCTCGTTGCCAGCTACGAAGCCACAGCGCCAACCTGTCATGTTAAAGGCTTTGCTCGTTGAGTGAAGTTCAACCCCAACGTCCTTGGCGCCGGGGACGGAAAGGAAACTCAACGGGCTACCGTCAAAAACCAGTGCACCGTATGCGGCGTCATGCACTACAATGATGTTATTCTTTTTTGCCCAGGCCACCACGTCTTCGAAAAAAGCTTTTGTTGCGCTCGCTCCTGTAGGGTTATTGGGGTAATTGATCACAAGCACCTTCGCTTTTTCAAGCACATCAGCCGGAATACTTGTCAGATCGGGTAGAAAGCCATTTTCTTTGGTGATGGGAAGATTGTGCACCAAGCCTCCGTAAAATTTGGCATGCGTACCAAACACAGGATACCCGGGGGTGGTCATTAACACGTAGTCTCCCGGATTGATGAACGCTGCAGGCAAGATCGACAAAGCCGCTTTGCTACCGATGGAATGAAGCACTTCCGTGTCTGGATTGATCCCAGGTGCACCGCAAACCTTGTCGAGATACATTGCGGCCGCCTCTTTAAGGACCGAGTCACCATTGTCCGCATATCCACGGTTACCCGGTTTTTGAGCCTCTGCATGCAACACCGACACCACCTCAGGGAAGGCCATTGCATCAGGTTCCCCTACTCCCATATCAATTATTTCAGCGTTCGGATTGGCTTTGAGTGCAGCCTGCTTGGCACGCTTGATTTTTTCAAACTTGTAGATTGCGGTGGTCTTACCATAGTTCTGACCACCGATACGTTCGGCAAAAAGCTTCTGAATGTAGGATTCTTCGGACATATATTCTAATTTCACAGGATTAAGCCGGATGGCAACATGGATACAAATTAACGAAGGAAAAGCGCGGTATCAAGTATGGACTGATCAGAACTGAGTAATGAATCAAAAGACCATGAAATTTCACTCAGCATCAATGATGCAACCATGAGAAAAAGGACTCATTCAAACGACTTGACCACAGGCAAACGAGTCATTATGCACGTTGATATGGATGCCTTTTTCGCATCGGTCGAGCAACGCGATCGACCGGAGTTGAAAGGGAAGCCGGTCATCGTAGGTTCCCCACCGGATCGCCGCGGAGTCGTGTGCGCTGCCAGCTACGAGGCCAGGAAGTTCGGAGTACGTTCCGCCATGCCAAGTCGCACCGCAAAAACCCTGTGCCCGCATGGCATTTTCCTCTCACCATGCATCGATAAATATCGCCAGGAATCACATGAAATCATGAAGCTGATACGCTGTTTTTGTGAAAAAATTGAGCAGATGTCAGTTGACGAGGCTTATCTTGATCTATCAGGCAGGTGTCTGGGCGATGATTTTGAAGCAAGTCTAATGTCTGCATTGCCCATAGCTCGAGAAATCAAAGCTGTGATCCGAAAGGAAAGACAACTGAGAATCAGCATTGGGATAGCGAGTAACAAGATGCTCGCAAAAATTGCAAGCGACTATGACAAACCAAACGGCCTCGTCTTGATACCCGAGAGGGACAAAAAACTGTTTCTTGCTTGCTTGCCCGTGCGATCAATTCATGGCGTAGGGAAAGCGTCCAATGAAATTCTGAACAAAGCCGGACTTCATACCATAGGCGATATTCAGGAATACAAAGGAGAACTTGTAAGCCTGATGGGGAATTTCGGCCCTCTTCTGAAACAATATGCCCTTGGGGTGGATGATCGACGTGTGGAGTCGAATGATTCGGTTAAAAGTATCAGCAGCGAGACAACCTTCTTGAGAGATACCGATGACCGCAATACACTCAAGTCGGCACTGAAAGAACAAGCCGAGGAAATTGCCGAAAAGTTGACTCGGCAGGACTTGTTTGCTCACACAATCCAAGTCAAGGTTCGTTACGGAGATTTTACAACTCTGTCTCGCCAGACAACCTTGCCTGAGGGAATACAGGACACTTCGGCCATCTATCGCAATGTATGCCAGATGCTCGCCCGGGAACGACTGGTAAACCAACCGCTACGACTCGTAGGCATTTCTGCATCCAAGCTTTGGAATATCAAATACAGTCAATTGAAGCTGCCTCTCGCTTTTGAGCCTGAGGATTCAGGGGCAAACAAATGAAGTTATCAATATTCAGCCTGAATCATGGCGCCCCCTATTATTTGAGGATGCGCTTTGTTGATTGACTCATCATAAAGCCAAAGCACCCGCAGGTCATCCATGTTCAGCAAAAGCTCCGTATATCTATCAGGCAAATGGCGCCTGGAGGGTGTAAATGAATCACTATCATACTTGGCATCACTGGAAATTTTTATGCCATCAAGCCGCCCGGCAAAAAACAAGGAAGCCACGGGCTGAGCTGTCACTTCGGCACCAATCAAAAGAGGATATTGACTTGGTTCAGGAAGTGACTCGACACTTTCTCTACCGACCAGACGCCCATCCAGGTAGAGCGAAGCTGCTCGCGATTTGAAGACACCTGCAAGATGGTGCCACTTACCTGCATGAATTGCATCCTTGCCAGCAGACTTCACGGTCACCAGCGACCCATCCCTTAGATGGACTTCAAATAGTGGCCGTCCTTTAGAAATGCTCAATCTGAAGCCACCATCTTTCTCGGCATTGGAGACAAGGGTAACATTCTCTTTCAAATACGGCACCTTTATCCAGCATTCTGCAGTGAATGGTCCTCCACTGAGATTGATTTGATCGGCATCCACTCTGAGATAATCTCCGTTACCATCAAGTTCGATCACGGACTCCACTCGGGGTATCGAAGGTGTGGGCATATCTACGGTAAATGGAATATCATGCTGGCTGGACTTGATCGGGTAATGTTTACCATTCTCAGCTATGTAATCCAACTGAACATCACAGACTGGATTACGCCATGACAGATCCAGAGAATCATTCCAACGAAAAACACGGAAAACCATCTCCATCATAGCGCCTGGTTTGATGATTCGATTTAGACGGTCCGGGGAGAAGATCCATCTTGAATCCAGACTACTGAGATTCACTTTGGCCCGCATGGATTGATCTGATGGGTTCGTAAGCTTGATACGTAACAAAGCGTCCGCGCTGCCATCCGGTTCAATCCTGAATCGATGACTGAACTCAGGCACCACGCCATTCAGTTGCCTGACACCATCACTGACATCCCCTGTGATTTCTCGGACATTCATGGTCTGTCCTACGGGTAACGAGGCAACAGCAAATTGCTGTTTTCTTACGGTGACCATGTCAAAATGATCAAGCCCTCCAGCCTTCGGTGAAAGACCACTTTGCGATCCACCGGTCGTCGCAAGAGTGATGTATTCAATACCATCGTATGGTCCATCATATCGCATTCGATGGATATGACCTGCAAAAACGGCTTTGACATTACCTGCCTCTACGAGGGTATCATGGACTTTCCCCCAATCATCTCCATACCCGCCTTTCAACCATCTTGGATGATGTAAAAAAACGAATACATGATCCGCATCAGCTGCTTTTTCAAGAGTCCCCTTGAGCCAGGCTAACTGACGATCGCTCATCACCTGACTTGCAGGTTTACCGGTCGCTTTTTCTTCCGTTTCAGGATTACCTTCGTCTGAATAAAGCACTATGAACCAAGCATTCTTGTGCTCAAAAGCATACCACAGAGGAGCAAAATGCTGTTCGTAATTCGACTCATGCTCACCGGATGGTTTCCCTGGCCCACGCCAATAGACATCATGATTTCCAGCAACCGGAAACCAGGGCATCAGAAGGCTGTCCATGATACCGCGATATTCACGCATTTGCATCAACCACTCGACTTGCTGATTGTAACCCTGCACTAGATCTCCAACGGTCATCACAAGGTCTGGTTCCAATAAATTAATCTCATCAACCGCTTGAGCTAGAATTTTCACTCCCTCCGCCGGACCGCCAGTGCGATCACCTAATACGGCGAAAGTGAAAGAAGCATCATCGGCAGGCAAAGACAGTTCACGGCCATCACGATTTGATTCGAATCGATCATCATCAATCTGCACTTCATGGGGGAGGTTGATCGCCGAAGTTTGTGCCGAGAGATGACCAGTCCCCAACACAAAAACCATCCATCTGATCACGAATAGACTGGAGTATATTTTTTGATCGACCATGAGAGAACAGTTTAGCCGTTATTGGATCAAAATGGCAATATATCTCCTTACTATTTCGTATAACTGCAAATGAGTAAAAGGCCAGCTTTATCACCGCACTCGGCCAGTAGCAGACCAGGGCTGAGACGTTCAGCATACCTGAACTGATAGTCACAATTTCGTTCCTTCATGGTTGTCAATGGGCGCATGCTCTCGTTTAATGAAAGTATATTCTCATGAAAAAAACTACCCGTCTATTACGGACATCGAAAACCGAATTGTTCGCCAGATGCCTGGCCGCTTGCTTTGCAATTGGCGTGACAACGCTGTCCATCGCCGGGCCTCGGTGTCAGGGCCTTGCCGGAAGCTCAACTCCCCAACGACTCGCGCCTTGCACCACCGAAAGATCTGAACGGCTATTTTCCTTTTAAATTACCGACGACGCTTGACGATTGGGAACAAAGAGCAAGTCAACTACGCAGGCATTTGCTGGTCATGAACGGACTCTGGCCCATGCCTACGAGAACTCCGCTGAACCCAGTGATTCACGGCAAGCTCGACCAGGGGGATTACACCGTTGAAAAAGTTTACTTTGAGAGTTTCCCCGGATTCTATGTCACAGGAAGCCTGTATCGACCGAAAGGATTTGAAGGCCCTCGACCCGGCGTATTAAGCCCTCATGGTCATTGGTCCAACGGTAGATTCACGGAGAATCTGGACATATGGAACGATCTCAATCAAGGAGCAGAACGTTTTGAAAACGGGGGACGTTCTCCACTTCAATCCCGCAATGTCCAACTGGCCCGGATGGGGTGCGTGGTGTTTCACTATGATATGGTGGGATATGCTGACAGCATCCAGATCACAGAAGATCTGGCGCACCATTTCAACGTCCAACGGCCGGAAATGAACCATTCTAAGCGTTGGGGATTTTTCAGCCCTCAAGCCGAATCAAACCTTCAAAGCATCATGGGTCTGCAGACGTGGAACTCCATCCGTTCGCTGGATTTCCTTGAAATCTTGCCTGATGTGGATACGGCTCGTCTAACCATTACTGGCGCAAGTGGTGGTGGGACTCAATCATTCATGATGGGGGCTCTGGACAGCCGTCTTGCAGCTTGTTTCCCTGCCGTCATGGTATCTACTGCCATGCAGGGTGGATGTACTTGTGAGAATGCCTCAGGATTAAGGATACCCGCCGGAAATGTAGAAATTGCAGCACTCTTTGCCCCGAAACCCCTGGGTATGACAGGGGCAAATGACTGGACAGTTGAAATGACCGCCAAAGGGTTCCCCGAGTTAAAAAAACTGTTCAACTTGTATGGTCAGGAAGACAATGTATCGCTTGCACAACTTAACCACTTTGGACACAACTACAATTACGTGAGCCGGTCCGCAATGTATCATTTCATGAACCGACACTTGAACCTGAATCTTGCGCTTCCCATCGTGGAACAGGATTATGAACGCCTTGACAAAGCCGCATTGACCGTCTGGTCCCACGGCCACGACACCCCGGAGGGAGGTCCCGACTTCGAACGCGATTTGCTGCGGCATTGGCATGAGGATAACCAGCGTAAACTTCAGGCCAGTCATCAAAGTCCGCATGCATTTCGTAATGTGCATGGTCCGGGTATCGAAGCGATCATTGGTCGCACTTTCGAAAGGGCAGGCAATGTCGAACTCGAATTGACCAGCAAGAGCGATCAAGGGAGTTACCTTGAAATGGTTGGTATGTTGAAAAACACGACTCATGATGAAGCAGTGCCCACTCTCTTTTTATACCCCTCAGAATGGAATGGTCGGACATGGATTTGGCCTACTGAAAATGGAAAAAGCGGTTTACTGAAATCAAACGGCAAACCAAGGCCGATCGTACAACGGGCACTGGATGCGGGGTGTACCGTCGTTGGATTGGATCTTTTGATGCAGGGCGAGTTTTTACCCCCAACGGAGGAAGCCACTCAAAATCGCTTGGTATCCAATCCTCGAGAATTTGCAGGCTACACATATGGATACAACTCGCCTCTCTTTGCTCAACGGGTACATGATCTACTTTCGCTTGTGGCATACGTGCATCACAACGAAAAACGCCCCAGTGAAAGCATTGAACTCATCGGACTGAATGGCGCCGGACATTGGATTGCTGCGGCGCGCGCAGTGTGCAGTGATGTCATACATCGCTCTGCGATTCAAACTCAGGGATTTCGATTTGGTGACCTGACCGATTTCAAGGATGTCAACTTTCTCCATGGAGGTGCAAAATACGGAGATCTGCCCGGAATGCTCGCTCTGGGAACTCCCTCTGAGTTGTGGGCGGCAAATGAAGAAAAAGATTCCGAGACACTCTTGAGAAATCTCTATGCCTCATCCGGGTTTCCTGCTCGATTAACCATGACCTCATCAGGGAATGCTTCGATGGCCATACAATGGTTATTGGAACGGGATTGAAACCAGTCACTTCTATTCAGACACAACCGAAACAGCAAATTTTTGGCAACCATTCGCTTGATTTCGCTCTGAAATATCGAGACATATCCAATAAATAAAATTACCGCACGGAGGGCTCAATTTGTTCTTACTGGGATTCGTTGAGCTCCAAGTGATGCCCCTTGCGGGAGACAATGAATGGAACACTTTCCGAAAAACCTGCATCTTCTTGCCTGAAACCGGAACCGTGCTCACCGTAGAGTGTCGTCCACCTATCAGGGACTATTTTATCGTAATAAGTCCCCGTCATTACTGCTCGACTGTATCGCATGCTGACTCGATAGAACATTAAATGGACTCTGCGTGGTCAAGGTAATGAGGAAATGGCGCATTGGGAAATTGGATTCACTCGGGCGTCGCAACGAATGGATGAGGGCATCATGATCACATACACGCCCACTTTTAAACAGTCACCCCCTCAGCTTCTAATTTCCGCTGAAAAAGAATATGCTCAAAAACTGTCTCATGTCCGAAGCTGGTCGAGGTAGTCCTTACAAGATAGCGACATAATAGAGCAGATTGATTGTTTGAATCTCAATGGAAAAACCGACATTATGAGCAGAGAAAGATACGATCAATCATGAATCATCAAGGTATCAAAACACGGAGTTGTGAATTGTATTTCATCCCTATTTCAACCCGTATGCCATTGAAATTCGGGATTGAAACGCTAACAGAAGTTGTGCTTGCTCGCGCAAAAGTCGAGGTGGCTACGACCAGTGGCAAGCAGTGCTCCGGATGGGGAGAAACTCCTCTGAGCGTTCAATGGGTTTGGCCTGGCAGTCTGCCCTATCAGGAGAGACTGAACGCGATGCAGACATTTTGTGAGATGCTGGCGCACGCTGTGGTTGAATTCGACCTTTCAGCCGATCCCATCGAACTGGGGTGGCAGTTTCAAGAAACGCAACTTCCTCAACTGCTGGACACATTCAATATGAACCACCGCAAGGGCAAGGAATCGATGCCATGGCTGGCAGCGCTTGTGTGTCTTTCAGCATTCGACATCGCCATCCATGACGCATTCGGCAATATCCATGACCGATCGATATTTGAGTGCTATGATGAAGCCTTTTTACAGTATGATCTGGGCCGATACCTGGAAGCGGCGAAGGATTCTTGCATCGATTTTTCAGGAAAGTATCCCAGCGATTATCTGGCAAACACACCCCTCAAGCGGCTGCGCGCCTGGCACCTGGTGGGCGGTGTGGATCCCTTGCAGAAAAGTGACCTCCATGGCGAGGAGCCGGATGACGGATATCCGGTCCTGCTGCGCGATTGGATTCGTACCGATGGTTTGAAATGTCTCAAAATCAAATTGCGCGGTGATGATGCCGCATGGGACATGGATCGCCTTTTGCAGATCGGGCAGATTGCTCTGGATGAAGAAGTGGAATGGCTGACAGCTGATTTTAACTGCAACGTGCGCAAGCCGGAGTATGTGAACCAGATATTGGACGAACTCAGGGATACCCATCCAAGGATTTATGGCATGCTTCTCTATGTAGAGCAGCCTTTCCCATATGAACTTGAAGAACACCCCATCGATGTGCACAGCGTGTCCTCAAGAAAACCTCTCTTTCTGGACGAAAGTGCCCATGACTGGAAGCTGATCCGGTTAGGCCGTGAATTAGGCTGGACGGGCGTCGCGTTGAAGACCTGCAAAACTCAAACAGGTGCCATTTTAAGTGCATGCTGGGCAAAAGCGCACGGCATGACCCTTATGGTCCAGGATTTAACCAACCCGATGCTGGCACAAATCCCGCATCTTCAACTCGCTGCTCATGTTGGAACCATCATGGGAGTCGAGACAAATGGGATGCAGTTTTATCCGGAAGCCAGCACAGCAGAAGCAAAAGAGCATCCAAAACTTTATCAACGTCGACATGGAGTGGTCGATCTTGGCACGCTCCATGGATCAGGTTTTGGTTATTGCGTCGACCGCATTGATCGAAAATTGCCTGCACCCACATTGGTCGCAAGATAGAGGGCTAGTCATGCATGTAAACCCTGATTTTATTGATAAAGACCCACTCAAGTTGCTGAGAAACAAGCTCCAGACCGGCTTGAATGGCCTGAGCATCACAAACTCTGAGGGGCGCCACCAAATCCGTAGCTTGTATCGGAGCGCGTTGGAGAAAGACGTTCTCCCCTTCTGGTTTCCACGATGCGCGGATACTGAAAACGGAGGATTTTACACAGGATTAGATCAGGACGGTACTTTGATTGACACTGATAAGTCTGTTTGGGCTCAGGGGAGAATGACATGGATGTTATTACGCTGCCAACAAGACCTGGATCTTGGTTCAAAATGGCTTGAGTATGCAGAATCTGGCATTCAATTCATGAAAAAATATTGTTTTGATTCAGATGGCCGCATGTTTTTTCACGTGACGGAACAAGGAAAGCCAATCCGGAAAAGGCGTTATGCCTATAGCGAAGCATTTGCAGCTATTGCCTTTGCAGCACACGCAAAGACAACTAACAGCGATGAATCTGCCCAACGAGCCCGTGATCTTTTGGAACAATTCATCAAGTGGAATTTCGATCCATCCTCAGGAGGTGAACCAAAATACACCGATATCCGTCCCATGACGGGATTATCGCCTCGAATGATAGCAATAGTGACGGCTCAGGAGTTGAGGCACCAACTAGGTCCAAGTGATCAACTTGACGCAATGATCCGGCATATGATTACCGAAATCATTCGCCTTTTTGTGAAACCAGAGAAACGTTGCGTGATGGAACAAGTGCTACCGGATGGGAGTATCTCAGATCATATTGAGGGGAGATTACTGAATCCCGGGCACGCTATTGAGACGGCGTGGTTCATCATGCAGGAAGGCGCTTTACAGAAAAACGATTCATGGATACAGCTAGGCTGCAGCATGTTGGATTGGAATTGGCACCTTGCATGGGATCGAGAGCATGGCGGCCTTCTTTATTTTGCGGACGCGACTGGAAAACCCGTCCAGGAATATTGGCATGACATGAAATTCTGGTGGGTTCACAACGAAACCATGATCGCTTCCATCATGGCTCATCAGCTAAGCGGTGAAAAAAAATATGCTGAAATGCATGAAAAAGTGCACAATTGGTCATTTAAGCACTTTACAGATTCCAAACACGGAGAATGGTTTGGTTATCTGAGGAAGGATGGAACCGTTTCAAATCGAGCCAAGGGTAATTTGTGGAAAAGCTTCTTTCATTACCCGCGCTCATTGCTCTGGAGCTATCAATTGCTCAATAAAGATAAAGCAAGCGCTTAAAAATTGGCGGAATATGCCGATCTATAATATGTCAGGAGAACCAATAATATTGGGAAAAGTGCTGGTTTCTGAGTCAAAACAGCGTAGGGTGACAAAGTTCTTGGAATACCAACGCTGTCTTGGTCACCAAGATGTTGCTTGGACCTTCAGATGGATTCAGCACAAGGGACTTACCCTAGCCAAATTTAGCAGGGCGAGTCTGGGTTCGATGGCAACATTGAAAAACGATAACTTTCGAAAATCCGTAAATTAAAAGTATGAGTGAAGACGCCTTCAACAACTTTACTCCCAGGGCACAGCAAGTACTGGCTTTGGCGAGAAAAGAAGCAGATCGTTTCAACCACAATTACGTGGGCACCGAGCATCTACTCCTGGGTCTGATCAAGTTGGATCAGGGAGTTGCTGTGAACGTGTTAAAGAAAATGGGGCTTGATCTGGAAACAGTGCAGCTAGAGGTTGAGAAACACGTCCCTCCGGGGCCCGACCACAAGGTAGCCGGCACAATTCCATATACTCCTCGTGTCAAGAAGGTGTTGGACCTTGCCTCAAAGGAGGCCAGGCAACTTGCTCACACCTATGTCGGCACCGAGCATATCCTTCTAGGTTTGCTACGTGAGGGAAACGGTGTAGCAGCCAAAGTATTGCGCGGCCTTGACATTGATCTGGAGCAGACCCGCAATGAAATACTGAAAGAGGTTGACCCCAATTTTCAGGGCGGAGAGGATTTTGCGAACATGGAAGAGGCGGGCAAACCCGAGAAAAAGGGTGAAATCAAAACCCCCGCCCTCAAGGCATTTGGTCGCGACCTCACGGAAATTGCCCGCAAAGGGTCTATGGACCCGGTTATTGGTCGCAAGGATGAGATAGAGCGTGTCATACAAGTGCTATGTCGACGCACCAAGAACAACCCTGTTCTTTTGGGTGAGGCTGGTGTAGGAAAAACAGCCATTGTCGAAGGGCTCGCTCAGGAAATTTCTCGTGGAAACGTACCCGAGATTTTAAGAGAAAAGAGAGTCATCACGCTGGATCTTGCCCTGATGGTTGCGGGGTACCAAGTATCGTGGTCAATTCGAGGAGCGCATCAAGGCTGTCATGGATGAAATACGGCGAACCAAGAATGTGATCCTCTTCATTGATGAGCTTCATACGATTGTGGGTGCGGGCTCGGCCGAAGGAACCATGGACGCCTCTAACATTATCAAACCGGCGCTCAGTCGGGGAGAAATGCAATGTATTGGCGCCACGACACTCAATGAGTATCGCAAGTATATTGAAAAGGATGCAGCGCTGGAACGTCGTTTCCAAAGTGTCAAAATCGAAGCTCCTTCTCCGGAAGACGCCATTCTTATTCTTCAGGGCCTCAAGGGGAAATACGAAGATCATCACAACATCATCCTGACGGACGCTGCCATCGAGTCCGCTGTGAAACTTTCAGAACGTTACATCACAGGAAGATTTCTTCCGGACAAGGCGATTGATGTCATGGATGAAGCCGGTGCTCGCGCACGCATAGTTTCCATGACGCGGCCACCAGACGTCAAAAACCTGGAGGTGGAAATCGAAACTATCCGGGTCGATAAGGAAAAGGCAATCAAGGAGCAGGACTTCGAGAAAGCCGCTTCAATGCGTGACAAGGAAAAGCAATCGAAGGAAAAGCTCGAATCCATTTTAGGTGCGTGGAAAGACTCACGCGAAGAAAAGCGAGTCACGGTGGATGATGAAGACATGCTTCAGGTGGTTTCGAAATGGACGGGGATTCCATTGAAACGAATGGAAGCGGGCGAGATCCAGCGACTACTGGAGATGGAGGACGAGTTGTCCCGCATAGTTATTTCTCAAAACGAGGCAGTTTCTGCTCTCTGCAAGGCACTTCGCCGGTCGCGTGCTGATCTGAAAGATCCAAGACGTCCAATTGGAACCTTCGCTCTTCTGGGGCCTACAGGTGTAGGTAAAACACTTTTGGCAAAAACAGTTGCAGCCCATATGTTTGGAGATGAGAAATCCTTGATACAGCTGGACATGAGTGAATACATGGAGAAGTTCACCGTGTCACGACTGGTTGGCTCACCTCCTGGGTACGTGGGCTACGAAGAGGGAGGCCAACTCACCGAACAGGTCCGACGCAAACCATATTCAGTGATTTTGTTCGATGAGATCGAGAAGGCACACCCCGATGTCATGAATATGCTGCTTCAAATACTGGAGGAAGGCAAATTGACAGACAACGTCGGAAGAACCGTTGATTTCAGAAACACCGTCATACTCCTCACATCCAATGTAGGAGCGCAAATGGTGAGCAGCCAGGCGAATATTGGATTCAGAAAACCTTCTGAACAGGGAGATTACGATGCCATGAAGGAAACAATCCTGGATGAAGCTAAGCGCACCTTCAAACCAGAGTTCCTTAACCGTTTGGACGATGTCATTGTTTTCCAATCGCTCAACCGCGAAAGCTTGATCACGATCCTTACGCTTGAAACCGAGAAAGTCCTGACTCGCCTCAAGAGCAAGAACATAGATTTGGTATTGTCAGATAAGGCCAAGGACTTTCTGGTGGAGAAAGGATACGATCCGGATTACGGGGCTCGCCCCATGAGACGCGCTGTGGAAAGATACTTGGAAGACCCATTGGCGGAAGAAATTTTGAAGGGATCCCTGCTGGATAACCTGCGCATTAATGTGATCGTCGAAGAGGATAGTTTGGTCTTTCGTCAGGAGGCGAATATTGAGGGAGAAGCCGTCTCCAGCTGACGTTCGCTTAACAAGCAGAATCAAGCCTATTCAAATTGAATCAGTAGCACCCGTCTGAATATTTAAGCAGACGGGTGTTTTCAGTAACGCCTCAAAAACCAATAATCACCACGTGAAAACAAGAAAGCTAGGAAAGACAGACTTGCAGCTGCCAATCGTAGGCTTCGGAGCGTCTTCCTTGGGACAGGAATTCCGACCAATCCAACTGGACGAAGCTATGAAGAGCGTTACCACCGCGCTGGAATGTGGTATGAACCTCATTGACACCTCCCCATTCTACGGGCGAGGCATGAGTGAAGTTTTGTTGGGCATGGCTTTAAGAGACATCTCGCGCAGCGACTATATTCTATGTTCCAAACTTGGACGATACGATCTGGATCATTTTGATTTTTCAGCAAAACGTGTTGAAGAAAGTGTGGATGTCAGTCTGCACCGGTTGGGAACAGATCATCTGGATATTATTCTCTGTCACGATATCGAGTTTGTGCCAATGCAACAAATCGTCGACGAAACCATTCCAGCCCTGAAAAAAATTCAAGCCTGCGGAAAAGTCCGTTATATCGGAATCAGCGGATATCCTCAGAAAATTTTTAAATTCATCATTGATCAAGCCGGCATAGACTGTGTGTTGAGTTACAACCAATACACTTTACAGAATACTCGATTTGCTGATGAGTCGATTCCTTACCTGCAGGAACGAGGTGTGGGTGTTATGAATGCAGGTCCATTTTCGGCCAGACTGCTGACTAACGCTCCCCTTCCCCCTTGGCTCAAAGAGCCAGAATCCGTGAAACAGGCAGCACGCAAAGCCGCCAGGTTGTGCGAACAAAAAGGTTTTGATATTGCGAAAATCGCATTGCAATTCTCAATTAAAAACAAGGATATCGCGACCACTATAGCCGGCAGTGCTAACCCCGATAACATTCGTAAATGGGCGGAATGGATTGAAGAACCCATGGACAGGGAATTACTCGAGGAAGTCCTTGCTATCTTCCAGCCGGTAAAAAACATCGGCCACAAGGAAGGTTTAGCTGAAAATAATTAACTCATAGACGCAACATTCGGTCATCCAATATGAAAGCACTTCAATTAACTGAACCAAAAAATTTTGAAACGATCGATCTTCAGGAACCTGGTCAACCTGGACCGGGTCAGGCACTGGTTCAAGTCCATCGGATAGGTATCTGCGGCACAGATTACTCCGGTTATCTCGGTAAGATGCCCTTTTTCAGCTACCCGAGAATTCCTGGACATGAGTTGGGTGTAGAGGTGCTTGCCGTGGGCAGCAATGTTTCCAACGTCAAGACGGGTGATCATTGCAGCGTTGAACCTTATATGAATTGTGGCAACTGTTATCCATGTCGCAAAGGAGCCAGCAATTGTTGCGAAAGTCTTAAGGTCATCGGAGTCATGGAAGATGGTGGAATGAGAGAACGCTTCCTCATTCGAGCGGAAAAATTACATACCAGTCAGAAACTGACGTTTGATCAATTGGCCCTTGTCGAGACACTGGCTATCGGATGCCATGCCAATGATCGAGGTGCTCCCTCCGAAGGGGAACATGTCCTGATCATCGGCGCAGGTCCTATCGGTCTGGCCACGTTGGAGTTCACGCGACTCACCGGCGCTAGGATAACCGTCATGGATATGGTGCAGAGCCGTCTTGATTTCTGCAAATCCACATACGGTGTCGATCACACCATTCTGTTCAAGGGCGATGGATCGGAAACTGCCCAAATGATGGAATGCACCCATGGTGATAAATACTCCGTTGTCACAGATGCCACAGGCAATCAGCGTTCCATGTCCAACGCGCTTCAATATGTCGCTCATACCGGTTCATTGGTTTATGTGGGAATTACGACCGAAGCAATCAGTTTCAAACACCCCATGCTCCACAAACCTGAAATAACCCTCAAAGCAAGTCGCAATGCACTGCCCAAAGATTTCGGAAGGATTATTGGATTAATCGAGGATGGCACCATTGATACGGCTCCATGGGTCACCCATCGAACGGCATTCGATGCAGTAGCCGAAAATTTTGAAGGATTTACTCGCCCCGAGACAGGCGTCATTAAGGCAATCATTGAAATGTGCTAGTATGCCCCAATGGACCATGGTTCAAACGATGAGCAACGCTCTGCCAAGATAGTTATGAACACAAATTTCATGCGCTTAGGAGTTTTAATTCTTTGTTCATGGATTTGGGGCTCTTGCCTTTTTATTGCGCACTCAGCCTCTGATAGCAGAGCTGACCGGTCAAAACTCAAGATCAATGAGATACTCGCAAGCAATATCAATGACGTCAAAGATGAGTATAATGAAGATGAAGATTGGGTTGAATTATACAACGGAGGAGAGGCTGCCGTAGATGTAGGGGGCATGTACTTTTCAGACGATCCAAAAAAAACTGTCCAAATTCCAAATTCCCACGGGAATGTCCCGGCATACAAATATCCCTCCGGGAGAATACAGGTTATTCTGGTTTGACGGTGAGCCCAAGGAAGGCCCTTACCATGTCTCCCTGAAGCTGAGCCGCAAAGGAGAAGCCTTGTTCCTCACCGATTCCGACGGTCAGACCTTGATTGATAGCGTTCGTTTCCCATTACAGCGAAATGATATCTCATATGGCAGGGATCCAAAAGACACAGATCGTTGGTTGTATTTCAAAAACACAACACCACTCCAACCGAACAACGCCGAGGAATCGGCTCACAACGTGGCAAAAGGTCCGGTCTACTCGCACGAGGAAGGCTTTTACGGTTCTCCCTTCGAGCTGAGCTTGAGCGCACCTTCGGATGCCACCATCCATTATACTCTAAATGGAGCCGATACAGATGAAAAAAACCGGCTGACATATACCGGAGCTTTGACAATCCAAACGAACACCATCGTCCGTGCGACGGTCATTCGCCCCAATCGCCTTCAAAGTGAAACAATCTTACCAAATCTTTTTTCATCAATGAAGAAAGTAATGTGCCAGTCATTTCCGTCATCATGGATCCCTCATTGGCTCTATGATGAAGATGATGGAATCTATACCAATTGGGAGGACGATTATGAGGTACCTGGGCACATCGAGTATTTTCCAGATAATGAAAGCAAGACCGCTGCATTTGCGTCCTACATGGGCGTGAGTATTGGAGGTAACACCACGAGAGCATACCCTAAAAAATCCTTATCCATTAGATTCAGAAAGAGTTGGGGACAACCACATATCAAATATGCACTTTGGGATTCGAAGCCTAACGTCGAAAAATTCTATGGGCTGAACATAAGATCCGATATGGCGGGAGACAAAGTCAGCAGTCATCCGGTGTCAGGCGAGAGAATTAAAAACGAAATCATCTATGAATTCGCACATGCGCTCAATTCGCACGTCGACGTTCAGGCATACAAGCCGGTTTTACTTTTTCTGAATGGAAAATATTGGGGGCTATATACTTTAATGGAACGCAAGGGAATTGATTTTATTCAGGAGAGTCATGGATTTAAGGAGATCGACATGTTGAGTGAGGATGACATGGTGGTTAAGCATGGAGATGATGTTCATTTCGATAGAATGAGGCGTTACATCGAATCTTATGACATGACTGAACCTAATCACTACCGTCAAGTTCAGCAGTGGATGGATGTGCTCAGCTTTATCGATTATTGGATTTTTGAATGCTACAGCGGAGCACACGATTACGAAGTGAACATACGTTACTGGCGCCCCAGAACTCAGGATGGAAAATGGAGATGGCTTGCCTTTGACATGGATTCCTGGCGGGAGTGGGATCATGATATCTTCGAATATTACTTTGGAGACGAAGATGAGCAAGTTGTCATGCTACCCTACCTTTTGAAGAATAAAGATTTCTTTCATCTTTTTGCGAATCGAATGTGCGATGTGCTCAATACAGGCATGAGCCCCGAAAGTGCGAGAGGGTTCGTCAGGAAAATCACAAAAAAAATTGAGCCTGAAATTGATCGGGAACGGGAACGCTGGAAAGATGAGCATGAATATGTGGAAAAAGGATCTCAAATTGCTCGGTTCATGGAGCATGCTGCGAAACGTCCTGCTTATTTACGGCGGGCATTTCTAAATTTCTATAAGGTCAAAGGAAGGGAGATCAAGGTGAAGCTCAAAGTCAAAGGCCAAGGATCAATCCAAGTAAATACGATCACTCCAAAAAGCTATCCCTGGACTGGTGTTTATCTGGGTGGTATCCCCATCACCCTCGAGGCAAGGCCCGATGAGGGTTCGAGTTTCAGTCACTGGTCCACGCCTGAGCTGAGGCAAGATTCTCAAATCGAGATAAACCTTATGGATGAAGTCGAAATCGAAGCAATCTTCGAGTAATTTGATACAATTTACTTACTCGGATTGTTCTTTTTTCGGTACTCTGAGCTGAATATGCAGATCCCGCAATTGACGATTGTCAGCTACTCCAGGTGAGTCCGTCATCAAACAGGTCCCTTTGGCTGTTTTGGGGAAAGCGATGACGTCTCGTATGCTAAGCGTACCACACAGGATCGCAATCAAGCGATCAAAGCCCAAGGCGATTCCGCCATGCGGAGGGCATCCGTATCGAAAAGCTTCAAGCATGTAGCCAAATCGAGCCTTGATGACATCCTCGGGCAATTGAAGCACTTTTTCAAATATGGTGCGCTGTAATTCAGGCTGATGAATACGAATGGAACCTCCTCCGAGTTCAACCCCATTGACCACAAGATCATAATGCTGGCCTCGCACTTTTTTGGGATCGGATTCAAGAAATTCGATATCCTCCTCGACAGGAGAAGTAAAGGGGTGATGACTCGAATACCATCGATTCATTTCCTTGTCGAAACTCAATAGAGGAAATTCAATCACCCAGAGAAAGTCAAAACGCTTGGAGTCAATTGTAAGTTTGCCACGCTTTTGCAGTAATTCAGCACAATGCA
>CALSPN010000019.1 GCA_943788245.1 uncultured Verrucomicrobiae bacterium | reverse complement strand
GATCGTGAGCTGGGAATTTTCAGGGAAATCCTTGGCATTCCGCATGGTATTTTTCTGGTGACAGGGCCTACGGGAAGCGGCAAGACCACTACGCTCTACACCGCGCTGAACGAGATCAACGACATGGTGCGCAAGATCATCACGGTGGAAGACCCGGTTGAGTACCAGATCAAAGGCATCAATCAGATTCAGGTTTCTGAAAAATCAGGGCTCACTTTCGCCAAGGGCTTGCGAGCTATCCTTCGTCACGATCCTGATGTGGTGTTGATCGGTGAAATTCGCGATGAGGAAACCGCTCGCATAGCGATTCAGGCTTCCTTGACCGGTCACCTTGTCTTTTCCACCTTACATACCAACGATGCTCCAAGTGCCATGACACGTATGATCGACATGGGGATCGAGCCCTACCTGGTTGCTAGTTCCCTTGAAGGAGTTCTGGCGCAACGTTTGGTGCGGACTCTTTGTCATTCCTGCCGTACTGAAGATCACTCCGAGCGGGTTAAGGCGCTGCGTGAAACCCTCAAGCTCAATCCTGAATCGACGATTTACAAGGCAGTGGGCTGTCGGGATTGCCGTCAGACGGGCTATCATGGCCGCAGGGCTGTTTTTGAGATGCTGGGCATCAGCTATCCGATTCGACAGCGTATTCTGCAAAACTGTTCCAGCGGTGAACTCAAGGAGCTGGCGCGCAAGGAAGGGATGAGGACCTTGAGTCAGGATGGGTGGCGTCTTGTGGAAGACGGCATGACAACACCTGATGAAATCATGCGTGTGACCAAGGACGAAGAGTTGTCAACTTTCTAGGACCTCGTGGCTTTCTATCAATACAAAGCAATCAACGGCAATGGCACTGTTGCCAATGGTGACATCGAGGCTGGAGGACGTCAGGATGCCTTTCGCAAAATGGAGGCACTGGGTCTGAAGCCTATCAAGCTGATTGAAAAAGAAACCAAATCAGCGGGCAAGTCATCCAGTGATGGATCCGTGCCGCTCCTCTGGAAGTCCAGCAGGATTACCTTCAAAATGCTGGAGAACTTCACGCGCTTACTCTCCTCACTTCTTTCTGCAGGGGTTCCCTTGAGTCGAGCGTTGGTGATCCTTTACCGCGAGGCGGCCTCTCCGGCAGCAGGCGAGCGCTGGAAAGCCGTTCATGATCTGGTGGTGGATGGTATGTCGCTGGCCAGTGCCATGGGGCGTTTTCCGGATACCTTTCCCAAAGTTTATGTCGCCATGGTAGAGGCCGGGGAGGCAGGTGGCTTTCTCGATTTGGTGCTCAGTCAAATCGCTGACTTTCAGTCCAGAGACAAAGAACTCCGTGGGAAAGTGCTGTCCGCCATGATCTATCCGGTGGTGCTGTTGTTTCTTGCCCTTGGCGTTCTTGTGTTCTTGATGGTTTTTTTCATACCGCGCTTCAAGGTGTTGTTTGAAGGTTTTGATGCTGCACTGCCCTTATTAACCCAGGTCATTGTGACGACAAGCGAGTATTGTCAGAGCTATGGATTATTCATGCTGATCGGCCTGGGGATCATGGGGATCGGCATCCGTAACTGGCTGACAACGGATCAGGGTCGCAGGAAATTTGAACAAAGCATGCTCAGCCTGCCAGTGATCGGCTCACTCAATGCTCAATTTGCCATGGCGCGATTTTGTCGTATGCTGGGGACTTTGTTGAATGCAGGTGTGCCGCTGATCCACGGATTAAATGTGGCACGGCGTTCCATCGGAAATCAAATCCTTGTTGATGCGGTAACCGATTCCATTGAGCGCGTCAAAAAGGGTGAAACCCTCGCCAGAAGCCTTTCGGATTGTCGCGTGTTGTTTCATGGTTCCATCCTTGAAATGATTTCGGTGGCTGAAGAAAGTGGCCGGCTCGATCAAGAGCTCATGCGCTTGGCTGCCACTACCGAGAAAGATCTGGATCAGCAATTGAAAACCGCTGTATCATTGATGGAGCCCCTCATGCTGTTCTTGATTGCGGGCTTCATAGGTACCATTTTTATCGGAATGGTGATTCCTATCTTCACCATCCAGGATTACATTAAGTAACTCACTTGAATGACATTGAATTATGAAATTGAACATCGCACGAAAAGGAAATGCAAGGTCTCGACGTCAGCAGGGATTCACCTTGGTGGAAATGCTGCTGGTGCTGGTGATCCTTGCTGCATTGGCGGCTGTGGTCGTCCCTAAATTTGCCGGACGATCCCAGCAGGCAAAAGAAACTTCAGCTCGAAGTCAGATCGCCAATCTGGAGATTGCTCTGGATATGTTCGAAACTGACAATGGATATTACCCAAGTGGCAGTGACGGATTGAATGAATTGGTCAATCAACCAAACAATGCGACCAGCTGGCAGGGGCCCTATCTGAAAAAGGGAGTTCCTATTGATCCATGGGGCAACAAGTATTCTTATGAGTATCCAGGCAAACAAAATAACGGTGGATACGATATCATGTCGATGGGCCCTGATGGTCGCGTAGGAGGTTCGGATGACATCATCAACTGGGATGTCGGCAATGCGAACTAGATATCATGGCTTTGCCTGACTGTCGGACTGTGGCGGTTTTGACCCATCTCCCTGCTTGCAGTTAAACCAGTTTCATCTATGCATGATCATTCAACCTCCATACCTTTGCGCTTCATGCGCACGCGTGATGCCTCTCCCCAGAAAGCGTTCTCTTCGAGGATTCACATTGGTCGAGCTCATCATGGTGATGGTTGTGCTTGCTGGGGTGATGGCCATTGCGGCCCCATCCCTGAACAAATTTTTTCGGAATTCCGCACTCAACGACGAGGCTCGAAGGATTGTTGGCTTAATTGAGATGGCTCGACATGAAGCTATTTCCAACGGGTACCCCATGCAGGTGTGGTTTGACCTGGAGAACCAACGGTTTGGCATGCGCGAGCTTTCTGGTATGGGTAACCAGCCAGATAATCCAACTGGCGGGAAAGTTCAAAGTGGGAAGTATGTCTACCAATTAAACACCCATCTGGAAATCGAACTGGATACATCCACCATGGTAAGTCAGGCATTTCCCAGCATCGTTTATTTTCCAGATGGACAGCTGGAAACGTCCAGTCTGCCCGGATTTTATCTGAAGAACAAGAAGCAGGAAAATCAGCGATTGCAGATCGTAAGGAGTCCCAGCTGGCTGCGTTACGAAATTAGAAAAAACGATGAAATGCTCCTTATCCAGAACGAAACTCTTTGAAGGAGCCAGATCTCAACAAGGTTTTACCTTTGCTGAGGTCCTCGCTGCGATGGTCTTCATGGCAATCCTGCTCCCAGTGGTGATGCAGGGCCTGATGCTTGCCAACCGAGCCTCTGTGATTGCAGAACGAAAGCGCACGGCCGTTCATCTGGGGAACAGCCTTCTCACTGAACTGGTGGCTACTGACCAGTGGCAATATGCTGGCAGTAGCGGGAATTTCAGCCCGACTCATGAACAATACGAATGGGAACTGGTCCAGGCAGGCTGGCCTTTGGATGACATGGAGCAGTTGACTCTAATCGTTTCTTACCCTGTTCAGGGGCAACGGCATCAAATCAATCTCACCACACTTGTTGCGGACGATTCCTTATGAAAACGAAAGTTTCTTTTTCAACGCGGAATGCGCGGATGACAATGGGATTCACGCTGCTGGAAATCCTCGTGGCCAGCGTGGCATTTGCCATGATTGTGCTGGTGATCAAAGTTACTCTTCTGGAATCACTCGAACTACGTGAGCGAAGTCAGACGCGCATGGACAAACTCAATTCCCAGATGCGTGTCGTGGAAGTGATGGAAAAGGACTTAAGGCAGTGTTTGTTGACGGAAAGCATCTTCGCTTCCGAGTTCAGGGGGGACACTCTGGGCGGAGGCGTATCTCGCACAGATCAGTTGGAGTTCTACACATTGTCGGGTATCACGATCACGAATCAACCCTGGGGGAGCCTTCAAAAGGTGCGCTATTATCTTGAACAACCCATGAATGAAGGGAGAACAGAATTGTCCGAAGGCTTGTCCTTATACCGGGAAGTAACGAGAGATCTAAACCCTTCAGTGCCGGGTGTGATCCTGCCTCAGGCCATTGCAAACCGTGTGAGCTCACTCTCATTTCAATATTATGATGGCGAATATTGGCAGGAGAATTGGGATTCTACTGTGGATGAGACCAAGCTACCCGTCGCTGTGCGTGTCCGTATTGAATTCCTTCGCGATAAAACCCAATCTGAAAACCGATCCAGAAGTTCAAGAGAGGAAGCCTTGCCATCGGTGCAATCCACGATCGCATTGATGTCGATTCCCCAAATTGAGGAAGAAGAGGCTGACGGTGAATCTCCGGAAGATGATATTTAAACCCTGATTTTAATGGACTCGCCATGAATGCATCTCAGAAAATCCATTGCCCCTCCTGCGGTACAAGCATTGAATTTTCCTCTGAACAGGAAGGTACGACTGATGCTTGTCCCAGTTGCAATGCACCCATCTGGCTTTCTCATCTTGCCGAGGAAGGTAACTCAAGGAGCACAAGTAAATCCGAATCCATTGCCGGACAACACTCGAAGCAGCAAAGCAGCCGTTCCCATCCTGTCACCACCGCTTTACTCGTTCTTTTGCTCCTGTTTAACCTTTTGCTTGGCTTTCAAGTTGCTCAACTCAAGGCGCAAATCAAGCAAGGCATCCGACCCCCTCTGGGGTTACATTTGCAAGATATGGCTCAAATTACCCCCGGATCGTCCAATTTAGTCAGGCAAGCCAATACTTATCGGCTCAACAACGCAACTCTCCCCAGTCAGGAATCAATCGACATCCTGCTGGAACTCCTTGAAATCCTTGATGAAGACATTCGGACAGAAATGACGGATTTACAAACGGGTGTCCTGACCCATTCTGAATCCATCAATGAATTGATGGAAGTAACCGGTCAGTTAACCACCTCAATTGAATCCACCTATGAAAACCTGTCCAACGTTTCCACCGGTCTGGAGCAGTTATCGACCAGATTGGCTGAAGTTCAGGATAATCAACAGTTATTGCAGAACATCTTGAACCAATCACGCTAGTGTTATCAGGCGACTGCGCTGAAACAGAGAATCATGACAACAAACAATGAGATGTAACCAAGGGCCTCGAATCGCCGTCTGGTTTATGACATATCTAAGGTAACAATCAAAACAAGTTAAAGATCCATGGAAATACACAGTCCATCCAGACATTCTTTCAGGCACCGAACTCAAGGTTCGGTGTTGATCATTGTCATGTGGGTTTCCTTGGGGCTGGTGAGTGTCACGCTGTATTTTGCCCATTCCATGTATTTCGAGTTCAAGGCAGCCGGAAACGTTTACGAAGGTCATCAGGCCCAGCAGGCCATTGATGGAGCCCTCCGTTATGCCACTTACCTGCTGGCAAACCTGGAAGAGCCGGGAACCTTGCCTGAAGTGGATACTTATGTCGCGCAGCAGGCTTTGATTGGTGAAGCAACTTTCTGGTATATCGGCCGCGGTCAGGAAAGCAGTATTGCCGCTACTCCCGTATTCTCTCTGGTGGATGAAGGATCGAAATTGAATCTCAACCTGGCGACACAGGAAATGCTCGAATACCTGCCCAATATGTCGGCTGATTTCGCTGCTGCCATTGTGGACTGGCGGGATGAAGACGATGAAGTTTCCGAAAATGGCGCCGAAGGCGACGCCTATGGTCGATTGAATCCGACCAGGCAAATCAAGAATGCTCCCTTTGATACAGTCGATGAGCTCATGTTGGTATATGGTGCGGATCCGCTGCTCGTATATGGGGAAGATGCCAACTGCAATGGAATACTCGACTCCAATGAGAATGACGGTGACGCTTCTCCCCCCGCCGATAACGCGAATGGATCTCTTGACTTTGGTTTGGTGGAATATGTGACTGTTTATGGTAAGGTCCCACAAGAAGATGAAGGGGAACAAAATAGTGGCAATACGAATGAGTCCGGGGAGGAAACTCTTCAGGTGAATGTCAATACAGCCAGCGAGGCAGTGCTTTCTGTTCTCCCTGGCATGGATGCCTCCAAGGCTCAGCAACTGGTTTCCTATCGGGCTGCGCAGGGACCGCTTGGCGCCGACACCGAATGGATCAATCAAGCTCTGGATGATGGAGACCTCACTCAGGCGCAGGAGTATTTCACGGGTGTGAGTTACCAATACACCATTGATGTTGCCGCTGTGGGTAAAAATGGAAAAGGTTTTCGAAGAACTCAGTTTGTGGTGGACACAGCAGGAGAAGAGCCCGTAGTGATTTACCGCAAGGACCTCGACCGTCAAGGTTGGGCACTCGGTCAAAACCTTCGACAAGAACTTAATCAGTTTATGCAACAGCAACGTCAAAGATGATCGGTTTAAAACAAAATAAACCCGTATCCGTCCTGAGTCTGGATTGGCGCTACGACACGCTTCGTTTCGAATCCGTTCGGAAATCTACGAATGCATGTCAGTCCCGAGAAAAAGGTGAGCTTAATCTTCCTGAAGATCTTTTTTCGGTCGAACCTGAATTGGTAGGGACACAGTTAAGGGAAAAACTCAATTCCTTGGACCTGCAGGGAAAGGCCTGTGTCTCCACACTGCCGGTTGGCTGGTTGTTTACTTTCCGGACCGAGGTTCCTGATTTAAATGGAGAGGATCTGGAATTCTTTTATGCGACACAGGCTGAGCGTGAATTCCCATTTCCGGTCGAAGATCTGCACATTGCCAGATCTACCTTCCATTCACCGGAAGGTAAATCGTATGTTTTCATGGCAGCTATTCCAGTTCAGCGATTGGCACATCTCAACAAGGTCCTCGAGTCAGCCAGGCTGAAGCCATTGAGCTGGTCTCTGCATTGGGCTGGCGGAGGGTTTCTGGATTCGCTGCCTGATGCAAATGCTCTTTGCCTGTCCCCCACTTCTTCAGGTTTTGATCTGGTAGCTCTTTCGGGACAGAAATTGGCAATGGCACGATCATTGAACGAGACTTCCAATGCCCAGCAGATTGCCCGTGAGATCAAGATCAGTGCCGGAGAGTTACCTTCCGATTTACAATCGTCTCTGAAGTATTGTTATTATTTTCCGGAACAGGGGGCAGGAGGCGAGTTTGATCAGGCACTTCAGGACGTGGCTGATCGTCTTGGGCTCAAACCCTCCACCCTTTCCCAGCATCACAGCCCTGCCTTTGGTTTAGCTTCCGATTATCTGTTGGATCGAAGGAATCCTTTTGAATTCTTGCCACCCAAGGTCACTGCTTTTCAGGAGTGGAGCCAAAAAATTTCTACAGGTCGCAATAAATGGCTCGGCGGCGGTGCAGCGGCGGCGATTTTAATTATCAGTCTTCTCTTTTTCTGGCAGAGCCAGAAGCTTCAAGCTCTGGATGAAGAGTGGAAGGCCATGGAGATTCAGGTCGGTGAACTGGAGGAATTACAAAATCGCATCCGACTTTATCGTCCCTGGTTTGACGAATCGATTCCAACCTTGAAACTTATCCAGCACTTGGCCGAAGCTTTTCCCGAGCAAGGCGACGTGTGGGTCAAGGAGTTGGATATCCGTGAACCTTACATCGTTGTCTGTTCCGGTTTTGCGCGTAGTAACCGTGCCTGGCTTGCGATGTTGGAAAAACTTCGTAATTCCTCAGAAGTCAAGGACCTGGCCGTGCTTCAGGTCAGGGAAGACAAACAGCTTCAATTTTCATTTCAATACCGATGGGAGGAGTCCAAAGGCAATGAATAGTGTCAACCGAGAAAAAGTATTACTGATAGCTGCCGCGGTTGCGGTAGTGGTCTTGTTTGGTGACAAGTTCGTGCTTGGGCCACTCCTCATTTCCTGGGATGATCGAACCATCAGGATTGAGGAACTTGAGAAAAAAGTAGTGCGAGGCCGCGCACTCATGGAGCGCGAGTCAGCGATTCGTCGTCGTTGGATGCAGATGTGGCAGTCAGGGATACCCAAAACGAAATCCGTCTCTGAGAATCAGGTTCTCGAGTCCGTGGACCGTTGGGCGAGTAGCAGTCGCATTAGCTTCACCGCAATCAAACCCAACTGGCGGGAGTCTGATCAAGGCCATTTGATGCTCGAATGTCGAGCCAATGGCTATGGGGGGCTGGAGGAAATTGCGCGGTTCATACACGCTCTGGAATCTGATTCGCTAGCTCTCAAGGTGGATACTCTGGAATTAACTCAACGAGACGATCAGGGATCCAGTATCGGGATGAATGTGAATTTCAGCGGATTGTTGTTACCGGAGGAGCTGCGATGATTCAGCTCAGAAATCATCTGAAATTCCTTGGTCAGCTTTCGTTGGCTTTGCTATGCCTTATCCAAGGTAGCCTCTCCGGCGATGATGATCCATCAATCGTCGAAAGCGAGGACACCCAGAATGAGAATACAGTCCCTTCAAATGCTTTTGACCATTTTCAATTGATTCTGGATCGTAACATATTCGATCCGGAGCGGCGCCCTCAACGTGATCTCAAACGTGATCGAGAGCGCCGCCCAGAGCCGCCGCGTGAAGAATCCTTTAGCTTGATCGGTACGATGTCTTATGCGGATAAACAACTGGCTTTTTTCAATGCAAGTGATTCGGAATGGTCGGGTGGCATTCGGCTGGGAGAATCCCTTGCTGGGCATAAAGTGATCCGCGTGCATTATGACAAAGTGATTTTACAATACGAGGATGATACCATTGAATTGACGATGGGTGCCGGCCGATTCCGTCGGGGCGAGGAGTCCTGGCAGACCCAGAATATCTCTTCCGCATCCTATGCGCAGTCGTCTTCCAATCGTGACAGTTCCAGCGAAGACTCTGATGACGCACCTGATTCGGATGGACCTGATCTCTCTGAATTAGAGTCCAATGACATACTGAAGCAACTGATGGAACGCAGGAAACAGCAAATGGGACAATGACAAAGAATCTTATGAAACAGCCAATTTTTCTCTTAACCCTCTGCTTGGTAGTCGGACTCCAGAACCAGCAGGCAAATGCACAGAATGACGCATCCACTCCTGAGGTGCAGGCCGCAAGCACCGAATCATCGGAGCAAGTCCAAGAAGAGGGGCTTCGCATGAATTTTCGAAATGTACCACTTGAAATGGTGCTTGATTACATGAGTGAAGCCGCCGGGTTTTCCATCATTGCTGAGACGGATATTTCCGGTGAAGTCAGCGTCTGGAATAACCGTCCGCTCAACAAGGAACAGGCCGTTTCCCTGTTGGACTCCATTTTGAACGAAAAAGGTTACGCGGCCATTCGGGTTGGCAACACTTTGAAGATTGTCTCCAGCGGTAATGCCATCACAGAAAACATTCCGGTACGGACTGGCAACGATCCCGCAGCCATTCCTCAGAGCGATCGCATGGTGACGCAGATCATTCCAGTCAGATACACCGGTGCAAAAGATCTTATTGAAAATCTGGAGCCGCTGCTTCCTGAAAATGCCAGCATGACTGCCAACGAAAGCAGTAATGCTGTCGTTTTGACAGGCACGGAGAATAATATACGGCGCGTCGCTGAAATTATTCGAGCTTTAGACACCAGCATTTCCGGGATCTCACAATTAAAAGTGTTTTCATTGAAATATTCAGACGCCACTGAATTGGCCGATGTGGTCAAAAGTCTCTTCGAAGCTCCTCAACGGTCTTCGAGCAGTCGCGGCAGCAGCAGTAGCCGCGCAGAAAGCTTTTTCTCCAGATTTCGGTCTGGCAGTCGAGGTGGTGGCGAGAGTAGCAGTAGCCGTGGAAGAAGCAGTGGAGGTGACAGCGAAGCACTTCAGGCTGCATCCCGAGTCATTGCTGTCGCCGATGAGCGCACCAATTCACTGGTCATCAGTGCGCCCGATGAATACATGGCGACCATCATACAGCTTGTGGAGGAAATCGATACCAATGTCGATGACATCACAGAATTACAGGTTTTTGCTCTCAAATTTGCGGATGCCTACGAAATGTCTGAAATCTTGAAAGACTTGTTTGATGACAGCAATGAAGAGCAAACCAGTTCGAGAGGTGGCTTTCGGTTCGGTCGAGGTGGAGAAAGCAGTCGAGGTCGTTCCTCAAGCAGCAGCGATGAAAGTCCTCGCGTTCAGGCCATGACACGCGTGAGTGCCGTACCGGACGCAAGAACCAATTCTATCATTGTATCAGCCGCCTCCAATCTAATGAGTCAAATCGAGCGAATGATCCTCCAACTGGATTCTGATTCCTCCAAAAAGCAGAAAGTTTATGTCTACTCACTCGATAACGCGGATGTCGATAATGTTGCCACTATTTTACGGGGCATGTTCGAATCTCAGAGCTCCACACTGAATAACCGCAACAATTCAAACCGCAGTGGGCAGAGTAACAACAATCCCTTGAGTAATCGAAGTGTCAATCAGCAGAACTTTGGCTTGGGTGGTGCCGCGGGCGTGACTAACCGCTGATAAATGAGCTGAAATAATTTCAAAAGATCACAGAATCGACATGAATTTCAATACAGATCCGAGCATAACAATCAATCATCAATCTCAATCGGATTTCCCTGGGACCCGTTCAGTATTGAGCTGGTGTATGCTTTTACTTTTCTTGAGCCTCTCACAGGGGGAATTGAGTGCCCAAGTAGGCAGAGGTGGAGCTTTGGGTGGGCAGACGACCCGCCAGTATCTGAACAATACTCAGGTTGGCGATGCATTGATCGAGGTGGATCCGGAAACACGATCGGTGATCGTGGTCACAGATGAAGAAACCAGCCTTCAAATCGGGGACGTCCTCAAAACACTCGACCGTCCCAAGCCTCAGGTGCTCATTAAAGTGGTCTTCATGGAAGTGACACATCGAGATGATCTGGACGTTGGTGTCGAAGGTGGTTGGACAAATGTTTCCGGCTCGACGACCAACATCGTGCAGTCGGTCTTTGGCATGGCAACGCAGGGTCAGGGGCAGGGGGGGATTTACCAACTGCTTGACAATGATTTCAACGTGACACTGAGAGCAATTGCTGAAGCCGGGAAACTGGAAGTGCTTTCTCGTCCATCGATTCTTGCTCGCAACAATCAGGAAGCGATTATCACCGTGGGCCAGGAAGTACCTTTCATTGATAATGTGAATTTTCTTCAGGGTGGACAGCAGGTAAACACCGTTGTGTATCGGGACATTGGTATCATTTTGCGGGTGACACCTTTCATTACCCAAGATGGAATGGTGGAAATGATCGTCGCCCCGGAAATCTCCACCATCAGTGACGAAACAGTGACTATTTCTGCTGGAGTAGAAGCTCCTGTTTTCGCCAAGCGTGCAGCCGAAACGGTTGTGGTGACGCCTCACGGCAAAACGGTCATCATTGGAGGCTTAATGGAGAAAAATAAAATTGAAAGTAAACGGAAAGTGCCAATTCTGGGTGATATTCCATTACTTGGCTGGGCGTTTCGACGGACAGTCAAGGAGGATACCAAGACGGAACTTTTGATCTTCCTGACTCCTTTTATCGTGCAGGACCCCCGGGAGCTGGACAAAATGACGGTTGCCGAATCCAAAAACTCTGAACTTGTCAGTAAAGCTTTTACCGAAGAAGAGTTGAATCAGTTCGTGGGTGAGGTTGAAGGTTTGAAGAAAGAGGAAGACAAGGAAGCTGACCAGAAAAAGAAAAAAGGTTGGTTTCGTCGTGGAAAATGACCCCTTGCACCTGCTCTGTTCTCGGAGCTGATGCGCAATTTTTCATGATCTACTTGAGCTCTTGAGGGATACTTTGCTTGATCAAAACGATGTTGTGGTTTCTTCCTTGTGTGACTCGTAATCCTGTCACTTTCCCTGTGAGGTCTCGGTCAAAATCCACCTTGCTCCAATACCAGACCTCTGATGTGAACCGGTCTTCGGCGAATCGTTTGAGTGTGATAGGATCATGTCGTTGATGAATGGCCTTCAGGTTTTCCCCGCTCACTTCAAGGCGGTAATGGGTGAGCAGTTCAGGTGAATAATAAACACCGGTGTAATCATCGAGTTCGGATCGATTGAAATCTGAAGAGACCCCCTCCTTTGCGGAGCCGGCCCAACCAGGAGATTGGATAGTCAAAGCGCGTGGCCAACCGTTGACGCCTGCAGTGCATGTCACTTTCAGTTTTTTCTCTGGATGAAAAAAAGTGTTCGGTGCATTGAATGTCAGTTCCACTCCTGTTCCGTCAGGAAGGCTTATCCAAGGTTGTGAGTTCCGGTTGAAGAGCCAGACTGTGGGTTCAGTTTGATCGGTTTCAGTGTAGGGGCCGGACCATTTTTCCCAGCCCTCATGTGACACTTCAGAATATTCAAACGAATACTCGGACGTTTTCCCAGAGTTTGAATTCTGGATGGGCGTCAGTTGGTTTTCGAGAACAAGTCTGGCTGTTTTGTAGGCGATGGAAGAGGTGTTCATGCCACTCCAATTGCTTAATACGACAATGCCGAGTTTGAATTCAGGAAAATACAAAAGGTAGGTTCTGAAACCTGCCCAACCACCGCTGTGCGAAATCCTTTTGGTGCCATGGTATTCACCTACTCCCAGCCCATAGGCATACCCCGTGGATGCACCTTGTTTCAAAGATCCCGGTTGCATCGACTTTTCAATGACCTTTGGCTGGGTGATTTTCGGGTGATCAAAATGATGCATCCATTTCAAGAGGTCATGGACGGTCGAATAAAGCGAACTGGAGCCAAGGGCCATCAATTGATTTCCGACATTTTGAAAGGGTCCTTGTTTGTTTCCTTGATAGGATCGAACCCGATGACGGACCAGTTTTCCAAGGTCGTCGCGAACATGGGAATCATGCATCTCCAGTGGGCTTAAAATGTTTTGCTGAACCCAGCTTGAAAAGGTGTTTCCTGTGATCGTTTCAATGCTTCGTGCCAGCAGGTTGTATCCTGTGTTGGAATAGGTATACATCTCACCGGGAGAGAAATTCAGGTCCTCCTGACGACGGGTCAGTTTCAGGATATCATGAAAACTGATGACATCATCAAATCGACGTCCTTCCAGTATAAAAAGACCCGGCCAATCACGAACTCCACTGGTATGATGTAATAAATGTCTCAGTCGAACGGGGGCAAATACATCGGGAAGTCCTGCGACATGCTTTTTGATAGGGTCTTCAAGGTTCAGTTTGTTTTCTGATTCCAGTATGGCAATGGCAAGTCCGGTAAACTGTTTTGACACAGAGGCAACGTCGAACACAGAATTTGGAGTGATTGGAATCTCTTGCTCCAGGTCCGCCATTCCCCATCCTTTTGCATAGAGTGTCCTGCCGTCCTTGATCACTCCCAAAGCCAGACCTGGTGCATCGGAACGGTCGTATGGCGCCAGTAATGAATCAACGGAATCTTCAAGTGATTCTGCCCATAAGAAGGGAGACTGAAGGATCATCCACGATGCGAGGCAGACGAAGACTTGAGCCTGAGGGAGGCAGATCATCGAGGCAGGTTTCATGGAGATGGTTGTATCACTTCCGTATCGGTTTGCTGCGTGCGCCCTTGTAAGTCGCTACCATCAGTGTAATCACGGTAATGGGAACCACAAAAACACTCATTACCCACGCAAGTGTTCGGAGGTGCTGGCTTCCCAGTCCTTCCAGAATGAGGAAAGCCGTATAAACGAAAAAATAGAACAGGAACAGCCCCCCTTCCCAGCGTGAAATTTGTTTACCGGTAAAAAAAATGGGCAGGCATGCGACTGCCACCGCAAGCATCACCAGCATATCAAATTCAAGTGCGCTTTTTGGGATGGCAATTCCATGAGGGGCAACCATACCCGTCAACCCGAGAACTCCCAGAAGATTAAACAGATTGCTGCCGATCACATTTCCGACCGCCATGTCCAGATGACCACTACGAATGGAAATGATCGAAGTGACTATTTCCGGCAACGAAGTACCTATGGCGACAATGGTCAATCCAATGATGAGTTCGCTTATTCCCAGAGCCGTGGCGATGGCGACTCCGCCGATCAACAGTCCGCGTGATCCCACTGAAAGTAAACCAAAGCCGAGTAAGATCACGATCAGGGATCTCAAAGGAATCCAGGCAGGCGGTTTTCCTTCTTGTCGAGCATCGCCGTTTGAGCTGGGTTTTTGATCTGGTTGTTCTCTTTTCCCTTTTTTGAATTGCCATACGGTATACCCGCAAAGAGATAAAAAAAGCCCCGCTCCATCTATCCGTGTCAGTACCCCCGTCCAATGAAAGCAGTAAAGTCATTGCTGACGCCAGGATCATGATGGGTACATCAAATCGGATGAGTTGATTGGAAGCCTTGAGTGGTTTCAATAAAGCGGCTACTCCAAGAACGAGCAGGATGTTGTAAATATTACTTCCAAGAATGTTGCCCACCGAAATTCCGGTATTGCCAGAGATTACTGAACGAATAGAGACAGCTAATTCCGGCGAGCTTGTTCCAAAGGCCACTACCGTCAACCCAATCACCAGGGGGGGGATTTTGACGAGATTGGCCAGATCGACCGCACCGCGCACAAGTAGTTCTCCGCCTGCAATCAAGGCGATCAATCCCAGAAAAATATACGTCAACGCTTCTATTGTCATCGTGTTCTATCCAATGATCCACTGCAAAACAAGGCTGCGAATGGATCACAGAATGATCAGGCAATTGAACATCGCTCCATCTTGCATGTCAAAAGATTGTGCCAGTGATATTAGGATATTGAATTATAAATGATGAAACAAAGGGGCAATCGGCTCTGAATGTTAATCTGTTTTGCTTATGGATTACGGAGTGCTACTCGCTGAGATCTTCAGGGATCGTGGCTCGATCGTATGGGGTTTCCTTCAAACCCATAAATCGTCTCATGTGTGAGCTGGTTATGCGACCTTTAGAATCAGGGTTTCAAGACGATTTTGCCGCTAAGGACTCCTGTTCCTTTCACGGTATTATCAGCTTGGAGTCTGTGAGCCTCAGCCGTCTCCGATAGAGGAAGAATACGGTCAATGCGTGCCTTCAGTTTACCTTCCTGCATCCATTGATTGATATCTTCAGCGCACTTGGATTGGTCGGATGCGCTTGCCCCAAACATGACAAAACCATGTAAACGACATTGCTTGACGTAAAAAGGTCCTACCGGAAAGTTTGGACGAGCCTCACGCCCGGCCATTAAAATCATGCGCCCTCTGGGGGCCATGGCTGATACTGCCAAATCGAAGTCGGGCTCCCTCAATGTTTCCCACCAGACCGACACACCCTCTGGTGCGAGTTTTTTTAATTCGTTCTCGAGGCATTGCTCTCTGTAAAGGATGACTTCATCTGCTCCGATTGATCGGCATGCCTCGGCTTTTGCGCTATTGCCTGCCGTGGTAATCACATGAGCTCCGGCGATTTTTGCCATTTGCACCACCATGGATCCGACTCCACCACTACCCCCGGGCACGAATAAGGTTTGTCCTGGCTGTAATTGAGCTTCCGTAAATAACCCCAGGTGTGCCGTGATACCTACGAGAGAGATTGACGCGATGTCTTCCGATGAAACCGAGTCAGGAGTTGGATAAGCCCATTGTTCATCAATGACAATTTGTTCGGCAAACGTTCCCTGTCGGCCCAGCAGTCCTTGATTGCTTCCCCAGACTCGGTCGCCGGGCTTAAATTGGGAATTGCCCTCACCGCACTGTATCACCTTACCTGCAAAATCACATCCGAGGATGAAGGGTTGAGGCTTTTCCATGGGGATTTTCCCAGAACGGATGTAGGTGTCGATGGGATTGACAGAAACGGCCTCCACATCGATTAAGAGTTGTCCTTTTGAGGGGCTTGGGTTGGGCAGGTTCTCATATTGAATGACATCGGGTTCCCCTGTCTCCTGAATGAATGCTGCTTTCATGAATGAATGAATGAATGAATGAAGAAATGTCCAGCGTAACTAAAGTTTACTGCAGGTCTGTATTGCCTGTTAAATCACCGTCATCCCAACCACGCCGGCTGTGATATCGCCACCAATCCTGTTCATCGGTTTTTCTGCGTTCGAGTTCCGCATGGGTGTCTGCGAAAACGAGATTCAAAGCATCCTTATGTGCAGATCTCATTGGGTTCCAATAAGGCATTTCCCAGATGAGGACAGCCCTCGAAGGGGAGACAACGGTGGCCGTGCGTCGGCCGCTGACCGGGCGATCTGTCTCATAGGATGCATTGTCTTTTTTCAGGTAGATATGATTCCATACATAAGTCACATGATCATTATCCGCCAAAAAATCGTTCAGTCTTGCTACATCCGGATCTTTGGCTTTCAAACCGGATGGACAGGCCCAGATGCCTTTTCCGGGGTGATGATGACCGTGACGGCTTTCCCCTTCCTCCATATGGTTTGTCAGGTTGTTTTTGGAGAGATATGGCTCAAGGAGTTCAGGGAGCCATTTGGTTGCACCTTTCTGCACAAAAGATTCCCCCCATGACCTGCCCCAGTTTTTGGCCAGCGGAAACCTTTCATCGAAATCCCCGGCATACATCGCAATGGCCAGCCCCATTTGTTTTTCGTTATTCAGGCAATAGATCTGGTTGGCTTTTTGTTTGGCTTTCCCAAGGGCAGGCAGGAGCATGCCCGCGAGAATGGCTATGATAGCGATGACAACCAGTAGTTCGATCAGGGTAAATCCCCCGGGTGCATGCTTGTCTTTTGAAAAACGATTATTCTTCATCTTCATGATCCATGGAAAGTTCTATTGCTGCCTGACATTATCATATGAGCATTTCGATTCAATCTGGAATTCGTTTCACTGGAAGTTCCTGTTTTCATTTTCAGATCAGGCCCGTCCCCAGTGATTCGATAACTCTCATTCAAGAGTCCTGATATACTCTACGAGGGAGTTTATTTGGGACTCATTGAGTACGCCTTCATAGGTCGGCATGCCAATGTCAGATTCAGCATACGCCTTGAGCACTTTTACCGAAGGTTGAAGGATGGATTCGCGCAAATAATCCGCATCTGCCAATGCATCCCTACCTTTTGCAAAGGATCGACTTTTGCCAGCGAGCCCGGCCAGAGTAGGTCCCACCCGACCTTCCGTGCTGCCATCATTCGAATGGCACGCCATGCAGCCCATCGTTTCGTACAGCTCTTTTCCAAGGGCTATAGAGATCTCCTGAGTGTCAGCTGGTCCTGCTGGAATGGAGGCAAGACTTGGGTGTTTGTCCATGGGGGCTTCTGAAAAACCAAGTGCCTTCCAGTTGGTTTCGGGTAAGTGGTGGAGGGTGAAATATGCAGAGCCCTCCAAGGACTCCTGAGATTGAGACTGGATGCGATAAACCATCTCCACTTGCATGACTGTTTGAGGATCGGCAACGGCGACAAACACACCCCGGCGATCGTCAGTGAGGTAGGCCCCATACAGCCCCATCCATTCCGTCCCCGTTTTCTTGTCCAGTGTGTAATATCCCGAACCGTATTTTGCTGATCGCTGATAATTCCATCGTTGGACATTGTAGTGGGCTGGATTTTCTGCGGAATCCGCATCCAGCGGTTGGTCAAATTTGAGGAACAAACCTTCTTTCAGCCCTCTGGCCTGGACTGGATACTTGGCAGGCTTGCCTGTCGGGCGCAGCCGTACAATGCCCGCCCATTCACTGGCATTGGAACCCCAGATCTTGAATCCAGTCAAATAAAGATGCTGGCTTTCAGGGTGCTGTACTGCTTTCAACATGGGAATATCAAATTTGAAAGGCAAGGGCACAACCGCTGCCTGTCTTGGTGAAGGCATCTGATCCGTGAAGACACTCACCAACCTCGGGCGGTAGTGATCCAGGTAGAGCATCTGACCACTCAAATTTCCCATGCCGGAATCGTCCAGCCAGATTTGGCCCGCACCGCTGTGAACAATTCGATGAGGAATCCAGACCAGTGGTTCTGTGATGTCTTTCTTGGGTGCCTGAACTTCGGCACTGGAGCGGAATCCATAATGCAAACCATCACGAAGCCAGTGCACCGGAGTGCTCGGTATCCAATGCCCTTGCTGGTCACTGGCCGTGAGCATATCCCATTTTTTTGAGTAACCGAGAAAGGGCTGTCTCAAGCCAATCGCCATTTCTTCGACTAATTTTCCATCCCTGGAAACGTGCAAGACTTTGCCATTGTCGATGCCCTGGTAAGTCAGCTGCTGACCACCTTTGGCGATGTAAAAGCTTCCATCGTTTGCCATTACCATATCCATGGCAAACTCGCGTGTCTCCGCAGACTGAGTGAACTCGCTGCAAAAGTTCCAATGTGATTCGTATTCGCCGTTACCATCATGGTCCATGAGCTGAATGATTCCATTACGCGTGAAAACAAACGGAACTCCTTCGCGTAGACAGATGCTCATGGGCTCATGGAGTCCCGCCGCCACGCGTCGCCACTCAACTAGGGATGCATTTTTCTGACTCTGGACAGCGGTCCAGACATCCCCGTCAAATGTCGTCATAAACAAAGTGCCATCCTCATGAAAAGCCATGGCTGAAGATCGGACCTTACGACCCCACGGGTTGTTTTCAGGGAGTGGGAGTTGTTCCTGGATGAAGCTGTCTTGAGTTGAATGAGGTTCCCACTGAGTCGTGATCGTTTCAGGCCACTGGAGTTTTGGGTCCGTCTTTTCTGGATACGCGATCCATGATAGCTTATTTGTTATATCTGCGCTGGGAGTTTTCCCTACGAAGACCCTGACTCTGCTTTTGTGGTCAGCAGGAGACAAGCGTGCCAGGAGCACATTTCCAGGATTGATGTATTCAAAGTGTACTTTGGATGCATCCGATCTCGCCCAGAAGTGGGTTGGAGAACCCTTTGCATTATCAGGAGTGGCGCTTCCTGAGGCTCTTTGACCGGCTGCGATCTGGATTTTCTGGCCTGGAAAAGATCCGATGACCAGTACCAAATCTTTTTCATGCGATTCAATTTCAAGGATTCGAGCCCAGTTGGCACCTGATTTAAGTTGATGCATTTGACTTTGCTCCTGGATGAGAGTGTTGCCTATTTTGTAAGTCAACACAGGTCCCGAGGGAGCCTGACTTACACTGAGCCACTGACCTGATTCTTTTGAGATGGGGCCGCGGCCCAAATCACGTTGATCTGGCCCTTTGCTTCTCGGGTCGGCAAGCCAGATGGTTTCGCTGAAACCGCCGGGGTAAAGACCCGTTGCGGTCAATATGTTTCCTGTTGGAGCACAAAGTGCTGTCTGGCCACCGCTGTTCTTTTTGCCAACCTGAAAATAGGATTGGGTAGCCATGCTTCGGTAACTCAAAAAGTCTCCAGACCAGACCACACTCCAGCGAAGCAGATCCGTATCAAAACATCCATAGGCACCCATTCCCAGTCGGAGCACCAGCCCCCGAATGGCCAGATTGTCCTTGATTGGAAATCCTTCGGCTTTTTGGGCATCGATGGTGCTACCTATCCAGCCTGATTCCGGTTCGAGATAGTCGGCCGCTGCGTCCTGAGCCCTGAGAGCATCTGGCAGGCAAAGACAGGTGCACAGGTAAACAAGAGCAGCTACCCAGCGCGTGGTGTGGGTGTGAGGATGAGACTTTTTCATACTAAGCCTGGCTCAAAAATGTTTGCAGTTTTTGTAAAGCATGACTGCGATGGCTGATCCTGTTCTTGATGGCTGCACCCAGTTCAGCGAAGGTCTGATCAAAACCCTTTGGACGAAACAGAGGATCATATCCGAATCCCTGATCACCGCTGGATTCAAGCATCAAGTGACCTTCACATGAACCACTGAATGTCCATTCTTCGGAGGCAGTAGCTTTCGGGAATGAATTGATCAAAGCCAGCACACATCGGAATCTGCCGGTTCGTTCTTTCTCTGGCACTTCCTTGAGTAGTCGGATCAGTTTGGCATTGTTGGCTTCATCTGTCGCATTTCCAGAGCACGCTGTTTCATCAGCGGCAAACCTGGCTGAGAATACTCCGGGTCTTCCGCCAAGCGCATCCACTTCCAGACCGGAATCATCAGCAAGGACGTAGTATTGCTTGTTGTCCAGGCTCTGCGTTTTCAACCACGCTTCAAGTTGTGAGGCTTTTGCTAGTGCGTTCGCTTCAAATGTATCACCATCCTCGACAAGGTCAGGTGGTGATGCCAGTGATTTCATGGAAAGGCAGCGAACCGAGTCCCCAAGCATTTCAGCAATTTCGGATACCTTGTGTTCATTACCGGTTGCAATATAAAGAATGCCTGGTTTCATTTTTTTTTGCTCTTCTTCTTCTTCTTGGTTTCTTGTTCTAAATCGATCATGGTTTTTACTTTCTTGAAATCCTCCTCAGCGACCATGTAACCCAAGCAATTTTTTGCTCCGCATCCACAAAGCCTGGTCTGGAAATCCTCGAGGTCGTAACCATAATTATAGGTAAGCTCTTCGCCTTCTCCGATACTCTTGATTGCAATGATCCAAACGTGATCGTCTATGATATCACTTTCACAATTGGGATCGCAGCTATGATTGATATAGCGGGCGGTATTCCAATCGACGCTCCCATCAATATCCCATTCATCGTTCAGGGTAAATACATACTCATTAAGACTCTTCTCCAGCGCCTCGGTGGCTTGCTTCTTGGTTATCTGAGGTCCTACGTATTCGATAATACGTTTCTTCTTACTGATTTTGGTGCGTGCGTAGCCACCGTATCCGTGGATGCCCGATTTCTTTATCTCCACGAGCGGGTGATCATTGTGTTTGATTTTTGGCATGGTGTTTGACGGTTCCTGATATGCAGTGACCCTCAAAAGGCTATTGCATTAAAGGCATTGGGATCAATCTCTTTGACACAGGATTAGTCTTGACCAACGACATCTGCGATTCCAACCTTCACTCAGTTCCTATGAATATGAAAACGTCAATAATCAGGTTTTTCCTAACTTGTATGCTGGCTTCGCACTGGTGTACTCCACAAGTCTGGTCTCAGGAAGAAGCATCATCAGATCAAACTACGTCTTCATCGCAAACGCGCCGTCCCTCTATTGGAGAAGTGGTCCGACTTGATGAGCGAATCAATCAACTCATTCCACAAGATGCTGACATCGAATTGCTGGCTGAAGGGTTTGAATGGGCTGAAGGTCCTGTCTGGGATCGTAAAAGCAAGGCGATTCTGTTTTCCGACATCCCTAACAACGTGGTGAACCAATGGAATGAGAGTGAAGGTCTTTCGGTTTTTCTCAAGCCAAGCGGCTACACTGGAAAAAACCCCAGACTGGGTGAGATGGGATCGAACGGTCTTACCTTCGATTCTTCTGGCAAATTGGTTTTGGCCATGCACGGTGACAGGCAGATAGGACGCCTTAATTCCAAGGGACAAATCGACACGGTTGTCCAATTTTACAAATACCGTCGATTCAACAGCCCGAACGACCTAGTATACGATTCAAAAGGCAATCTGTATTTCACTGATCCTCCCTATGGATTGGAAAAAAACATGGATGATCCAGCGAAGGAGCTTTTATTTCAGGGTGTATACCTGCTGCGACGCAATGGTGATCTGGTGCTGTTGACCGATAAGATGACACGCCCCAATGGCATTGATTTATCGCCTGATGGAAAGACGCTTTATGTCGCCAACTCAGATCCGGAGCAGGCCCACTGGTTAGCCTTTGACGTGCTTGACGATGGCACCGTTGCCAATGAGCGTGGATTTTTCGATGCAACAAGTATGGTAGGTGCCGCCAATCCCGGGTTGCCGGATGGTCTCAAGGTCGATGTTCACGGTGCGGTATGGGCGACTGGCCCTGGTGGTGTGCTTGTGCTTACGCCCAAGGGTGAGCACATTGGAACCATTCGCCCTGGCCCTGCAACTGCCAATTGTGGGTTTGGTAATGATGGTTCGACCCTTTACCTGACCAGCGACATGTATCTCTGTCGTATTCAGACCTCGACCAAAGGTCAGGGATTTTAATTTCTGAAACAAAGCGTCATCACATTCAAGGCGGAGGTTTTCCTCCGCCTTTTTTGATATCCTATTATTTCATCAAATCCCTGCTGGGGGCCTCATTCAGCATTGAGAGATCTGGGTTCAAATGGCCGCCATCGGAGGCTCCGAATATTACCAATCTCCTTGCCAATAAACCTCTCCGAAGCGCTTTCGGGCATGAATATGGAGCGCCTCAATAAAATTGAATTGGCAGCAGTGATGAAAAAAAGTTATAGCCTTGGGGCACCATGCTGAATTTTCAAGCGATGCCGCATGATCTTCCATGCAAGGAACAGGTCCTATCGAGATATTTCCGAAGATATATAAGATGCTGCGTCGGCCTTTACTTGATTGCGTACTTTACAGATAACTGTATTGGTGTAACAGTACACTAAATGATGGGCAAAGATGCCTCCAAAGTAATTCAAAAAAGATCATGTGGAAGATAATTAGTGCAATGACAGGGATTCTAACCTTGGGCAGCTTTGTTCAAGGGGCTGAATTGAAGCCTGAATGGACATCCTTCAAACTGAGTGATCAAGGACAGATGGAGCTTAGTTTCAGCGCTCACTCCGGACAAACCTATGTCATTGAAGCTTCACAGGATTTGGCAGTTTGGCAGGTTGTATCGGACCCGATCGTGGTATCCGATACAGCAACAAACTGGATTGCTCCAGAGGATGACGCTTCGCATCAATTTTACCGATTGGCTCAATTTGACCGAAGCTGGATGCGTGCACAATTTGAGCAGAATCGACAAATCTGGAACGAGCAGGCCCTGAGTAGCTACCAATATGTTTTTAATTGGTCCTGCTTCTGCCTGCCCGAGTACACTGCACCAGTCAACATCAAGGTAGAGCGTGGGGAGTGGACTGAAATTTCTCTGGTGCGCGATGGTGTGCCGGTAAGCGAGAAAGACTGGGAACGCTACAAAACCATCGAAGAATTATTCGACATCATTGATGAAGCCTTCCTTCAGGACGCAAAGGAGATCAGCGTGGAATACGACCCTGATTTAGGTTATCCCAGTTCGGTTTTCATTGATTACGATGAGAGGATTGCCGATGAGGAGCGTGGATTCAATGTCAAATTAGAAACCCAAGCATCCATAGAATTGATGGCTCAAATTCCTGATGCCGCCGCATCTGACACGTTTCGTTTACTGGAGGCCAATGTATCAGGCGACCTGCTGGAACTGGAGGTTGAATATGGGGGGGGATGTCGGGAACATTTATTTGAAATCATTGCCGACCCGAATGCATTTCTGGAATCAGACCCTGTGCAGGCAAACATCTACATGACGCATGAGAGCAACAATGATCTCTGCAAGGCGCTTGTGCGTAAGAAACTTATTTTTTCATTACGGCCCCTCAAAGAGGCCTTTCGAGCCCTCTACCCTAATGCCAATTCCTTGACTTTGAACATTCACGGATTCCGTTCAGATGGAGGGGGAACTGTCCTGACCTTGCCCTACGAGCCCTCTCAAGTGGGCGGTAATGCGATGCGGGCACAATTGGACCGTAATCGACAACTCTGGAACGAGCAGGGTCTGAGCGACTACCAATATGTTTTTAATTGGTCCTGCTTCTGCCTGCCCGAATACACTGCACCAGTCAACATCAAGGTAGAGCGTGGTGAGTGGACTGAAATTTCTTCGGTGGGCGATGGCGTTCCGGTGATCGAGAAAGACTGGAGACGATATAAAACCATCGAAGAGTTATTCGACATCATTGATGAAGCCTTGCTTGAGGACGCAAAGGAGATCCGTGTGGAATACGACCCTAATTTAGGTTATCCCAGTTCGGTTTTCATTGATTACGATGAGAGGATTGCCGACGAAGAGCGCGGATTCAATGTCACACTAGAAACCCAGCCATCCATTCAATTGATGGCTCAAATTCCTGATGCCGCCGCATCTGACGCGTTTCGATTACTGGAGGTCAGTGTATCAGGAGACCAGCTTGAGATAGAGGTTGAATATGGGGGGGGATGTCGGGAACATTTATTTGAAATCATTGCCGACCCGAATGCATTTCTGGAATCAGACCCTGTGCAGGCAAACATCTACATGACGCATGAGAGCAACAATGATCTCTGCAGGGCGCTTGTGCGTAAGAAACTTACTTTTTCATTGCAGCCCCTCAAAGAGGCCTTTCGAGCCCTCTACCCCAATGCTAATTCCTTGACTTTGAACATTCACAGATTCCGTTCAGATGGAGGGGAAACTGGCCTGACCGTGCCATTCAAGATTACCCAACAAGACTGATTCAGTCTTGCTAAACCGACCACTAGGTGGAGTCAATCCATGGCCAACCCTCATTATATACTTGCTAATGAGAATGAGTCTCAGTATCATAGTCTCATAATGAAAGGCCATCAGATGTATCGAAAAGGATTTACTCTGGTAGAGTTGTTAGTTGTGATTGCGATTATTGCCATTTTGGCAGGTATGCTCCTTCCTGCTCTGGGGCGGGCAAAGGTTGCAGCCAAATCTATCTCCAGCCTGAATAATCTGCGTCAACTCGGGTTGGGTCTGCATCTGTATACCATGGATCAGGAGGGTTTTTTTCCCAAGCATTCTTCACTCAAGTCTGAGACGACCTCCTTGGGCAAACCGAGGACACGTTGGGCCGATTACATCTATCCTTACATGCAGAGTGAAAAGGTCTATTCCAGTCCCAGTCTCAAGAAGCAGGATCGAGAATATATGGTGAAACCGTTTGCTCACGCCTTGATAAAAGGTAAAGAATCAATCTACGGAGGTTATGGTTACAACTATCAGTACTTGGGCAATGCACGGCAACCCTCTGAGGAATACAGACCTTTCCATGCCAAGGATAGCTCGATTCAGGCTCCATCCAACACACTTGCCATTGGGGATACCAAGGGCGCTCGCAAAGGAAACCCTGAAAATCCTTATGGCTACGGTGGGTCCGGTGTTTATATCATAGACCCTCCCCTGGGATCGTTTGCCCTTGGGTCCAAAGGCAGCCGCAAGACAGTAGCAGGGCCTGGTAATGGAAACTCCTACTATGAGGGAGGCAATGACGGTTCTGATGCCCACAGAGCTACTCCATCCGCGAGAAATGGAGGCAA
>CALSPN010000018.1 GCA_943788245.1 uncultured Verrucomicrobiae bacterium | reverse complement strand
ACAGTGTGTTACTCGCCATTACCAGCAATGGAAAAGTGGTTTATGGGGGAAGAGAGATTGGTGTGGCCGGTGTAAGGCCACTTGTCAAAAGGCTGACTCAATCTGAAGACATGCCAGTCATTATTCAGGGTGATGAGAATGCTAACTATGGCCTGATTGTTCGTGTGATTGATGAAGCAAAGTTAGGTGGAGCGGACAATGTCAGTCTTGCATCTGAAAGAAACAATTAATCTACCAGGACCGCAAGATTCAAAGAAGAATCCAATTTCATGCGACACGTCTACGAGCCCCCATCTACAAAATCAAGTGTTACGTTGATGATGCTCGGGGCTTCTGTAATTACCCTTTGCGTATTTCTTGTTCTGCCTTTGACCCAGATGATATCCAGCGGCGTTAGGAAGCAGTATGACCTATCAAATATTGATACAGCCGCTCCGCCTCCGCCCCCTCAAGCCGCTGAGCTAGAGCCACCCCCTCCTCCCGAAAATCAGGAAGAACCGCCGCCTCCTGAAATGTCGGATACGCCACGTCAGCTTTCACTAGGGGATCTTGATTTGGATTTATCCGTTGGAACCGGCGGCGTATTGGGAGGTAGCGGCATGGGAATGGGAGATGAAGGTATGTTGGAAGATGTTGCCATCTTTGACATCGCAGATTTGGATCAACGCCCTCAACCCATCGCCCGAGTGGCCCCGAGACATCCCCCTGAACTATTGAAAGCCAGGGTTGAAGGTAATGTGGTTTTGTTGTTTATCCTGGATGAAAATGGGCGCATTCAAGATCCCCGGGTGGAAAGCTCAAGCCGACCAGAATTTGAACAACCTGCGCTGAAGGCCGTTACTCGCTGGCGGTTCAGGCCGGGAACAAGAGAAGGTCAGCCCGTCAGGACGTATGTTCGCCAGCAAATACAATTCAAACTCAATCAATAGTGGCTTTAGTCAAGATGATCTCAGCAAAATATCTCCTTTCATTTATAATCATTGGCACGGGGCTCAATCTTGGAGCAGAGCCTGTTTTCGATCCTGCCATCAGTGAATCATTCTGGAGTAGTCCGGAATTTCAGAAACGTTTTATGGCATCTTATGGCGTCAACAGCGCCATCGAGCCCAGATTTGAAAATCCTGAGGAACAAATTTTCTTCAGTCAGTTGGGCGAAGTGATTCGAGAAGATCCTCAAAAAGCCATCAAACAGATCTCATCGAAAATCACATCTACATCCAGTGCAATTTTGAGTTATACGCTTGGTTCATTGCACTTCCAAGAAGGAAATAATGAGGAGGCCATTCAGCATTTCAATGTCGCATTGAGTAAATTTCCGGATTTCCTTCGAGCCCACAAAAATCTGGGGATTGTCCTTGTGCGTGAAGGAAGATACGAAGAAGCCATCGAACCACTGGTCAAGACGATCAATCTAGGCGGGGCTGACGGAACGACCTATGGATTGCTGGGGTTCAGCTACCTCAACACTGAAAAATACCAGAGTGCCGTGATGGCATATCAGAATGCCATGCTGCTTGATGCAGATACCCAGGATTGGAAGCTGGGCATGATCAAATGCAAGATTGCAGATGAGGAATTCAGTGATGCCGTCCGATTGCTCGATGATATTCTGGAGAAACAGCCACAAAGCGTCAGTTTGTGGGCGCTGCAGGGAAATGTTCTCTTACAGATGGAGCAACCTGACAGGGCTGCTGTTAACTTTGAAATCCTTCGTAAAAGTGGTAAGGCGACGCTGCAGCATCTCATGTTGCTTGGCGACATATACATGCTCAAGGATGCAAAAAACCTAGCGTTGGATGTGTATCTGGAAGCCATTGAAAAGGATGGCCAGGGCGATATCAAGCGATCACTCAGAGCAGTGGAAATACTAGTCAGCCGAGGCGCATGGGAAGAATCTGAAGCCTTGTTTGCTAAAATGCGGGCCACGCACGCATCCACCATGACTGAGGAAGAAACTTTCAAATTGCTTAAACTCGAGTCCAAGGTTGCCATAGCGAATGGCAAAGGTGATGAGGCGCTTGTGGTTCTGGAGCAAATCATCGAAAAGAATCCACTGGACGGAGAAGCGCTGTTGCTTGCAGGTGCATTCTATGCCCAGAACGGAGATCAGGAAAAAGCCGTTTTCCGTTTTGAAATGGCATCCAAAGTGCAGGGCTTTCAGGCGGATGCATGGCTGGAGCATGCCAAGATACTTGTGCGCAATCAGGACTACACCAAAGCCATCGAGATCCTTCAGAAAGCTCAAAAATCCAAGCCTCGAGATAATGTGCAAAAATATTTGGAAGCCATTCAACGGGTTGCCAGTGCTGCCAATTAAAAAGATCGACGGCCTGGAAGATAGTTGACTCGAAAAACTGCCACACTAAAACATGCCATTCTTTAACTCAAAGATCCCCGTTATTTTGGGGCCTGCGTCGCAAGCCAGTCATTTATCTGGCCTGTCTGATAGCCGGTTGTATGCCCTGCGGCGCTCAGGAAGATGGCGGAGGTACGATTCAAGGCAGCATTACTGATTCATGGGAAGGGAATCCTTTGCCAGGAGTCAATGTCACAGTGAGGGGAACGACGCTGGGCGGCAGTTCGGACATCAGCGGCCGGTTTCGTTTACCCGGTGTGCCTCAGGGAAATCATATTCTTATTTTCAACAAATCTGGTTACACCCGAGCCACCGTAGCGGATGTACGCGTCATAGCTGCTCAACTTTCGAATGTCAATCTCGAGATGAAGCCTGAGTTCTATGAACTTGAACCGTTCGAGGTGATTTCTGATCCACAAATGGATCAAAGCATTGCCCTTCTCAGCGAGCGGCAGGATGCCTCAGCAATGACCGACGCCATTGGCTCGGATTTTTTCAGTCGTGCTGGTGCCGGAAATGCCGCCGATATCATGACCAAGGTGACAGGCGCTTCCGTGGTTGGGGGGAAATATGTGTTTATACGTGGTTTGGGCGAAAGATACTCCAATACGACGTTAAATGGTGCTGAAGTGCCCAGTGCGGATCCTGACAAGCGTGCGGTTCAAATGGATATTTTTCCTGCCAATGCCATCAAGAGCGTGGTGACTTCCAAAACATTTACACCGGACCGTCCAGGAGGTTTCAGTGGAGGGTCCGTTGACATTATCACCAAGACTTTTCCGGAACAATTCACGGCCCAGTTGGGCTTTGGCACTTCTTACAATACTCAGTCCAGCCTGAAAGAAGATTTTCTTTCTTATCCGGGCGGGAATCTGGACTGGCTGGGATTGGATGATGGGACTCGAGAATTGCCTGCGGAGTGGGAAGCGGGTGACATCAATAGTCAGGAGATCGTCAATGACACGCGCTCAGGCGGAGGGAGAAGCACTGAGTCGCGCACAGCCGCAGCGGATGAGTTGATTCGCTTGACGAGTTTGTTCGGTCCTGTCATGCGTCCAACGCGTGAGACTTCTGGCCTAGATCATAATTTCAATGCTTCCGTCGGAGATACGAAAAAACTGTTTGGAAGGGATCTAGGTTTTCTTTTCGGAATTAGTTATGATCGTGATTATTCCTTTTACGGTGACGGTACGACAGGGAGGCATAAATTAAGTGGCGACTCCATCGAAACCGATTTGCTTCTAACAGACGTGCGAGGAGTCGAAGAAGTCAACTGGGGTAGTTTGGCGACACTGGCGTACAAAGTTTCCGAGAATCATGAGCTCGGTTTGAATTTCCTTTTTAACCACAACAGTGAAGATGAGGCGCGTTTGCAATCGGGGTTTTTGCAAGGTTTCGAGGACAGTACTTTCGAGACAAGTGTGCTTCATTATACCATTCGGGAATTAAGGTCCCTGCAGTTCAAGGGAACTCATGAATTCCCGCAATTACTGGATTTAAAAACCGACTGGATTGCTGCCGTCTCTTCCACCAGCCAGGACGAGCCTGACCTGCGTTTCTTCTCTTTCGATCGAACCGACAACGGTCGCATCAACGTTGCCTTGTCTGGATATGATGCGCCGACTCGCTACTTTCGCGAATTGTTGGAAGATAACCAGAATTTGAAACTTGATAATACCATCCCTTTCAATGTCTGGTCTGGGTTGGAAAGTCAGCTGAAGTTCGGAGCCTACTACTCTGGAACGCAACGAACCTATGAGGAAAGGCGCTACGCATACAACACATCGTCCAACCCTCGATGGCAGGACTTAGTCAATGGTGGTGATCCGAATGCCTTTCTGAGTGATGACAACCTGACGTATCAGGCCACCGGGCGTGGGACCTACCGATTCAATAAATATATTCAGGAGTTGCCCTATAACAACTACACCGGTGATCAAAGTATCCATGCGCTGTACAGCATGGTGGACATCCCTTTGATCGAGCGTTGGAAAATCATCACTGGTGCTCGCTACGAGACGACTGATTTATCCGTCGATAATTACGGGGAACGAACAGGAAATGCCACCATCAACGAGTCTGCCATTCTCCCAGCAGCCAGTACTGTGTATGAATTAAAAGATGACATGAATTTGAGAATGGCTTTCGGAAAAACATTGGCGCGTCCTACGTTTCGTGAAATTGCTCTGGTTCCTGTCTTTGACTTCATCGGGGGTGACATTTTGATTGGTAATCCCAATCTTGATATTACCTCGGTTCAAAATTACGACCTACGCTGGGAGTGGTTTCCCAAACCAGCCGAAGTTCTGGCAGCCAGTCTTTTTTATAAAACATTATCCTCTCCCATCGAGAAGCAATTTGTCACAGCCAATCGTCAGGTTCAGTACCAAAACCGCGATGAAGCAATTGTCTATGGCCTGGAGCTTGAAGCCAGAAAAAGTCTGGAAATCATTTCTGACAATTTAAGCGATTTCACTGTGGGAGGGAATTTCACCTATGTGGTTTCAGAAGTTAATGTGACTCCCTTTGAGTATGAGTTTGGGCGCAATGAGACACGTCAATTGGCGGGGCAGTCGCCTTACATCATGAACTTTGATATTTCTTACAATAACGACCGAACAGGAACGATTGTGAGTCTGTTCTACAACATTTTTGGTCCCAGATTGGCCGTCGTGGGTAGCAGTTCGCCTGCTCGGCCCAATGCGTTCGAGCAGCCTGTAGGTTCATTGGATTTAACGATATCCCAATCATTGTCAGATCACTGGAAGCTCAAGTTTTCTGCAAAAAACCTTCTGGATCCTACGGTTGATGTCACACAGGAATTTGGCGGGCAGGAATATATTTACTCCTCCTACAAACGAGGACGGTCCTTCGGAATGTCGCTGTCCTACGATTTCTAGCTTTTGAGCCCACTTTAACGATCATTGTAACACAAATGTAACGCAAGCGCCGTCTTTGAGTGACACCCAGCATGTAACTGTCCACAAAGCGCAATAACAAACAGACAACCGAACTTAAAGGCTAGCAGTTTGAAAATATCACAAGCTTCTTTTTCATCTCCTGGTTCAGATCGACGAAATCCAGAAAATTAACCATGCCACCCAACCTTCAAAAAATGAGATCTGTTGACGATCATGCTTCGAATCGTTCCAAGTCATTCTTTGATCACTGGATCGGCAGCCTCTTAGGGCGTGGCCAAAATGGTATCTCAGAAAGAAATCGGTACTGGATTGCGTGACAGATACACTTATTTTTTGCAGGAGTGTTCTTCCAAGTTTTACGCAAGTTAAATTTCAGATTGAACTCAAAAGAGGCAAACCAGATCGACCACCTCAAGAAAATGCTTCTCCTGATGGCAAGCAATGCTGAGCAGTGTGTCCAAAAAGCAGTTCACTCCTTGGTTAGCAGGGATCAAGCCTCGGCCCTTTCCGCCAAGGCGCAGGACTCGGTCATTGATCAACTAGAGAAAGATGTGGATGAATTGGCCATGAAACTTTTGGCTACTGGGCCTGCCGAAGACAATCTGAGGTTCATCTCCATGGCGATGAAAATCTCTACCGAGCTTGAAAGGGTGGGGGATGAAGCAACCACACTTTCTCGTCGCAGTCTGGAGCTGATGAAAGAAGAACCTCTCAGACCTGAAGTCGATATCCAGCATATTGCGCAGATGGTGGTTGAGATGCTCAAAGCCGCACTGGATGCCTTTGTTTATCGCCGTCCCGATGAAGCCAGGCAGATTATTCTCAAGGACAAGGAAGTCGACCGGCTGAACAAATCTATATACAAAGCCATGACACAACGAATGATCAGCGATTCTGGCTGTGTTATGCGCTGCTTACATTACATCACCATTTCAAAAAGCTTCGAAAGAATTGGTGATCATGCCAGCAACATAGCCGAAGAAGTTGTCTTTCTATGTGAAGCACGGGATATCAGGCATGAACACATCACTTGATCTGGCTGCGTGAATTGACTTTGCTGTGCGGAAATCTCCTGTCATCCTTCACTGATGACGAGCGAGTCATCAGGCAACTTTTTATCTCCTCACGGCAATAAAAGAAATCGGTTCGGTCAAATGAAGGTTTGGCGTCGGATGCTTCTCGGCAGTGCCTCGGCCATCCTTGCCTGCATGTTCCTCGCTTTGATTCTTGAGGGAGTCCTGCGGTGGGTGGGTTACGGTTATCCCACTTCGTTTTTTCTCAATGATCCAAACTCAGGAATGGTGATAGAGAATGAACGCTTCGTTTGGCAATTTCTATCTCCGCAAAGCCATTTGAAACCGCATCCATTTCGTTTCGACCAAGAAAGAAAGCAGGATGCCATTCGTATATTTGTCCTTGGTGAGTCGGCTGCGTTGGGGACCCCTGAGCCTTCCTTTTCTTTCAGTCGTGTTCTGGAGCGGATATTGCAACATCGATACCCAGAACGGTCCATTGAAGTGATTAACCTCGCCATGCGGGGCATCAATTCGCACATGGTTCGAGTCATTGCTCATGAGTGCGTTGCATACGACCCCAGTCTGATCATTTATTATGGAGGCAACAATGAATTGGTTGGCTGGCAAGCCCCAGGACCAGATTCTCGCCGAACCCCGCCTCTTGAATGGATCAGGATGCAGCAGTTTTTACGAGCGAGCAAATCAGGACAGTTGATTCAATCCGTGATTTCCTCAATGAGCTCTGATCCTGCAGCTGATCAGGACATGGCTTTCTTTCACAATCATCGTCTGCATCCCGACGACATGCGCAGGCAATGGGTGATGGATTGCTATACCCAGAATTTGAAGGAAACGTTCGAAGCGGTCACAGCTCGAAACATACCTTTGCTTGTCGGAACTGTGGTTGTCAATGAGCGAGATTGTCCTCCATTAGCATCATTGCACAGGGAAGGCCTCGCCTCTGTAGAGCTCGAGCGGTTTGATCAATTTTGGAAGGATGCCATCGAAGCTGAATCAAGGGGTGACTGGATCATGGCTGCTTCGCTGTTCCAGAGGGCCTCCGAAATCGACAATCGATTTGCGGAACTACATTTTCGTCTTGCGCGCGTACTTGAGCATCAAAATGATTCTGTTGCCTCTCGTTTTCATTATCAACAGGCCAAAGATTGCGATGCTCTCCCCTTCCGGGGGACTTCAAGCATCAACGCTGCTCTGAAGCAGGTCGTTGAAGGGTTGGATGCAGGCAAGATCAATCTTGTCGATTTGGATGATATTGTTCGCACCCATCCTTCGAGCATGAATGAAGTTCCAGGCAGTCCTTTTTTCTATGAACATGTGCATTTTCGTTTCAACGGCGACTACAGCATGGCTTCCTATCTCTTTCCTTTTATTCAGCAAATGCTGGATCTTCCACGTAAGGAACCCAGTGAGGAAGCAACTGATCTGCCAGCATTGGTAGATAGCGCCAGGCAGCTCGGTTACAATCCGGTTTTGGAAGCCATGATGATCCGGTCCATGATCCAGCTTCAGAAAGGCCCGCCGTTTTTGGATCAGGTGGATCATTCTCAACGGATTGAAGCCATGGAAAATGACTTTCAAAAGCGTTACGCTGAGTTCGGAGTCGTGCATGTCCAGGGCGCCATCAAATGGATTCAAGATGCCATGCAATCTCATCCGAATGATTGGAATCTACCTTTTCTGGCCGCACGCTTGGCCGCCCGCCTGAAAGATGCTGAACGCGCGGCTGTATTTGCAAGCAAGGCAAGAGATCTCATGCCACATGCTTCATTGATCAGGATCACCTTGGCCCATTATTTGACGCAATCGAGTCAAAAAGAGAAGGCCCGTGCTGAATTGAATGAGGTTTTGAAGCGGTACCCTGAGCATCCTGAAGCACTGGCGGCATTGGGTAATCTTTGACAGTGACGTTATCAACGGAGGTGTGAATACGGAAAGCCCCCTCGATGCAGGTGGATCAATCTTTCATGGCAAGACAGGCTGCGCCATACGCACCCGCATATTCCCCCAGGGTTGCTTTCAGGATTTTTACCGGTGTGTCCTGCACAATCCACTCCACCTCATTAAGTGCCTCCTGCAGAGGCTGGAACAAGGCTTCACCTGATTCAGCAATGCCACCTCCGATCAGGATGGATTCCGGATCCAGCACGTTGATGAGAGACGTCAACCCAGTGGCGAGGTATTGGATGGATTGATGCCAGATGCCCTTCGCAAAAGCATCTCCCTGCCGGGTGGCTTTAACCAGATGGTGAGTGGATTCAAATCGCCCCTGACTCCGTTCCTTGATGGAATAATTACCCATGGCCCATTCAAGGCTGCCAGGAGTGCGGCAGATATCAGGCGGGCCGTCTATCTTGAGGCTGATGTGGCCAAGGTGACCGGCGCGTCCGAGGTGACCTTTCAAAAGATGTCCATCTACCATGGCAGCCCCGCCGACGCCTGTGCCGAGCGTGATCATGATGACATTCGTCATCCCTTTCGCCACTCCCTGCCAGACTTCACCCATGAGAGCGGCCTGCGCGTCATTGATGACTTTGACTGGATACTGGCTGTTCAATATTTCCGTCCAGTCCAAGCCTTCCAGCCCTTGCAAGCGTCCAGGCATGTGACTGATGGAACGTTGATTTTTCGCCACAAGCCCTGGAGCTGATAAACCAATCCGCACATCCTTAATTTCGAATTCACTCAAAATCTTTTGCGTGATGGACTCAATACACCGGCACCAATCGAGAGCTTGGTTCGAATCAAAGTCTTGGGTTTGCTTGGACAGCAACTCGCCTTTATCGGAAAAGGCCACACATTTAATGCGTGTGCCTCCCAAATCAATGCCGATGACTGGGTTCATGATTCAGAAGATGCTGAAAGTTGGAGCTCCCATTCGAGATAGCGCTTCCATAACACGCGAAAAGCGCTGGCGAATTCCTCCGGATTGGATGCGAGCCATTGATTCACATGATCCCTTGAAAACCACTCACCACATTCTATTTCTTCGGGGTGCAGTTTGAATGGACCGTCATACGTGACCCTGTAAATCCAGACAAACTCCCATCCCGTATCCTTTGAAGCATCTGTTTTGAAAAGTTTTTCAAGAGGGCGATCAGGTCGCCATCCCAATTCTTCCTCGGTTTCTCTCATCGCGCAGACATCGTAAGATTCACCCGAATCCAGGTGGCCGGAAGCGGATGAATCCCAAGTGCCCGGGAAACAATCTTTCAGCATGGATCGTTTTTGCAGGAAGAGCGATCCATCTGAATGAAAGACCAAAACATGGATGGCTCGGTGAAGTAAGTCCTGCTGGTGAACGACACTGCGGGGTTTTTGGTCAATCACTTCATCCCGATTGTTTACGACATCAAAAATTTCTTCCATGGAGTCAGGCATGATCAAGTTTTATTGAGTTATTTGCAGGCTGTATTTCATTTCCGAAAGGTTATTTTAACATAACTTTTTGAAACTGGTAAATTTTCTTCGGCCCTCAAGTTTTCTAATTTCAAAAATCGTGTAACCGTGAAACCACTGCTGATGGGGGGAAACACAACCAGACTGCATCAATACCGGTTCAAGACCCAATTTCCAAATTGACACTCGTATGCTTGAGCATGCGAGTCACGACTCATCTCTTCTAAGGATCATCATGCGCCAACCATAATGCTATTGCTCGCTGAAAAAAATATCGCAAGACAAGTGACTGGCCTTTGCTGGCACCTGTGTTCCTCACAGGAATTTGGGTGGTAACAGAATTGACAGCAACATCCCCATATGATCTTTCGGTGCAAGACTGGGAAGAGATACTGCCATTAACCGGCGCTGGGAAACTTTGATGTCCCAGCAAAGCTTGGGGTTGTCATGTGGTATCCCCTGATCTGATTCAGAAGACAGATAACATTCCCTTCTTACCGCGCGAGGCAGCTCAAGACTGTGAAGTCCCAGAGCCCTTGAGGCTTTTGTAGAGCTGGATTACAGCAATCAACTGAGATGTTATGTGTGAGGGAGTGGTAGGCTGGCAGGGGCTCGAACCCTGGACAAACGGCTTAAAAGGCCGCTGCTCTACCAACTGAGCTACCAGCCCTCTCCCTCAAATCTGCTTCAATCAGCAAGAGGTTTCCCTTCGCTTGAAAGGAGGCGGAACATTAGACATTGTTCATGGACCATGCAAGTGTTTTTCCCCGTTTTTTTGGGGCCAACATAAAGTGAGCCATCCACTCATGAGTGCCAGCCCTCCGACGGGTGTGATAGCGCCCAGTTTGGTGATGCCTGTGAGGCAAAGTGCGTAAAGGCTTCCGGAGAAAATAACGATGCCTGTCAGAAATAGATATATGGTCCATTTAGGGGGTGCTTCCATACGAGATAGCACCAGTAATCCGATTGCATGAATCAGATGGTAGAAGACCGCCGTTTCCCAAGTATCCACCCTGTCGGATGCAGTCAATGTTTCATTCAATGCGTGAGCGCCGAATGCTCCCAGCAAGACACCCAAACAAGCAAGAGCGGATGCAATCTGTTGAACCTTGATGGTTTTCATGCTGTTACAAAAGACCTGCGGCAAGCTTACCGGCAAGGTCGCACTAGCAACTCCTGAACGACTGCACGAGGCGGTAGATCGATGGCAAGCTTGGCGCAGGCTGCGACATCTTCGGGACGCAGCATGCTTGCCTTGTGCTCAGCTGTAGGTTCGCTGGGGCGTAATTTCAGAATGGGCGTATCAATTTCACCGGGAAGGACTCCGCAGGCACGGATACCATTTTTGTTCTCCTCGGCATTGATCGCTTGCGTCAGTCCTCGCAAACCAAATTTGGAGACGGTATAGGCCGCACCTGCCAGAGGCATTCCCCAAAGTGCAGCATCCGAAACAATATTTACGATGGTGCCTGACTTGGCTTTCCGCATTGAAGGGAGAACTGCCTGAATGGCGTAGTAGGATCCGTGCAGGTTGGTGTTGATCAAGTCATGGTAATCCTTCAAGGACAGCACCTCCAGGGTGCGTTCAGGAGTATTCGTTCCCGCTGAATTAACCAATACCTCCGTTGAGCCAAACTTATCCTCTGCTTTTTGGACCAGTTCTCTGACGAATGATTCATCCGCGACGCTGCCGATAATAGTTTGGCATTTGGTATCGCCTGCCCCAGCCAGGCCTACAGTCTCCTTCAGTGTTTTTTCAGTTCGCCCGGTCAAGGTCAGGTTCCAGCCTGCCTTGGATAACTGGATCGCGATGTGGCGTCCCACTCCAGTACCGGCTCCAGTGATGATGGCGTTCTTTGACATAAATGATTGGAAAATTTTTGGATAAACCTGTTATTCAGAGGTGGCCCCTGGACTTGTCGAGGGCAAGAGCGATTTGACATTGTTGAAAAGGCTCTTTGCTTTTTTGACAGTCTCTGCAGCCTGGCTGTTTCCAGTGCTCAAGGCTCCTTTTAAAGTTTCTGAAAAACCTGCAATACCCTGGCCTGCTCCTTTTTCAAGGACACTGGCTAAAACTGTTTTCATGATTTCCTTGGCCAATTCAGCGCCTGTCAAACCGGCCCCTTCTTTGCCAAGGTTCTTCAGCACAATATCGGGTAGTGTAAATTCGACGCCTTTCCCGCCCAGAGCGGTAAGTCCCAGTTTTACTTTGGCCTGCAGAATCTGGAAATCGTCTATCTGGAATCTCGCCTCATCAGAATCCTCCGGAGTCTCCGGAATGTTCTTTTGAATGGCCTCCATGATTTTGTCGAGATTGCTGCTGGAAAGCGTCCTTTCGTAGGTGATGCCGGGTTGTTCCAATTTAAGTTTGCGAATGACAATTTTCTTGGCCATCAAGCTGCCAGGCTCCAACGCGAGAGTCGCATTTTTGACCGTGATTGCAGATTCTGACTTGAACCCATCAGGATTGGCGATTTGCAGGCCAGACAGGGAGCCTGCTCCCGACAGCATCGCCAATGAGGCATCCTGCAAGGTGACGGGTACGCCTGTCAGACTGGTACCCCCCTTTTTCAATACCCGACTTGACGAGTGAGTTCATACTCTTGTCGATGGCAAAAAAAGCAACGATTGCCAGAAGGATCAGTAAAATCACGATTCGTTTTATCCACTTGAACATAACTTACGCCTCAATATGGTTACGCTTTTTCAAACTGCCAAGTGAATTCACAAGACTTATTGAAAGGCAAATCAAACCCTCAGATAAATTCGTTTACGATGCAGGAACCATACGAGAAGGAAACTCATCGCAGTCACCGTGGCTAATACAAGTGCTTCCGCATAACCACCGAGGGATGCCTTGATTGGTCCCCCTACGAATCTGTTCGCCAGCCCATTGATATCAACGATGTTGTGGGCAAGATAGATGGTGATGGGATTCATCCCAATCCAGACAAAAGGCCAGCACCAGTGGTGAAATCCCACTCCATCGATCACGAAGTAGAAGGTTCCCAGCGCGAGGAAACTGAAACCGCCAGCGACCAAAACAAAAGAGGAAGTCCAAATGTTTTTGATAATCGGGAACTGGAAGCTCCAAGCGTAGCCCAGGGCAAGACAAATGAGACCAAGTCCCATCAAGAAGCCTGTTTTCTGAAATGCAGAACCCTCCTTGCGGTGAAGGATCATTCCGGCGAACACCCCTAGCAGGCAGGATCCAATGGCCGGTAGCGTGCTCAAAAGTCCTTCTGGATCATGATCCCCGTTCCACTTGAATAAAGGCAGATACATTTTGTCCACATGATCAGCCAGGTTTTTGCCCTCCTCAAAATTCCCAGCTCCTACGCCCGGTACGGGAATAAAAGTCATCATAGCCCAATAACCTACCAACAAAACCACCAAAGCTGTCACTCTTCCCTTGAGGCCAGTCATGCAAAAGATAATTGCTGCAAATAAATAGCACAGTGCGATTCGTTGCAATACCCCCAGTAGTCGTATGTTTTCTACTCCATCTGTAAATCCTCCGTAATAAAAAATGCCAATTGTATACAGAATGAGTGAGCGGATGAACACCTTGCGAAGGGTGTAGGCTTTCCCTCTTTCCTCAATCGTGCGTGTCAGGCTGAAGACCATGGAGACACCTGCGAGAAAGACAAATAATGGGAAAATACAGTCATAAAATGCGAGTCCCTCCCAAGATTTGTGAGTGAGTTGATCAGCTAGCAATTTTGTCCACCCTGAATCGTGGGATTTGCCCAATGCGTGTACGACTTCTTCCGCACCCACGATCCAAAACATGTCGAACCCACGCAAGGCATCCAGGCTTGTTAAACGTTGGCTTTTCTCCTTTTTTTCAGTCGCGTTTTCTTTGCTCATCTTACTTGGGGTCCTGATTAATTTGTTATTCTGGATCGAGGTTATATCTTGAAATACGGGGTATCATTTCATTGGGCAAGTTTATTCATGCAAGCCTTTGGAAATGGCGATAGCGGGTTGAACGAGGATTCCTGCTTGATCCACATCATGTTCTCACCTGATCATAGGGTCCAATGAACCAAGGTTATCCCGCCAGAAACAAAGAAAGCATATCCGGCCTGATTGAGCGTGTAACGTATTTCAATGAGGAATCTGGATTTGTTGTCTTGCGCGTAAAAATCAAGGGACGGCGTGATTTATTGACGGTGGTTGGTCAATCGATTTCTGCCAATGCGGGTGAATGGGCCAAAGCGGAAGGCGTTTGGGCGCGTGATCGAGAACATGGGCTGCAGTTCAAGGCGGAGAGACTCGTTTGCACCCCTCCCACGAACATTGAAGGGATTGAGAAATATCTGGCAAGTGGAATGATCAAGGGGATAGGGCCGGTTTATGCCAAAAAAATGGTGGCCAGATATGGAGAGAAGATTTTTGATATCATTGAAACCGCCTCTGCTAAATTGGAATCCATTGACGGAATTGGTCCGGGCAGAAGACGCAAGATCAAGGACGCCTGGCAGGAGCAAAAAGTCGTTCGCAAAATTATGGTTTTCCTCCATTCCAATGGGGTCAGTACCAGTCGTGCAGTTCGTATCTACAAGACATACGGCGAAGAGGCGATAGAAAAGGTTCAGAACAATCCTTACATTCTGGCGCGTGATATCCGCGGGATTGGATTCAAGAGTGCTGATCACATTGCTCAAAAGCTGGGGATTCCTGAGGATTCTCTTCATCGGGCGCAGGCGGGCTTGAATCATATGCTAACAGAGGCCTCGGGCAATGGGCATTGTGGTTTGCCTGAAGATCTCTTGATCAGGCAAACCACGGAACTTCTGGCGGTTGATGAATCGATACCAAGGAATGCTCTTGCTCAGGCACTTCATGCAGGTGACGTCGTTCGTGATGCGGTTGGAGAACATGAATTAATCTTTCTGCCTGCATTGAAAAAGGCGGAGGAATACATTGCCCGCAGAATCCTTGATTTATCGGGGGAACCCTCCTCCTATCCGGACATTGATTTCAACAGGGCCATCACTTGGGTTCAGGAAAGCAACAAGCTGCAACTTGCTGCTTCGCAAACAGAGGCCATCCGTTGTGCTCTTGAGAACCGTGTTGTGATTATTACCGGGGGGCCTGGCGTGGGTAAGACAACCATCATCCAATCGATCCTCAAAATACTTCATGCCAAATGTGTGACATTTGCCCTTTGTGCGCCAACAGGTCGAGCTGCGAAACGTTTATCCGAATCTACCGGTCACGAAGCCAGAACCATACATCGTTTGCTGGAGGTGAATCCCCGCAACGGTCAGTTCAAGCACGATGAAGAATCTCCTCTCGAAGAAAAGTTGCTGGTGGTTGATGAGTGTTCCATGGTCGATATTCCCTTGATGCATCACCTTCTGAAGGCGCTACCTGAGGATGGACATTTATTACTGGTGGGGGATGTGGATCAATTGCCGTCCGTGGGTCCCGGTTCCGTGTTGAAAGATTTCATTCAATCCGGATGCCTCTCTGTTGTGCGGCTGCAGGAAATATTTCGGCAGGCAGCGGGCAGCAGGATCATCACGAATGCACATCGAATCAATCAGGGGCAGATGCCAATGATGGAAGAGGATGCCCCACTCAGTGATTTTTATTTTATTGATCGAGAGGAACCGGAACGTGCGGCGGCAACGCTTTTGCAAATGGTTCGCGATCGGATTCCTTCCAAATTTCAGGTGCACCCCATTCTGGATATCCAAGTCCTGTGCCCGATGAATCGGGGAAGCCTTGGCGTGCGCGAGATGAATCTGACTTTGCAGAATGCCTTGAATCCGCTGAGACATGGTGATGTGGTTGCCGAGAAATTTGGATGGCAATTTCGTGCGAGGGACAAGGTTATTCAAACGGAAAACAATTATGATAAGGAAGTGTTCAACGGTGACATCGGACAGATCATTTCCATTGATCCCATTGAAAAAGAAATCAAGGTTCAGTTTGAACAGCGAAAAGTGATTTATGATTTCGGCGAACTGGACGAACTATCCCTGGCCTACGCAATAACGATTCACAAATCCCAGGGATCAGAATTTCCTGTTGTCGTCATGCCTGTGGCTACCCAGCAATACATGCTCCTGCAGCGCAATCTGGTTTATACAGGGGTGACTCGGGGGAGAAAACTCGTTGTGATTGTCGGTCAGAAAAAAGCGCTTGGAATGGCAGTGAATAACTCAAAAAATGCATCCAGATATTCCGGTCTGCTGCACAGGCTGCGAGCCGGAAGTTAAGGGCGGGAAGGCCGTTTTATCTCTGCCGCTTGACGCAGGATACGGTGTTATCTATATTTTCGTGATGGCTCTAAAAATTACAATTCAATATTGCAGTGTTTGAAACTACGAACCCAAAGCCGTCGGTCTGGCGGAAAAGCTTCTGAAATTCAAACAGGATATCGCTTCCCTGACATTGATCCCTGAAGGTGGAGGTTTGTTTGAAGTCATTGTGGACGGAAATTTGATTTACAGCAAAAAAGCCACCGGGCAATTTCCTGACCCTGAGTTCATTGTTCAGCAAGTGAGGGGTATGCGATCCTAGTCAGATTGTTCCCACTTGCAGTCCAAGTTCGTTCAGTTGACAGGGAGATCCAATCTCGCCCAATGGAAACCTTCCCCTGCCATTTTCCATCGCAGCCAACCATGCATGCGTTTGGGTTTGACCGAGGCATAAGCGGCCCTCCTGAGTGACAACTTCCAGCCGTGTTCGGTTTGTTCCAATGTCTGGGGTTCGTCAGATGTGATCTGTTCGGTGATATCAAAAAAGTAAACATCCTCCAACTCCCCGGATTGCGGGAAATTTTTCCACTGAAGATCGAATCTGTTCGAGGAGATATCCAGATTGGCTTTGAACACGTCCGCTTGTGCTTTTGGGGGGAATTTGGAGGCCGCGTTTTTTATATGCTTGAACCACTCTGTCTTGCGCTTGCTCAATGCCGTGTCATCAATGCCCAATCTGAGATTTAAATTCACGCCTCTTCCTGGTAGGCAAGTTCGAGCGCACATCATCCAGTTGACAAAGGCTTTGATTTCCAGAGGTTCATTGAATACTGCATCTGCGGCTGACTCAAGTTGAACAAGCAAAAGGCATGTGCCCTCATATCCGTAGACATCAAGTCTTCCCATCTTAACAATCTGAGGCGTTTCCCATTGGATGGGGCCGGCCGTTATCCCTTTCGGTAATGTCCATTCAATGAGTGTTGGCATACCCGCGTCACCACCGTTTTGCCAATAAGTGTGCCAAGTAGGGTCGTGCTTTAATTCCAAAGCCACCCACCAGCTTTCGCCAGCATTTATATGTGACCGGTCACTTAATAATCTGGCTTCCACATGTCGATCACGCTGTGGAAGGGATGACCCCGAAATCTCCGAACCTTCGCTCAAGGCTGGAATCATTCCTGAAAGAACACAGAATGCGAACGAGGACAAAATCCATTTTCTAAAGATGACGCGTATCTCAATCATGTCAGTCGAAATCGGAGCAGCTCATAAAATAGCCACATTTGCTGCAGACAAGTTTGCATTTGTGATTGTGCAGTTCATTTCCGCACCTTGCACAATAGCGCCAATACTCGCCATCAACCTCAGTATCAGGGGTAGGTGCTTGTTCTGGATTTTCAGGGGCTGAATCTGACATGCAACGTACGGGTGTTGTCACCTTTGCAAAAGCTGGGTCACGCGATGATGTCCCTTACGACGTTACCATAGACATCAGTAAGTCGGTAATCGCGTCCTGCATGCCTGAAGGTCAACTGCTCATGATCAAGTCCCATCAAGTGAAGAACAGTTGCATGAAGGTCGTGCATGTGCACTTTGTTTTCCACAGCCTGATACCCATATTCGTCCGTCGCACCATAACTGAAACCCGGTTTGACTCCTCCCCCAGCCATCCAGACAGTAAAACCGAATGGATTGTGATCGCGTCCGTTGTTGTTTTGAGAAAAAGGAGTGCGGCCAAATTCTCCGCCCCACCAGACCAGTGTGTCTTCAAGCAAACCTCGTGATTTCAGATCAGTCAGCAAACCCGAAATCGGCTTATCCACAGCAAGTGCGTGTTGTTCATGGCGAGGCAGATTGGAGTGCTGATCCCACTTTGGATTCCCGCCGTCATTGTCGCTGTAATTAACCTGAATATAGCGAACTCCCGATTCTGCCATCTTTCGGGCCAGCAAACATTGGCGCCCGTATTGATCGGTTTCTTTTTCTCCAATACCGTAAATTTTTTGTGTCGCATCAGATTCAGTATTCAAGTCCATCAATTCCGGTGCGGTCATCTGCATGCGGTAAGCGAGTTCAAAGGCATTGAGGTTTGCATTCATTGCATCGCTTGATGGACTTTGACCAAGTTGCGTCTCGTTCAGTTTTTGGAGGAGTCGGAACCGCTGCAATTGCTCGGACTGGCTCAATCTTGGGTTGATGATATCCTTAATGCCTGCTTCCTGGACTGCTTGCTCCGCTTTTCCGATAGGTGTGCCTTGGTGAATGGCTGGAAGGAAAGCATTGCCATAATTTTGGGGGCCTCCCATGCGCGCTGTTGGGCAAATTGTCACGAAGGAAGGCATGTTGGCATTTTCTGTTCCCAAACCGTAGCTGATCCAGCTTCCTACCGAAGGTCGAACGGTATTCACTGAACCTGTATGGAGAAAAAGTGTCGAAGGCCCATGTGCGACCCCTTCGGTATGCATACTGTGAATGAAACAAAGGTCATCCACATGCTTTGCCGTTTCCGGAAACAAACCTGAGACTTGTTTGCCAGTTTGCCCGTAGTTCTGAAACTCCCAGAGGGGTTTCATCATCACCTGTTTGGTTGCTTTACGGAAATTATTAAACCGATAGCCCATGATGTCTACTTCCTTCATGTGACTTGCCTCCAGATGAGGTTTGAAGTCGAAGGAATCCACATGACTTGGACCTCCTTGCATGAACAGAAAGATGATCCGTTTGGCACGTGCCGGAATGTACGATGGCAAGGCTGAAAGAGGGTTTTGAGGTGACGAGTTTCCTGCCATTGATCGGTTGTTTATCCCGGCAAGAGCCAATGAACCAAAACCACATGCAGCACGTTTCAGCAAGGCGCGACGTGATTGCAGGCTCTGCCAAACGGAATGGTTCCCTTCAATAGGATTGGCTTCTGAATTCATGATGTATGTATCCCTTTAAACTATATCTGTATCCAAAGGTCGAGAATGAATTCTTATCCAATTCCGAATGTCGAGAGGCTCGATTCAGGAGGCTTGAACCCGTGGTAGAATGATTCCAGATCCAATTCTGGTTTTCATCCTCATCAAAGGGTTGTAAACGAAAACAACTTTTCCAATGCTTCTGCTCTCCCGGCGCAGGCTCCCGTATTTTGACAGCAAGGAGACGCAGAGGGGTGGTGTTGTCCGGAGCAAAAGAAAATGACCTTACTGTCATCCATGCAAGCCAAGCTTCTTCACAAAGCTCTTCTTTTTACAGGGCAAGGCGATCTTGAAACCTTGCTTATTGCCGGTCTATGATTTGGTGAATCGCGCGTGTTTTTGTTTCGAAAAATCCAGAAAACTGAGCACTGAAAGGTTGTTTGCCACGAAAATGACAGCATTAAATGATCTGAATCTGACAAAAACGATATTTGGAGTTTTGAATCAGAGAATACCAAATGATTTTCGGGAGACTATCTTCTCCTTGAAGTTTTTGGCCATCCCCGCGTTGTATTTTGGCTGGCAAATAGTTCGTCGTTCAGCAAATGCATGCTTTTTTAAAGTCTCGGTAGCTTCTCAAGCAGCCTATTTTCTCGTGTCACTTCTCTCCATATGGCGTGATGCGAAATTGGCTCGGCGCAGCGCAGTCATTTGCCTGAGCCTGCTGTTTGCAGTTGGGGCTGGATGTGTCTCAGCTCATGGCAATGAAGAAACCAAATTGGATCGACCTCAGGCAGAAACGCAGCTGCCCCAGAATTTCAGATCCTTTGGCAATGAAATATACGTAGGCGCCGAACCGGATGGTCTTTCGGATTTTGATGCATTGAAGCAACGAGGTGTTGCGACCATCGTGAGTGTTGATGGTGCAAAGCCCAATCTTCAGCTTGCTCGCAGATTCGGCATGAACTACGTCCACATTCCGATCGGATACGATGGTGTCAATGAAGATCAATCTCGTTCGTTGGTAAGAGTAGCGCGTGAGGCAAAACGTCCGATTTATGTTCATTGTCATCATGGACGGCATCGAGGCCCGACTGCTGCAGCTTTGATCTGCCTTGAGGATGGTGCTGTGACTGTCAGCCGGGCTCTGTCCCTCATGAACAATTCAGGGACCAGTAAGGATTATGCAGGTCTATGGGAAAGCATATCAGCATTCGAATCGCCCCCGGATGATGTTCAACTTCCTGTATTATTGGAAACATATCCCTTGGATGACCTTGTTTCGACCATGGCAAAAATGGATCGTATTCTAGATAATTTGAAGCAATCAGAAGCTATTGGGTGGCAGACGCCGCAACATGACCCTGATCAAAACCCTGCCCAAATGGCTTTGCTGATGCGGGAATGGTTTCATGAACTTGCGCGCAACCCTCAGCAAGGACATGCCGCCAGGATGCTTGAACAATTGCATCATGCTGAGAAGATCTCGCGCGATTTGGAAAATGCTCTCAAGGTTGGTAACTCCGATGCCATAAGCAGCTCATTTGGGGAATTGAAGCAGTCATGTTCTCAATGTCATTCGAGTTATCGTGACCAGTGATGTTGATCTCAAGAGGTTGCGATACTTTCGCGCCCCACGCTATCCAAGCTGTCGCTTTTCAGCTCCATGAGCGATCCTCCCGGGTAATCTGGCAGATCGAACTCCAATCTCCGGGCTGTCGTTGCTGTAATGAAGCGCAAGTGATGCCAACTGATCTTAACCGTTTGACTTGGTATCCGGCAGGGCTTAGGGTGAAACCTCAATGATTGTGTCAGGAATCAATCTAGTTGCCACTGAAAAAGATGTGGTTGAATCAAGGGCCTCGGGAGTTGGGTGGCACTCTCTCCTCAGACCTCTGGAACCTTTTTTGAGTGCCGTCAGTCAGCAGTTGCGACTTCAGGTAGCGGCTTTTGAGCCAGAAATTGCTTCCTTCGCCGAGTATGCGTTAACGAATCAAGGTAAACAACTTCGTCCGGCTCTGGTAGGATGCGCTGGTGACGCCGGTTCAGGTTTTTCAGACGATCTCGTCAAAGCCGCGGTTATCATCGAAATGGTTCATCTTGCCACTTTAGTGCATGACGACATCATGGATGGGGCTGATATGCGTCGAAACCGTCCCACGTTGTGCGCACATTCCGGCAATGAGATTTCCGTCTTGCTGGGAGACTGCCTCTTCGCTCGCGCTCTCGAACTTGCCTCCGAATTCCCAACTACCGAGGTATGTGCTCTTGTTTCAAGAGCGACCCGTAATGTGTGTTCTGGTGAAATTCTGCAAACCCTTCGTTACAAAAAGTCCCTTCACAACCGCGAGGATTACCTCAAGACCCTCGAACTCAAAACCGCAGAATTATTTGCGCTAAGCTGCGAATTGGGGGGTAAGATTGGTGGTTTGAATCGTCGTTCTCAGCTGCAATTGAAACAATTCGGTGTTTCCATGGGCATTGCTTATCAGATCTACGACGACTGTCTCGACATTTTTGGCAATGAAGCCCAAGTCGGCAAGTCTCTTGGCACAGATCTTGCCACCGGTAAGATGACACTTCCGGCGCTCATCATGCTGGAACAAATACCTAAATCTGAAAAAAACGAAATTATTTCCAAACTTTTTCAGTGGAATGGTGGTCAAATGGACTGGTTGAAGGATTTGTTGAAGCAGGCGCATTCCCTTGAGGGGTGTGTTGATGTGATGCAAGGTTATGTTGATAAGTCAAATACAGCATTGATTGATTTGGAGCAAGATGGGCACGGCATCGCCTTGAAGAAGGTGATTTCTTATCTTTCTCAGCAAATATCCTTGTTGAGCTACTAGAAACTGAGGTTAAAAACTGAAAACGTTGCACAGCCAAAGCTCCATGCAGGCGACGATACCCAAGGAAACGCCCGTCAACAGCCAGCAGATCTGGGCAGAATATGAGGATGTTGATTTGGTCAAGGCTTCTCAGGACGGAATCTTGGCCGCTTTTGATGAATTGATCCAGCGATACCAACAGAGGGTCTACGCGACCGTCTATCACATGACCTCCAGCCACGAGGACGCGGATGACCTGACTCAGGAAAGTTTTATCAAGGCGTACAAGGCCCTCAAGCGGTTCAAGGGTGAATCTTCTTTTTACACCTGGATCTACCGTATCGCGGTCAACCGTACAATCAACTTCCTCAAGCAGCGGAAACGCAAGTCGTATCACATGAGTTTGAATGACATGGATATGCAGGTGGAAAATCATGCAGATCTGCTGATGTTCATCTCGGACAATACGCCCAGGCGTGATGTGCGGCTGAATGAATTGCAGGAGAAAATGAACGAAGCGATGCAGAAACTGTCCGAAACGCATCGGTTAACAGTGACACTGCATGATGTTCAGGGAATGTCTCATGAAGAAATCGGTAAGATCATGGATTGCAATACAGGCACTGTCAGATCTCGCCTCTTCTATGCCCGACAACAACTCCAGGCGCTCCTGTCCGAATACCTCAGCTAGAATTTTCACCATGAACGAACAGTCTTCCCCACATCAAAAAGTTAAAAAGCTGATCGCCTTAAAAAAATTTGAGACGCCTCCTCCCGGCCATCATAATCTACTGGCTTCCAAGATAATTTCCAGATTAGAGGTGGAACAGTTGCGTGCGCGTGATCCCTGGCATCGTCGATGGTTGCAGTCCTTGAATTTCAATCCGATGCTTACGACTGCCTACACTGCAGCGATCATGGCACTGTTTGCCTTTGGCTGGCATTACGGGGAACATTTTGAATCCGACGGCCCGGTCAAATCGTATGGTAGTGCGGACTTGCGGATGGGGCTAATGGGGCTTTCCGCTGATGAGAGCAATCCCAAGTTGAATCATGGACTTGGGATTACAGACTTTACCTTGGAAATGTCTCCCAGAAAGAGCTACTCCAGCATTCAACCGGTTGTTCACATTCCAGGAAGCCTTGTTCCGTGGTTACGGGAGTCATCCGCTATTCAGGCAGGGAATTCCTTGTGGAACGTCAACCCCTGATCTTCCTCCCTCAAGAAGTCAACCAATCTGCTGCCTTCTGGCACATGATGTTAGTTGCCGATCCATCAAAGACATGGTCAGCACCTTCGATTTTGAACAGTTCCACAGGGTTGCTTGCATGAGTCAGGACATCCTGGGAATCCTTCAAAGGCACGACATCATCCTCAACACCATGAATCAATAACCATGGAACCTGCACTTGGGAGGCCTGGGGGGTCACCGTATTGATTTCAGCCATGTCGTTCATATAAATGGATGACAAGGGGCATTCTTGATTTTCCCACATAACTCCTTCGTCAGGTTTCTCATTGCCGAATTCTCTTTCAGCAAACGCTTGTGTATGCACCATGCCAGCCAGAGAAATGAGCCTTTTGATACGTGGATCATTGGCTGTTTTTAATACCCCTACTGCACCTCCCATGCTGTGCCCTGCATAGCTGATTTCAAATCCATTCAAGGCATCCAAAATACATCCAAGATCTTCAATTTCTTTTGATATACAGCAATCTGTGAACTTACCTTCGGAAGTCCCATTGCCCGAAAAGGAAAACCTGAGCGCATGTATTCCTTTTTCTGCCACAGCGTTGGCTAATGCGACAATCAAAGGCCGATCTTTGTTTCCTGTGACTCCATGCCCAATCACAAGCAGCTGGTTCGTTTCTTTTTCCGCTTCATGAAGGGTGTAATCCAGTTTCTCCCCTTGATGATTCATTATTTCGTGTATCGTGATGCTCATGAGGGGTCCAACATAAAAGAAAAAGGACGCCATGTGAAGGCGTCCTTGGTTTTAAAAAAAAATGATTTTCGGTGCTACTCCTTCACATGGATGGTGATTTTCTCGGAGATCACGGGTTTGTCATGCGGAATGTGAAGATAATCGCCCAGGATCAGCTGTAAGGTGTGTTTGCCGGGCTTGAGCTTGAGTATCGTTTCCGTCTGCCCTTTGCCGAAATGGATCACCTTGTCACTGGCAGGTAACGGGATATTGAAATCAGGGGCTTTATCAAGATCCAGAAGAAGGTGATGATGACCTGTGTTTTCCAGCTTAACGCCAGCAGGTGCTATACCCATACCTGACAAGCCAAACTGCACTTTTACAGTGGTTCCGACGACTTCACCATTGGCCGGTGAAATGATGTAAGAACGGGCACCTTCCGGAGCTTTTGATTTTGGAAGTGCGTTTTGTGCGACGCCTACCAACGTGACGAGTGACAATGCTAAAGCGAATACGATTTTTTTCATGGTTGTTTGATAAGTCCTGTGATTGTTAACGTTGTCCCAACTATTCTGATCTTAGATCATGTGCAGTCCCAAACTGTACACGGTCACGAGTGTTGAGCGTTTCAGGCTAATTTGACGCACTGTACTAGTATCAGCAAGTTAAAATTCTTTAGCACTTATGTCCGAAAAAAACATAATTTATTTTGATCTGGAAACCCAAAAATCCGCGGCCGAAGTAGGAGGGTGGGACAAGATTCGTGATATGCGGATGAGTATTGGTGTGACTTACAGCACGGCCAGAGGGTCTTATGAGATTTATGGAGAAGATCGTGTGAACGATCTTATTGACGAAATCATGAAAGCTGACCTAGTGGTTGGATTTAATCATATCCGTTTTGATTACGAGGTGCTGCATGGCTACACCATCCTTGATCTATCTCAGGCCCCGAGTCTGGATCTGATGCTTGATTTACAAAAAGTGCTGGGCCATCGCATCTCTCTGGATGCCGTTGCGACGGCAACTCTGGGAAGCGAAAAAACCGCAGAAGGATTGCAGGCGATCGAGTGGTTCAAACAAAAAGAGTTTTTGAAAATTGCCGAATACTGCTGCTTTGACGTCAAGATCACCAAATTAGTTCATGAATATGGCAGTGCTTGCAAACAGGTGTTCTATAACAATAAATTTGGAACCAAAATGTCAGTGGAAGTTGACTGGTGATTCTTGATGGGAAGCCAGAGTGCCCATCATTCAAACCACGCGATACCGTTAGTCTCAAATACTTTGCCCTGGCATTCATTTGTCTGATGCACATTCTTAAGCATCGACTCCAATGCACTGCTCAAGTCAATATATCCAACATATGTTAACATTGGACTGGCTGGCGGATCTTCATGCCACACACCGCAATGCATTTCAGGCGAAGGTCAATGAGTTTGATATTGGCGGGCGTGATTTTCATTTTGACAGGCACCCTTGTATCATGGGTGTCATTAATCTCTCCAAAGATTCCTGGTATCGCGAAAGCGTTTGCTTCAATACAGACCAGGCGCTGAGACGCGCGGATTTACTCCTTGCTCAAGGTGCTGATGTGATCGATCTCGGTGCAGAATCTACTCTTGCACAGGCCTCTTTGGTTGGAGTTGAAAGTCAATGGAAAAGTCTGGAGCCCATTGTTGAGAAAATTGTCGATAATGGAGGGATTGTTTCACTGGAGACATACCATCTCGATTTGGTGAAACGTGCCCTTGAAAGCGGAGTTCAAGTCATCAACCTAACCGGCCACACAAATTCCAAAGACGTGTATCGACTGTGTGCACAGCATCAAGCAGCTGTGATCATTTGCTACGTTCAGGGGGCGAATGTTCGTTCCGTAGAATCGCTTGAATTCGGAAGCGACCCCATTCTTGAGATGGGGGATTGGTTCAAAGTGGAAATCGATCGTGCACTTGAGGCGGGGGTCAAACGTATCTTCCTTGATCCTGGTTTAGGTTTTTATTACCGCAACATGGAGGATGGGGCATCACGTGTGAAGCACCAGATGAAAACGTTTCTGAACACGTTTCGTTTGCGTGAGCTTGGCTGGCCGGTTTGTCATGCCCTTCCTCATTCCTTTGAAACCTTTGGCGAGGAAGTCCGCACCGCGGAATCGTTTTTTGCCATTCTTGCCCTGCTGGGTAAGACAGATTTACTGCGCACACACGAAGTTTCCAAGGTGAAGGCTGTCATTGATACCTTGCAGCAGTTTTAGCAGGTCGTCTGCAGCCATCATTCCAGCAAGGATTCGATTTCATCCCAGCTCAATCCGTCCATGCCATCGATCTTGCCTGATTCCAGCATGGCGCTGAGCTGAGTCTGCTTTCGTTGCTGCAGTGCCAGAATCTTTTCTTCAATCGTGTCCCGTGCAACGAGTTTGTAACTGGTGACAGTCTGGGTTTGACCAATGCGGTGAGCGCGTGCGGTTGCCTGAGCTTCGATGGCCGGATTCCACCAGGGATCAAAATGAACGACTGTATCCGCACCCGTCAGATTGAGTCCCGTGCCCCCGGCTTTCAAGCTGATAAGAAAGACCGGGATTTGTGAATTCTGAAAACGTTGCACCACTTTGCCGCGCTGTGTCGTCCCTCCGTCCAGATAACAGTAATCGACTTCACGTGCTTCCAGGGTCTCCCGCAGGATGGAGAGCATTTTAACAAACTGACTGAAAACCAGAATGCGATGTCCGCCGTCAAGTGCTTCGTCGAGGAGTTCCGTGAAGAGATCCAGTTTGGATGAGGGCTCTTTGAGCTTATCTTTCTCAATATCCAGCAGGCGAGCATCACAACAAATCTGGCGCATTCTCAATATGGAACTCAATACCATCATGCGAGCTTTTCCCGAGGCTTGTTTTTGACCGGCAATTTCCAGAAGCTTGGCTCGACCACTTTCCATGACCTGCTGATAAATGCTCCGCTGCTCTTTGCTTAAATCACAATAGGCTACTTGTTCAATGCGCTCAGGCAGGTCCGGCCTCACCTCGGTCTTGGTTCGACGCAGGAGAAATGGCCCTACCCTTCGTTTTAGCCGGTCCAGCACAGGTGCGGTGTTTTGTTGCGTGATGGGGGTCTCGTAACGGTCTTTGAAATCTCTGGCTGAACCCAGGTATCCAGGCATGAGGAAATCGAAAATCGACCAGAGGTCCATGACCGAGTTTTCCATGGGGGTCCCGGTGAGGACCAGGCGGTGATTGGCTTTGATGGATTTGACCGATTGGGCATTCTGCGTGGCTCGATTTTTAATGTGCTGAGCTTCGTCGAGAATAACCGCTTCAAACACATGCCGACGATATTGATCTGCATCACGACGTATCAACGCATAGCTTGTAATCACAAGGTCGTGGCTACCGATCTCCTTGAAGTGTTTGGCTCGGTGAGATCCTTCCAATGGAAGTGTTCTCAAACCAGGGGTCCATCGAGTCGCTTCCTCCATCCAATTAAAGACAAGACTTGAGGGACAGATTACCAGAACCGGTGGCATGGTGCTCCCTTGTTTCTTTCTCCAGTTGATCCATGTCAGAATCTGGAGTGTTTTACCTAATCCCATTTCATCGGCAAGGATTCCAGCGAATTTTCGCTGGAACAGATCCTGCATCCAGGCCACGCCATGCCATTGATAAGGGCGCAGTTTGTCTGCCAGCTCTGGTAGACTGCTTTTGAAGCTTTTGATCAGATCCACGGAGGAAACCGTCGGATGCCTTTCGGAACCCTGACTCCGCTGAACCTTCCAATCACTTTTTTCGAAGGTTTCTTCAAGAAAAGCGGATTGCGATTTGCGTGCTCGATACTGTCCGCGTTGCTGTTGTGGATTGCAATCGATCAATACTTCGTCGAATTCTTCCATGGCGCCCGTATCGAGTACGAGGAATTTCCCATCGGGTTTTTTTCGATACGATTTGCCTGATCTCAGCAGTCTTGAAATTTCATCCTGTGGCAGCATGTCTCCTGCACTTGTCGAATATTTGACACTGAAATCAAACCAATCACCCGAGGATTGATGGATGCGGACTTCAGGTTGTACGGTCTCGATATTTCGTTGATAACTGCCGTCCAAACGTTCGTCCATTTCAACTTCCCAATCTTTTTGAAGTCGCTGATAAGGGCCGCATAAAAATGTCAGGACGGGATCCTGGCCCGTCAATCGCCAGCGTTCACCTTTTCCGTCTGGTTCGAATCCCGCACGTCCCAGTTCGTCCAGCGCCTCTTGCTCTGCTGCTGGATTCCTCAGCACATAGCGCATGGGATGTCTGGGATCTGGAGCACAGAATTGATGGGGCGATGCTTCTTTTGAAAGAAAGAACGACTGTGTTCCATAGGTAGCCTGGATTTTTGCATCGAGGCGGGCAAGGCCTCCTTCCATGCAGAGGCGGAATGCGGGCTGACCGCTGGTAATCTGAAAATCATCGAGTGAAAAATTCATTTCAATCGAATTTTCATCGGTGGGCATTTGATCCAGTTGATGCAAGAAAAACGGTACCTGAATACGTTCGATCTTCATGGGCGCCTGCAGTGCGCTCATCATGGTCGGCGGGATTCCAATGGGCTGGAATTGTCCGTTCATCCAAACATAACCTGGCTGACCTGAGAACATTCCTTCGGGGGCGCTCTGACTTTGAACGGAGACCGTGAGTGCTCCGCTTGGCTCAAGGGTGATCCTCAATGGTGGTATCCAGGCTTTTTGGGTAATGGGGACTGTCTTTGATCTGCCCAGAGACAAACGATCTGTCCCCGAAAGGAGTTCCAGGCATTCACAGAAATGCTCACTTTTCAGGTGGATCAGGGGTGTTGGTTTATCCACTCCATGTTTTTGGAGGAATCGCAGTATGTACTGGTTGCGCTCTTCGATATGGTAAGACTTTGTCCTGTCCAGGGAATTGAGGGGTTGGAAGGCTCCCCCCGCGGAGCCTTCCATCGTCATCGAAATCGATTCTTTATGAAACTGGCTGACTGCATTTGGTGCCAGGATAAACCTCAGGTCAAGCGTTGCATTGGCAGAATGGTCATGGATAAACCAGGGCTTGCTGGCAGGGGCTTTGGCTTGGAGCTTTGCAGTTTCGTTAATGACGGGGAGGGTAATTGGACTTTCGGATCCTCGTGATGAGGAGTGAATGGATTCGGGGTGTAGTGTTGCCAGTGCGATTGCTACGGAATGTGCGCATAAAGTCCCAAACTGTCTGGACTGTCGGCAGCTACAGAAATTTTCAATATCGATTTCTGATTCGAAGATCAGTCCTGCCTTGTATTCGATCGAACCCGTGTGCACCAACCCCATTGCTTTTGGAGCCTTCCAGGTAGCTGATCGAACGGCACCTGATTGAATGTATTGCCTGGCCGATTTCATGGCCTCCCAGCCTGCTGCCTTGGCCAGCATCGGTTCTGTTATTTCCTGTAATCCCATTTTTGTTTCCCAACTGACCTTAAGGCTCACCCAAGGTCTGAGACAAGCATGCTTCTTTTTCGTCCTCCAGAACGGATTGATCATGAAGTTCATTTGGGTTGCTTCGCCTGACTTGATTTTGAATTGGATGGCAGGTTCTTGAATCAAATTCGCTTGTAGTGATTGATCTTCATTTGTAGGCTTAAATATTTGTAGAAAAACTAGTTATGAACAAAAAAAACTCGCATGCCCGGTTTGGTTTTAGTGCGTTCACTCTCATTGAATTGTTGGTTGTCATCGCCATTATCGCTCTACTGGCTGGTATGCTTCTTCCGGCCTTGTCAAAGGCCAAGGCCAAGGCGAAAGCCATCAAGTGCGTTGGAAACCTCAAGCAGATCAGTCTGTCCAATTATATGTATATCAGTGATACAGGTAAACCGGTTCACTACGAATCATGGCCCTACCTCTGGATTTCCCAGCTTCAGGAAAAGTATGCAGCGATCAAGGATGTCAGGTTTTGTCCGTCCGCGCCCGAACGTTCTGATATGGCCTTGAAGAGGGATAGTGCCGGTTTTGGCACTATCAATCGAGCTTGGTTGGTGGATGGTGGAGGAACGAACAAGTGGCAGGGCAGTTATGCCTTGAATGGATATTTTTACACCAAAAGTCCCTATGGTAATGAGAGGAACATGTTCAAAGTAGAGGCGGATGTCAGGGCCCCCTCGTCAACCCCATACTTTGCGGACTCGGTCTGGGTGGATGCGTGGCCGGTTGAGACGGATCGTCCAGCTCGAAACCTTTACAATGGAGATAAATTTCAAGGTGCAATGGTGCGCTTTACGATTCCGCGCCATGCGGCCGGCCGTGAGGCTGCCGTCACTAATTTCAATCCCAAAGATGCATTGCCCGGTGGTGTCAATGTGGCGTTTGCTGACAACCATGTGGAGCTGGTGCGCCTGGAGAATCTCTGGAATCTGACTTGGCATAAGAATTGGAAAGCTCCTGCGGTGCGCCCCGGAAAATGATACACTCTTGTTTTTAGTGAAAAGTATTGCTATGTTCTGATTTGACGGAGAGTTTGATCAATCAGTGTTCCGTCAATGACGCAGGACTAAACATCATTTACGAAAACTATGGCATACGAACTACCTAAATTAGCTTACGCCTCCGATGCGCTTGAGCCGCATATCGACAGTCAGACCATGGAAATTCACCATGGTAAGCATCACAATACTTACATCACCAAACTGAACGCTGCTCTTGAGGGACAGGACGCACTCTCCTCAAAGGATATTTGGAGTTTGATCTCGAATCTTGGAGACATACCCGAAGCCATTCGTGGCGCGGTGCGTAACAATGGAGGAGGGCATGCAAATCATTCACTATTCTGGTCCATCATGGGGCCCAACGGGGGTGGAGAACCAGCCGGTGCGCTCGGTGAGGCCATTCAGTCTGCGTTTGGAAGTTTTGACGCGTTCAAGGAAAAATTCGAGGCAGCCGGTGCCACACGCTTCGGCAGTGGATGGGCATGGTTGATCGTGAATAATCAAGGTCAACTTGAAGTGGTTTCTACTCCGAATCAGGACAATCCAGTCATGGATGGCTCTGGCAAGCCCGTCATCGGTTGTGATGTCTGGGAACACGCCTATTACTTGAGGTACCAAAATCGCCGTCCTGATTACATGAAGGCTTGGTGGAATGCAGTGGACTGGAACGCTGCTGCTGTCAACTACGAAGCTGCGAAGGCTTGATTTTTCACTTATTGACTCACATGCCTCGGTGGATTCGTTTCACCGAGGTTTTTTTGTGTCGGCTAACTTACTTTCATTCATCGTCTTTGACTAGAAAGCGGAGGTTAATCAGATGTCTGTAGAAAGCGGATCAGGTCGCGCAATTGAGATGGAGTCATTAGTTCCTCCAATCCCTCAGGCATCAAAGAAAGCCCACCTGAGCGAAAGTGAAGCAGATTAGATCGTGCGACCTCCCGGCGCATTCCTTGAGCCGATAATAAGGTCACCGATTCGGGAGTTTCAGACTGAACGATACCGCTCAAAAATTCACCGTCTTTTGTCTCAGCCTCGTATGCAACAAAGCTTGGGTTGATTGCCATATTTGGATCTAGAATATTGAAGGCCAGATCTTCGACACTACGATGGGACATATCGGTAAGATTGGGGCCAACTTCTACTCCCAGGCTGCCTGATTGATGGCATTGTGCGCAATGTTCGATGAACAGCTGCCTCCCTTTGGTCAAATTTCCTGTTGCGGGCAACCTGGTCAGCCACTCATCCAACAAAATTTTTCGATTGCTGTACTCCTCGTCGCCAAACAGGGAAGTGGCTTTTTCTTTTACTTCCTTTGAGCTATATTTTCTCAATAAACGCCGTTGCTCCAAATCTAGATTCAACTCGCCGAGTGCAATTTGTCCATTTTCAATGGCATTCATCAAAGGGAGGTGAAATTCTTTTCTTCGCAGAAGCGTTTGAATGATGAGAGGCCTTAATCCAGGTCCGATCTCCCGCCATTGGCTCAGGATTCCTTGAGCTACTTCTTTTTCCGAATATCGACCTAGTTGGCTGATTACCGCTTTCTGAATTTTATTCGGCTCGAGTCCGTTCAGCAATTCCAATAATGCCTGCCCAACTTCATGAAATGTTCCAAGCCCGAGCAATGCGATCGCTTCAGTTCGAACCGACAAAGGTTTGGTATTGTCTTTTACCGTGATCAACGAAGATTCCAGTGTATTTTTGAATCCTGGTAATTCGTTTAAGCCAAGTGCTTTGCTCAATTTCCAGACAGATCGTTTGACTGAGATGTCCGACTCATCTGCAAGGTTTTCCAGTGGGGTTTTGAGTATTTTTCGGATGCCTTTGCCAAGCGATGCGCGGATGGCCCCCATTTGAGCTCCATCCAATAGCGCCATTAGCGCATTGGATGGAGTGAATCTTTGTCCTGTATCTATGGATGATAATAAATGAGCAAAACTGGCGATGTTTTGCTCATCCAGTCGAGCTGTGGTCAGGTAGGCTACTTCGTTGATACAATCATTCCAATACTCATGACCCGCATTATCATCAGGGTAGGCTTGCCACAACTTGTAAAGCAGCCGAGTCGGATTTTTCCTGAGGGAAGTATACACGGCCCGTCTAGTCCACTTGTATTGAATGTCTGTGATTAAAATCTGAATTAATGCGGCCTCATTGTCAGGATGAGGATGACACCCAAGGCTGAGTGCAATGTGAAATCTTACTTCAGCGTCCGGATCCTGCGCCATTGATTGAACCAAAGGCCAGGCTTGATTCCACCATTCCGGATGTTTTTCGAGGATTTTCAAGGATTGCACTCTCACTTCTGGATGCTGATCATTAAGGCCAAGTTGAACATCCCCGATATGGGTCATTCCGAGTCCATTCATGCACCACAAAGCATGAATTTTTGATGTAATGCTTCCAGATGTGATGGCTTCCTTGAAGGAAGAACGGTTTGTTGTAGCTTGTCGTTCAACAATCAAACGGTGAGCAGTGTCTCTTACCCAGTCATTCTCATGGCCCAGGTGTGCTACCAACTCTTCGTGAGTAGCGGAAGCTAGATTGGTGTTTTCATATGAAGTCTCATCCACACTCGCAACGCGATAAATGCGACCACGATCTGCCCCTTCTCTGATTCGGTAATTTCCCATGATTTGCTCAGGGATGTAATCGGGATGCTCAATGACGCCTCGCTGCATATCCATCAAATAAAGATGGCCATCGGGTCCTGTTTCCAAGCCAACAGGGCGAAAGGCGAGGTCACGGCTGGCAATAAACTCGTGGGACTGTTCTTCAGGCGCTCGACGCGCTTCAAGGATGGGGCCCTTGGGATACATCACATCCCGATGCACAAGATTACCGACCACGTCACAGACCAAAACACCGCCAACCAGAGATCCGTGAGTAAAAGTGCCTGGGATTAATCCCATTCCACCGGATGAACTGAAATACCCTGCTTGCTCTGGATGATTGACTCGGGTTTGAGCTGTTGAGATCGGATAAATACGAGCCATACCTCCATGATCCGAAATGCTGCTTGTTGCTTTGATGGAGGGGAATCCTCGGAACCGCTCCATGGCCTTGACCGGCAAGATCCGTTGTAAAATATGATTGATGTTATGCGGAGTGAAGCTACGTCCGAAACGATCGAAGATCAGGCCAAATCCACCACCCGTATGGTAGGTGCGACTGACCCGCCCCGTCAGAGGATTCCAGGCAAAATCAGCATTTCTCAAAGCCAGTGGATCGGCAGCGCTTTGCGGTGAGTAGATGATTCCGTTGTTCCCGCCATTCACGCCATGCAGCCTTCCATCCAGCCCCCAGCGAAGACCGCTTAAATTGCTGTCCGTTACACCCTGATTAAACCCTGTCAATAAAGTCTGCCTGACATCCGCAATGTGGTCGCCGTCCGTGTCCCGCAAAAAAATCAAATCTCCTGCAGCGACGATCACGCCGTTCTTATAAGGGGCAATGGATGTCGGAAAACTCAGGCGTTCAGCATAGAGATGGCTTGCGGATACATTCCCGGAAGCATCGAATGTTAATTTTCTGATGGTTCCACCTGGGGATCCAGAGGGTCCTTTACCGTAGGGGTAGTCGCGCATTTCGACTACATACATGTTTCCAGAGGCGTCAAAACAAAGAGCGACTGGGTCAACGACATCCGGCTCGGCCGCGATCAGTTCGATGCGTATGGACGGGTGGTGTCTAAACGCTCCCGTTTCGGTGAATGCCATTGAATCGCTTGCCTGAACAGGCAAAACGCAGGCTGCAGTCAGGTAAAAGCTCAGAAGATTCCAAAAATGCTTTGCCATAGTGAATATGTCTGGGTGAAAGGATTGATCCTTCACACGTCCGATGAGCGGCATCATCGACGCGCTTTGAAATGGTACCATGCATGAGCATGAGCTTTTGCTCAAGACGAAAGCCATTGACGTTTCCATTTACCGAGGTCGGCCAAACCGAGGCATACACCTGCCATGACGAAGATCATGGCTACCCAAAAATGGATCTGTACGGATTCATTCAGAAATACTCTACCGCATAAAACAGTGGTCAATGGGATGAGATTTACAAAAAGCATGACTCTGCTCGTGGGCCATTTCTTCAATGCATTCGTCCAAAAAGCAAAGGCAAAAACACCTGCACCAATGATCGAATAAATCTGTGTTGCCCACAGTTTCGGTTCCATTGCGATGCTTGCGTTCATCTGATCGTATATGGCAAATGGTAGTAACCAGACAAAAGTGCGAATGAAATTGTGTCCATTGAGCTGGGCGCTGGATAATTGATTGCCAAAACTGCGGCAGACCCTGCTGTAAAATGTCCATAATACCGCTGCGAGCAATCCCAGTCCATTACCCAACCACCCCACTTCCTGACTCGCAGAGGATTGAAAAAGGATCGCTACTCCAAACAAGGTCAAGACTGCTGCAATAAAACGTTTGATCAGTTCAGCGCGCTCTACCAATCTGATTTCCCAAAGCAATGCCCACATGGGTGAAGTGGCGAAGAGTAAACCCATATTCGCGGCCGTACTGAATTTGAGAGCCCAAATAAAACTTAAAATATAGACGGTAAAACTCAGGCTCCCTTTAAACCAAAGGGCTTTTTTCAGTGATGGATTCAAAGGTTTTGGGGAACCGAACCAGCGCGTCTTATGTGCAAGAAAAAGCAGTAATGCGCCTGAAATCAGAAAGCGTGTGCAGCTGGTCCAGATGGGGGGCCATGTATCGACAAGGTATTTCGTAGCGACGTTATTTCCTCCCCAGAGAAATACCGCCACGATCAATCCCGTTACCACTGCTGCCGAATTGTCACGCACGCAGAGAGTAAGGGGGACGCATCGTCGAGTGACAACTAGAAATAGCGTCTGAGGTTCCTCGCTGAGAGGTTGTTGAGATCGAGAAGTGTCAGGAAATCGATGGTGCCAAACGCCTTGTCCAAGGCGGGTGGTCCACAAATTTGAGCGCCAACGGTCAGATAAGCTCGCAGCAATTTGGGTATCTCAGGTTGCGTCTCCGGTTGCTCCCCGAATGGGCAGGCATACCTGGGGTGTGGCTTGGTGCGCAGGTGTGGTAACGTAAGGAATCGTTTTTCTAGCATGCGGAAAACCTCAAGGCCTGCGTCTGGATCTTGGGATGTGAGTGAACTGCAGCCTATGAAATATCGAAGATCATAGTTCCTGGCATAGCGAGCAATGCCTTTCCACAACAGGCTCAGGCTGGCAAGGTTTCGATGAGATTTGTGGATACAGGCCCGACCTAATTCTAACATCTCATGACGCATGGGTTCGAAAGGTGAGAAGTCAAATTCCTGCTCGCTGTAATAGCCAAGACCCTTTTTGGCCTTGATGCCTGACTGAAGCCGGTAAGTTCCAACAATACGGCCGCTCGCCCTGTCCTCAACGATTAAATGATCGCAGATGGTATCAAAGGGATCCTCATCTCTGCCTGTGGTAAATGCTTCATCCAAGCCTTCTTCAAGCTCCAGATTGAATACCTGAAACCGGAGCATTTGGGCTTTTTCAATATCCTCCGGAGTTTGCGCGAGGCGGCAGCAGTAATGGGATGCCACTAACTCTTGAAACCAATGTGCGGTTAGCTTCATCCTTCAATCGATCAGTATCATCTCTTGTGAATGGATCATGATCATAAATTATGGCCTGCTGGATAGTTAATTTGTATTTATTTGTCTTTAAGGATGTATTTGTCCAGCTTTGTTTGAACGAATTCTGGCTTTTTTGTTAATTTCGATTTCATCATGTCAGTTTAAACTGGCAAGGCGTTGAGGACATATGGGAGGCACCTTGTATGGTAATCCCGCAAAATGATCATGTCATAGTCAACAAGGATAATGAAGATGCCAAGGGTATCTATTCCAAGAACATCAGCTTAGCTTCGTTCATGAATGAAGGTAACAAGCCATGGTTTTAATACTCTGTGATTGCTTTCAGAGCTTTGCGTATTCTGAAATACTTTCTCTTCTGCTGTTCTGGACGGCTTTCGATGATATCGAATGCGTTTTCCTGCGTAACCCCATGGTCAACGACCTCCCAATCTTTGAGGTCTTCGGAAACTTCCAGCAAAAAATTTTCTCCAGGAACGCATGGTAATCGCAGATGAATACTTCCATCTTTCATGATTTTTCTATCCTTACGCTCAGGGGGGGTATCCATGATCACGGCTTTGGCGGTGTTTGCGTGACCGATGGCATAGGTCAGGATTGATGGAACCAGTGATAAAACGATGGTTTCTCTTCCTTCCCCCATATCATCAGCGATGGGATTCAGAACTACCTTACCCCATCGCTGACCAGACTCGATCACCATTGAGCCTCCCAGTTCTTCGTAATCAATGCCGTTTGCCGCACTTCCTGATGTCTGGTAGCTGACTTCTAATGCCGTATCCGTTCTGCCGGTGCGACGAATGCTAAAGGTTGCCGTATCAGATTGTGCGCTTGCAATGTCAGTTGTTTCTGTGGCAAGCGCATCTTTGGTAAAGAGGGTGAGTTCAGGGAGGTCTTCATCGCTGATAACGATTACCTTGACTGGGCGGGAAAAGACCGACGCCCCTTCATTGTCTGTGACCGCCAGTGTGATCTCATGGGTTCCCGGGGTTGCCTCTTTCCATTGGTAATTGAAATGCTGACGCTGGCCTGACTCTGGAGCGATGATGAAATTCATGGTTCCTTCATGCACTACCTCCTCATTTACCAGAAACTGGAAGCTGCTGATCCATCCGTCCTTGTCGGTTGCTTCACCTGTGATTGAAAGGGTGGACGGTGCTTGGAATTTTTTATTTTTGCCAGGTGTAATGATGCCTGATTTTGGCAATAAATTAATGCTGTGGTCGTTTTCAAACACCTTGAGTTTTGAGGTGTTCTTTTTTCCCACCTGATAACAGGAGGGTGGCGGTGGGAAGATGGCTATGCATACAATATCTTCCAATGTCAATATCACCTCTTCGACTCCTTCTACTTCCTCATCTTCCAAAGCCTGGACCGTTACTTTCACACTTTCCTGACCTTGAGCAATGGTGGCTGTTCCATTCAGCCGAACGTAATCTTTCCCATTCACCGCTGACCCGCTCAAGTGATAATAGACCTCTAGAGGGTGTGAGAGATCTCCATCGCGTGTAATGAGGAAGGAACCTCTGTCCGCTTTGTCATCTTTGGATGTTTCGAAAACTTCCCTGTCCGAAGTTTCAACCTGCACGACGGTCAACAGGTGTTCGTCACCGCCAGTTTCCTTTCGTGGTTGCATCACGACAGGATTGGGCCTGCTTTGCTTGCCTTTTTCATCGATGGATACTGTGGGCGAATTATGGTTTTTCTGGTGTTCTTCAGATTTCTTCTCAGGCGATATCTGATTGACGATGGGAGGATCTGTTGGAGCCTTCTGAGCCGATGCTGTCATACCTAACGAGCCGATCAGCAGGACAGTTGCAAGATTTCTCGACAATGGGTTACTTTTTTTCATAATCAACATCTTCCTCATTATTTTCAGAAAATTTCGCAATTGTCATGCCATCTCAGAAATTAAAAAACATGATCCATCGTCCTGGCCCTTCATCATTCTGGCTTTGTTACATCGGAATATTTTCCATTGTCTTGTCCATTGCCGCAAAGGATGAAGTATTCCGCGTGGCTTGTGTCGGGGATAGTATCACGCAAGGGGCACGGGTTGATGCAGACACACAATCTTATCCGGTTCGACTTGCTGAGATCCTTGGTGACCCTTATGAAATTCGTAATTTTGGTGTCGGGGGTGCCACGATGCTACGCAGTGGAAAACCGACGGCCTGGTCTAAGCTAGAGGCGATCAAGGCATTTGAGCCACACCATATTATCATAGCTCTGGGTACAAACGACACCGTTGAGGGGCATCGACGGAATTGGTCGCGTATCGACCGATTTGAGCCCGATTGCAAGGACTTGCTTGATGAGTTGCTCGGACTGCCATCACACCCGACGATCTGTCTGGCGGGCCCGACTTCCATGGTGCTTGAGACTCCCGGATTAAGCGAACAACGTCGAGCCAATCTACGGGAGCGAAGCCCCAGACTTCAACAGCTCCGCGGCATCCTCAACAACCTGGTCGAAGTAATGGCAAACGATCGATTGTATTTTCAGGATCTTGCTTCGGTTTTTGAGGGGCGCCCAGATTTAATGACTCAAAGTGACGGCGTACATCCCAATATATATGGCTACAAGGAATTAGCTCTGAGCGTCGCACGCTCATTCGAGTCAAAGCATGGAAAAAACAGGGAATTCAAAAAAGATCACTGGCAAGGGTTTGAGCGCCAGCATTTCAAGATTCAGGGTAGATCCGCCTGGGTCGTTGTTCCTCTGAAAGCCGCTGAGGGTCGCCCCTGGATTTGGAGGGCTCGTTTTCCCGGTTTTCATGCTGAAATGGATCAACAACTTGTCGGACACGGTTTTCATGTTGGATATGTTGATGTAGCTGGGTTTTTTGGTGCATCGGATGCGATGAAAACAGGCGATGCGTTTTTTCATTACGTGACTCAGCGATATCAGCTGTCTCGTCAGCCTGTTTTGGAGGGTGTGAGTCGGGGTGGTTTGTTTGTTTATCACTGGGCAATGCGTCACCCGGAGTGGGTGAGTGCTATCTATTGCGACACACCGGTTTGTGATCCAAGAAGCTGGCCAGGAGGACAGGGGAAAGGAATGGGGTCAGTGCGAGACTGGGTTCGTTTCATGAAGGTCAATGGGCTTACGCCAGAGACTTCGCATGCATACAGGGCTCCCATATTCAAAAATTACGGTCTGCTTGTTCGTTATCAAATCCCCATCATGCATGTCATTTCCGAAAACGACAGGATTGTTCCTCCCGAGGAAAATACCCTCAAATTGAAGACTTATCTGTTCAATAGGGGACATTCCATGGAATTGATACGTGTGAAAAAAGGTACCCCAGTGTCTCATGGTCATCATTTCACCCATCCGGAACCTGATCGAGTGGTCCGGTTCATTCGCCGAAATGCAAAATAAGTGAGGAGACTGCGCTTTTCCTGCATGAGAGCTTGAGCTCACGTCGACAAGATTCAAAGCAATCGATGCATTGCGTTCTTTTCATTTGTGAGTAAACTGATCTCATGAATTTTCTCTGGTCCGGTCTCTCTGTTTTTCTCTTGGTGATTTCCATGGTAATTACCGGGTGTAAGCCTGATACAGCGGTCAGCATCGACGAAGAACGCGAGGCCTATCACATGGACGCCAAGAGCAAGCTCTTTGCAGAGGAATTTGAAGCGGCTGTTGTGGGTTTTGAAAAGGCCCTGGAAGTGAATCCGAATAATGCCTCTGCGCATTTTGAGTTGGGCTTGATCAACTATTTGCACCTCAAGGACTATGTGCCGGCCATCTATCATTTTCAAAAGCTGCTGGAAATGAGGCCCAATCACATGATGGCTGTCCAGATCAAGGACCATCTCGAACGCTGCAAGATGGATTTTGCCTCCACGGTTACTCTTGGACCATTGAATCAGAATACGGAAACGAGACTTAAAAACCTTGTCGAAACCAAAGAAGAGCTGGAGACCCAAATAAAAAATCTTGAGGGCCAGCTGGCTCAAATGAGACAGGTGCTCTCAGCTCAATCGGAAGCACTCAATCGAAACCGTCAGAATGCGCGGCCCGACGCATTGGCGAGCGGCAGCAAGAATCTCAAATCCAATGCGCCAACTCAAACAAGCAATCAGGTAGGCAAAGGCAAAACGAATCCGACCGCCATGCAGAATGCAAGTGTGTCCACGCCTAAATTTCGTAAGCACGTGATTCGGTCCAATGATACTTTTTACAAACTTGCCAGTCACTATCGCGTTGATTTCAAATCCATACAATCAGCAAACCCTGGCGTGAACTCTACCAAGCTTCAAATAGGGCAAGTTGTCAATGTGCCCTATTCGACCAAAACAGCTTCTAGATGAAGTTTCTCTGGCTCATTTTGACTGGGCTTTTCTGTTTATGCATGAACGTCTTGCTATGGCGTTCTGAATATGGCGGAGGCTCAAAAGGCAATCCCTTACCTGTCAACAAAGTAGTTGCCAAAATACTCGATACCCCGGACCCCTCTGAGCTCGATATCTTTTATCAGGGAAAACCAGTTGGGCATTGCCGTTGGGTAGTGACTCAATTAGGGCGAGATGATCCTGAGGTAAACGCCTTGGATGCTTCTGAAAAGGGGAGGGAAGTAGATCTCGAAGCTGCCGAAATGTCTGGATTGATACAAGATATTCAATCCTATAACGTTAACGTAGACGGTTATATCCAGGCGGAAGGTGATCCGCGCCGTGTGCGTTTCATGATGAATATCCGATTGAATCGACAATGGGAATGGATCAGGTTTGATGGGAAAATAGGAATAAAAAACCAGTGGTTGCACCTTCATTCGGACAGAAAAAAGGAGGTATTTGTTCTGAAAATTGAGCAGGAAGAGACTCAATGGGAAACGCAAATAACTTTTGATCAGTTTCAGAACCCTCAAACACTTGTGGGCAATTACTAAAAGAAAATCCGCTTATTGCGATCACTTTGACTCCATTGATGGGATTATTGGATTCCATGTATCAACCGGGTTCTGCTAGTAGTTTGCAGGCAAGTGATTGGGCCAAAAACTGGGAGGCTTTTTCAGATTGGATGACTGTTGCCCATGCTCGCATGCGCATTTACCGTCTCGAATCAGGTCAAGGTAACAGAAATAAGCTAATAATCACTTTGAATCGAGCTGGAGAAATTGTTTCGATCAACGCACCTCAGAAAATATCGTTGCGAAACGAAAGTGTGTTTGGGCTTTGAGTGATGGTTGCTGGTGAAGGATTTGACTTTTCTTGATGGTGAAACGTCCTTTTTCATCATTTTAAGCCCCACACCAATAATAATTAACAGCGTTTGAGTTGAGAGCCTGCCTGAGGAGAGGCCTTGAACTTTGTTTTTTGCTTGAACTTCAAAGGATAAATTGTTTACGTGATTACGTTACTCTTAAACTGCAACTAACAAAACCGTAGCATTACCTATGGAAAATATTAATAGACGTAAAATGAAGTGGTCGGCCCTGGCTGTCGGCGCTGTATTCGCACTCTCTGCGCAAGCTGGAGAGAAAACATGGGATTTCGAAACCGATCCATTCGACGATTTCGAATATATTGAATCAACTCAGTTGGACTACATCTGGGGTGGACAGGGATTCGATGACTGGGGTGCCGAAGGTAACCCAGCTGGATTCTTCTCAATCACAGAAGCAACCGGGGGTACAAGTACCATTGCTGTTCTTCCTGATATTGACAACGGAGACTTCGTCAAATCTTTCAACATGAAGATGGATCTCCGCATGGGTAACGGCACAACGGACCGTCCTGCGGATGGTATCAGTATCAACTTTGCACGTTCAAGCGATCCAATGCTTGCTGATGTGCAGGGTGGAAGTGCTGTCCCGGGCAACGCTGCCACTGGCGGTGCTGCTGAAACTGGAACACAAACAGGTGTTGCAGTTTCTTTTGACACCTGGGCAGGTAACTCATTGCCTGATGGACCCGACATTGAAGGTATCATCGTTCGCGTTGATAACAAAACTGTAGGACGTTTCGCAATGCCCACTCGTCACGGTGCAGCCGATGATATCACCAGTCTCCAGACTGGCCCTATCGGTGGTAGTGATGCAGCTCCTGACGCTGAGCGTGGTGACCCAACCATCCTTGAATGGGTGGCATTGGAAGTCGATGTGGACGAATTGGGTAACCTGAACGTGACCTACAAGGGTAACAAACTTGTTGACAACTTCTCTTCAGGTTTCTTCCCAAGTCCCGGTCAAATCATCTTGATGGGCCGCACCGGTGGTGCTAACGAGTCTCATCATGTTGACAACCTGACCCTGAAAACTGAATTGGCTGAGAGCTGGTTGGTTGCCGGGTTGGACGGAACTGCGAACGGTTTCACCTTCTCTTTCCGCGACGTCGGAAACAGTCAGGTCGATCCTGACTCCATCGTGATTCTTCTTGATGGTGTCGATGTTTCCGCTGATCTCACAAAATCCAAGGATGGCGAATTCACACACGCAACATACGTTGGTGAAACAATGTTCGCATCTGGATCAGAGCACACCGTTGACGTGACTGCCTCTGGCAACGACGGCCGTAGTGCAAATGTGACAGCCTCGTTCACAGCTCAGTCATACTCCATGATTCCTGCTGATCTTGCTCTCGAGGGCGTAGACACCGGAACTAAAGGTTTCCTTCTTTTCATCAAACAAAAAGACGGTGGCCTTGGTAACAACACTCAAACTCGCCTTGACCACTTGGCCGACGACAGCGAGAACGTTGCTGATGACTTCCAGTCCGACGATTACACTTGGACCGTTGACTTGATCAACTTCGATCAAGACGGAAACCCACAAGGTGAATTCCGCGATTCCGGCAACGGAGACTCAATGGACGTTCCTGATGATTACATTCCTGGTATTCCTGGATTCACTGACAGTACGGACAACATCACTGGTTTCATACAGACCGTTGCTCGTATCCCTGAAGCCGGTTTCTACACATTCGGATTCAACTCTGATGATGGTTTCTTGACCACCGTCGGTAATGACTCTGCTTCCCAGATTCGCGTTGGCGAATTCAGCGGTGGTCGTGGTGCCAGTACTACCGAATACACTGTTTACTTCGAAGCAGCTGGTGATTACGCCATGCAAAGCTTGTGGTATGAAGGTGGCGGTGGTGCTAACTTCGAATGGTTCACCATTACCCCTAACAAGGCTTTGTTGAACGACACTGCCAATGGTGGTATCCAAACTTATGCTACCTTGCCTAACGTCCCAGCACGTGTCACTTCTGCTACTCCCGGTAACGGAGCAGCTGGCGTCACTCCTAACAGCAATGTTGTTGTGACCATCGAAGACGCTGCATCCAAAGTGGACGCAGGATCAGTCAGTTTGTCACTCAGCTCCGGTGAAACTGGCGCTGCAAGCAAATCGGGTGGTGTAACCACCGTGACTGTTGATCGTGGAGGCGCTCTCTGGAGTCCTGCACAGGAAGTCACTGCTAGTTTGAGCTACACCGCTGGTGGTAATGAGCGCACTGTTGAATGGACATTCACTGCTCAAGATTATCCTACGCTCAGCAAAGGCAGAACCGATGTTGGATCTGGTAGCGATTCCGGATTTGAATTCCGTATCTTCCAGACAGCTACGAGCCGTGGTAACAACACTGCTGATGCAGAAGCTCAACTAGCTGGAACATGGGCAGATGGTGAAGAAAACGTTGCTGACCCTGCTGGAAGCGAAACCTCTGACGGTCCTGGTATCCTCTTCAATGTTGACATTATCAACATGGATCAAGACGGAAATCCTCAAGGTGTGTTCCGCGACAGCGGTGACGGATCATCCACAGACCGTGTCGACGATCCAATTCCAGGTATTCCTGGATTGACTGACAGCACAGACGCCATGTCTGCTGAAATCTTGGCCT
>CALSPN010000017.1 GCA_943788245.1 uncultured Verrucomicrobiae bacterium | reverse complement strand
GAAGCATTCAAGGATGTGTCCCACCCTGAACTAAACCTCAACACACGACCCGCTTCGGATGCGTTAGAGCCCCATGGAAGCCAGCACATAGACTGGTCTTTTCTTTGCCGCTCGAACATGCCGAACCAGTCGAAACGGACAAAACCCTCCTTGTCCAGCTTCACCACCCAGCGGATACGGCAATCCACCTCAGGCATGATCACAGAGGTCGTATTCCACAGTCGATTGGCATCTTTGCCCAGAATTCGAATGTTGGGAAATACAGACTGCAGAAGGGCTTCAAATTCTTGCTGGATGGTGAGCCGCTGTTGAATGGATTCCTCATTGATTTCCTTTTCGCGCGCTTCCAGAGAGGCAACCATTGACAAGATGCCCGGTACGTTTTCCGTTCCAGCCCGCCGATTCATTTCCTGAGGACCGCCAAGGATGAAAGCATCAAGCCGACCTTTAGATGGACATTTAAGAAAGCCCACTCCTTTGGGCCCTCCAAATTTATGTGCACAGGCCGACACCCAATCACATGCACCAAGACCACTCACAGGTAATCGACCTACCCATTGAGAGGCATCGCAAAAGAAGGCAATCCCCTGCTCCTGGCACCAAGTCCTGACCGATTCCCAGGGTTGAAGGCAACCAGTCTCATTATTGGCAGCCATGATACAAACAAGATGCGGCTTGCCATGCCGTACTTGAGCCTCGAGCCAATCCAGATCAACCAAACCATCGCCATTGGAAGGAATCCATTTGACATGATTTCCGAGCCAACGCGTCGCGCTTTCGATGTTGCAGGGATGTTCCATTTCGGAAACCCATACCTCAGCGTCTGCTGATAGTGTCTGACCCATATGGTACCAAACCATGTTGTTGGATTCCGTCGCGCCACTGGTCCAAACCAGATCCAATGGAGAACACCCGAGATGGTTTGCCAAAACCAGGCGCGCATCTTCCAGAGCCTTATCTGCTCGAGTGCCAATTCGGTGAAGACTCGACGGATTACCCGGGTATCTTTCAACCGCATCAAGCCAGACTTCTCGGGCGACTTGATTCATCGGAGCGGTTGCATTGTGATCAAAGTAATTCAAGCAACCCATTAAAGAAGGACCTGCCATCAAGGCGAGGATAATTTGCGTCAATCGTTGGGTTTGACCCTTAGACGAAGATACCAAACAAGCACGATGAAGTCATAAAGAGAGCATGCGCGATCATGGGAGCTTAAGTAACTGGCTTGTGGACATCCAGACCAGGCTGAGATAGACGCCCATGAGCGTTGCCAGAACATGAAATAGAACTTGGTGAGTGCATGACATAGTCCAAAAAGGAGCGCCGAGATTGCTACGGCGAGTGGCATTCCTGAAGCTGATTGAAGGCCTCCTTGGATCACGGCACGAAAAAGGACTTCTTCACTGATTCCCGCAGCAATGGAAAGCAGTGCTATCTGAAGTATCGTAAAGTCTTTGAACAGCGGCAATACAGCCTCATCCATCATTTGGCAGATCTTTCGATTTGGCTCCCACTTGGATTGCAAAAAGCCAGAAAAACATGGAAAGCATCGGTAATGTGGAAGTTATTCCAAGTGCAAAACCTAACCAATTCCACTTGTCCTCACCCCACAAGGGGATTGAAAAAAGCCATGCTACTAGCCAAGCAAAGAGCAGCAATATAAGCTCGAAGATGATGGCTTTACCAAACATGTGAGAATAGAAGATATGGAGAGCGCGGTCAGGTCAACCAACAAGTTCGTGCTTGCCTTGTCACAAGGGGAAATGAGGCCCTGTTGGCTTCTGTTGGCATGGATCATGCCATACAAATACGGCAATAAAAACGACTCTTCGATCATCGTCGTACGGCTTTTGTTGCAGTAGGGTTGTCGGCAATTCCAAATTTGGAGTCCGTTTTATCCTGACACTGAAAGACCACCCATCGAGCTAAAGGTGGGTTGCTCCGTCACCGCGAAGTGACGCTAATCAAACTACGGGCTTTCGGTCTTGGGAGCAGACTCTGAGGGATGCCGGCACCCGCTGCAGCTTCTGAAAAATTGATTACCTCCAAGTCAAGGATGCTTCACCCAGTGTGATAATGGATGGATTGCGCAGGACGGGTTTATTGTAGCCAAGTCTATTTCCTTCGATATCCTGAACGACTCCCCCAGCCTGTTCAACCACACATTGTGCGGCCGCAGTGTCCCATTCCATTGTAGGGACATCACGTAGGTAAATATCAGCTTTTCCCTCTGCGATGAGGCAAAACTTCAATGAACTACCCATGCTCTGGGTTTCAGCACCAGGAAACCTTTTAAGAAGCTCTTGCACCATGGGGCCCGCATGATCACGGCTGGCAACTATGCCTAGCCGCTTTTTATCTGGAGATCGAACTTTGATGGAAAAGGCTGCTTCCTCACCCTGCTGTTTGAATGCCCCTTGTCCCTGCTCCGCCCAGTAATAAAGATCCTTGGCGGGAACATAAACAACGCCCAATACTGGTGTTCCATGTCGTATCAAGGCGATGTTCACCGTGAATTCACCGGTCTGTTTGATGAACTCCTTGGTGCCATCCATGGGATCGACCACCCAGAAATCATTCCATTTTTCGCGTTCTTCGAAAGACACCTCACTGGCCTCTTCAGAAAGCACGGGTATCGAGTCGTCGAGTGCTTGCAAGCCATCAACGATCACATGATGAGCCGCTAGATCGGCCTTGGTTAAAGGACTATCATCTGCTTTCTTTTCGACAGGAATAGGCTGGCCGTAATAGGAAAGGATAGCCTTTCCAGCTTCTCGAGCGATGCGTTGAATCTTTTCGATCAAAAGATAATCCTTTTTTGAGTCTGAAGTGAGATCTTTCAAAAAAACCAAAAGATCATTGGCAAGTGAAGCGAGAACAATGCCTCTTTACTAACGCATCAAGAAGACGTGTTCGTGCGCATGGGCATGATCACGTAAATGAACGGAGTTTGAACCTTGATGACTCCAGGGCTTAACTCATCAGACATTTCAAGGAAAACTTCATCGTCATCCAGGACTTTGAGAGGATCCATCATGTAGAGCGGGTTGAAGGAAACCGTGATATCTTCTCCAGAGTAATTAATGGCAATATTTTCACGGGCTTCTCCAACATCGGGTGTGTTGGCGGTAATCTGCAAATTGTTCTGGGTGAAGGCAAATTTCACAGAATGAGCTTTGTCACTCGTCATGATTTCGGCTCTTCGCAATGCTTGGAGCAATTCTTCTCTTACCAGAGGAACACGTTCTTTGCATTTTTGTGGTATGACCTGACTGTAATTGGGATAGGATCCTTCGATCAGCTTGGTAATGAGCATGATCGAAAACTGGCTTTCTCCGTGCAGGTAGAAGGATGCCTGATTGTCCTGAAATTGAACATCCACCGTTCCCTCTTCACCCAGAAGACGGTTCAGCTCATTGATGGCCTTGGTAGGCACAATGAAATTAGCTTGTACTTCTGGCGTTTCCTCAAGGTCTTCTTCGACCAAGGCCAGACGTCGCCCGTCCGTTGCCACCATGGTCAGTTTGAATTCCTTGATATTGAGGTAGATCCCGTTCAGCACATATCGCGATTCTTCGGAGGAAACAGCGTATGATGTTTTCTTGAGCATTCCCCGCAGGCATTCCTGGGAAATGGAGATTTTGTTCTTCTCTTCAAACGTTGCGATGGGTGGAAACTCATTCGCACTCAATCCGACGATTTTGAAGAAGGAGGCCCCAGCGTGCAAGCTACATACATTTTTTTCATCCACGACCAGCTCAATCTCTGGAGTTGATAACTCACGCACGATGCCAAAAACCTTCTTGGCAGGTAACGTGACTTTCCCGGGTTCCTCTATGTCGGCCTGTACGGTGCATGAGACCGTTACATCAAGATCGGTGGCCGTAAGGACCAACTTGCCTTCTTCTGCAACGAGAAGGACGTTTGAGAGGACTGGAAGGGTAGTACGGGGGTTCACCACGTTCTGCACAGACTGCAGACCACGGATCAGTTCTTCTTTGGCAATGCTGATTTTCATGCGCTCAAGCTATCTAATAATTCTCAAAGAGAGAAAAATGTATTAAAATTAAGCCCTGTGAATAAGGCAAACAACTATTGCTGTCAAGGCCCCCTCAAGGACTTAGAGCAGAATAGAGGGGTTAACAAAGAAATAATAACCAGCAGGTTAAGACAACTTAACAGACTTATTCACGCTATTCACAAAGTTATTCACAGGCTGTTGGCTCATCCATTCACAGGCTGGCATCGATTAATAATCGTTGGCAACATTTGTGCCACACGATCTATTTGTTGGGGAGTATTTTCTTTGCCTAAAGAGAGGCGAACCAGCGCATTGGCTTTTTCGCGACTCACGCCCATCGCAATCACAACATGCGATGGCTCCAGCGAGCCCACCGAACAGGCTGATCCACTGGATGCACAAATTCCCTCCATATCAAGTCCTGCCAACAATCCTATACTGTCGCATCTTTCGACCGTAAATGCCAACGTATTGTTCAAAGATCCAATTGAGGGGCTCAATATTTCCACCCCTTCGATTGATCCAAGCTTCTTGTGGAGTATGGAAATCCCTTTATCAACAGTGGGCTTACGAAAGACGGGAGGGAAGGAAAACTTTCTCAGGGCTGTGACAAGACCTGCCACGGCTGCGAGGTTTTCCGTGCCTGCCCGGCGCTCATTTTCATGAGCACCCCCGAAAAGAATTTTTTCAGGCAGCAAGGGAGATCGAATGAATAAAGCGCCAGAGCCTTTTGGACCATGAAATTTGTGGGCACAGACGGAAACCAGATCGGCATGAAAGGAATGAATGGATTCCAGAGGCTCTTTGCCAAACCACTGAACGGCGTCGGTATGGAACAAGACACCCTGATTCCGACAAAGAGCGCCAATTTCAGCGACGGGTTGGAGGGTGCCAATTTCGTTATTAGCTGCCATGACGGAAACCAACTGGGTATCTGGCCGGATGGCCTCACGAACAGACTCGGGATCTACCCTGCCCTCGTGGTCCACCGGAAGATACGTGACCTCGAAGCCTTCCTTCGCGGCTAGATATTCAAAACAGTGCAATACCGCGTGATGTTCAATAGAACTGCAGATGAGATGATTGCCCAAGTGCTTACGCAACCTCGCCGTGCCGAAAACGGCCATATTATTACTCTCAGTGCCTCCGCTGGTGAAAACAACTTCACTAGGCTTGCACTGCCACATCTCAGAAACATCATAGCGGAAATCGTCTAAATACGCTTTTGCTTGACGACCAATTTGATGGATACTGGAAGGATTTCCATAGAAATTCTTCATGTGAGGAACCATGGATTGGAAAACTTCCTCATCCAATGGCGTTGTTGCATTGTAATCTAAATAAATGTGGCTCATGCGCTTGCTGCTTTCCAGACGTTCAGGGCTTCATAATGACCGGTCTTGTAGCTATGATAAATTGCCTTTGAAATAAATTTCTTAGCAATGGTCACCGCAGGTACAAGGGATTTGCCCAGAGCTAATTGAGCCGTGATAGCTGCAGCGTAGGTACAACCTGTTCCGTGGGTTTTTCTTCCATGGATGTATTTGGACTCCAGAAGTGTCATTGTTTTACCATCATACAGATAGTCCACGGCCAAGCCTTTGCTGGGTAAGTGACCTCCTTTGAGCAGGAAAGGCCGCTCATATCGATCCACCAATTTTTTCACCGCATTTTTCACCTGCGAGTTTGTACGGATAGAGACACCCAGCAGCACTTCCGCCTCGGCGATGTTGGGGGTGATCAGATCCGCCAAAGGGATCAGTTTCTTCTGGATCAATTGGATACAAGAACTTTTCAATAAACACCCACCACTCGTCGCGACCATCACAGGGTCCATGACATACCAATCGGGTTTTTCCATCGTAAGTCCATTGACAACTGCCTTGACAATGGAAGAAGCGAATAACATCCCTGACTTGACTGCCTTTGGCTTGAAGCCGTCCAGCAAAGCCTCAAATTGTTTTTCAACGACACGGGATGAAATTGGTTGAATGTCCAATACACCTTGGGGGTTCTGAGCGGTCACACAGGTTACAACACTTGTACCATGCACTTCAAACCCCGCAAATGTCTTGAGATCTGTTTGTATACCTGCCCCACCTCCACTGTCAGAGCCTGCTATGGTCATGGCACAGGGCGTGGAATCATTGATTGGTCTTTTCGTCATGAGAGTCACCAGCAAGCAACACAGACGTTCCTGCTGTTTTTGGTAATTTATAGGTTGATCGAGGACAAATCAATGCACCTCCTTCCCACGGCTTGACTTTTTAGTGAGCCAGTCTTTTATTTCTCCCATGCGTTCATTGATTTTGTCATTGTGCCTTCTTATCCTGGTCAACGGATGCCAACGGTCTGGTTTGTCAGTGCCTCCAGGATTGGAGCACGATCCCGTTTGGACAGGCAAGGATGGCAATATCGGTGACGATGCAGGCGGGGCAGCACCCGATACCCCGACCATTATTCCAGTCATCAACGCACCGATTGGTCAGGTAGCATCCGTTCATACTGTCCTGCGTTTTGTCATCCTTGATTTTCCGCTTCACCCCATGCCTCAGATAGAGAGACGACTCTTCATCTACCGCAAACAGCAAAAAGTAGGCGTCGTCAAAGTCACCGGACCCTCTCACGGAAGAACGATTGCTGCTGATCTCATCGAAGGTGAGGCCAATCCCGGGGATCAAGTTCGGCCTGATTGAAAGAGCAACTTACCAATCCTAGATTCTAGCTCGTTTTGATTCAGTGAAAGGGCTCTTTTATGAGTTCTCAAGACTTTGGATTTTGGTTCTTTGATGAACCAAATCCATGCATCCTCAGAACGTGAGAGGACAACAGCAATAGACCTGGATCATTTACCTTACCAATAATCTTAAATGCAAACAGTCCTCATTTCAGCGAAGTTAAAGGATGGAACATTATTCAGCTAATCTTCGATCTTGTTTTTGAATCTGGCCTTGACTCCATCAAGATTGAATGCGGATGAATACATTGAAATCTTGTCACGAGCATTCTTTTACACCATCGTATTGCCTATTCTCATGAAAGTGTTTTTCAAAAAATGTATGGCGATCATGAGCCTTGAATGGGCTTTGGGTCTTTCTGTGATGGCTTTATTCCTGTCAGGGTGTGGGCCTCAAAACAACAACCATCAATCCAATGCTGCATCCGTCGCATCGTTTCCCAGTAAAACGATCACAATCGTTTGTCCTTGGGGTGCTGGAGGAGGCACGGATAGAGTCTCAAGATATCTAGCAGATGCTCTAAAGAGCTCCATGGGCGTCCCATGTGTAGTTCAAAACAAAACGGGAGGAAGTGGTGCCGTCGGTCATTCATTTGGGTCCAATGCCAAAGCGGATGGCTATACCATCACGATGGGTACTTTTGAATTGAGCACGATGCATTGGATGGGGATTTCTGAGTTATCGCACAAAGCATTTATTCCTTTGATGCAAGTGAATTCAGATGCTGCCGCCTTGATTGTTCGTAAGGATGCCCCCTGGAATACGCTTGCTGAGTTTCTAGATCATATCAAAGCAAACCCAGGAAAGGTTCAGATGTCGGGTACCGCGTCTGGAGGTGCCTGGGATCTTGCACGCGCCGGCTTTCAAATCGCCGCTGGATTGCCAGTTGATGCCGTTTTATGGATTCCTACCGAGGGATCAGCTCCTTCGCTGCTGGAATTAATGGGTGGTCATATTGATGCTGTCTGTTGCAGTGTTCCTGAGGCGGCCACACAAATTGAAGCTGGAGAACTGCGTGTTCTTTCGGTGATGTCCTCCGAACGACTGACGGAATATCCTGATTATCCAACCTGCAAGGAAGCGGGCATTGATTGGGAGATGGTCGGATGGAGAGGTTTACTGCTTCCACTGGATACCCCTCAGGAAATAGTGACCCAACTAAATCAGGCTTTTCAGGAGATTACCCAATCGGATAATTATCAGTCTTTTATGAAGAAAAACAGATTTGGGATTGAGCTTAAACAAGGCCCCGCCTTCGGTGAATTCCTGAAGGTTGAAGATGCCAAGTGGCAAAAAGTCATTCAGGCAACAGGTTATGCTAGTCCGGAATGACAATGCTCTTTAACCCAACGATCATGCAAAGGATCGCTGGCATTGTGTGGTTGGCGCTGGGTCTGACAGCCGTGTTTCTTGCAACGGGTATTCAGAAGCCAGGGTTTGGTTCGAATCAAGATCCCGGACCACAGTTTTTTCCCATTTTATTGGGAGCTATCCTGGCGGTGGGTGGGTGTATTTTGCTCTTCAAAAGCTTCTACTCAGAAAGGACTCAAATAGTATCATCCAGAGGATCATCGAACCATGGCACCCTGCTCCTCTTCGTTTTTGGCTTTGTATTTTATCTGTTGGCGATGCCCTGGCTTGGCTTTTCTCTGGCCTCAAGTATCTTCATTTTTTTGATGATCTGGTTGCAGGGTAGCCGATGGTTTTTTGCCATGCCTGTGGCTCTAGGGCTTGTAACATGCGTGCAGATATTGTTTGGATATCTCTTCCATGTTCAGCTTCCATCGGGGGTGCTGAACTTGCCTTTTTAGATTGTCTTGAACAATTTCCGGCTGCCACAACATGAAGCTCGAGGAGCTCCCGCGTTATGCCTGCTAACTCCTTCAACAGCTTCAGGGCTGTCTAGGTGTGTTATTTGCTGGTGATGAATCCGGGTCGATCGCACTCCACGCATTAATAATATTGATTTTGACCGTAGGGTTTCTTTCTTTCTCCAACGCTTCTTTGAGCATTGGAAGTGCGGGTTTGCCGGCCTTTTCACCCATCATCATCAGCACGTATGCAGCCATTTCCCTGATATTAGCCTCCTTATCCTCTTGGAGAACTTCCACTACCAAATCAATCGCAGGTGCTGCATTTTCTCGACCATCACCAAGTTCAACCAAAGCATTGAGACGATTCTCGGCATCATCACTCATCAATTGATCCATGAGGGTGGCAACATCAATATCTTTCGCCACCGCGTCAGGTGTGCCCCCACCTCCGCAACCCGTTAACAAGGTGCTAGTGATGGTAACTGCTGCAATGAATGTCATCAGAGTGTTGAAGAATTTGATCTGCATATGAAGATATTGTCGAAAAAGGTCGGTGGTGTTCAATAAAAAAGCCCACTGGAATTTCCAGCGGGCTTGCATCGGATCCAAATTAAAAATCAACGTGCTCCAACAGGAAGCCTATGTCCTGCCTTCCGCTGTGTGCGCAAGGCCAGCCAGAGTACATCAGGATCTGTGGCTGTCGCATTTGGTTTTTGAAAACCAGAAATCCTGACAGGATTCCTTTGCTGCGAGTTTGAAGAGGTCCATTTATGAACTTCGGAGTGTCCATCTGCAAATGCCAGACCCCCTGCTCCATTGTGATAATTGGCAGGTGTGTCGATCCATGGGTTACCTCTTTGCAATTCAGGTGTGAAACAGCCCGCATCGTTGATGCTGTCCGGATGCTCGTCAGCATAAACCCAAGTTTCCGATGGACCCGGGTCTGTCAGGCCAGACATTTTGGCGGTTTCCGTGGCATAATCTCGAGCAGACCATGCGGCTGCTCCTCCTGGATTCGTCCTCGAATCGCAAGTGCCAACGCGGATGTTTCCTGAAATACTCCTCACACGCTCACTCCAACCCAAACGCCGCTGTGCCGCACTCATTTTATTATCTGAAGGACATTTGAAGATATTTTTTGCATTGGAAAAGTAGGATGCCAGCACAGAATATTGTGGGTCTAAAAGATACTGCACATTGGTATTGTCCTGTCGACTTCCCCAGTCCAACCATCCAGTGACCCAGGAGCCTTTTGCTGCACCACTTCCATGACATGAATTAGGGAATCTGTCTTCGCTGTCTCCCAAATACATGTGTGTGGCAAGCATGAGCTGCTTGGTATTATTCATGCAAAGAATGCCTTTGGCTTTGTCTTTGGCTTTGCTCAATGCTGGTAATAGCATTCCCGCAAGGATGGCAATAATGGCGATCACCACCAGAAGTTCTATCAGTGTAAAGCCGGCTGCTATCGGGCGACCCGCTTTTTTGATGCTTTTCTTAATGTTCATGCTTTTTTGGGCTATTCAGAATATTTTCTCCGGCGATCATTCTTAGCGAGATGGGAATGTTCGGACAAGTGTGTTTTTAATGGCACAATGAGAAAAGATTCTTTTGCTGATCGGCCGTTTTCAGAATTTGAACAGTCGTATTTCTGTTGGTTTATTTATTGTGCCAACCAAAGCGATCTGAGATGGGCCAGAACACAAAAAATTGTTTACCGATCACTTTCTTGCGAGGGAAGTCCAGCCAGTTTCGACTATCATAACTGTTCATCGTGTTGTCACCCATTACGAAATAGTGGTTATCTCGAATCTTGTATTCTGAATTACCATCAGGAAACTGAGAGTTCATGGCAAGGTGAGGATAATTGTTTTCTATGGCAATTTTTCCATTCACATGACCAGAATAAAGGCTGTCTTTCGGAGGGCGATTGCCGAAGGAATAAACCATTTCGAATCCGGGGTCACTGGCCTCGAGCCGTGTTCCATCAATGTAAGCATGTCTGTCATCATCGATCCGAATCTTTTCCCCACCCAAGCCAACGAGGCGTTTGATGTAATGTGTATTCTGAGTCAACTTTGGCACGCCTGTTGATTTAAAAACAATGGTTTCTCCTCGATCTGGTCTTCGGAAATTATAGGTAAATCGATCTACAAAGAGGTGATCCCCACTCACTACTTTCAATTTGATGATGTCATCACCTTCCTTGAATTCCATTCCGTTCTGCAAACTGGCGCGAGTCCATAATGAATCGGGTGGAAACCAAAGAGTGTATTTTTGGCTACCGATCATGAAGCGTTGTTTTGAGATGAAGGGAATAATGTTCACTGGTTTTGTGTCGATCGTGCGGAACGTACCAGAATTCTTGGCCTTCACCTGATAATATTTTTCTCCCTTGATCCATGAAAAATAGATCTTTTTCAAACCTGAAGGGATTTCAGCGTCTGGTTTGTATCTCAGATTCTCCTCGGTAATACCAAAAAAAGTAGGTTGAGCTGATCCTGAAGGGATGGCCATCGGTTGAAAGAAGAATGATCTAAAAGCAAGCACAACGGCTGCTGCGACCAAAAAGACTTCAATATTCTCCCTGAGTCCGGCGTTGGGGTAGGGTTTCAACCACTGGTTGGCAGATTTCTCAAGAGATTCCAATGAATCCTCCAAATTGAGTGCACCCTCTTTTTGGTTGATCGCATCGGTTACTCCTTGAATGGATGACTCCAAAGACTCAATGGCCTTTGGCTGCATCAAGTCACGCTGAGCGTTCACATATTTCCATACATGATGGCGCATTTGAACCGCAGTCCGCACCTTTTTGGATGTCAACCAACGTATCGCAAAAGTAATCATGATTTCAAGACCTGAACAAACGCCTCTTGCGGGATATTTACCGATCCCACTGACTTCATGCGCTTCTTACCCTCTTTTTGTTTCTCCAATAATTTACGTTTCCTTGTGATGTCACCGCCATAACATTTTGCGGTCACGTCCTTACGCAGGGCTCGCACCGTTTCACGGGCGACAATTTTTCCACCAATAGCTGCTTGAATTGCAACTTGAAATTGTTGACGTGGAATAACTTCAGATAATTTAGCTGCCAATGCTCTTCCTCGATATTCAGCCTTGGAGCGATGGACGATGCATGAAAACGCATCCACCGATTCACTATTCACGAGCATATCCAGCTTGACCATATCCGATGCATCATAATCATCATACTCATAGTCCATGGAACCATACCCTCGGGTCAAACTCTTGATCCGATCATGAAAATCGATGAGGATTTCATTAAGCGGGATGCGGCAAGTCAACATGACGCGAGCATCATCCAACGTTTCAGTGTGAACCAGCAATCCCCTCTTTTCCGAGACCAAAGCCATCATGTCTCCAATGTATTCGTTTGGGCAAATGATGAATGCTTTCACCATCGGTTCCTCAATGACTTCGATATGATTGATTGCAGGTAAATGTGCGGGGTTATCAACTTCCTGGGTAGTTCCATCAGTCATCTGCAACCTGTAAACCACACTTGGATAGGTCGCGATGATGTCCATTTCGAATTCACGCCTCAGACGTTCCTGAATGATTTCCAGATGAAGAAGCCCAAGGAATCCGCAGCGAAAGCCAAAGCCCAGGGCCACGGATGTTTCTTGCTGGAAGACAAACGCCGAGTCGTTCAACTGCAGCTTGGCAAGATTCGCTTTGAGATGTTCGTAATCGGCGGTGTTGATGGGATAAATACCACTGTAGACCATCGGATGAATCTCTTGAAAACCGGGTAGTGGTGGAGATGGCTTTTTAGCATCCGTCAGCGTGTCACCCATCTTGATATCCAATGGAGACTTGATGTTAGCGGTAAAATAACCTGTTTCTCCTGCTGTAAGCTCCTTGCGCGGATATGGTTTAGGATTAAAACTTCCTACTTCCTTGATCTCGACGTTTTTTCCGGAATGCAGCAATTTGACACTCATACCCGCCTTTAAGGTGCCATTGCAAACGCGAACATGTGTCACAACGCCACGATAGGTGTCATAATATGAGTCAAACAGCAGCGCTTGTGCACTTGGAGCCCCCGTTGCCTTTGGCGGTGGAACTCTGGATACGATGGCTTCAAGAATTTCGGAAATACCAATTCCCTTCTTGGCGCTCGCAGCAATGGCATCCTCGCGTGGTATTGCCAAGATATCCTCCAGCTGATTCAAAACTTGCTCAACATTGGCATGAGGCAAATCAATCTTGTTGATCACCGGAATGATAAAAAGATTCTGTTTCATGGCCAGGTGGAGATTGGCCACTGTTTGCGCCTCGACCCCCTGAGCCGCGTCGATGATGAGCAAAGCACCCTCGCAGGCGCTCATGCTTCTCGATACTTCGTAGGAAAAATCAACGTGGCCTGGTGTGTCGATGAGATTCAATTCATACTTTTGACCATCCTTGCCTTGGTAATACATTGTGACGGGATGCGCCTTAATGGTAATACCCCGCTCTCTCTCCAAATCCATTGAATCCAGCATCTGAGCCTGCATTTCCCGATCCGAGATCGTCCCCGTCATATTCAACAAACGATCTGACAAGGTGGTCTTGCCATGATCGATGTGTGCGATGATGCTAAAATTCCTGATAAATTCCGTTTGCATGCCAATACGTAGCAGCCAGAGATTAAGGGTGTTCGCCCACAAGAAAAGACAAAACACAACTACTTTAGGGGTCAGACTCTACTATTGATACAAATATATCAATAGTAGAGTCTGACCCCTAGTTGTTTCCAAGGCTATTTCCTGCTCTTTTTTTCTGCTTTACGTCGTCTGTCGGCTTCCGATTGTTTGCGATCGACGTAAGTGGAAACAATCAGCGGGTTATCACGGTTTTTAAAAGCCTCGAGTGCATGATCTTTTGATTCTCGCATGAACCGAATCATGGCGTTGCGGTGTTTTTCGATTTCATTGGAGTATGCAGGATCGTTGATCAAGTTAGTAAGTGCATCGGGATCAGCCTCGTAATCATAGAATTCTTCAGGCGTACCGTATTCCAGTAATTTCAGTCTTGCCGCAATGCGCTCGTTTCCAACGGCCAATTTCTGCATTGTGCGAAAGGTAAGAGTTCCCCGCGTCGCCGTTTTGAAAACACGTTTTCCATCTGACCACGGATTGAAAATGTAGCCAAACCGCTTGGATTGAACGCTTCGCATGGGGCTTCGATTGCGACCCGAATTTTCGTTATGAAATTTATAGACAAACTCCCGATCCTTCTGCCTTTCTCCCTTAACCGTTGGAAGAAACGAGGCTCCGTCAAATCCCTTCGGATGAGGAAGGCCGGCGATATCAAGCAGAGTAGGTAGCAAATCGACTCCAGAAACCATGTGTCCCTTGTCAACGCTTCCTGGTTTGGCTACTCCCGGCCAAACAATAATCAAAGGTGTTCTTGTGCTGTGATGCCAGACGGCTGTTTTGGCAAAAGGCAGTGGCATTCCGTGATCAGATAGAAAAATGATGACGGTTTCATTTCGTTTACCAGAGTCCTCTAACGCCTGCACAACGTTCCCTAAACAATCATCCGCTCTCCTCACGGACGAGTAATAATGTGCCAATTCCAGCCGCACGTCTGGGTGATCGAACAAAAAGCCTGGTATGGGAACTTCAGCTGGAGTGTAAATGCGCGAAGGTATGTGCTCGTCTTCAACGATATTACCTTTTCCACTCATGGCATAAAAAGGTTTATGTGGATCTGAGATATTGATGTTGAGGCAAAATGGTTTGCCCACTTTGTCAGCCTGTTCAATGCCTCGCTTTGTGGAACGATAATAAGAGCTGGGATCTTTCGTATGCTGTTTTTCATCCTCGAGAATGGTCAGGTCCTCATCCCATCCATAAGGCTGGTAGGGTGTCGAATGCGAGACCTTGCCGCGAATAGCAACATAATACCCACCCGCCTTCATGAGGTCCACCATGTGAGGATAATCCGGATTCCTGACCTTATAAAAACCTTCCACTCCCGTGTTGTGAGAATATCGACCCGAGAACAGGACATTGCGACAGGGGTAACAGCTTCCTGTCTGTACGTGAGCGTAATGATAGCGAAGTCCTTGCTGGGCAAGTCTGTCGATTTGAGGTGTAGTATCAGGTAATTGACAGCCAAACACGCCCACGGAATCGCAGCTCATGTCATCGACAGTCACAATGAGAATATTGGGTCTGGATTTCTCCGCATCAATAGAAAAAGGTAGCAAGAAAGCAGAGCAGAGCATTGCCAAAACGTAACTCGGATTCATCACCTTACCATTGCCTCACAATAGAATAAAGTCACTCCAAAAATAGCTCCTAAAAAGTATAATTATTTGGAAAAATAAATGAACAATTCAACGAAGTGTTATGATTTCCGTATACTCAGCAGAAAAAAAAGATAGCCTACCGAATTTTCGAATTATACTTTTGCATTATGCCATACTAATTCCATGTATTTAAATTTGAAGAGAAGTTGCTAAAACAAAAATTTCAATGGAAAGGTAACCCGATCAAAACTTTTGTTTTCATAAATAAGCTTCATTGACCGGATGTTGTGTCTCCTATGAGCTTCAGGTTATGATTGGAAATTTTGGTATTTTGTTTTGAATACGCATCAGCCAGATCAGATATTTTTTCTCCTCGAATGAAAAAAGAACTTAGTTTTTCCGTTTCGTTAGACCAGCTCATAAAGGCATTTATCTGTATCATCTGAAAGGTCGAAGGAAGCAGGTTCCAACCCTCTCTGTTTAGTTATGAAACAAATAGATAAGGCAAGCGTTTCCTCTGGAGAAAGTTAAGTAAAAAACCCAATCTGACATCATTCGGTGATAGAAACGACGCTTCCTGCTTCATTTTCCGGGCTAACGCCCGGAATGGCCAAAAACGATTTCCTATCAGTATCAGTAAAAACCTGATTTTAGAAGTAGGTCCGCACTGCCAGCTGCCAGCTTCCCGTGTTAATATCCGTGTCATTTCCCAAAAGTTCGCCCCAGGCATACTCATATCCAGCCATGAGCTTGAGGTTTTCTCTACTGAGGAAATACTGAAATCCAGCGTAAACCGAATGATAGTTCTGAACATTGAGACGTGCGTTTCTGTCCCCATCACCATCATGCCCATATCGCTGGGTGCGTTGTTCACGTCCCGAGTCCATGTATTGGTAGCGAAATACACCTTCGAGCTTGTCGGTAATTTTATAGGAAGGCAATACATAGAAACCCCATGTATCATGTCCAGCCGGAATAGCTGCAGACCCCTTACTTGCTGCAACTCCCTCACGGTTGGCTCCGTAGATCACATCAGAAATGACTTTAAATGGACCTTTTTCGTAATCGACACCCAAAGCAAATGCGTGCTCATAAGCAGACCCGAAAGTACCTACAGCAGCATCACCCCGCGCACGTTCAAGGCCACCTTCGTTGTTCACATAGTTCCAGTCGAAGTGGAGGGAGAGATCATCTTTTACCGGGTAGGTGAGGTTGTAGGATGCTCCTTTATTGGCGCGAAAGTCAACCCATTCTGGACCATCTTCATGGGCACCATAAACCCAGGCACCAAGCCGGTGCTCAATACCTTTGGTGAAGAATCCCACCTGGGCTCCCCAGGGACGTTGCTGACCGATTTCATTTACGATAGCTGAACGTTCGACCGTTTTGATGTATCTCGACGATTGAATGTCTTCACGGGTAATGTCCTGCTTATCTTTACCGATAATCAAATAATAATCATCGCTGGGTTTCCATTGGATGTTGAACGTTTGGAAATTGTTTATAAAAGAACCCTCGTCGCTAAGGGCTGTTCTGGAACCATGCCCATCCGAAATGTTTGCGTCGAAACCGAAGGAAAGATTGTGAGCAAAATCGAAGTCCATTTGGATTCGCGCCCGGCGGTGGTGGTAGACATCGTATTCATTGTCTTTGACACCACCGATATCCTCGTCCTGGCTGATGTATTGACCATGATACCGACCTTTCAACTTAACATCTCTGATGAAGCCGCTATCGCTCTTATACAAAGTGTTTTTGTCGAATATATTCCACGGTTTGGCAGGTGTCACAGTCGGACTCTCATCAACGACTTCCACCTTGTCTTCCCCTGCATTCGCAAGGCATGCGCTGAACATACCCGCGCAAAGGAGTGTCACGATACTTTTATTGGTCCCTAATTGTTTCATTTTCTGTTTGCTTGATTTTGTTTTAAGGGTTGTCGATTGGTTTCCCATTCAACGGCGATGAGTTTAAAGGTTAGTTGGACTCCTGCAATGGTGTGTTTGTTACAAAATGGTGACGTTTCGTTACATTTGTACGATTTCCGTGCGGCCATCAGGCCGCGATCGATACTCGCAGTTCCTAGTTTCCACGGCGGGTGCATAGCCTCTTTTCTACGGTCCTCTGTCCCTCCGCAAACGCGTTTCCCTCCCGCGAAGTTGGAAACAATTCGCTCTCCGGCATCCCCAACATGTGAAGGTGCCTTGCAACGAACCTTCCGATTCGTCGGGACTACTCGGTGATCGACCAATTGACGGCGTGTGGGGTGATGGAAGCCTCGGCATTGTATGAGTCTCTCTTCACCGATATCGACACCGGTGGCCCGAAAGCTGTGTTTGGCGGGAAGGACGACATCGTTGATGGGATTTTGGAGCTCTGGAGACGGTGTGTGGAGAACTGAGGAAGGCTGAATATAGACGAAGCTCGATGCAAGCCACCTCTGTGACACAAGCCTCGGCAAATTCTTCCTTTACAAGTGGTCCTGTCTTCACGGTCCATTTCTGCGGAATGGTAAGAATGTAGGCCATTAGCCTGAGTGACCGCCGCTTGGAAAATTGGGCCACAATGAGTTAGGGGTTTTGATTTGCTGGATTTCTTCCTTTCGTTTCGGCATGCCGTTACTTCGGGCTTAAACTTGTACTTAAGGCTTCTACCGGCTAGGCCAATAGAATGTCCAAGATCCTTCTGGATTTGCGTCGACAAGCCAAGGGACTGATCGAAGCCGGCAAGACCTCAGCTGATGTAGGTGTGTTGCTGGACATCAAGCCCGGAATCGCAGCTCATGTCATCGACAGTCACAATGAGAATATTGGGTCTGGATTTCTCCGCATCAATAGAAAAAGGTAGCAAGAAAGCAGAGCAGAGCATTGCCAAAACGTAACTCGGATTCATCACCTTACCATTGCCTCACAATAGAATAAAGTCACTCCAAAAATAGCTCCTAAAAAGTATAATTATTTGGAAAAATAAATGAACAATTCAACGAAGTGTTATGATTTCCGCATACTCAGCAGAAGAAAAAGATAGCCTACCGAATTTTCGAATTATACTTTTGCATTATGCCATACTAATTCCATGTATTTAAATTTGAAGAGAAGTTGCTAAAACAAAAATTTCAATGGAAAGGTATCCCGATCAAAACTTTTGTTTTCATAAATAAGCTTCATTGACCGGATGTTGTGTCTCCTATGAGCTTCAGGTTATGATTGGAAATTTTGGTATTTTGTTTTGAATACGCATCAGCCAGATCAGATATTTTTTCTCCTCGAATGAAAAAAGAACTTAGTTCTTCCGTTTGGTTATACCAACTCATAAAGGCATTTACTGTATCATCTGAGAGGTCGAAGGAAGCAGGTTCCAACCCTCTCTGTTTAGCTATGAAAAAATCTGATAAGGCAAGCGTTTCCTTTGGAGAAAGTTGAGTTAAAAATCCATGTGGAAAATGATTTATGTGCAGTATCTCTCTCGAATGATTATAAAGAAATGCTTCTCCATTTCGAAGGAAAGTTACGATTCGCTGCCATGGGGGAACCTCGGAACGGTTTTGGATAGGTCCATAAATGACTTTTTTGGCATTCGTGTCCCAGATACGGATAGTACCGGAGTCAGTGACGGTCAAAACAAAAGACTCCTCGCCCTTTTCAGGGTATTCCTCCATGATTTCAACCCTGTTTTCATGTTTTAATTCAAACTCCGGCTTATCCGATTGGTTATCCAATCTCCACAATCTTACATATGAATCGCTGGATCCTGTGTAAACGGCATTTTTGTAATCGGAAAAGGTGATACTTCTCACGGCATAGTCATGAGGGAGAATTTTGATTTGTTGACCCGTTTTTGTCTCCCATATTTTGACAATATTCTTGTCGCTTCCGACTATGCTTGAAGCTGCTAATTTTGAACTATCCTTTGAAAATGTCAGCCTGCCTCCAAAGCCGAATTTGTAACTAAGTACTACCGGATTCTCAAAATTTTTGTCGGCTGAAAATATAAGAGAAGTACCATCCTGAGATACACTTGCAAGATACTTTGAATCTGGAGAGAAATATAGATCTCGGATTATGTTGTTGTGCCTGCCTATTGTTTTGGAAACTTCTAATTTATCGGTCTCAATCAAATTTATTATATCCTCATCCAGAACTGCGTAAGCAACCCTTTTGCCATTTGATGATAGTGCTACAGCGGTAATATTTCGTTCTGGCTCTGATTCCGAAAATGAATAATCAACTAATTTTTCATGAGAAATCGTGTCCCAAATTGTAAACCCTCTCCAAGAGTTCTCACCATTTTCGTAGACAGCCGCTATTTTCTTCCCATTGTCCAGGATAGCAACTTTTCCTATTCTGTTGGTTGTATTAATGACTTTTGGCACGTAGTAACTGTTCGATTTACTCCATATTTTTATTTTGCCAGATTCATCGCCTGTGAGGATAAAGTCTTGCTGAGCGGATATGGCAGTGCCTGTGATAGGGGCGTCATGCGATAGGAAAGTTTTCAGTGGCCTACCACTATGGATATCCCATTCGTGGAATTCTCCATTAAGTAGGCCACACATTACTTTCTTTCCTTTTTCGTCAAATTCTACTCCGAGAATCGTATCTCGAGAATAAAATGGTGGTGTTAAAATTTTACCTGTTTTGGCATCCCAAATCGTTATGCCATTGTTATCTGTTGTAGTGACAACTTTTGAATCGTCTGGGCTGAACTTTGCCCACCAGGCAAAAACGTCATGCTGCATTACAGGGCTTTTTAGCGCTCCTGTTTTCAGGTCCCAAATGTAGGCTGTCTTATCAAGCGACGCTGTTACCAGAGAGCTATTATCTGAGGAAATATCTATTCCTATGATATTTCGCTTGTGGATGGAGGAATTTTCCCAAATCAGGTTTTTGAGGCTTTCACTGTAAACCATTACCCGACCAGCCGAAAAACTACCTACTCCCATGGCAAAAAACGCACCACTATCGCTAAAGGTGCCCATTGGGTTGAAAACATCCATGCCAGGTAACTGTAATGAGACTAAATGTTGATTATCATAAATTTCATGAATCTTTCCGAGGCCGTCTTTTTGGCTAAATGCGTATAACTGACTTTTTTTTTGGATTTTGGTAAAGGTCCGTAAATTGGTGGCCATCGATATGTAATACAATCTCCCGTTTGTTCGATTCCAACCATACACATTGTATGCTTCCATTCCGATCTTCGTGGTAAAACCGATTATTATCGAAAGAGAAAACTCCGCAATCTGATGGCGACTCAGTCAAAATACTTGAAACGATCAAACCATCATTGAGAGAGTAAATTTCTATGTTGAATTTTCCTCCTGATTTTCCTCCAACAGCGATAAACTTTTCATCATTAGAAAAAGCGGAAAAAAACAAACGATCGTAGTTTTTATCAAATATCACGTCATCCTGAGATTTCAGATCCAAAATCTTTAGCCGAGATGTAAGTCCACTGTTGCTGATGCATGAAGCATACCTTTTATTTGGGCTTATTAGACCCCGCATTGAACTTAAATTGAGGTCAAGTTCCATTTCTGCATCTTGTATAATTCCAATATGTTTTGGGAAATGATGCGAAGTCAAAATTGCTCCAAGTTTTGTGATGATACGCGGATCATCCTTTGTATTTCTGTATGTATTTACCAAGAGTTCTAATGCTAGGTCAGGTCTGTCTTTATCTAAGTATTGATCGACTGTCTCAAATTTGGAATCGACCAGATACTGACTTGCCACCTGCTCTGATTGGTGCGCTTGGAAAGCAAGAAAGCCTACAAGAATTATCATAACAAAAAGAAAAATCGCAAATACGCGGGATCGTTTTGCCGAAATAGCCTGCATTCGAGCTTTTTGCTTTTCGGCCTCTGCCAAAGCTTTTGCCTGCTCCAACTCGCGTTTTCTTGCTGCCTCCTTTGCCTTCAGCTCTGCTTCGAAATCCTTTTTTGAATCATCCAGAAACTGCATCGCTCGGTCAAAGCTGTCATTGATGCGGCTTCCCCAGTTCGCATTGGGCTTATTATGGCTTCTCCACGCCAGTGCGATCTTGAGATCAGGGTCGCGATAATAACTTGCCTCACCTCGCTGATGGAGCTCAGCCGTTTCACACAAACGACTGTATATTCTAGCTGATTCAGCTTCTTCACTGACCCAGGTTCTGAGGCGTTTCCATACTCGCATCAGACTTTCATGGGAAATATCGATAATGACATTATCATGCAATTTTACGTTCTCGCCCGGCATGATAAACGTGCGACCGGTAGGGCGAAATGCGTTTATAACCCGGCTTAAATCCTCGCCAAAGTTGCCAGTGATTTCATTGATATCTCCCAAGGGAAGAGGACGCCTGATGCCGCGTCCATTGGACTGCTTTTCTGTGATGGCCTTGAATAGCTTCATGCATATCAGGCGGTGTTGGTCGTCAGGTAAGTCATGGAAGACCTCATCAGCATGGCGTGAAAGGGCCTCCGTCATGCGTCCAATCGCATCATAATGTTCCAGATCAAGTTCCTTTCCAGAGCCGGACTGAGCCTGCCAGTGATCCCACATGCGCATCAGGGCATGCTGGAGGATGGGGAGTTGATCCGGGTCATCACCAATGTCGTTGAGTAGCTGTTGCTTCAAGCGAGGCGATATATCAGCACCACCTACTTTAACGGGGCCTTCGATAGCCCGGGCGCGCTGTTTGCGATTCAATCGGGGAATCAGGTATTCCCCTTCATTGACAGCCTCTGCCAGACCTTGGAATTCGGCACAGTCACCCAGGAAATCCGAACGCATGGTCAGGATGATAAAAACAGGCACCTCACTTTGACGTGCTGTTTCGAGCAATAACTGGATAAAATGAGATGCCTTCTGGCTAGCTTTTTCGCCATTTTGGCGGAAGCGAAAGATCTCCTCAAATTGATCTACCAATAGGAGAAGATTGGTGCCCTTCTCAATTTCAGAATGACGATAGGCTTCGATGAGCCCCAAACCACTGCGTGTCAGTGTAGCCCGAGTCTGGAGAATGTTTTCCTCGTTTTCTTCCCCGAAAAGGTCTGATGCGACCAACGCTTCAGCGAGGTTGCTTAATGGATCCCCACCCGGACGCATGATGGCGAGTTCCCATGCAATGGAAGTGCTGGTCATCGTGCCGCCGTGCAGCTCCGGGAGAAGGCCGGCACGTACCAATGATGATTTTCCGCTTCCGGAGGCTCCAACGACCGCAAGGAATCGTGTATTGCCCAATCGCTGGAGGAGTTGTGTCACCTGTTCCTCGCGCCCGAAGAACAGGTAGTTTTCGTCGAATTCAAATGGACGCAGTCCGGGAAATGGATTTCCTTCAAACATACCTATTAATCGTTGGTTTTAATTTTCTTGATAAACTCATCCAAAGGGCCCAGGTCAGCATCAGGGATGTGAATGAGTTCAGCCAGATGGGAACGAAAGCGATCCTTGTGGCGTGACTCCGGGGGCGCGATCAAGATAGCTTTTTCCCGAATAGGTTGCTTGCGCCCCTGCCCGGAAGCCTTGATCATATTGTTGAGTTTCATGTTTACCCATTGACGGGTAGCGCTGCCAAAATAAATCAGCACGGAGTCGCAGATGCGTAAGTTTTCCATGTGAGCTTCTGCCACGTCAGATTCGGTTCCGGAAAAAACAGGAATCACTACTTCAAGTCCCTGATCAAAAAGGTAATCCTCAATTGCCTCGATCTTCTCTTCATCATTTGGCGGGGCCATCAGATAGACTGTCCTTAGGCCATTATTGGAGTCCATCGTTGCTTCGCCAGCGATGTCTTTTGGTTCTTGCGAAAAATGATCAATGACCAGGCCCTTAAATGTCTCAAAGCTTCCTTCCACAAAGTCCGTGCGTTGGTAGGTGGCTGGATCTACTCGCAGTCGGTCTACAAAGTCCTTTTGCTTTTCCTCGGATGCTTTCAACTGGTTTGGAAGCCAGATCAGACGCTCCATTTCATTATTTGACGCTTCCTGTGCCGAGATCTGGATTTGACTTTCAATGATGGATTTATCGCCTGCCTCTGGGATCATACCGTAACTGGATCCGAGGAGGTGAATGGCAACATCGGCGCGTTCCATGAATTGGCAGATCATACCTTTCATGGTTTCCTCATCGAATGGCAGTTGACGATCGGGAAGGATCAAATGCCCGCGCTCGCGCAGGTCCCGGGCAATATTTTCACGGTCTTCGTTTCGATCTGCCGTCGTTGTAGCGAGGTAAACCGTCTTTGCTCCCTGCTTGGGAAGAGTGGTTTCTGATAAACCACTCCTTTTGTCATCCGACTTTTTCAGAATCTCGCAAATTTCGTAAGCCAGATCGTAGATGCGGGTGAAATAATTCTGCCGAGCCTCCTTTCCAAAGGCTTCGTTGTATTCGACCACCTTACCGGAATCGTTGTCGAAGTCATAAAAGTTAAAGCCCAAGACGCTCCCAAAGACTTGTTTCAATTCTGGATGCACGTCTTGTGGATCATAGGGAGTCTTGACTACCTTCAAGACGCGTGACTTTCCGGCCAAGGCAACCCCACTGCTCAGTTCAGCATTGCGGTAGAACTCCTTGATTTCCTTGTTGCACCATTCGGACTTGATATAGCGAGGACTCAAGACAGATACCATTAGTTTGGTATTTTTGAACTGATCTACAATTTCGTTATCAAAGATGTCACTTCCTGAAAGCTTCTGGTCACGCCATATTTTAGGTTTTTCTCCCATTAACTGGGCTAATCGATTTTGCAGCACACGATGGAACTCAGAAATCCAGCCCTTCTGGTCTTCTGAAATGGGAAGATCATCGATATGAGCATAACTGATAAAAAGGTCATTCATAATAATGCTGAGATGTGAAAATGGTCAGTATTCAGTGGAGAGATTTACTGCTTAATGTTCCCTGCGGAATAACCCTTTGAGGCATTGGTCCAGTGCCTGTTCACGGTGATATCATCAAGGCTCTCCAATAGGTGATATTCCTATTGTTTCTTATTCACTTAGTATGGTTGGGATATAGTACAATCCATCCATTACAGTGATAACGTTATTGAGTCTTCGAACGGGCCAAAACGTTTTAAAAAAGAGGTTAATGGAATTTCCGCGTTGTAAATCTCCAAAAGATTCTTATCTCGCAAGACTTTCTGACGTGATCGTAATATGCAGGTTATCAATTATATAGAAACACTGATGTGTATACTAATGAAACGATATCACCAGAAGAAGTTGCTTTTTGGTATAATCCGGAAAAATACTGTCTACCTGTCATTGCACAAATGGATGTGACAAAACCCCAAAACGGTTTTCAATATCTGAGAGGAATACTTGGAAAATACAAGAGGTTAAAAAATCCATGACTTTCCTAACCTGTTATGGTACCGGCGGAGGGGCTCGAACCCACACTCCCTTGCGAGAACCAGATTTTGAGTCTAGCGCGTCTGCCAATTCCGCCACGCCGGCATGTCGTTGCAGAGGAAAAAACCTAAAACGAATCCATCATGCTGGCAAGCACTAGTTTAACGTTTTGACCTCCTCCACGAAGCTCGAAAAAATTCAAACTTGGCTGATTGTCCTATTTCCATCATAGTTTAATTATCCCATGAAAAAGAAAGGTTTTACACTGATCGAGCTTCTGGTGGTGATCGCCATCATTGCTATTTTGGCAGGCATGTTATTACCCGCGCTTAGTCGTGCGAAATCGAAAGCCAAGACCATCAAGTGTGTCAATAATCTGCGTCAGGTGGCACTGGCGACCATTCTTTATGCAGATGATCATGAAGACAAAGTCATCCAGGTTCTGGGGCCAAGTCAGCCTTACTGGTTTCACGCGATTGCCCCTTACATGGGAGACAGTTCCTACGCCGATGATCCGCAACAGAAGTATAATGGATCCATGCAGACGATTATTTGTCCTTCAGTTAAAAACCGCTCAAAAAAAGATGGCCCTGGAGACAGCAAAACCAATTGGAGTTTCTGGTGGGGCGGGTTTGCTAAAAGCAAGGCAGAGGGCAGCTATACTATCAACTCATGGATGCAGTGGCCCATGGGAAGTTTTTACGAGCCAAAAACGACTGAGGAACGTAATCGCTACTGGGGCATGTATCTCAACAGTAGCGCGAATGTGCCCTTGTATGGTGATGGCAATTGGGTAGACGCCTGGCCACGATCCGAAAACACGCCTCCTCCGAACTACGAAGGCGGGGATAATACTCAGGGCATGCGCCGATTTTTCGTCGACCGGCACACTCAGGGAGTCAATCTTGCTTATACTGACGGCCATGTTGGTTATGTTCGCCTGAAAGAACTTTGGGTTCAAAACTGGCACCGGGGTTACCAACAGCGAACGAATGTAAAAATGCCTATCGCTCGTTAGTGCACGGCAAAACGATCGTATCAATGGTTTTCAGTTAACGGATCTCCTCTCGTTTGCGCTAAAGATCATTGATCGATCAATGATTCTGTATCATCGCATCGCTGAATCAGTGCTGACTTTCAAAGTGACCCGGTTTTTCTCCAGGGCTTTCCATGCATCATCGGTGTTCTCAAACCAACCCTTGAAGACATCATTCACTGAGAGCATGATAGTGGGCCTCGTACCAACGATACGAATACGGCGACCTGCTTTCATGAGATGAATATCTATTTCATGTTCTGACAATAACTTCATATCCAACAAATAATATTGGAAGGGGTGGGTCAAATGTTGTCCGTGGTTGAATCTTTCAAAAAGACGAGAGCAACAACAGAAAGTGACCATGAAAATCAAATTTCTTATCTTCAATTGAAATCTGAGAGCCATCCCTGAGATCGCATCCAATCAGCGCAGCGATGGTCCCAAGTGGTGACGGGTGATTTTGTCTTCCGCAAACCATATCCATGACCTCCTTGAGCATATATATGCAACTCCGAAGCCACTCCCTTTTTTTTCAGAGCCTGCATGAGGAAAAGGCAACCCTCTACAGGAACTCGATCATCGAACGCATGCGCCATGAAAGTAGCCGGTGACTTTTCATGGATTTGTATATGATCTTGAAGCCCGGTTTTGTTTTTATTTACCAAACCGGCCGGGTAGATGAGGATGTTGAAATCGGGCAGATGTGATACCTGATCCACGGCATCCCGTTGCGCATACTGACGTACGCCAAGGTAGGCGGTCAGCGCTGCAGTTTCTCCACCGGCTGAAAACCCCAGAATACCGATTCTTTCCGGATCAATATTCAAATACTCAGCCTGATGTCGCACCGCACTGACAGCCCGCTGCGCATCTTGCACAGCTGAGATCCACCTGCGTCCTTCGCGCTCACGTGATGGCACCCTGTATTTTAAAATAAAGGCAGTGACCCCAAGGTCATTCAGCCATCCTGCCACCTCCGTGCCTTCGAGATCCCAAGCAAGAATGTAGTGTCCACCTCCTGGGCAAATCACAACGGAAGTACCGTTTGATATGTCTTGATCCGGACGATGCACCGTGAGGGTGGGGTTGGAGACATTGCCCAATCGAATGACTCTTCGATCAGCTACTAAATCACTGTCCGGCTTTGTGGTATCGATTTCGCCCGTAAGCTCCATGTTCGGTGCGGGAGGCGTTGTTTTCCAAAGCCGTATGACCTCAAGGCCTTGTTCGCGGGTTTCAGCAGAACGAAGGATAGTGGTGGCTGCGAATGAGAAAAAAACAAGAACGACAATTATCAGAGAGTACTTTGATTTCACAGGGCGTTTCATAAAACAATGAACGGGGTCTTTTCGACAAGTGATTTACACTCCCGATGATCTACCATAAGGGTTCTTAATTGAAAGGCTGAAAACACTTGTGTGGAATTTAACATTATCTAAACTTATAAATTTAATAAGGTTAGATAATGTTAAAGGCTATTCAAATTTCTGTTTCCTTGGGCAAACAAATTCAGATCCATTGCTATCTCAATAAATGTAAAGTTACTTAAATCACTTAATTTGTATGGTTTACGGTTTTCAAAAAGGGAATTTTGAAATCAAATCTATTAGCTTTCCTTGCGGTCGTCCATATTCCAAACGCTAATCGATATGGTTTTTTCTTTGAGATTTAAATCTAGAACACATGCGTCCAAGACGATTACGCAATCTGATACATGCCAAATCTTCCAAAAGAATGATCACGAAATTTAAGCTAACAATCGGAGAATTTTGAATTCAACCTATCTTAAAAAGTATGAATATATCCACCTTTAATTGGATTCCTCATGCGTGAAAGACTTCAAAAATCAGCATTGTAAGATGCCTGAATTATTGGATGAAAGAACATGTTTTACCATGTAAGACTTTCTCAACTACAGCAATGAATTTATCTCAGAAAGGAGGCCGATTCGGTGACAAACAAAGTCCTGTCAAACGCTTGAAATTATCTCCTGAAAGTAACCAATAGGCTTATCGCCGCGTGATTGTCTCAAGTTGAATCTCATCGTTCTTTGAGGATCAGACCGGAGTGAGATGAAACAATTCTCGATCGAATTTCTTCCAACAGAGTAGCGATTCATTTACCTTCATTATCTCTGGTATGCCTTTAATTCTGGCATCGTAAGTCAGCTAAAATAATTTGTTTCTCCGCTGGAATTATCTATTGTCTGCGCCGACAGCTGCATGTTTCTATAACCTTAAAAGTAGTTGTGCTTACTTATGTTAAACTTTGATTTCTCAAAGTGATTGTCTGAAACGTCGGGAGATACATTTATTCGTTCAACAGAATTGAGTTCAGATATTAATCACATGACTGTTTCGTCAAAACCTTAATCGAGATTTCAAAAATTAAGGGTTATACGGCAAACAAGAATATGACATCAAAAATCAAAAAACCATCTCGAAGGATTCCATTTATTCATACGAGAAAGTAATGGGTATAATGAATCACTATTTGACTCGATACTGATAACCTAAAGGCGATCAGAACTTGCCTGCGCTGCTCGTTAAAGGATCAATGGCATCCTACTAACTGATCTTAACACGATGGGTCAAAAATCAAATTGCAGCTGATTTGTCATTTCAGAGGATCAAAAAGTATCTACTTCTACTGATGCAGAATAATACCCTGCGAGTTATGTGCTCATTCCCTCAGGACAGCAGGTACGATCAAAATTTCCAGAGAAATTGTGTTCCACGTAGAACAATGTTTCAAGAAGGTGTTAGGATGAATGACGCGATGCTTGTTTCATGTGAACCATGAGAAGAGAGATGTCAGCAGGAGAAATGCCTGAAATTCTCGAGGCTTGGCCTAGTGTGCTTGGTTGAATTTCACCAAATTTTTGCCGTGCTTCGTTACGCAGTCCCGCGATGCGATCATAGTTTATCCACTGAGGAATTTGTTTTTCCTCCATGGATTTGAATTTCTGAATCTCCAATTCCTGTCGCTCTATATATCCTTGATATTTAATGATGATCTCCACTTGCTGTTGAATATCGGTAGACAACAAACGATTAGGTTCTGGGATATCCAAATAACCGATTTCAGGGCGTTTGAGTATCTGGCTGTATAAAACACCTTCTTTACGAGTTGATCTGAGCCTTTTTACCTCACTTTGAATCAATTCTTCCTTTTCCTTAAAACGTTTAAAGTTCCTATCGGGTAGCAAACCTAAATCATGGCCAAGTCTGCTTAGGCGTTGATCCGCATTATCCTGCCTCAAAAGCAAGCGGTACTCCGCTCTTGAAGTGAACATTCGATATGGTTCGCTGGTTCCTTTAGTGACCAGGTCATCTATCAGGACACCAATGTAGGCCTCGCTCCTCTTCAGTACGATTGCCTCTTTTCTCTGGACTTTTCTCGCAGCGTTGATGCCTGCAACCAGTCCTTGAGCCCCTGCTTCTTCATATCCTGACGTACCGTTAATCTGCCCTGCCAGAAACAATCCATCGCAAGATTTTGTTTCAAGTGAAGCGCAAAGTTGCGTCGGATCCACAAAATCGTATTCTACCGCATAGGCTGGTCTCAATATTTCTGCACTTTCCAAGCCTTGAATGGATTGAATCAAATCGACTTGCACCTCGAAAGGCAAACTGGTCGAAAAACCATTAATGTAGTATTCATCTGTAGCAATGCCCTCTGGTTCCAAAAATACCTGATGTGTCTCTTTATCTTCGAACCTTACTATCTTATCCTCAATAGAAGGACAATATCTAGGACCGGTTCCTTCTATTATTCCCGAATACATCGGAGACATATGAAGGTTTTTTCTTATGATTTCTCCCGTTTTCTTTGTTGTCTGGGTGATTTGGCACTTCAACTGGCCTCCCATTTTATCCAAAATCGAACCCGGTGGATACTTTCCCTCAGAATGTCCTATATCCGATAGCTGAATTCCAGAATGTTCCACGTGGAACAAATCGTCCTTCCAATAACTGAAATAGGGTACGGGTTCATCTCCCGGTTGTGTTTCTGTTTTGGTGAAATCAATGGATTTTTTAAGGATTCGGGGTGGCGTTCCTGTTTTTAGACGACCTAACTTGAGGCCTATTTCTTTTAAGGATTCTGATAGCCCCATGGCAGCTGATTCACCGGCTCGGCCTCCTGAAGACTGGGATTTGCCAATGTGCATTAAGCCTCGCAGAAAAGTGCCGGTAGTGATGATGACCGTCTTTCCGAGATACTGGACCCCAAACTGGGTTTCGACACCGGTGACTTTTTGGTCTTCGATAAGGAGTTTGCCCGCTTGTCCTTGTTGAAGGAAGAGGTTCGGTTCTCGTTCGCATACCCATTTCAAGCGAAATTGGTAAGCTTTTTTGTCGCATTGTGCTCTGGGTGCCCATACAGAAGGTCCTTTTTTGGTGTTCAGCATCCTGAATTGGAGACCTGTCATGTCGGTGGCCTTACCCATCTCTCCTCCCATTGCATCGATTTCCCTTGCGAGATGCCCTTTGGCAAGACCTCCTATGGCCGGGTTGCAGGACATCTGGCCGATGGTGTCCACATTGATGGATAGCATCAATGTTTGGCAGCCCATTCTGGCAGACGCCAGGGCGGCTTCAACACCGGCATGACCTCCACCAATAACAATAACATCAAAATGACGTGGATATTTGAACATGGAAATGGGATTTTGATTTAAAGATACTTTTGTTCAACCCTTGAATGAGAAGCGTGTGTCGGAAGGAGAATTACCCCCCTCTTTTTGTACTCCTCGAGATGGGTTCGCAGCCAGGTGCTGGCAAATCTTAAATATGTCTTCCTGCACTTTGTGATCGCCCAGGGCTTGATCCAGAGCTTCCACAGTATATTTGGTTCCAGCATTTTCGATGAGATGATCCAGGATTTCGACCTGCAGGTGAATGACCTCTCCTGCAGCCTTTTTCCCAGCCTCAACTCCTGGCTGGTGGTAGGCATTGATATGGATCATTGATGCATAAAGCCCTACTGCGCGCTCATATAATGCGATCAGGATGCCTATTGTCCTTGGGCTGACTTCATCGATTGTAATGGTAATGGAATCCCTCTTGTTATCGTAAAGCGCCTTTCTGGTGCCCAGAAAAAATCCATTCAAATAGTCTCCGCTGGTGACACCGCGTTCCACCTCCATTGAAGATCCATGCCTATCTTGAAGCACCTCGATGAACGTTGCAAAGAAATCGTTTCGCCCATCTCGCAATTGTTGAATATAGGCGTGTTGATCCGTCGATCCCTTGTTTCCATACACAGCAATTCCCTGTTCAACCAAGATTGCCTTCCAGATCCTTCGCTTTGCCCAGCGATTCCATAACAAGTTGTTGGAGATACCTAGAGAAGGGTTGCAATCGGTCCTTGTAGGGGAGAACGACCATGGCTTTCTCACCTTTACCGGATCCACAATGATGCCACATCATGGCAAGCAAAGCCGCCGGATTCGAATTGATATTCATTGATCTCGTGGCCTCATCGCAGTCTTTGGCTCCCTCCAGCATGGCCTGAATATCGATGCCTTGTAATGCAGCAGGAAGCAATCCTACAGCGGATAGTTCGCTCGTTCGACCTCCTATCCAATCCCACATGGGAAAGATTTCCAGCCAAGCTTCTTCTTTGGCGATTTTGTCCAATTGGCTTCCTTCGCTGGTGATTGCGACCACGTGCTTGGAAAAATCAAGACCGGCCTTTTGGTAGGCTTGTTTGGCTTCCAACATGCCATTTCTTGTTTCCTTCGTACCACCGGATTTCGAAATAACGATGCTCAGAGTTTTACCCAGCGACTCACCTAAATGCCCCAGGACTTGATCCATGCCATCTGGATCCGTGTTGTCAAAGAAGAAAGGCTTTATCGGATCCAGACCTGGTTTTTCGAGGGAAGTAGATACAAATTGTGGTCCCAAAGCTGAACCACCAATTCCTATTATCAGGATTTTCTCAAACTTTCCATGCACACCACTGACATCTCCTGAATGGACCTTTTGAACAAATTGGTTGATTTGATCCAATGTCTCATCGATGACTGTCTTTAATTCCTCAGAAGGGGCCAAATCAGAATTTCTAAGCCAATAATGCCCTACCATTCGATTTTCATCTGGATTCGCAATCTCCCCACCCTCAAGCTTTTGCATTAACTCCAAAGCATCAAGTGCTCTCTTTCGCAATATTTCAAAATCCTCGTCTTCAAAGTCGACTTTACTGATATCCAAAGCCAGATTGATCTTGTCGAACTGGAGCATGTAGCGCTGAAAACGCATCCAGGATTCATTTGTAATATTCATAAGTTTAAGTAATAGTGAAAATTAGGAAAAATAATTAAAAAATTTGAAGTTTCAGGTTTGCCTATTGGAGTCATTCACCTCGTTCGGGTAGAATCGCTGCCGTATAAAACAATCTCATATCTCACTTTGTGCTTTGCGTCAAAGTTGTTAGTCTACGCTTACAGATCACATGGCTAAAGTCTTACTTCAAAATGTGTCCAAGTTTTATACTGGATCCAAAAAGTCAAAAATTACCGCTGTCTCTAATTTGACCCTCGAGATCAACCACGGCGAGTTCATGGTATTGGTGGGACCTTCTGGTTGTGGCAAGACGACAACGTTAAGAATGATTGCAGGTCTGGAGGAGATTGATGGTGGTACCATTCATATGGATGACACCAAGGTCAATGACCTTGAGCCGAAAGATCGGGATGTCGCGATGGTCTTCCAGAATTACGCGCTGTATCCTCACATGAGTGTCCTGGAAAATATATCACTGGGTTTGAAACTCAGAAAATTTCCCAAACCTGAAATTGCGCAACGTGTGGAAGAAGCTTCTGCCATGCTCGGCATTCAGGATCTACTGAACAGGATGCCCGACCAACTTTCCGGAGGGCAACGGCAGAGGGTGGCCGTTGGGCGTGCCCTTGTTCGCAGACCAAAGGTTTTTCTTTTTGATGAACCGCTATCCAACTTAGATGCCCGAATGCGACTTCAGATGCGAATGGAGTTGACCGAACTTCATCGCAAATTGGGTTCAACGATGATCTACGTGACTCATGATCAGGCTGAGGCAATGACAATGGGTGATCGGATCATGGTGATGAATAATGGCTCGCTGCAACAAGTCGCGTGCCCCCTCACGATCTATCAGAAACCGGTCAATCAATTTGTCGCCAGCTTCATAGGATCGCCTCCCATGAACCTTTTGAAACTGCATTCTGTTAAAACCACAGACCAAGCTCACTTGCCTGGTACGGATTCCGTTGGAATATTGAGATTACCCGAAAAGCTTGTTTTTGGGGAAAATGCCCATCAGGTCATTGGGTTTCGCCCTGAACAGGGTCATCTCTTGGAAGAAGATGAATTACCCAGTAATGACTCCAGTGAAACCCTCCAAATAAGAGGTAGTATTCAGTGGTTGGAACCTACCGGAGCAGATCTTTTTGTGCATGTATCAGCAGGACCTCATAAGATCATCATCCGTGAAACAAGCGAAATGCAGTGGAAAGTGGGTCAGCAGGTCACTATAAAAGTGCCAGAAGAAGAACTACTGTTTTTCCAATAGTAGGGTCAGTCCCTACTATTCAACCCAAAAATATCAATAGTTGGGACTGACCCTGTACTAGATGGGTATTGATGTGCGGGAAACAATTAGTCTATGGTGATGAAATATTATGACGTTGACGGAAAAAATTCTGGCACGAGCCTCAGGGAAGGCTCAAGTCAAAGCAGGTGATAATGTTTGGGTCAAGGCAGATACCCTGATGACCCATGATGTATGCGGACCCGGTACAATCGGTGTTTTCAAGCGTGAGTTTGGAGAAACAGCGAAAGTATGGGACAAGGAACGTATTGTCATTATTCCTGACCACTACATCTTTACTGCAGATTCTCGATCCAATCGGAACGTTGATATTCTTCGAGATTTCGTGAAGGAGCAGGACATTACCTACTTCTATGACGTGATCGATGACCCTGATGGAAAGTGGGCCTTTAACCCGGCGCAGGGCTTGCTCAAGAAGCAATATGGTTCGAATTACGCGGGTGTTTGCCACACTGCGCTTGCGCATCGTGGTCATACACGCCCCGGTGAAGTTTTATTTGGCACGGACTCGCATACTTGCATGGCCGGAGCGTTCAACCAGTTTGCAACAGGCATCGGTAATACCGATGCTGGTTTCGTCATGGGGACTGGAAAACTTCTGATCAAAGTGCCTGAGACAATGCATTTCCGCCTGGAAGGTGAGATCCAGCCAGGTGTGATGGCAAAGGACATTATCCTACATGTGATTGGTGAGATCGGTTTTGATGGGGCCACCTATCGAGCGATGCAATTTGATGGACAGGGAGCTTCCAGTCTGACAATTGATGATCGAATGACCATTGCCAACATGGCTATTGAAGCAGGAGGCAAGAACGGAATTTTTGAATTTGACGAAAAAACCAAAGCTTACGTGGACCACCGATGTGCTCTTAACGGAACTCGCTCATCTTACGAGCCTGTCGAGCGTGATGCCAACGAAACGTTTTTTTCCGATTTGACTGTGGATCTGAGCAAATTGGAACCGACCGTCGCTTGCCATCCGGATCCCGGTAACCGCAAGTTGGCGAAAGAGATGAGTGATCTAGCCTTGGATCGCGCCTACATTGGTTCATGCACAGGTGGTAAAACAAGTGATTTCCTTGCCTTCGCTCACATTATCAAAGGTAAATCGGTGAAAATCGATACGTTTGGCGTGCCTGCGACTCCTGAAATTGTAGACGACCTAAAAACCACCGAGTGGAATGGAAACAGTGTCTGGAATATTTTGACGGAAGCTGGTGTACAGATGACGGAGAATGCCGGTTGTTCGGCTTGTCTTGGGGGACCTGTAGATACTTTTGGGCGAATGAATAAACCCATGAAGTGCATCAGTGCCACCAACCGCAATTTCCCTGGTCGTATGGGGCACAAGGAATCTCAGGTTTTTCTGGCTTCACCCGCTACAGTTGCAGCGAGTGCATTGACGGGTAAAGTCACCGATCCCAGAGAATTCTGGGGTTGATCGGGTCTCTGCTCTCGTCTGAAACGCCTGTAATGGTTGATGCGACAATCTGACACAACTGAAGGGAGAGCACGTCGATCTCAAAAAGACCGCGCACCCGATACAAACGAAAAAATGGTTGCTCAACATGAGAACAGCGGTGCTGCTGGCTCCAACACCAAGTTAAGGATCTTTATCCTGCCGAATCTTATGACGGCAGGTAACCTGTTCTGTGGGTTTCTTGCGTTGACGAACATTGTTCAGGCTGATCCCACGCGTGAGGATTTTAATAATATCATTCTCAAGGCCCTCTTGCTGATTCTGTTAGCTTGTTTGTTTGACCTCTTGGATGGCCGGGTAGCTCGCATGGGAGGCCTGGAAAGCCCCTTTGGACGTGAGTTTGACTCACTGGCGGACATTGTCTCCTTTGGAGTGGCTCCGGCGTTTTTGGTACACCGCATCGTATTGAAAGATGTTTTCATTCAGCATCAAGAGATCGGTTGGTTCATAGCCTCGGTATACTTAATATGCGGTGCATTGCGCCTGGCCCGTTTCAATGTCATGGCTGCGGAGCCGGATTCTGGGTCCAATAAGGAATTTTTGGGTTTTCCCATCCCTGCGGCAGCAGGCCTGGTGGCATCCTTAACTCTTTTTTTAATGTGGTGGGAAGACAAGGGGTTTTCGACTGGTCAGTGGAGGTATGTTTTGCCTGTCTTATTGGTCTTCCTATCAGCCATGATGATCAGTGAGGTGCGATATCCTTCTTTCAAAGGTGTTGGATTCCGAACGCGTGGGCGTTTTTTAACAATCGTAGGGGCTATTCTGTTTATTGGGCTTATTTTCATACTGCAGAACAAGATCCTGCCTATCATTCTTCCAGTCATCTTTACTGCATATTTGATCTATGGTTTTGTCAGGCTTCGGCTACCGCGTAATCGTCTGCGTGAGATAGAAGAGGAAGAAGATCTGGAGTTGTGATGCGTTCTGGCAGCCGTAAATCCGATTAACTTTGACAATAATCTATTAGGTGATTAAGAGATTGGTATCGTCTTTGCTATACCAAGAATATCATGGAGGCCATTTTGAACTTAAGAAATTTATTTGGAAAGTCATTCTCAAGCGCCTGTTTAGCGTTGTTGACTGTTGGAGCCCTCAATACGAAAGCCCAGTCCGTGGGTGTTGGATTTCACCTGGTGGATCTACCGCAGGGTAATTCAATGGTTTCGAATCCCTTTCAATCCGGAAGCAATTTGGTCTCTGATTTATTCACAGAAGCCCCTGACGGCTTCAGTGTCTCCAAACTAGTTGATGGTGTATGGATTGCGAATACATGGTCGGCAGATTCAAGCACTTGGTCAAATCCTTTGATGAGTCTCACCCCCGGAGAGGGAGCGCGAGTTGATTCTCCTGCGGCTTACCAGTGGTTTACTTTTGGCAAGCCGCTTGTTGGTTCACTGAACAATTTTATCCCACAAGGCGAATCTGCTCGGGGAAGCCGTTTGGCGGCGGGCGGTCTTATTTCCGCTGACCTTGGTTTTAATCCACCTTCCGGAACCACGGTAGGCGGTATCAACCTGGATGGCACTGTCGAGAATCCTGCTATTTTCGTCGATGGACTATGGTTGCCTTCAGAGCCGATTATCAGCGTAGGTCAGGCAGTGATCATCAATAGCCCTGAAGCTGTCGATTGGGAGCAGAATTTTGCAGTGGAAGGCATCGAAAACCCGCTCAGCTTCGCACAACAACCAGGAGACCTTGCATTAGTGGAGGGTGGCGCTCTGACTCTCTCAGCTGAGGCTATTGGTGCCGAAAACATCACCTATCAATGGCAATTGAATGGTAATGATATTTCTGGCGCCACCGGATCGGTATTGACCATAGACGCGGTGAGTTTGGCAGATGCAGGTCAGTTTGCCGTTCTTGCTTCAACGACCGATGCTTCACTCCGCAGTTCATTTGCGAATGTTTCTGTCGACCCTGTTGTGGTGGAACCCACTGAAGGACCGTCCCTCTCTGTGGCGCTCAATGAAGACGGACGCAGAGTTAATTTTGTGGTTACCGGCAACATAGGTGAAATTTACACGATTGAAGCGACGGATGATTTCGAAAATTGGTCAAGACGAGCATCGGATTTGGTCAATGAAACGGGCGTTGTCACCCATACTGAGCGAGTAGCGCCAAGGCGTCATCGAATATTTCGAGCCGTCATACAAAATTAGCCATTCCTGAACAAATCATCGTTTTTAAACACTTCTGGCGTCCACGTGCTGTGGACGCCAGTTTCTTTTTTGAGTTGATTCGCGAAACAAGCTCACTTGTCTTTGTTAATTTATGATGTAACTTCCGGCAGGTAATCCCTGTCAGACCTGCTAAATTGAGGATGTATTAAAAAATGGTATCATCATTCAGGAATAAACCAAATCGCTGGATCTTTCTGGCAGCCACCGTGTGTTGCTCCGTGTTAGTAGCCTGCAAGTCTTCCTACTATAAGAAGAAGACTGACAAAGACGTGTATTCAATTATTGAGCAGATTGAGACCGATCTTTTCGGCAAGAGTTCCGAGTTCAGTGTTGATACGCGTTATTCAGAGCGCTCACCTGAAGACATATCCTCTCAAGAAATTATCGATGATCGAAATTTAAAAGAGGAAAAATACATCGACGTCAATACATCCATTGATCTTGCTATCCAAAGCAGCCGAGAATACCAGAATCAGAAAGAATCTCTCTATCTTACAGCACTCAGCTTGAGTGAAACTGAGTTTGTCTTCAGTCCCAATTTTCTTGCACGATCCACTGCTTCCGGCGACCGAGGCAGCAATAGTGAGCGCAGCGGTGGCGTCAATTCCCGGTTGAGCGTTAATCAGGCCTTACGAACAGGCGGAAATATCGGTGCATCATTTGCCAACGACCTCTTGAAATTTTATACTGGAAATCCAAGACGCTCTGCTGTCAGCACCATCTCGGTTAATTTGTTTCAACCACTGCTACGTGGCGCAGGCAGACGTGTTGCTGCTGAAAATTTGAAGCAGGCTGAGCGCAATGTGGCCTATGCCATTCGCGATTTCAGTCATTTTCAGAACGAATTCGCCGTCGGCACAGTGCTTGATTACTTTCGGCTACTTCAAAACAAAGATATCATTCGCAACCGGTATCTTGATTATCAAAGCAGGACGAATCAAACGGTCCGTTTGAATCGTCGTCTGGATGCTGGGTTGGAGACCAGTGTTTACATTGGTCAGGCGCAACAATCAGAACTATCAACCAGAAACGCTTACATCAATGTCATAGCGAACTATCAAACCACGTTGGATCGATTCAAAATCAATATGGGCTTGCCGCTTGGCGTCGATCTCAATTTGGATGACAGTGCACTTGAATCCTTGTCTCGGGAGGGACTTCCATTGCTTGACATAGACCCCGAATACGCTTTTGAGCTAGCATTGGAATATTCGTGGCCATTGATGAACGACATCGATCGTTTTGAGGACTCCAAGCGTAAGGTATACGTGGCCGCCAATCGCCTCAAAACTGGCATTGATTTTTTTGCTGACGCATCCTTGTCCTCGGATCGGCCAACAGACTACACCAGCTTCGATCCAGATGACATTCGGGCGGGCATGGGCGTTGAATTAGACCTCCCGATCAACCGGTTTCGGGAGCGCAACCAATATCGCTCTACGATCATCAGTTTTGAGGCAGCTCTTCGGCGTCTCAGCTTGGCCCTTGACAACAAGCGGAATCAAATTCGTCTTGGACTACGAAATCTTAAGCAGTTTGAGCAGAATTATCAGATCCAAAAACTTGCCGTTCAGCTGGCTGATGAACGAGTCACAGGCGCTGACCTGAACTATCAGGCAGGAAGGGCCACTCTTCGTGATATTCAGGATGCTCAGGACGATCTGGTGGCGGCACGCAACTCCCTGATCACTTTGGTCGTCGATTATCTGGAAGCGCGTATGTCTCTGTTGCTGGACATAGGTATCCTGAGAACTAAAGGGAATGCTTTTTGGATTGATCAAGCTGCGATCATTGTTGATTTGAACATGAGGCAGTTGAAATCAGAAGATCCTCCCATTGACGCTGAAGAAGACAGTAACAATCCTGGTTTGCCCACGCCCGAAGAACTTTTCAACAAGTAGCATTTAAATTAACATTAGATCCTTATGAGTCAGAATGCAAAATCTGCAGATAAATCAAGCCCTGCAAAACCCAAACTAATTTTGGGTGTCATTACCGCTGCTTTGATTGTGCTTTGGTTTTTGTCAAGCTTGGGTGGTGGCGGCGGCGCATCAGAGTCTTTTTATGTCGTGAAAAGAGGGGACTTCCTCGTATCTGTTAATGCGGGGGGGACCTTGGAAGCTGTCAATCAGGAAGTCATACGCAATGAAGTAGATGGTAACTCTCGTGTGATTTACATCATACCTGAAGGCACTGTGGTTAAGGAGGGAGAACTGCTCGTTGAACTTGATTCGGCAGAAGCAGAAGAACAATTGAACCAGCAAAAGTTGAGCTACGAAAAGGCAGTGCAGGAAGTTGAAGCTGCCAAAGCCAACTTGCAAATCGAGCAAAGTCAGGTTCAAAGTCAGATCGACGCAGCCATCTTGTCTACGAATTTTGCTTACATTGATTACAAAAAATTTGTTGAAGGTGACAAACTGCAGCAATTACGCAATGCAGAGATTTCGATTCAAACGACTGAAGAAAGTTTGAAAATCGCACAGGATCGCCTCTTCTGGTCTCAGCGATTGTTCAAGGAAGGATTCGAAACGAAAACCAAGTTGGAGCAGGATCAATTGTCTGTCACCAACTCACTCCTCAGCCTCGAGCAGTCAAGGACTGAATTGACGATGCTACAAAATTATGATCTTCCCAAACTCGAAGAACAATACGTTTCCGATTTGATTGAGGCATCCAACCAACTAAGTCGTGTGATCCTGCAATCAACCAATAGCCTCAATAAGGCCATTTCTGATCTGATCACTCAAAGTAACTCACTGATCTTGAATAAAGAGAGGTTGGACAAGGAAACAGAGCAACTAGACAAGTCCAAAATTTATGCTCCAATCGGCGGCATGGTGGTTTATGCAAAATCAAGGAGCCGCTTCAGTTCAGAGTCCATGATTGAAGAGGGGGCCACTGTCCGCAAACGCCAGGATCTAATCACACTGCCCGATACCTCTCAAATGAAAGTCGACATCAAGGTACATGAATCGCAGGTAAACAAGGTCAAAAAGGGTCAAACAGCATTCGTCGTTCTTGACTCCATGCCTGATGAGCGATTCAAGGGCATTGTCAGTAAAGTCGCACCTCTTCCAGATTCAGCGTCATTCTTCAGCGACCCCAACTTAAAGGAATACAGGACCGAAATACTGGTTACTGATCCATTGCCGGATCTTAAACCAGGGGTGTCGGCGCGGGCAGAAATTGTGATCACTAACATTGCCAATACCCTAAAGGTACCCATCCAATCTGTAACCACTGTGAATAGCCAGCAAGTGGTTTACAAGTCCTCCACTGGAGATCCAGAACGTACTCCCGTCCAGGTGGGGCTGTTCAATACGAAATTCATTCAGATCCTCAAGGGAGTTGGAGAAGATGATCGAATCCTGCTGGCACCTCCATTGAAGATGGAAGAGGTAGATCTGGCTGGCGAAATTTTTGATGATGGGGAAAAAATGAGTGATTCTGCTCTTAAGCCTGATACCAAGGCGTTGGAAAAACTCAAACCCCAAGCAGGTGAGCGCGGTGGTCGTCCTCAAATGCAGGGAGGTCCTGCCGGCCAGAGAGGTCAAGGCAAGCAAGGTGGTCAGGGCGGTGGTAGTTTTAATCGTGAAGCGATGATGAAGCGATTCGATACTAACGGTGATGGCAAGGTAAGCGATGAAGAGCGCGCGGCAGCCATCAAACAGTTCCAGAAATCGCAGGGCGGCGGTGGTGCACCCGGTGGAAAATAATGTTTCGATTAGAGTGTTTTTTTAACGAAAGGAAACCATTTGGATTCAGGACCGATCATCAAAATCGAGGGTATTGAACGCAAATATGTGATGGGGGATGACATTGAGGTCATGGCTTTGCGGGGTGTGAATGTTGATATTCATCAAGGTGAATACGTGGCGATCATGGGGCCTTCGGGATCAGGAAAATCCACCATGCTCAATCTACTCGGATGCCTTGACCGGCCCACTGCTGGTGCTTATTGGCTCGGCGGTGAGGACGTAGCCCAGATGGGGGATGACGCCCTGTCCGACGTGCGCGGCCGCCGTATTGGCTTTATTTTCCAATCATATAATCTGATTGCGCAGTTGACCGTTCTCGAGAACATTCAGGTGCCCCTATTCTATCAGGGACAGAGTATGCAGGAATCCTATGAGCGCTGCGCTGAATTGGGTAGGCTGGTTGGATTAGGTGATCGACTCACTCACCGGCCCAATCAACTTTCGGGTGGACAGCAGCAGCGTGTGGCCATTGCCAGATCGCTCGTCAATGACCCACTGATGATTCTTGCTGACGAACCAACGGGTAATCTGGATTCGAAAACGGGTCTGGAAGTTCTCGATCTAATTGATGATCTCAATGACAGCGGGAAAACAATCGTTCTCGTCACGCATGACAACTACGTTGCGGAGAGAGCGCATCGAGTGATCCAAATGAAAGATGGACTTGTGGACCGGGTGGAAGTCAAAAGAGCCTCTGGCGAAGCCCGCAAGAAGGTGAACAAAAGACGCTGACGATCATGGCAGGATACCAACATTTCATGAGCACGGTGCAGTTGGGAATCAAAACCCTCTTGCTCCACAAACTTCGGTCCGGTCTCACCATGATGGGTATTATCTTTGGTGTGTGCTCAGTGATTGCCATGTTGGCAATTGGAGAAGGCGCATCCTTTGAGGCGCAGGAACGCATCAAAGCTCTGGGAAGTAACAATATCATTGTCAGAAGTGTCAAACCTCCCGAGCAGGCCCGCGAATCCAACAATTCAAACGGCAGAAGCAGAGGTATTCAGTATGGTCTCAGCTATGATGACACAGCACGTATCTACTCTACTATTCCAGGAGTGCAGCGAGTACTACCGATGCGTATCATACGCGAAAATGTCCGTTTCTATGAGATGGAATTACCCTGTCAGGTTATAGGTACACTTTCTTTTTACCCCGACATTGTCAGTATCGATTTGGTCAGTGGGCGTTTCATCAGCCCAATGGATGAAGTGTATAAACAAAATATCTGTGTTTTGACCACCTCGCTTGCGCAACGTTTGTTTCCCTACCACGATCCGTTGAAGCAAATCATCAAGATTGCCGGGAATTACTACAAAGTGGTGGGTTTGGTGCGTGAAATAAATACTCCGGGTGATCGGCCTCAATCAGGTGAAACAGAAGGGGAGACCATGGAGAATAACGTCTATATCCCCTTGGCTACGGCCAAGACGCGATTTGGGGAAACAATCATTAAACGCACGGGTAATACTGTTAACTCAGAAACAGTTCAGGTGCACGAAATCAGAGTTCAAATGCAAGACCAACCGTATGTTGAGTCGGCAGACCCTCAAATTCGAACCTTGCTTGCACGATTTCACAAGGAGGAAGATTATGAAATCACAGTCCCATTACAGCTTCTGCGACAAGCGGAGGCAACCAAGCGTATGTTCAACATCGTGCTTGGATCGATCGCAGCTATTTCTCTATTGGTTGGTGGGATTGGCATCATGAACATCATGCTTGCGAACGTGACCGAACGCACACGTGAAATAGGTGTAAGGAGAGCTCTTGGTGCCAAGAAGAACGATATCACAATTCAATTCCTTGTTGAAACCGTTGTCCTGTCTGTAGGTGGCGGTTTAGTGGGAGTCATTGTCGGAGTCATCACCCCCTATATCGTCACCGCGGTGACCGACATGAACACTATTGTGACACCTTGGTCCGTCATGCTTGCGTTTGGTATTTCCGGAGCTGTAGGTGTTGTTTTTGGTCTTTATCCGGCCAACGCAGCTGCGAGCCTCGATCCCATCGAGGCTTTGAGGCATGAATAACCCATACCCAGCGGCAACAAGGTATCAATCTGGTTTTACACTGATTGAACTGCTTGTTGTCATCGCCACCATTGCCATTCTAGCTGGTATGTTGCTTCCCGCACTCAGTGCGGCCAAAAACAAGGCACATCGTGTCAATTGTATCAACAATTTGCGTCAGATAGGGATCGGGACTTTCCTCTATGCGGATGATCACGAGGACGCATTATATCCCTCACTGTTCAACCCTGAAAAACTGCCGCAAAGCCAGCCCTGGTGGTCTTATCGCTTGTTTGCTGGATCGGATGGACAGCCTGCGGATGTGACAAAACCATTCAATCACGGCTATTTGTTTGCGATGGATTATCTCCGAGAGCCGCGCATGTATTTCGATCCAGGTCTGAAAGGAGCAGACGCAGAACTGGAGGGCAGGGGATATGAGCTCAAGGACTATCAAAACGATCAGAATCCATTTCCAGTAGCTCAAGGTGCCTGGGTGCGTTCCAGCTATGTCTATTACCCACAATCCCAACAGCCTGCCATCCGTGAGCCTGCCAACGAAAATGAGCGTCAATGGGGGATCATAGCCAATAAATCCATTCAGCTATCATCAGAAAAAACGCTCGTCACCGGATTCATTTATTCCTTCAAAACCATCCCACACAAAACCAACCGGAATCCTGTTGGGTTGAATGTGTTGTGGGGGGACGCCCACGTTTCATTCTCAAACACACGCCAAGCCTTTGATCCATCACTATGGGATGATCCCGAAGGTAGCACGGACGGCAACCTTAACCCGGGCAACAACCCAGGAAGATTCCGATCCATTGTCGGGTGGTTGCGTCCCTGATCCACAGGGGTTGGTCCCGGCTGATCACACATTTGCGTTCCGGCTAGTTGGTTTCAGTCGGATGCGTTGAGACGCAGCATCGATATAATGCTTGTTTGAGGTGCCGCACAGAGATAACTTCAAATGACCAATGACCTTGGTCCTTGGTTTGATCTTTTACATACTTAGTATGTGCTCATTTTAAAGCCCTACTTATGCTCGTGTTGAAATACTATCCTTGAACCGTAATAAAAAACATGGGACACCACGCCTTAGGAGTCGATCCACGTCAGGCCTTGACTGGAAGTCGAATGTCGGCGGGCCAGTCCCACTTTAATGTAACACGTTCCAAGGAACTGTGGCCCACGGCACTAGCGGGGCTTTTTTTTTAGGCCTGATCATTTATTCAACGATGCATCCTGGCCTGTCTCTGCACATGCAGCTCATTGCTTAATCGAGGAGCAGGTATTGAAGAGGTCTCGCATCTGTTCGAATTGGAATCTACAATGCTCTCATGAGCCAGGGTGATCTATTTCAGTCTACTCCCAAATCCAGTCCCAAGGATGTCAAATCGGTCGCTGGTAATGATTCCAGTTCACTGGAGTCAGCTCCATTGGCCGCCCGCATGCGGCCGCGTACTTTGGAAGAGTATGCCGGTCAAGAGCACATACTCGCTTCCGGGAAATTGTTGCGCCGGGCGATTGAAGCCGATCGAATCCAGTCACTCATACTTTATGGGCCTCCCGGGACAGGTAAAACAACACTTGCTCAAATTATCGCTCAAAGAACGCAGGCTCATTTTGAAAGGCTCAGTGGTGTGGAGTCCAATGTGGCTGAGATGAGGCGCGTGCTCAGTTCCGCTGCCAATCGATTGGCTAACACGGGAACGTCCACACTCCTGTTTGTTGACGAAATTCATCGATTCAATAAATCTCAGCAGGACGTGCTTCTGCCTGATGTTGAAAATGGTGTCATCAAACTGATTGGAGCGACTACTCACAATCCGTTTTTCTTCGTTAATTCCCCTCTTGTTTCCAGATCTCAGATATTTGAGCTGCAACCTCTTGATGAACACTCCTTGAGAACGTTACTTGAGACAGCGATCCAGGATGAAGAGCGGGGTCTGGGCAGCATGAACTTGCATGTGGAAGACGCCGCCGTTCAACACTTGGCCAAACTGGCTGATGGGGATGCGCGTAAGGCTTTGAATTCTCTGGAGATCGCCGCCTTGACCACACCGAAGGGAGAGGATGGTTTGGTCCATATCGATCTGGATGCCGCCGAGGAATGCATCCAGAAAAAGGCTGTGGTCTATGATGGTGATGGTGATGCCCACTACGACACCATCTCCGCCTTCATTAAATCCATGCGTGGTGGAGATCCTGATGCTTCTCTCTATTGGTTGGCAAAAATGATTCATGCGGGTGAAGATCCCCGGTTCATCACTCGGCGCGTGGTGATCTGCGCTGCGGAAGACGTTGGACTTGCGGACCCAATGGCATTGGTGCTTGCACATGCTGCACACGAAATTGCTTCATTTATCGGGTGGCCCGAAGCACGTATCCCTATCGCCGAGGCAGTGATCTATATCGCATCTGCTCACAAGAGTAACAGTGCAATGGTTGCGATTGATAAGGCTCTGGATGATGTGCGCTCAGGAAAAACGATTCCCGTTCCAATACACCTCAAGGATGGTCATTATCAAGGTTCCAAGCGGCTTGGTCATGGCAAGGACTATCAATACGCGCATGCCCATCCCGACCATTTTGTCGCACAGGAATACCTGGGTGTGGAGAAACAATTTTATGAACCGACAGAGCAGGGGAGCGAGCGTAAGATTCGGGATCGGGTTTTGAAATGGCGTGAACAATTTCAGGCCATGAGGCAACAACAGAAAAGCAAAAAAAAATGAGGTCACAGCGAACAGAGGCATCCATTCAATCCATGCTGGAATGTGTGTTCAATAAGTTGAAAGATTGGTCTGTGATCTGGGGCTACACTCTCTTGCCACGGACCTTGAACATTGAATTCATACCGGCTGAAGATCCTGATCTAGGCAAGTGCCATTTTGCATCCAACACTGTTTTTCTCAATGCCTCTCTTCTGCAGTCTGGCAAAGAATCGTTGTTACTGGAAACGCTTTGCCATGAGGCGGCACACTGGATGGCGTTCAGGCGTCATGGTTTGGGCATTGAGTCACATGGGCCTGAATGGGAGGCTTACATGCGAAAGGCAGGTTTTGAACCACGGGCACATTACCATGATCAGTGAACCCTACTTTGAACGGAACTGATCTTCTTTTCGTCTGAACAGTACGTTGAAAGTGGTCATCGAACCATAGCAACGTGAAATGTACTGTTGCATGTCAAACTTGTCGGTCTCACTGAGTTGCTTCGAATTGTTGACGCGCTGCTCCAATACGCGAAGGTTGTTGCGCATCATCACAATCTTGTGGAAAAAGGTTTCAAGATCGATTTCCTTGGGTTGGAGCTGTGGATCTTTCGGATGCAACACCATCCGACCGTCCTGCCATTTTTGCGCCAGATCCTCAACGACTGTCTCAGGCCTTTCCAATTCCAGACAATCTATGGTTGATTGCACGACTTCCTTCATCAATTCGTCCAGCGGCATCTTCAGTCCATTCAGATGCGCCTCGGACTGTAGCGGTTCGATACCGCTGTTTTCAGGACTCAACTCTCGTCTGCCTGTTTCAAATTCAATCTCAGCCATCCCGCGCCCCAAACCAATCACCTCGCCCACTCCCAGGTCAGGGTGGGTGATGTGCATCCCAATATGCATATCTTGTGTTTTCATATACGCTCTTTCTTCCCTACAGCTTGTTTTTCATGTGCAATCGAATGGTCTCGAATTCATAATTAGATAACGACACCGGATCAGTCCGATAAATTCATCTTTGGTTCAGGATCTATGCCTGATGCGTGATCTATCAGCAATAAGATACCGCTGGATCTGGCGTAATTACCTGACCATTCAAATATAAAAGAGACTCCATTTTTGCACTTTCATGCTCGAGTATGAGGCTGGAAATACCATGGTTCTACGGCGTTTTTTCCTTTTTAGCAGATGGGTAGTGAGGAAGAAATGCTGTGTCTGTTTGGTTGAGCCCACCTAAATTTGTCAAAATAGTCCGCTTCTGGAAATGACTAGCAGCAGTTTTCGCATTCCATCTCGATACCCAAACCAAGATTTTTCCTTGGTCAGAGATTGATTCTTTCAACAGAATGAACCTGAATGGTGTCAGGTTGTCCAATACGGCCAAAAAACGGATGAATTGATGATAGAGGTTGAACAATTGACCAAGCGCTACGCGGGGCACACTGCATTACGCGCGCTTTCCTTTTCTGTGAAGAAGGGTCAGATAGTGGGTTTTCTGGGACCGAACGGTGCAGGAAAGAGCACGACCATGCGCATCATGTCTACTTTCATGCCTCCGACTTCAGGCAGGATTCAGATTGCCGGTTACGATGTGGCCAGAAAACCCATGGAAGTTCGAAAACGCATCGGCTACATGCCGGAGAATAATCCTCTGCATCTTGACATGAGGGTCGAGGAATATCTGCGTTTTCGAGCTGGATTGAAGGGTGTCTCCGCTGATCGTCTGCGTACAAGATTGGGAGAGGTGTTGGAGTTATGTGATTTAACCAATGTAAAACGCAAAATCATCGGTCAGATGTCCAAAGGTTATCGTCAGCGTGTGGGAGTGGCTGATGCGATTCTTCACCAACCGGAGGTGATCATTCTGGACGAACCTACGATTGGACTGGATCCACATCAGGTCCGGTTGTTTCGAAAGTTGATCTCTTCACTTGCCACCGAGCATACCGTCCTGCTTTCTACCCATATCCTGTCAGAGGTTGAACTCACATGTGATCGTATTTTGATTCTGCATGATGGGAAGCTTTTGGCGGACGATAGCAAGGAGACAATCCATCGACGTCTGGGCTCATTGACGCATGTGGTTGCTGAGATCGCTGCTCCCTGGGAAGGACTGTCTCAGTCTCTGGAAGCGATGCCATCCATTGCCGATTTTAAAATGGAAGATTTAAAGCATGGGTTTCTGAAATGTCATTTGACAGCGAGGGATGAGATCGACATACGCCCTCTGCTATTTGAGGAAATTAAGCATCGAGGATGGACGCTTCGAGAATTAACCCGTCAGCAACCCGCGCTCGAGGACCTGTTCGTTCACTTGACCCATGTGCGCCCTAATCAGAAGGATGTGTGAATGAACGTGCGTGTTTTTCAAACCCTGTTGAAACGTGAATTGGGTTTCTATCTGACAACCCTGACCGGTTACGTCATCCTCAGCATGGTGATGTTTCTGATTGGTCTGAGCCTGTTAACCGTCATACTTGCTTACAATGGCCGTGCGATGGATGCACCCCTGACGGAAGCGTTTTATGCGACGCCTTTTTTTTGGTTTATTGTCCTCCTCGCTTGCCCGGCAATCACCATGCGCAGCTTTGCGCATGAGAAATCCACCGGCACCTATGAAGCATTGATGACCACACCTGTCAGTAACCTGCAAATTGTGTTTTCAAAGTTTTTGGCTTCATGGATCTTTTACGGTTTGATGTGGTTGCCTCTTTGGGGATTCATGGTTTGGCTTGGACAATTTTTTAATGATCCGGAATACCTGGATGCCGGTATTGTGGGTGGTACGGCTTTGGGTGTCATGCTGCTCGGGGGCTTGTTTCTGGCTATTGGATGCCTTGCCTCCGTAGCCACCAAAAGTCAGCTGATTGCCGCCATGCTGGCACTCACGCTTGAAATGGTGCTGTTCATGTTGAGCTTCGTCATCGAGCTACTACCTGATCAGTCGGGTTGGCAGGCGACTCTATTCGGGCACATCTGCCTGTTTGATCACATGGGAGATTTCGTGCGCGGCATTATCAACGGAAGCCATTTGATCTTTTATTTCACTGGAACAGGTTTGTTTCTATTTTTGACCTGGCGATGGGTTGAGAGCAGAAAATGACATGTAAATATGGACCCCAGGAAGCCCATACCTAATTTATCACATCGTCGCTTGATGGCGGGAGGTATGTTTTGGCTGGATCTCATTCTTGCCGGTTTGGCGGTGGTGGTGATCGCTGCTTGCCTGAACTACCTCGCCGTCCGTTATCCCGTTCGCATGATCTGGCACAAGGACCCATCGATCATGCTTTCACCTCTCACTGAAAACTGGGTGCGATCTTTGACTAATGAAGTGCGTGTTGTAGTTTTTCATGATCCTGATGTTCAGGATACCCCTCATGGGCGTGTGATGGGTTTATTGAAGGAATATCGTCACGCCAATGCACGCATTCAATTGGAGGTTGTGGATTATTTGCGTGAACGCAATAAAGCCCAGGAAATACGGCAGCAGTATGAGATGGATGCAGAGCAGTCAGGGGAAACCGTTCTGTTCGCCGTTGGAAAGCGGCATCGTGTCGTTTCGGTCAGCGAACTGACGCAGTATGATGATCTGCCGACAGAGGCCTCGGGTCAGCTCAGGATGAAGGCGGTGGGTTTCAAGGGAGAAATGTTGTTTACATCGGCACTCATGAACCTCGTTGAGGGAAACTCACCGATCGTTTATTTCGTTCAAGGCCATGGTGAACACGATCCAGACAGCAGAAAACTGGACGGTTATGCGTCATTTAAACAGGTGCTTGAGGACAAGAATATCCAATTTGAGATACTAAACCTTCGTGAAGCCGAAGCCTTTCCATCGGACGCCTCGGCGGTTGTTGTCGCAGGTTCTTTGAATCAATGGACGCCCGAAGAAATTCAGCAGTTGGATCAATACATGAAACTAGGTGGACGCCTTCTCGTGGCCTTTCATTTCCAGACTTTTGGAAAACGGATCGGTTTGGAAAACTGGTTGAGTAGCTGGGGAGTGCGTGTTGGAAACAACGTGGTGGATGATGATCAAACCTATTCTGGCAGTGAACTGCTTATCGGTAATATGGTGCCACACCCGGTAACGAATCCCTTGCTGGGATCACGTACACCCCTGGTGCTTTCTCTGCCAAGATCCATTGAGCCAGCCAATACCAAGCCGATGGAAAATCTTGAAGTGGAAGTGGGCAAACTTGTTTTAACCACAACGAACGGTGTCGCGAAATCCGAATTTTTCAAAGGGGCTTTTGTGCACAATCCCATTACTGATTTCAGAGGTTCCATTTCTCTTATGGCAGAAATGGTCGCGACTCCCTCAACTGAAAGTGGATTGAATCAGCCCGCCTCGCGCATGCTGGTTTTAGGCGATTCGCAATTCCTGAGCAACGTTCACATTCAAAAACAAGGGAATCGCGACTTTGCAGGCTTGGCGGTTAACTGGTTACTCGAGCGTGATGTGATGCTGGGGGGCATAGGACCGAGACCCTTAACAGAATTCCGACTGGATGTACCTTCCACCTCGTTGCGACTGCTTCAGTGGTTCATGCTGGCGATTCTGCCACTGGGAGTGTTCGGAATCGGGTTTCTCATCTGGCTTAAACGACGTTATTAAATTGGTGCGAGTGCACATTCATTAACCAATTGTTGAAGGATTCATCACACATATGATTCGAAAACAAACCACATTATTATGGATTGTGGCGCTCGTCCTGTCGGGATTCATTCTAATCTTTGAGAGGCCCTGGAAGAAAGAGGTCTCGGGTTGGGTCGAACAACGAAGCCTGCTTCCCCCCTCACAATCAAACAGTTGGGAACGCCTGGCCATTCACAATGATCAAGCGCATTTGGAATTCGTTCGCAACGATGTGACCTGGAGTCTCACACAGCCCATCAAGGACATCGGTCATCCCACCTTGATTTCAGGTTTATTGGAAACCCTCTCAAACCTGAAACCCAAAACCGTGCTTTCCCTTGCGGATATTCAGAAAGCAGGTGGCTGGAAAACGTTTGGATTGGAACCCGCTGCCACCACTATGATCCTTTCCAAGGGGGAAAACAGCGTGCGTGTCCAGTTGGGAGATCGTGAGTCAGTGGGCAATCATGTATACCTTCGTCTCAACGAGGAACCTGATGCCTGGGTGGTGGATGCGTCCTGGCTGGATAGTCTGCCGGATCAGTTGCAGGCCTGGCGAGACCCAAGGATTGTGTCGGCAGACATTGAAGACATGGATCATATTGAGATCAGTCATGTCGATGCACGCATTGTGATGGATAAAAACCCAAATGGCAAAGCCTGGCATTTTTCCTTTCCCGACGCACTGGTAGATTCGCGTGCCAATATCACGAGGATTGAAACATTATTAACGAAATCGCTTCCCACACTTCACGTGCATGAATTTTTATCCAAGGAGGAGGCCGGAGAATTAAAGTGGTTGGGGCTGGAAGATCCCGTGTTGGAGCTTTATCTCAGCATGGGGGACAGGAAACCGCTTCATCTTTCCTGGGGATTCAATGTTCCTGATAAGCCCGGTTTGCGTTATGCGAAACTGGAAGGGCGACCTGCAATCATGCTTGCTCCGGATGTGGTTTTCAGGGAACAACTGAATGTTCCTGCCAGTGCATTCAGAGATCCTTACTTGATTGATCCAGCGTTCTCTTTCAATCGGTTGGAATTTGTGACGAAGGAGCCATTTGCGCTTTCCTATGATGCTTCCCAAACGAAATGGAACCTAGAAAAACCTGCTTCACTTCCAACCGATGCCTTGCTTGTCAGGAAACTGTTCCAGACGCTGGCGAATATCCAGATCAAAGCCTACCACGATTCAGTGAATCCCGAATTGGAAGAGAATATGTTTGGTGCTCAAACCTATCAGATGCGCTTTTCCACCGTGACCGATCAAACCGAATCTTCCATGCTCACCGTGCAGCTCAGCCGATCCTTTGGCGCTTCCATGTATGCAAGGCGATCCGATGAAAAAACAATTTACGAACTACCTGCCAGCCTGCTTCTTGATCTTCCTGCCCATCCTGTCGATATTCGAAATCAGGAATTATGGGATGTTCCTGTTGAAGAAATCATACGCATGAGTATTCGCGAAAAGGATGCGGAGATCCGTTTGGATAAATCTGCCAATGGAATTTGGTTGTTGGATGGCGACATACTGACAGAAACCCAACAGGATTTTAACCTGGATTTCCTCGAAACTGTTTCTCATCCGAGAACAAGCAATTGGGTGGACGCCGGTGATGCTCAATATGCGCAGTTTGGCTTGGACACATCGGGAGATGGCCTTCAATTGACCGTTTATTTTGAGCGGGATACAAGCTCTGTGAGTAAACGTATTCTCTTTGGCAGGCAGAGCCCTCGATCTGCGATTTATGCGGGTGTTGACCTTGAAACTGGGCCCGTCATCTGCGAAGTTTCGAATGCGTTGACCTACAGCATACGCCACATACTTTCATGGAAAAAAGCAGTCGATCGAAAATGAACGCAAATATTCCCCTTCAGCAGGGAATGATTCAGCGGTGGCTGCGATTCGGTATCAAGTGGGGGACACTGATGATTGTGCTCTTTGCCATTCTTCTTTTTGGATCGTTATGGTACTTGGGTCACCAAGGATTGCCTGATTTTGCCAAGGTTAGAATTCTTCAGAATCTGCGAACAAAAGGACTTGAACTTGATTTTGCCAGCATGCGATGGACCCCTGCGGATGGAATACTCGTTGAGGAAGTGATTTTAGTCGCAGCAAAAGATCTCAACGAACCTTCCTTTTCAGCGGAAGCCGTTCAAGTAAGATTAAGCCCCCTTCAATGGTTCTCTCAGGAAATCAATATTGAAGAAGCCATTATTCGTGGTGGCCGAGTCACCATGCCTATCGATTCCGAGCTTGCAGGGGTTGAGGAATTTGAAGCGGTTGGTATTGCCACCAAGATAAAGTTACATTCCAAGCATTGGTGGGAACTTGAATTTTTAAACGCAGAAATGCTCGGGCTGCAGATAGCATTTTCGGGAAGCGTCACCAATGCTTACGCTTTTTCGGAATGGAGTAAGGGGCAAGGTGCTTCTGATACCCCAATGAAATTCGGGCGCGTGGTTAAACAAATTGTGGAGACCAAAGAGCGCCTTCAATTCAGCATACCTCCGGAGATTCAAGTGCATGTCGAGCTGGATGCAAAAAACCCCGAAAAATCGACGGCTCAAGTTAGTATTGAATCAGATGTGATAACCACTGAATTTGGCGAAATCCAAGGAGCCATATTAAAAGCTGAAATTCCAACACTTGATGACGAAAAGGATTTTTGGAATGTTGAATGGAATCTCTCATGGGACGTTGCCACGTTGATTCAAGGCATTCAAGCCAGTGCCAATTTAAATGGAGCGGTGCAGTTGGTGACACGGACTGGAGCATTGCGTAACGCTTTATTTGCTGGAACAGCTGAGTTTCAAATGCCCGATCAACTTCGACTGGACCCCATCCTTGTAACGGGTCGACTCGAAGCACCGACTCATGAGGATGCACACTGGCATGGTGAGACAACAATTGTCACCGACAAGGTAGAGTGGTTGGAGAAGTATCCCCTCCAACTGGAGCGTTCTGAATGGAAAGCAAATTTTCAGTGGTTACCCGGTTCTGATCTGGATTGGGATAGTGGTCTCGAAATCAACATTCAGGGATTAGACTCACCTTGGGCCTCCATTGATCAAGCTACTTTCATCACCCATTTAACTCCGAACAAAGAGGCTGGAGTACTCGAAGCATCCACTGAATCGTGGGCCTGGTGGGCTGCTTTGCTTCCCTACAGCATCGGTTTGAAAACTGAGATCAATGGAGTTGATGGTCCCTGGATCAAAGCATCTGAATTTGAGACGCAATTGCAATGGAAAGCTCCGTCTTTGCACGTTCAGCAACTGAAAAGTTCCCTTTATCGTGGCAGTGTCGACCTTCAAGGGCTACTAGATATTCCAAGTCGTGAGGCGACACTGGAAGTCATATCCGATTTCGATGCACGAGAAATTCGGCACTTGCTACCGCCCAACGGACAAAAATGGATTGATCAATATGTCTGGGTGAACCCACCTAGATTCAAAGCCACTGTGGGAGCCCGCCTGCCTGACTGGACCGATACCCAGCCTGATTGGCGCGGCGAAGTTAAGCCGACTTTGCACATCAATGGTCATTTCGACGTGGATGAAGGTGGCTTTCGTGGAGTACCTGTAGAGAAAGCTTCATCAGATATTTTCTTTGAAAACATGCTCTGGCGTTTGCCGAATCTGACCATCCACCGACCAGAGGGTATCACTCGTCTGGGTTATGAATGCAACGCGAGCACTCAGGATTACGTGTGGCAGGTAGATAGTGTGGCTCAGCCCAAAGCTTTGAAACCGCTGTTAAATGCAGCTGGCCGAAAAGTTCTCTCACAATTGGAATTTGAAGACCCTGTTGAAGTCAAAGGCAAGATCTGGGGAAGATGGCAACATCTCGATCGATCCGGGGCTGAGGCCAGGCTCAAGACCGGGCGCATGAGTTATCGCGATCAAGCCGCCTTGACAGTCGAAGCTCAGGGCAGTTACACGAATCAATACTTCAAGATTTTCAATCCTTTTGTTCAAAGAGAAGAGGGAATAGTTCAGGCAGAAGCCTTGGGTATTGATGCGGCGGAGCGATTCATCACCATTACCAACGCTCTGAGCCATGTGCAGCCCATGGCTATTGCTCGAGCCATAGGGCCAGCAACTGCCCGTACTCTGGCACCTTACGATTTCAGCATGCCACCTGAAATCAAGATGAATGGTTTAATTCCTTTTGATGACATTGAGTCTGCCGACGCCTTTTTTGAAGTGGACGGCGGTCCTTTTTCCTTCTGGAAATTTCACGTTCCCACCATCAGCGGCCACATTCAATGGGACCATGAAAAGCTTACAATTGGCAATGTGCAGACTCCTTTCTACGAAGGTCAATTGAAGGGCGAAATGCGTCTTCGTCTCAAAAAGAAGGGTACCACCACTTTCGAAATGGATGCTGATCTTGAAAATGTACACCTCGGACCTCTGATGAGAGATGTCGTGGCAGAGACACGAGAGTCGGAGGGAATCCTCAATGGTCAATTAAGAGTAACCGATGCAGAGACAGGTGACTGGGGAAGTTGGCAGGGCTTCGGAAAAGTTGATCTGCGAGAGGGTCGGTTGTGGGACACGCCGCTGTTTGGTGTGTTCTCCAGACTGATGAATGCATTTTCTCCTGGATTAGGCAACAGTCGCGCTGCGCATGGTAAAGGGAATTTTACCATCACGGACAGCCTGATTGAAACGCGCGACCTGGAAATCAAGGAGCGTACGGCTCGATTGAAATACAAGGGATCGGTTGATTTTGATGGCAACCTTGATGCAAGGGTGGAAGCCGAATTACTCAGGGACGCGCCCATGCTTGGCAAAGTATTCAGCCTGGCACTCTGGCCAGTTTCCAAATTATTTGAGTATCGAGTGACCGGCAGCTTGGGCGAACCTGAAATCAAGCCACTTTACATGGTTCCCAAATATCTGCTGCTTCCCTTTCAGTCGCTTAATTCCATGGACAACTGGTTATCATCCGAAGATAGTTTGATCCCAGTGCAGCGACTTTGGAAATCGAAAGAAAAATCTGAACTAATTAAGCAAGAGGAAGATAAAGGTTCAATTGAGGAGCTCGATACGAACTAGGCTTGAAAGATTCCTTGACCCTTTGCGTGGAGAGCTTAAACCAGAATCTACTCTGACGCCTGACGACACCTGTCATGAACTGTTATCACAGGCTTCATCTTGGTTTCAGAATCAGGGACCATTTAATCATTGATCGAAAATTGTATGAATAAATCATCACTTACCCGACCTGTCGCTGGCTTCATTGTCGCGATAGCCTGTCTAGCTGGCGCCTCCATTGAGGCCGCATCCAAAAACCTGTTGGTCGTTACCGTAACTAAAGGGTTTCGTCATTCTTCCATACCCACCGCTGAATCGGTGCTGGGAACCCTGGCTGATCACTCCAAAGAATTTGATGTGGATTATGCGCGTAACGATGAGGAACTTTCGGAAAAAATGAATCCAGAAGCCCTCAAGCAGTATGACGGCGTTATTTTTGCCAATACGACGGGTGATTTACCCATCCCCAATCGCGAGTATTTCTTGGAATGGCTTCAAAGCGGCAAAGCCTTCATTGGCATGCATTCTGCCTCAGATACATTTCATGGATTCCCCAAGTTTGTCGGCATGATTGGTGGCGAGTTCCAGACTCATGGCGCACAAGCGACAGTGATTGCTCGGGTTGAAGATGGTCATCATCCTGCTTGTCAGCACTATGGGGAAAACTTTAAAGTGCATGACGAGATTTATATTCTCAAAAACTTCCATCGCGATCGCGTCCACGGTCTTTTAAGCCAGGACAGCCATCCAAATACCACCGCACCCGGAGATTACCCCATCGCATGGTGCAGCGAGTATGGCAAAGGCAAGGTTTTCTACACTTCCCTTGGGCATCGCGAAGATATCTGGACCAGTGAACACTACCAGAAACACATCCTTGGAGGAATCCACTGGGCGCTTGGTCTTGCCAAAGGTGATGGCAAACCCATTAACAACCGCTACGAAGTGAGTGCCGAAGAACGTGCAGCCGGCTTCAAACCTTTGTTCAATGGCATTAACCTCGATGGGTGGAAGCTCCGCCAAAAAGACGGTGCCAAGAGTTGGAATGTGCAGAATGGCATGATGGTCAACACAGTAGCTAAAGGTGAGCATGGTACCGATATTGTAACCAATGATAAATTCTGGAACTTCACCGTGCGCTACGAATACCTGATTCCCAAAGGCAGTAATAGTGGTTTTTATCTCAGAGGACGCCATGAAATCCAAATCTTCGATGACTACGGTAAAAAACCTGCAATGGGTGGAAATGGCGCCATATACAGCGTGAAGCCTGTTTCACTTCAAGCTTCCCGGCGCGCAGGTGAATGGCAGGAAGTAGAGGCTACCATCAAGGGTAATCGAATAAGTGTGACCCTTAATGGCGTCCAAGTACACAGCAACGTGGAAGTAAACAAGGCTACTGGCAGTGAGTTGGATGCCAACCTTGATCAGCCCGGCTCACTATTCGTTCAGGGAGACCATGGCGCTGTTGCTTTGCGCAACATTCGCATCAAAGTACTGGATTAAACACCAGCCTTGACTCAGAGTGATTAAGTGACAATTTTACCGTAATTACTCAATTGAATGAGCGCCCACAAGGGCAAAGATTTATGACAGATCAGACAGAAAAAATTGACTTAAATCGCCGCGACTTCCTCAAGGGAGGTTCCATGGCTGGCATGATGGCCATGATGGCCAGCGGCGCTACCGCCTTCAAACCTGCAGATGCAAATGCGCAGTCAAGCAAGCCTCCCATTGGCCCTCCCGTAAAATTTGGCGTGATAGGGTGTGGTTACCACGGTCGCGACATTGTTGGCACTTTGGCTGTGTTGCCCAATGCACCCGTTGTTGCCATCTGTGATCATTACGGCGCTTTCCTGCGCCGCACTGGCCGTTCTGCTCCTGAGGCAACCAAGTATGAAAATTACAAGGACTTGCTTGCCGATGAAAATGTCGAAGCGGTGGTCGTGGCTACCCCAAGTCATCAGCATAAAGACATCGTCATTGATGCATTGAAGGCTGGTAAACATGTCTATTGCGAAGCACCCATTGCTTCCTCCATTGAAGATGCCCGAGCCATTGCCCTGGCTGCGAAAAATACGCCCAAACAGTATTTTCAGGCGGGACTTCAATACAGAAGCGATCCCCAACGCCATTTCCTAGTGGACTACGTTCGAACCGGAGCATGGGGACATTCTATTTTTGCCCGTGCTCAGTGGCACAAAAAGACCAGTTGGAAGCGCGCTGCTCCCAGCAATGAACGTGAGCGTGAGATCAATTGGCGTTTAAATAATGAAACGTCGTGTGGTATTGCAGGTGAAATCGGTATTCATTTGTTGGATGCCAACAACTGGTTCCTCTCTGGTCGACCTTCGGCTGTTTCAGGATTTGGATCCAACCTTCTCTGGAAGGATGGACGCGATGTTCCCGATACGGCTCAAGTCACTCTGGAATACCCCGATGGTGTTCAATCCTACGTTGACATCACACTTTGTAATAGCTTCGATTCCGAATACGAGATGTATCACGGTACGGATTCGGCATTAATGGTTCGTGGTTCTCAAGCCTGGATGTTCAAGGAAGCTGATGCTCCCATGCTCGGTTGGGAAGTTTATGCCAAAAAGGATACTTTCCACAAGGAGGTTGGAATCTATTTGGTCGCGAATGCGACCAAATTGACTACCGTGACCGGTTCCGGTGAAGAAGCTGCAAAGGCGAGCCCCTTCACCGACACTCCCTTGTGGTATGCATTGGAGGCATTTGTGCATAATGCATATGTCCACCAGTCGGGTGTGGAAGATTTCATTGCAAGTTTCGGTGATACGGACGATGAAATTTTAGGTGAATATCTTGCTGAGCTTGAAGGGTCCAAGAAACCAGCAGCTGGATATCAGCTTGGATACGAGGCTAACGTGATCGCTGTTAAAGCACACGAAGCGACCATGAACAATAATCGTATCGAACTGGACGACAGCTTGTTTGACCTCGGATAATTTTAAACCTAATTGAAGAAGTATATGATACACAAATTAAAAGGACTTATCTGGAATGGTGGTTTGGCAGCAATGCTGTTGACCGCATCTGTCTCGGCTGAAACCGTCAAATATCGAGGTATGTTCAAAGGCAGCTCGATGAAAATTGATGGAACTTCCACCGTGCACGACTGGACGGTGGAAAGCAAATTGATCTCCGGTAACATGGAGCTTGAGGGGGGATTCCCTTCTGATCTTTCGCTGGAAGCGGTTCCAGCATTGTCAGTGACTCCCAAGGTGAATGTCAAAGTTGCAGCCCGATCCATGAAGAGTGGAAAGCCTACCATGGATCAAGTCATGTTGACCGCCATGAATGCGGATGACCACCCTTGGATTACTTATAAGCTCACTGAAATGACTCCCTCCAAGGGGGAGCGTAAAATCGGAGATGCTCTGAAATACGATACCAAAGGTGAATTGACAGTTTCCGGTGTGAAAAAGGAAATTTCAATGCCAGTGAATATTTCACCAACGGACAAGGGATTGAAAGTTGCAGGCAAAGTCATTATCAAGATGTCTGATCATGGCATCAAGGCACCTGCTCCCAAGATTGCGCTTGGTTTGATCACAACCGGCGATGAAGTTTCGTTGTCTTTTGAATGGTTTACCCAGAAAAGGTAAACGAGCTTCTTAATGATAATCAACCGAAAGGCCTTCCCAATTGGGAAGGCTTTTTTTATCGCCGCAATTTGCGGTCGTAAAATTGTACTCCCTTGGGTGGTCGCACGGGTAGTACTAAGCCTCCTGATGCATCCAACTCCTGAAACAATTGGCTTCGCATGCTCAGAATCTGCTCTTGGTATGCAGGAATGTTGATCAAGTTGACTCGTTCATTTGGATCGGTCTCAAGGTCATAGAATCCATTGCGATCCCACACTCCGTGGTAATAGATGTATTTGTAGCGATCTCCTCTTATGGCCAGTGTGGTTGGTGTTGCCGGGAAGTTCCATTCCCAATGGTATTCATACAATATGTGATCCCGCCATGGAATGGTCTCACCTCTTAACCAGGGGAGGGCGGATTGACCATCTAATTTCATGCTTTTTTGGATATTGATATTTGCTGCTTCCAGGAGGGTAGGTGCAAGGTCCATGTTAAGCATCATGGCATCCATTTTTGAACCTGGTTTGATGAGCCCGGGTGCCATGGCAAGCATGGGAATGCGGATCGATTCTTCAAAAGCATCGCGTTTGTCATAGAACCCATGCTCGCCAAGAGCAAACCCGTTGTCACCCAGGTAAACGACGATGGTGTTTTCCATGAGTTTACTGGAGTCGAGGTAATCCAATACGCGGCCGATGTTTTCATCCAATCCATGCACGGTTTCACAGTAGCGATGGTAAAGGTCATCGAAGGAAGGTACTGGGTCTTTGTCAAGTGGCCCGGTTTCCATGTGGTCGATTCCATGGATGCCATACCGTCGCTCCCGAATCCAGTTGGATTGAGTTTGGTAATTGCTTTCGGTATTGGCCATGGTCATTGGGTAATCAATGGCCTTGTCTTCATAACGTCCGTGGTGGCGTGGCGCTGGTTGAAAAGGGTAATGCACTGCTTTGAATGAAAGGTAGAGCAGGAAAGGATCTTCATCGGTGCGTGTCTTGAGCCATTCAAGCGCTTGATCAGCTAATATGTCGGTGGTGTATCCCTTGAACGACTTTCTGGAACCGTTCAGATTGAGTTCGGGATCGAAATAGGTTCCCTGTCCCTTGAAACTGACCCAATGATTGAAACCTTTGCGAGGTTCATCATGATCGTGGCCCATATGCCATTTGCCCACGAAACCAGTTGTGTATCCGGCTTCCTGGAGGTACTCGGGAAAGAACCGTGTCCCATCTGCCACTGGACGTTGATTATCAACCACACGGTGATGATGCATGTACTGTCCCGTCAGGATGGTTGCTCGACTGGGGCTGCAAAGTGAAGTAGTGACAAATGCGTTCCTGAAGTGGGCGCCCTGCTTGGCCATGCGATCCAGATTCGGCGTTTCGAGAAAGGCCGGCCCTTCCTCCATGAATCCCATGAAGTCATACCGGTGATCATCGCTTAAGATAAGCACTATATTTCTGGGAGCTGCCCAGCTTGTCCACCCACAAGACATGACAAAGCACGTCCACAGAAACAACTGAAAAATTCGCATGCCACTATCCACTCAAGAAAAACGGATCATCGCAAGGCAAGAATGGTGAGAAGGATTCCAATAGTCACAATCATTACTGCGGAAAGGAACTTTTCTTTTTTACCGCAGAGAACACAAATAATGCAGAGTTAAGGTTTACTCATCTCTGAGTCTTCGGTGTGCTTTTTGAATTTCAGTAATTCTGTTTCACGGAAAAAATCACGTCCGATACGCTTATTTCAACGCCACTTTTCCGGTGTGCACGTCGTCAACGGCATCCACAATCCTGACACTGTCGCCTTTGAGTCTCTTACGCAGTTCGGGGACGGGTGAAAGGCGTCGTACCGATTGTTCGACGTTCTGATGAATCGCTTGCTGTGACGTCGGTGTCCACCACATTGCCCGCTACACGAATTACAAACAGATCCCCGAGCCCCGATCAAAAACAAGTTCGGGTGGCACACGTGAGTCGCGTGCATCGCAGAACGACGGCGAACGGATGTTGTCCTTTTTCCAGCGACTGTCGCCAGTCGGGTGTATCGTGTGTGTGGCGTGATTTTCCGCGCGCGAACCCAGCGTTGCCTTCTTTCAGGTTCTTCAATGCCTCACCCGCACTGACCACCCTTGCAGCGTCCAGATTGTTGGGCTCTTCTAATTGAATTACAAATATGCAGGTCAACAAAATCCATCCGACCGAGGCCTTCAGTCTGGGGATGATCACAATGTATTTATCTTTATTTTGCTGACGCACCATAAATGATCCCAGGTGCGGATGAAAATATCGCCGTCGGACATGGCCTGAGTAGAGTTGCACATCGCCTTGTCCAGCGGGTTGATGGCAATTAGATTGAATGACGGGCTTGCTTCCAGAATGACCATTTCCGAGCTTTGATTCAGGCAGTACAAGTGTTCACCGCTGCGAATCATAGTGGACCAGGTGGAGCTTTTTCGTGCCTGTCCGCGGGCTCGTTCTTCCCAAATGGTTTTGCCAGTCTTCAAATCCTGGCAGGTTGCGATTCCGGAGGAATTGAGGAAATAGATATGGCCCTCATAGATCACTCCTGATCCGATGTTGTTGCCTTTTCCCACGTTTTGCCAGAGTCGGTGAGAGCGGGTGACCTCACCCTTTCCGCCCAGTCGGACACCGATGGTGGAACCTTTGTAGCCACCCATGCCAACCGCCATGCCATCTCCAACAATGGCGGAAGTGTAAACGAGAGGGTTCATGCCCGAAGCCCACCAGATCTTTTCACCATTCGCCGGATCAAAAGCCACCATGTTGTTAGGAAAAGTCATGATCAATGCTTCACGATCTTGATAAGCCACGGGGAGGGGCGTGCTGAAGGAGCCTGTATTACCATTTTCATTGCCTCGAAAGCCATCGGTCCTGCCTTTTTGGTTCACTTCGGGCTCTACATATTTCCAGACCGTTTTACCGGTTTCCTTGTCCAAGGCATAAATCGCGGCATGAGGGCCGGGACCGTGGTAGATAATACATAAATCACCGTGGAAAACGGGAGAAACGGCGCTGCCCCAAATGTGAACCTGAGGGCCAAGATCTCGATTCCATAGAATATTTCCGTTCAAATCATAGGCATAAACACCAGCTGATCCGTATGTTGAAACAATGCGTTTACCGTCGGTAGTAGGCGAAGCAGCGCAGTAGGGATTTTGCGGGTGAGTAGTTTCCTTCTGATCGTAAATGATTTCCTGTTGCCAGAGGCGCTTGCCGGTTTGTCTGTCAAAAGCCAGCGTCATGCGTCGATGTTCTTTTTCGATGGCCTGAGTAATGATCACCTTCCCGTCTACCACGATGGGTGAGCTGTTTCCACGGTCAGGTAAATCGACTTTCCAGCGTATATTGTCCTCGGCTGACCATTGGACCGGAAACCCGGTTTCTTCAATTGCGTTGCTGGAATGCGGCCCACGCCACTCTGGCCAGTCTGCGGCTGCCAAGCTAAAAACTGAATTCATGAGAGTAGCTGAAATTGCCCAGAATGAACCATGGGTAAGGAAACGCAGAGTTTCGAATGAAGCCTTCATGTAATTTAATCTTAAACACTTGGAGATTGACACCTCAAGGTTGAATTGTCGATTTGATCTTCAACAAATGCCGTGTGTCGAATGGATAGAACGGACACCGGAGGGCTATCATGCAATCAGTCCCTTAATTCTTATGTTTCAGGGGCAAGCCTGGGGTTTTTCTCAAATCGATCTTCATATCTGCAGCATCCAATACTTGGTGAATGATGATATTCTTGGATGGAAGATTCAGTTCCCTCGAGGAATCCTGATCCATGCCACCAACTGCCGCTGCGGGATTATTTGAAGGTGATAAAAAGGGCAAGCGTCACAAGGAGCTCAAGGAAAAGGCAACTTTGTTTTGATTCATTTTTTCAGTTATATTTTTCTTTTTTCTAACAGCAATCGAGCGAGGATGCTTCACTGCTTTGAATGAAGCCTGAGATAAACTCGATGACACTCGGCCGACATTGCCAGATTCTTCAGATAATCAATCAGTGATACCGGAAATTTCGTCACCATTCGTCTTATCGAATGGTGGATTTTCGAAGCGGATTGTCAATCATCCGCCGCCTTCTTTGTGAATAACCTATGAATAACCTTCCAAGAAGTCGTGTTTGCCTTTTTCCCCTGATTGTCTTTTCCTTGGTAAAGATGCCAGACAACGCCGCCACAGAGACCCACAGTGACAAACCCGACCTGAAACGAACCAAGCGTCAAACTCGTCGCAAGGAAGAGGTGAGTCCCTTGGATCGTTTACCGCCTCATTCCATTGAGGCTGAACAGGGTGTATTGGGTTGTGTGATGCTCAACCCCAACGAAAACATGGGCACCTGCATTGAAAAATTCAAGTCAGGTGCCGAGGTTTTCTATGACTTGCGTCACCGAGAGCTTTATGACCTTATTGCTGAACTTTACGATAAAAAGCAGCCCATTGACATATTCACACTCTCCCAGAGTTTGAGGGATCGCAAACAACTCAACAACGTCGGGGGACTGGCCTATCTCAACGATTTGATGGACAAAGCGCCTTCCGGGCTCAATCTCCCTTACTATCTGGAAATTGTTCGAGAAAAATATGTGTTGCGCAAAATGCTGCATACCTGCTCTGACATCGTCGGCCGTGTTTATGAAGAGCAGGACAACGTTGATTCTCTTCTGGACACAGTAGAACGAGACGTCCTTTCCATCAGTGAAGAGCGCTCTGAAAACGAAGATAAGTCGATCAAAACCTTGGTGCGTGATGCCATTTCCACCTTGGAGTCTTATCACAAGAATCAGGGGATGCTCACCGGGCTATCCTCAGGATTTCACGATTTGGATAAGATGACTCACGGGATGCACCCGGGTGAAATGGTCGTGATTGCTGCTCGCCCCAGCATGGGAAAAACTTCTCTGGCGATGAATATTGCAGAACATGTTGCCCTGGAACAAAATGAACCGGTTGGTGTGTTCAGCCTTGAAATGACTGCTGAGTCCCTGATTCTTCGCATGCTTTGTTGCCGTGCCCGCATCAACCTTCGCGCGGTGAGAGATGGATTTTTTGCAGAACGAGATTTCCCAAGAATTACTCAAGCTGCGACCGAGCTTGCCAAGGCTCCGATCGTGATTGATGACACTCCCGGATTATCCGTCCTCCAGCTCCGAGCCAGAGCCCGGCGCATGTCGCAGCAGCATGGTATTAAGCTATTTGTCATTGACTACCTACAGTTGCTCAACTCTACTGCGCGTCGTGCAGAAAACCGCCAACAGGAGATATCCGATATTTCCAGCGGTGTGAAAGCATTGGCAAAAGAACTCTCAGTGCCAGTCATCGTGCTCAGTCAGTTGAATCGTGAGCTTGAAAAAGACAAAAGCCGCAAGCCCCGAATGTCTGATTTGCGTGAATCCGGGGCGATCGAACAGGATGCGGATCTGATAGGTTTGCTTTACAAACCGAGTCAAGGTGACGATGATGATGGACCTGCCCAATCAGAGCAGGAGTCCATTGGTGTAAACATGTTAATCGCCAAACAGAGAAATGGTCCCACAGGGGACGTGAATCTAACTTTTTTCAAAGGATTTACACGATTTGAAAATGCGGCCAAAGTCAGCGAAGAAGACGTCCCGGCGGACGTTTAAATTAGTGCGTCGGTTAAAATATAAATGGCCTGTCTGGGCATTTTTGGCATGTTGGTTGCCACAGGTATCCGGTCAGACTGTTCTCTCGAACAAAAATATCGAAGCCGTCAAGGTTACTCATGTGGGCCCCGCCTCTGTGAGCGATCAAATGGTGCTCGTCAATATCCAAACGCGCTCCGGTGATGATTTCTCTGCAGCTCGTATCAACCAAGACGTCAAAAATCTTCTGGGCACGGGTTACTTCTATAACGTTGATGTGTCCTGGGAAGTCAAAGACTCCGGTATCGACTTGGTTTACTCTGTACAGGGTAAGCCCAGGTTAACCGAAATTCGCTTCGAAGGAAATGAGCGATTGAGTGATCGTCGTTTGAAGAAGAAGGTCAGCTCCAAAGTTGGAGAACCTATCGATGAGAAAAAACTTTTCACCGATGCGCGAGAAATCGAAACATTTTACCAGAAAAAGGGCTATCAAAACACAGTAGTTGTTTATCAGGCCAGTATCACCGAGGAACGGGGGCAAGGTAATGTTACCTTCAAAGTGACAGAAGCTCCGAAAGTGCGCATCCAAGAGGTCAATTTCGTTGGTGCATCTGCTTTCAAGCTAAAGAAACTCCGCAAGGTGGTCAAAACCCGTCGTCGCTGGGCTTTCTCATGGTTAACGGGTAGCGGTGTGCTCAAAGAAGAGCAATTTGCCGAGGATAAAGAAAAGCTCCGCCAACATTACTGGGATAATGGATATGTTGATTTTGCCATCCGTGATATTCAGTTCGAATATCCCGAGGAAAACAAAATGGTGATCAACATCGAAATCTTCGAAGGCAATCAATACCGGGTTGGGGATCTCCGAATTCAGGGGAATGAAATCTACCCCACACAGGAAGTTCTCTTTTTTGAAACTCGCAAAGGGCCAGTCAAACGCCTCGCGATGAACAAGGGAGATGTTTTTACTCCAGGTGGTCTCGATGACAATCGTGAGGCTCTTGAGGATCTCTATGAGGCCGACGGCTACCTGACGCCTCGCAACCAAGGTCAAACCCGCATCCGAGAGATTAAATCCGCCAACACTGAAAAAGGCACGATTGATGTGGATTATCAGATCGACGAAGGCGATCGCGATTACATCGAGAAAGTTGAAATCCGTGGGAACACCAAAACCAAGGACAAGGTTCTCCGCCGGGAGCTTGCTGTTGCACCGGGTGAACCTTTCAACATGGTGCGCGCCAAACTCAGTCAGGAACGACTTCGAGGTCTAACTTACTTTGAAAAAGTGGAAATTGCAGTCGAACCGACTGATATTCCAGACCGAAAAAACCTGGTGGTTTCTGTGGAAGAAAAGAACACGGGTAATTTTGTAATCGGCGCTGGATTCAACTCCATTGAAAACTTGGTTGCATTCGTTGAACTTTCGCAGGGTAACTTCGATCTGTTCAAACCACCTCTATTTCAAGGGGGTGGTCAAAAGCTTCGATTACGTGCTCAAGCAGGAACAAGATTGCAGGATTATCAACTGACTTTCATCGAACCCTGGCTGTTCGACAAAAAACTGGAGTTCCAGCAAGACCTCTACCACCGGGAACTTAGTTATGTGAGCAGTGTCTTCGACGAGCGACGTACGGGAACTCAGTTGGGGCTGCGCAAGACTCTGGGAAGTGACTTTATCATCGGGGGTGTTGATTACACCGTTGAAAGCATCGGGATTCAAAATGTGGAGCCAGGAGCTTCCTACTTCTTCCAGAATCAGGAAGGTGACTCCATGATCTCCAAGGTTGGTTCCTCCATTTCCTACGATACTCGCAGTGGGGGCTTCCTGCCCAACAGTGGTCAGTTAACACGATTGCGAGGACAATTATCAGGTGGCCCTCTCGGTGCTGAAGTGGACACCTACAAGCTTGAATTAACCACGAAGCATTACTTCAAGGGGTTTGGTTCCGGCCACATTCTGGAAGTATTGGGAGAAGTGGGTGTTGCCGATGCCTACGCAAATACTGATGAAGTACCCCTGTTTGACCGTTACTGGTTGGGTGGCCTTCGTAACCTCCGAGGTTTTAAATTCCGTGATGTGGGTCCCAAAGATGGGCAGCAGGAGCCATTTGGTGGCAGCACTTACTGGTTTGCATCCGCTGAATACAGTCTACCAATCATCGAACGACTGCGATTTGCGCTGTTTTATGATATTGGAATGGTCTTTCAAGATTCCTACAGCTTTGACTCGCGTGTGACCAATCCAGATCCTGCAGCCAGTGGTGCCACTCTGTTTGACACTGGCGCCTACAACGATAACTTTGGTCTCGGTCTGCGCTTGAACCTTCCCATTGGTCCACTTCGTCTCGATTATGGTATTCCGATCACCTCGGATGATTTTAATGATGCAAGCGGCCGATTCAATTTTGGTGTGGGATGGGAACGTCCATTCTAGAGAGAATTCAGAGGGACCTTCTCATTTCCGGCAAGAGACGCAGTTTTTTAACAAATCTTGAGAAAACATCATTGAGGAAATGTCTCAACTTGAGCAACATTTCTTCCTTAACTTCCATTGATCATAACAACGACAGATAAAATAAGATGAAACAAACCATCCTATCGCTCGCTCTTTTACTTGGAATCATTTCAAGTCCGCTAACTCAGGCGCAGGGCAAGATTGCCACCATTGATTTGCAAAAAGTCTTTGACGGATACTGGAAGACAAAACAGATTTCGGACAACCTTCAGACGCAGGGTAAGGACTACCAGATACGTCGGGAAAAGCTCATCCAGCAATATCAGGTGATCAATGAAGAATACCGCAAAATGCGTGAGAGCGCCGACGAAGGTGCACTGTCAACCGCCGAGCGCCAGAAGCGAGGCAAGGAAGCGGATGCAAAACTTGTCGAAGTGCGCGGTTTGGAGAAAGACATTACCGATTACGACAACACCACACGCTCTCAGATTGCCGAAACACAAGCTCGCATGAAGAAGAACATCGTGCGGGATATACGTGAAAAAATCGCTCAAATTGCAAAAAAAGACGGTTTGTCCATGGTTATTGACACGGCTGCGGTAGCAAAAACTGAAACGCCGATCATTCTCTACAACGATGGTTCCAATGATTTGACGGACAAAGTGCTTTCTCTTCTCAATGCGAAGGAAAATGTAGGTAATTAACCCTGAGTCATTCCTTATGAGTTTACCATTGCCTCTTGAAGATAGATTGGCCGTATGTACTTGGTCGCTCCAGCCTGAAACGCCCGAAGCGCTGCTTGCTCACTTAAAAACGATAGGTATTACAAAAACACAGATTGCCTTGGATCCCATACGGGAAAACCCTGCGATCTGGGGAAGGTATGGAGATCTGTGCCGCGAATCCGGTATTTCCCAAGTTTCTGGTATGATGGTGACGGTCGGAGAGGATTACTCGACCATGGAGGCCATCAAGGAAACGGGAGGCGTTGTACCCGATTCTACCTGGCCTGAAAACCTTGCCAATTTCAAAGAGAATATCCTTGTTGCCAAAGACCTGGGTTTGAAACTCATTACTTTTCATGCGGGATTTCTACCGCATGAGCCGAGTGATCTAGCGTTTGCCAAGTTGATGAATAGAATTCGTCAAATCGGTGAACTTTTCGGTGAAAATGAAATGGACCTTGGATTTGAAACAGGCCAGGAGACCGCTGAAACACTCAAAGATTTCCTTGATCAACTCGCATTGCCCAATGTGGGTGTCAATTTTGATCCTGCCAACATGATCCTTTACGATAAGGGAGACCCTATTGAGGCACTCAAGGTTCTGGCGCCTTATCTTAAACAGTGTCATATCAAAGATGCGACGCGCACCGTCGAGGCCGGTCAATGGGGTGAAGAGGTTCAGTCCGGGACTGGTCAGGTGGATTGGAAGGATTTCTTCGCCACGCTTAATCAACTTCAATACACAGGCAATTTTGCTATCGAGCGTGAAGCAGGTGAGCAGCGTGTTGAAGATATTCTTGCAGCAAAAAACTATGTCAGCGACCTGGTAGGTTGACGCATCGAGATTATGGATAAAGTCAAGGCAGGTATCATTGGATTGGGTTTCATGTCCGTGGCCCATATCAAGGCCTATCGTCAGCTTGAAGACGTGGAGATAGTGGCCGTTTGTAACCCAAGTGGACGAAGGTTGGACGGGGATTTAAGCGGTGTTTTTGGAAATGTCGGCGACCAGGAGCCAGTCAAACTGGACATGGCAAAAATCAAGGGATACAAAGATGTCGATACATTCCTTGATCACCCAGGGCTTCAGCTGGTCGACATATGCTCTCCCACCGATACCCATACTGACCTTGCGATTCGATCCTTGAACAAAGGCAAGCACGTACTTTGTGAGAAACCCATCACGCGCACACGTGACGAGGCCGAAAAACTAGTCAAAGCAGTGCAAGCACCCAAGACACATTTCATGCCTGCCATGTGTTTGCGCTTTTGGCCGGAATGGGCTTTTTTGAAAAAAGCCATCGATAAAAATACCTATGGAAAAGTTTTGGGAGTTCGTTTCCGACGAATTGCGGAACCGCCGGCTTGGAGTCAGCAGAATTACCTGAATGGTGAAAAATCCGGAGGAGCCCTTCTTGACCTTCACATTCACGATACGGATTTTGTGCAGTTCTGTTTTGGTGTGCCCAAGGCCGTTTTTTCCACCGGATTTACCAAAGTCAGTGGGGCTGTTGATCATGTCGTGACACAATACATGACTGATTCAGGCGCCTGTATCTCAGCAGAGGGAAGTTGGGCGATGACACCCGGATTTGGCTTTAATATGGCCTACAACGCCGTTTTTGAAAATGCCACAGTGGATTATGATATTGCCCGTGGTGATGATGCCTTGAAATTGTTTGAAGCCGGGCAAGAAGGCCGCACCATCAAGATGGAAGGTCTTGATGGCTACGCTGGGGAAATCCAGCATCTGGTGGACTGCATTAATCAGGAGAAACGGCCCAGTGTTGTCACCCCTGAAGATGGATTGAACGCGATTCGCATTTGCGAAGCCGAAGCTCGTTCTGTTTACTCCGGACAGATCGAATCTGTTTAATTTTCAATTCCTTGTCCTTTTGGTCCATGATAGGCCAATCGATTACGGCTGAACTTTCTGTCGGTTCAAGGCTTCCCTTCAATTGGCGAACTCTCTCTTGCGCATATTTAAATCTCATCACGTTACTCCTGCAGACCCTTTGGGTCGGTTGATAATTCCAAGTGCTTCTCGCAACTGAACATGAACAAGATTCATGCCATTCTTAAATGTTTTAGGGGTCAGTCCCTACTATTGACACCTGACTTGCGGGGTAGTACTTTAAAACCATGGCTCGAAAACTCCGTGTCGAATATGCTGGGGCTGTTTATCATTTGATGAGCCGCGGCAATGGCAAGCAAGACATCTTTCTGGATGCGAAGGATCGCAAAATGTTCATCAAGGCATTAGGCGAAACTTGCGAAAAAACAGGCTGGCGCGTCACCGCATTCTGCTTGATGGGCAATCATTTTCATCTCTGTCTTGAAACACCTCAGCCCAATCTGGTTGCGGGTATGAAATGGCTTCTTGGAACCTATTCCACCCGTTTTAACAAACGGCATAAGCGCGTAGGACATCTTTTTGCAGGTCGATACAAATCTCTGATCGTCGACGGAAGCAACACGGGATATTTGCACAAGGTTTGTGACTACATTCACTTGAATCCTGTACGTTCCAATCTACTAACTCGAGAGCAGGCGCTCAAAGATTACCCTTGGAGCAGTTATCCGCTCTACCTTCTTGAACCCACTCAGCGTCCCATCTGGCTGGAGCCACGTCCATTGATGGGAGAAAAAGGTGTTCAAACGGATAATATGTCCGGTCGTCATCGCTTCGAATTGTTAATGGAAGACAGGAAACTACAAGAACTTGCTGGCTCGCTTCAAGATTACGAGGCCATTCGAAAAGGCTGGTTCTATGGGGAAGAAGCCAATCGAAGGGAGCTTTTGGGAAAATTAGATGCCGCAGCGGACGAAAATGAAGTTCAGTCAGGAGTCATTTTCAGGGAATCGCAGAGAATGAAGGCCACAGACTTGCTCAAGGAACTCTTGCGCAGAGAAAAGCTTTCTGTTTCTCACCTAAAACAAATGCGTAAAGGCGATCCAGTTAAAATCAAGCTGGCTGCTGAAATACGAAAACGAACAACCATGTCTCTCAAATGGACTGCTGAGCATTTGCACATGGGATCATGGACCTATGTATCCAACTTACTGTCGCTGGAGAGAGTACAAAAAGAAGCAATAGCCGGGACCCATTCCAAATGAAGTGGCTTGTGCTATTGGGCTTTTTTTGCGGGTCACTTTTAGCAGAGGACCCTTTGTTGTACTGGCCGCAATGGCGCGGACCCTTGAACAATGGGGTTGGGCCCAAAGCCAATCCACCGGTGAAATGGTCGGAGGATTCAAATATTCGATGGAAATCCTCGCTTCCCGGTAAGGGGCATTCGACTCCTATCGTTTGGAAGGATACCGTTTTCGTTTCTTGCGCGATTCCTGTTGGACCTGAAAAGCCACCTATTCATAATCAAGCCGATGGGGCTCATGACAATCTCCCTGTATCAAAAGACCATTTATTCAGTATACTGGCTTATGATCGTCAGGATGGTTCACTCCGTTATCAGCGTGATCTGCATCGCACCTTTCCGCATGAAGGCGGTCATGACACCGGAAGTCTAGCTTCAGCTTCCCCCGTCACGGATGGGGAGCATGTCATCGTTTCTTTCGGGTCGCATGGTCTTTACGGACTGAACATGCAGGGTGATCTCATATGGGAACGTGACTTCGGTCAAATGCAGACCCGTCACGCTCATGGGGAAGGCTCCTCGCCTGTTTTACATGATGATCGACTGATCGTGAACTGGGATCACGAGGGAGAGTCAGCTGTGTATTGTTTGGATAAATCGAATGGTAGTGAAATATGGAAAGTATCACGAAATGAGTCAACTTCGTGGTCCACGCCCTTGATCGTTGAGGAGTCTGGTAAGCCTCAGGTCATTGTGAGTGCGACGGGTAAAATCCGATCCTATGATTTGCTGACCGGGAAAGTAATATGGGAATGCGGTGGTCTTTCTCGCAATGTGGTTGCAACTCCTGTTGCCGGCCATGGTCTGCTGGTGGCATCCAACAGTTACGACTGGCAAGCCATGCTGGCGATACGGCTTGAAGGTGCCACGGGTGATTTAACAGATACGAATCAAATTGTCTGGAGTATGAACCGCTTGACTCCTTATGTTCCCAGTCCGCTACTCTATGGCAGCAAACTTTATTTTCTCAGGCATCTTCAGGGAATTCTATCCTGTGTGGATCTCATGACAGGCGAACCCCTGGGTGGTCCCTATCGGTTGCCATTGGTCAGGGTTCTATTCGCTTCTCCAGTCGGTGCGTCTGATCGAATTTATATCACGAGTCGAGAAGGTATCACTCTTGTCATGAGTAATGCGGATGATTCGAAACTTCTTTCGGTAAACAGACTCAACGACGTTTTCAGTGCTTCGCCTGCACTGGTGGGAAATCAACTATTCTTACGGGGCGAAAAATTCCTATATTGCCTTGAAAAAAATGTATCTCCCGCCACGTTCGAAAACGAGGGTGAACCAAGCTCTCAGTCACAAAACAAATAATCAAACGTGTCGACGGTTAAACCCCACCGCCTCCTCGTAAGTAAGACCCGTCCCTCCAAAAATATCCAGAGCTGAGCCGATGGTGAGATCAACCTTGCCTTGGCTCTCATCGTGAACTGACTGTAAATCTTTCATCGAGCGGGCACCTCCTGCATAGGTGATCGGGATTGGGCTCCATTTACTGAGTTTCTTCACCAGGTCTATATCTACGCCTGCACATAAACCTTCGACATCGACTCCATGAACCAGAAATTCATCACAATAGCTTGCCAGATCTTCCAGAACTGAACGACTTAATATCAAGTCTGTAAAGGTTTGCCAGCGGTTCGTGACGACGTAATAGGAGCCATCTCGCAATCGACAGCTCAAGTCGAGCACGAGTTGTTTGGCTCCAACCGTTTCCATCAGGGCATCCAAACGATCGCGTCTTAAAATGGGGCCCTCGAAGATCCAGGAGGTAACAATGACATGAGAGGCACCAGCTTCTATGAATTCGAATGCGTTGTCAGCGTGAATGCCTCCACCGATCTGAAGACCATCAGGATAGGCTCGCAGGGCAGCACATGCAGCTTCCTTATTGCCCGGACCCAGTTGGATTACATGTCCGCCTTTCAGTTCATCTTTACGATAAAGTTTGGCGAACCAAGCGCTGGATCGTTCTGAAACAAAGTTGGTTTCCAGCTGGTCACCTTTGTCGGTCAGCGTGCCGCCTACGATTTGTTTTACCTGGCCATTGTGAAGATCGATACAGGGACGAAACATGGTTTATCCTTAATCTGAGATTTGACTTATTTGCTGCTCTTTTACTGCACTTAATTTTGCATGAGCTTCGCGATAACGATTTAAGCGTTCCCCGTCCTGCTGCGTTATGTCTTTCATGCGGCGAATGTCCATGTTGTCCTCCAAATCGACAAGCTTTACTTGAAGGGCGAGGGGATTGAGCGCGGCACGCTCGATCAAGGAATCATATGGTTCACCTTGTCGGCGTGTGAGTGCATCGATAGCTTCTACGATCTCTACTGAAAAATTTTGAGCCCTTAATTGCTTACAGGTCCATGCGCTGTCCTCAACCACATCATGCAGGATTGCGATTTGCTGGAGGACCGGTTTCCTGAAGCGGGCCATGACCCGAATGGGATGCAAAACATAGGGGCGACCATATTTATCAATCTGGTCCTGATGTGCTTTAAGTGCAATGCCAATGGCCTTTTCCAGCATATCCATGTCAACGTTCTCTCGCGTTTAATTTCATATCGGATGAGGTATCCTGTATTTGTTCATGGCTCCTTGTATTTCCTCCCATTGGTTTCCAAATTCGGATTGGAGCATCGATTCCTGATGTCCTCTCAATGGAAAAAACTTGGCTGATCCAGAGGCTGCCTTGGTGTCGTCCATCATGAGCTGTGCGCTTGCCAAAAAGAGCTTTCCACGCCGGTTTTCATCAAGATTACCAATACATTGGATCTGCATACCCGGTTCGATTACCTTGTGATAGCGGATGTTCATATCGACAGAATACGCAAATTTACCTCCCAGAATTCCACAGGCCCACGCCATCATTTCATCAACAACCGTTGCAATGACTCCACCGTGTACAGCGTGACTGAAACCTGCATGTTCCTGACGAGGTGTCCAGTCGGCATAAACCGCCTTTCCATCCGTTCTCATCTTGAGTGAAACACCGGCAGGATTCCCATGTCCGCAGCCGAAGCAGGCCGTGGTTTGTGGCAATATCTCCATTTGAAGCATCATGTCACGCATTCCAGATGAATTCAATCATCCAGCTATTATGAGTTCACGTCAATCATCCGTAAGAATATACGGATTTGTTTGAGGTCAACATGGTGGATTTTGACGGGATCAGCTTTTGCTGACCACCACGGAATCTTTTATCTGTGTTGCGGGATAGTAAAAGGTGACTTGTTCTTTAAGATTTCATGGGGTTCCAAGTTAGCATGAGCAGAAAGTATGGAAACCACGATGCTTGCTCGACGGGATATCCCGCAGTCATCTGTATCTGGCAAGATCCGTCGACTTCACTTTGTGATCTCAAATTACTCCAGCAGTCATTGAGAGTGCACCCATCTGGCCAGGGCACCTGCCATTTTGCGGATGGTATCATCTTTACCTGTTTTGGCGGCAAGGCTAAGGATAAAGCGCGTGTCGGAATTCTCATCCGCAATGTAGGCTACATCCAGCGTGTAATTGCTGATCATGCCTGCTTTGTGAAAATAGCGTGCTTTTGGAAATATCTTCTTTAAATCACTTTCCCATGCATAAGGCCCGGCTTCTTTATTCTCAAGGCCGTAAAGGCCACCACCACCGTAACGGATGGCGTCCACTTGTTCATTCGTCAGCTGATAGCGCTCTGCTTCAGGAATGGATTCATGAAACATGATGCGGCGCATGCACTCAGCGAGTTCAGTGGTTGATGTACAGTTCCCGGTCTTTGAACTCAAAATCGTGGCGCCTCGTTGTTCGGCAAAAGAGATACCAGACCACGTGTGGGTGATGGTCATGGATTCCTGTTGAGAGGTAACGATATGAATTCGCTGGGGTTCGGTGTTTTCATACACTATCGGTCTGTGTGTGACATAATCCCGCATGAGTGCAGAATGAGGGAATCCCTTTTCGGGAATGAGGAATTGTGTGTTGATTCGATCGATACCGACAAATCGAAGAAGCAAGCTATAATCTTCATTTGAGGATCGACGGAAAACCTCACTGATCATCTCACGCATCGTACGTGCCGTATCCAAATGCCAACGATCATCAGTTTGTCTCTCGAATACCAGTGTAGAATCCAAAGGTCTTTTCAGTTCGTTCAAGTATTCCAAAGCAGCCACGACGGTGTAAATTTTGATCGTGCTTGCCGGCCAGAAATCAACAGTTTCACGACTGCTGCGGTAATAATGCCAATCGAACTCAGTTTGGCCTTCATTGTTATGAGCGATGACCACAGAAGCCCATTTTGAAATGTTTGGATCAATGGAATCGATGATTGAGTCAAGGGAACCACCGCACATCCTGTCTTGAAAGCCGAGGGCGAAAATACACGCACACAGCACGGGGATTTTCCTGCACAAGATTGCGATATGGTTCATTTCTCTGGTAGTTGCTTCTTGATTGGAATCGGCTTCTTGCCCAGTGTTTTCTCCCGGTTGAAAATGTTTCTGAAACGCTCCGAGAGTTTCAGGATTCTTTTCAAAAAAGTCAGTGAGAGAGGTGAGCATTTCCAGTGTCTTTGAACTAAGGTGGTGCTCAATGCCCTCAATGTCCGACTGCTGAGTAGCTGCATCAATTCCCAGGAGTGAGAAGAAACGCGATAACATTTCATGCCTACGCTGAATTCTTTGTGCAATTTCTCGTCCGGCATCCGTTAGAACGAGGCCACGGTATTTTTCATAATTCAGATAGCCCAATTCATCCAGTTTTTGAAACCATGCTTGTCACCGAAGCCTGGCGAACGGCGAGTGAGGAAGCAATGTCAACGACTCGAGCATACCCTTTTTCTTCAATGAGTTCGTGAATACGCTCCAAGTAATCCTCGGCAGTCTGGCTCGGTTTTTGGTGGCATAGATGATGTTTTTTTTCTACAGTCTTGGCAACCTTTTTGCAAGTCATTGTGCGATGATAAAAAGCTGATTCTATTTGATATTGATGGTACCATGATCCGGTCAGCCGGAGCGGGAAGCATGGCCTTTGGTCGAGCTTTTGGAACCTTGTTCAATCTGCCAGAGGGTGCAGCCCTGCTGGATTTTGCAGGTCGAACGGACACATCGCTGCTGAAGGAGTTTCTGGATCATCACTCCATCGAGGCTACCGAAAATCTGGAATCGTCCTTTTTTCATGTTTATACCCATTGGTTGGGAGAATTGTTGCCTCAGGTGGAAGGTGCTGTATTGCCCGGTGTGTTTGGGTTATTGAACGCATTTACGACTCACGATGCAACGGTCCAGCTTGGTTTATTGACAGGAAATACGCGGCTCGCTGCAGAGGTGAAATTACGTCATTTCGATTTGTGGGGTGAATTCAAGCTGGGCGCATTTGGAGACGATCACGCCTGTCGGAATGAACTCGCCTCCATAGCTGAAAGGCGAGCCAAGCAAGTAATAGGTGACTCCCTTCTATCGGAGGAGATTCTGGTCATTGGTGACACACCGCGCGATGTCGAATGCGCTCAAAGCATCGGTGCTAAATCACTTGCTGTGGCCACGGGAAACTTTGATTCAGCGACACTTCGGAATTGCGGAGCTACACGGACCGTCGAAATGCTCGTCGACATACACGCCGAAGAGATACTGCGTTTATGAGCGAGAAACTTCAGTCCTTCACGGTAGAAACAGTTTCGGCAGCCATAGAACCAGTTCGGGAATGAAAATGATCACCAGCAGAGTGGCGATGTTTGCAGAAAGGAAGGGAAGTGCTCCCAGAAAAATGGTTCCGATGCGTTGACCTGAAATAAGTGCACAAACATTCAAACAATTCCCTACGGGTGGAGTGCAGGCGCCTATAGCCAACGACGCCACGAAGACCACACCGAAAAAAATAGGTGAGATTCCGGCCTTCGTGATGACCGGTAACAATATAGGCGTCAGTAAAAGAATGGCTGGGCTGACGTCAATCACCGTACCGATCACGAGCACGATGACCATGATCAAGAGCATGAGCAAGGTAGGTGTCAGCTCCAGAGAAAGCATCAATTGAGTCATACTCTCGGGTGCTCTTTCCAAAGCAAGTATCCATACAAACACCTGAGAAAAAGCAATGATGATCATAATATATGCACTTGTTCTGGCAGCAGAGAGCAAGGATTCGTAAAAAGATTTCAGCGTTAGAAACCGCATGAAAAAGATTCCAATGCCCAGTGCGTACAAGCCACCCAATGCCGCAGACTCAGTAGCTGTTGCTATACCAAAAACCACTACTCCTACGACAAACACAGGCATGATCAAAATATGAACAGATTGACTGACCACAGTGAAACAACGCTTCCATGATCCTTCTGCATTTTCTTTAGGGTAATTGTTGCGCTTGGAAATCCAAACCGCAATGCAGAGCTGTAGAATGCCTACCATCAGACCCGGTATGATGCCGCCTAGAAAAAGCTTTCCCACCGATACCTGCGCTGAAACGGCGTAAAGCACCATGGGAATACTTGGCGGAAGAATCATACCCATCGTCGAGGAAGCCACTGTGATTCCTGATGCGTAACTCAGTGGATAACCACGTTTTTTCATTTCCGGAATAAGCACCGATCCGATGGATGCCGTATCTGAAGTGGAGGATCCGGATATGCCGCCGAACAGCATGCTTGTGCTCACATTGACCATGCCAAGTCCACCCGAAAACCTGCCTACGAACACAAGGCACAAATCCACCAGTCGTTGGGTGATCCCACTGGAGTTCATCAACTGGCCCATGAAAATGAAGAGAGGAAGCGCTATCAGGGCGTAGGATTGCATGCCCGCAAATAAACGCTGAGGTAACACTGGCAGCAGCTCGGGTTGCGCGACAACAAAGTAAAGCAAAGAGGCCATCCCTAGTGCATAAGCTATGGGAATACCCAAAAGCAGAAGGAGAGCCAATGTGATCAGAAGGGTGGTCATAACTTAGATCCATTTTCAGATGGATTGGCTTGTGATGCGTTTTTCATCTGTTGCTTAAAACGTAATGAAATAAAAACCAGTCCAAGGAGGCCGCCCATTGGAATGCTGATTTGTGCCACCCATCGGGGCAATCCTGTGCTGGGCATCAGGAAATGTCCGGTTTTCCATATCCAATAAAAACTCAGCACAACAATGGTTGCATGAAGCAAGCAGAGCAATGTGGTTTGCAATAGATTAATGTAGGAACGTAATCTGCCGGATACTTTCGCCACGGCAAATTCGATCGACAGATGCCCACCTTTTCCAAATCCCAGAGCCGCTCCCAGGGAGGTTGCGTAAACGAATAAGATCACGATCCATTCATTCGCTCCCGGAATAGAGCTGTTGAAGACATAACGCAACGTCACCAGTATGACAACCGTCAGCCAGATGATGAACACCAGTCCTGACAAAAGGATCTCGATGGATTTGATCAGTTTGTTTTTCAATCTTGGCTTGTCTCAGTGGAGGTTGATGTCATCTGGATTCTGTTGTTCTCGATGTTACTTCGGCCTTTCGAGCCTCGCGTCTGGCTGATTCAATATCATCATAAGAAAAATCGCCCTTGGAAACAAAGTAATCGTAGACGGGTTTCACCGCATTTTGAAAAGGTTTAAGTTGTTCTCCGGAAAGAAAATTAACTTCCAGGGAATCATCGAGCATCTGAATATATTCCTTTTCCTTTTCACGGTTCAACTGATCGCTCAGTAGCATGGTTTCCCGTGCTACCTCGTCAAATATTCTTTTTAGATCCTGAGGTAATTCTTCATACCATTTCAAATGAACCATTAATGGATCTGGACCAGTGGAATAATGGGTGATCGTGAGATATTTCGACACCTCGTGGATTTTATAGTCCCAGATGTTGGAAGGTGGATTATCTTGTCCGTCCACTACACCAGTCTTTAGGGCTTGGTAGATTTCTACGGCAGGTATTTCCTGAGGATTGGCACCAAAGGCTTGTGCGGTGCGCAGATAAACCTCCTGCGGTGGAACCCTCATTTTGAGACCCTTTAAATCATCTGGATGAGTGATGGGAAGTTTGCTGTTGGTGTGCGCGCGAAAGCCTTGAGATATGCCTGTGGCTGGGATGTGGAAGCCACGTTCTTTTGCCTTGCGATTTATGTCAGCCGTGAATTCACTTTGCATCAATCGCAGGGCCTGATCCCAATCATCGACAAGGAAAGGAAGCGTGAATAGTTGGAACTTTGGATTGGCATCTGCGTAATAGGCACCACGAGTGCCTTGAAGCACTCCCATGGTGACAAAGTCCATCAATTCACGCTCATTTCCCAACACCCCTCCGAAATAAAGTTCGACCAGAATCCGCCCCTGAGTGCGCTTCTCAAGCTCCTTTTCGAAAAACAGCATGGACTGGCTGCGCAATGCTGCTTTGGGTTGACTATTCGAATAACGGAAAACGATGATGTCCTGTTGTTTTTTACATGACACCCCCAACGAAAAAATAACGAGAAGAAGTAGCCCAAAGAGGCCTCTGCTCAGCTGGTGCTTCAGAAACGCCATGACAGGATGCGTGAACCGAATCAGCCGAAAATTCGTTTGAATGCTTCGACGGATCGCAGAAAGCCTCCTTCGAAACTACCTTGTTCATCACAATGAACACTTTCAAAAGACACAACCCCGTCATAACCGTCTTCCCTGAGGCCGCGCGCCATGGGTTCAAAGCTGTCAGCGAGCTGCCCTTCTCCCATGCGGCAAAAAGTGACGGTTGCTTTATTCATCTCCACGATCGCGTCCTTGACGTGCAAATGTCCCATGAATCCGCCCTTCAGAGCTTCCCAACCATCTGGATATGCAGGTTCGTTAGCACAAAGGCAGTTGCCTGGATCCCACAGAATCTTCAAATGTTTGCTGCCCATATCTTCGATCAGCTTTCTACCGAGATAAGCGGAGGGAACCATTGCATTGTTGCCGGTTTCAAGTACGAGTTGGACTCCCTCTTTTTCAGCAAGCTCTACAGGTGGTTTAAGGAGTTCAATCAGCTTTTCCCACGCACCATTGGCGGCGACCCAATGTTCCGCACCCCCCTTACCAAACAGAATCATTTCCCGTCGGAAACTCATGATACGTACTTTGGGGCACTCCAGCTCTTGTGCCATCTCGATGCACCTTTTCAATCCATCCATGTGACAGTTGTATTGTTCGTCACCCACCTCTGTCTGGTTCACTCCCATGCCGACAAAATTATGCCTTGAAATACAGGCCACCTTGACTTTGTAATCGCTAACGAGGCGTTTGACTCGCGCCAATTCATCCGCATCAAGATCCCCTACCTCCTTGTCCCAGAGGAATTGTAATTCGGCATATTCAAGCCCGGCCTTGGTCATTACCCCAAGTGCATGTTCGAAATCCCGGCTGATGCCATCGGTAATGACCCCTAATTTTGCTTTGTTATTGTTCATTGTTGATTTTTTCCTCTTACCATTTGACTTCCGTTCCAGCGATTTCTTCCAGCACTTTTGTAATGGTCCAGTTGTCCTCTTCCGGGAATTTAGAAATACCAGATTGAAACAATTGCTGCGCCGCAGCAGTGGTGAACATCGGGACCCCATTTTGACGGGCCAGGTCCATAGTGATACCCAAATCCTTGTACATGGTGCCTATCTGGCTTCCTGTGTCTTTGAATTTTCGGTCCATGATTAGTTTCGCGCAATTTTTAAAGAGAGGACTGCTTACTCCACTGGCGCTGAAAACTTCATACAGTACTTTGCCGCTGACGCCTGCCTTGCTTCCGAGAACCAGTGATTCGAAGATGGCTGTGAATGTGCATCCTATCAGAGCTTGGAGGGAGGCCTTGACCGTTTGGCCGATGCCGATTTCCTCACCGACATGAAAGATGTTTTCACCGACTGCTTTCATGAGGTCCAGATTCTCATCCCACACTTTTTTGTCTGCTGCGGCCATCAAAGCCAGCGTGCCTGATTCTGCTCCGTTCTGCCCCCCGCTGACTGGCGCATCGATCAAATGGACTCCTTTTTCGGCAACAGTTTTTCCAATGGAGCGGGCTTCATGGGGTTCAATGGTGGCTGTCAGAAGGATCGTCTTGCCGGGGTTCATTGTTGTCAGCAGCCCATCTTCTCCGCTCACAATGGACTCAGCCTGCTTACCTGTCATTACCATGATGAATACCGCATCAGCAACCTTGCCTACTTCAGCGGGAGAGCTGGCCCGCTTTCCTCCCAAGGCCTCCAGCATCTCCAATCGCTCTTCACGCAGATCAAAACCTGTCAGTTGATACCCAGCCTTGAGAATATTCTGGGCCATGGAAAATCCCATGTCACCCAGTCCTATGATTCCTATATGTTTATTCATAATTCCGAAAATATGCGGTTGGCTTCCTCCAGAGTTTCCTTGGACCCAATATCGTACCAAAGACCCGGAAGACTCCAGGTGAAAACGGGGATACGCGTGTAAAGCCATTGTACCAAACGCCCCGGCTGATCTGCGTTATGACCATCTTCCACATACTTTTTGATGGTGGGAATCAGGTCTTTTGGATAGTAATAAAGAGCGATACCGATCACGGTGGTGGTGGGATATTCAGGTTTTTCCTCGAATGAAGTGATATGGCCATTCATGTCAGTATGAACTTCACTGTATTTTTTAGTGTCTTCCAGACGGCCAACATCGTATACACCTAAAACTGGAGCCTTCTTTTCCAGACAAAATTCCCCAAAAGCCTTGATACTCTGACTAAATAGGTTGTCACCTGCAACCACGATCACGTCTTCATTAACGGACTGATCATTCATGGCAAACACCATATCGCCAATCGCTCCCAGACGATTGTTTTCGTCCGTTGATTTGTCATTAACGACTGTGATCGGAATGTTTTGTCCACTTATCTGGTAATCACTTGCCCATTTCTCAAAGTGTCCATGGAATTTCTCATTGGATATGATGATGACGCCCGTGAGTTCTGGAACATCTTTCAGATGATCTATCACATGCTCAATCATGGGCCGCTCAGACACCTTAAGTAAGGGTTTTGGCTGGTTGATTGTCAGTGGATAAAGCCGAGTGGCATAACCCGCTGCCAAAATAATCAATTTCATCGTTTAAAAAAGGTACTTAATTTACAATTTCCGGAGCCACACGCTGCATCAATGTCCTCGAGGCTTCAAGAATTTCGTGACTGTACTGCATGGTCAAGGCCTGTTCGGCCAAGGCTCTTGATTCCTCAATTTTTAGTCGGCGTATCAAATATTTGACCTGTGGAATCAGGGGAGCTGAAGCGCTTAATTCATCAACTCCCAAGCCAAGCAAGAGCGGTACAAAATCCGGTTCACCTGCCATTTCGCCGCAAATACCCACATGAATTCCTGCTTTGTGGGCGGCGACGATCACCTGTCGAATGGATCGAATGATGCCCGGGTGAGTTGGATTGTAAAGGTGAGCAATTTTGTCATTAGTCCGATCGACGGCCAAGGAATATTGAATGAGATCGTTGGTGCCAATACTGAAAAAATTTACCTTGGAAGCAAGGGTGTCTGCAATCATGACTGCCCCTGGTGTCTCGATCATGACTCCCACCTTCATCCCCGCATCAAAAGGTTTACCCTCCTGCCGCAATGATTGTTTGCTCTCTTCCAGTAACTCCAAAGCCTGATCCAGCTCACTCAGGGTTGTGATCATCGGAAACATGATCTTGATGTTTCTTTTGGAGCCAGCTCTCAGGATGGATTTTAACTGGGTTTTAAATATTTCCCTGTGATCGAGGCAGTAGCGAATCGCCCGCCAACCCAAGGCAGGATTGGCTTCCTCACCATTCGCTCGGGTCAATGTTGATAGTTTATCCGCGCCCAAATCAAGCGTTCGAATGATAATCGGATCTGGGCTCAATGCTTCCGCTACCTGGGCATAAACACCTGTCTGCAGATCCTCATCCGGCCATGTGCTGCGGTTAAGGAAAAGATACTCGGATCTGAATAATCCTACTCCCTTTGCACCGTATTTTGCGACATCGGTTGCTTCAGAAGCTTGATCCAGATTGGCTGCAAGCGTGACTTCATGTCCATCCAATGTGACCGCCGCCAATTCGCGAACCTTGGCAAGTCGAACATCTTGATCTTCGTTTTTGCGGATGATATGGCCGTATTCAAATAAAGTTTGATCACTCGGGTTTTCAATGACTTTTCCATTATGCCCATCCAACAGGATATCCTGTCCGCTTTCTATTTTAGACGATATATTGTGTAGCCCCACGACAGCAGGAATTTTCAATGCTCGAGCAAGAATAGCGGTATGAGACGTTTTGCTGCCAACGTCGGTTGCAAAACCCAACACCATCTTGCGATCAAGCATGACCGTGGTACTCGGAGTCAAATCATGCCCGACGACAATGCAGGGTTCTCTCATGTTATTATAGAGATAATCTTCTTCTGCATGACCCAGCAAATGGCTGAGAAGCCGGGTCGAAACATCCCGCAGATCAACCGCCCGTTCTCGGAGATAATCGTCCTCCATGCTTTCCAGAGCTTTGGCATACTTATTCGTGACCTTCTGGTAGGCGTATTCGACATTGCAAAGATCGCACTCAACCAACTTGGTGGTCTCATCGATCAACGCTTGATCCTCAAGAACCAGGAGATGGGCTTCAAAAATATCAGCATCTTGAGAATCCACCTGTTCGCGCAAGCTCTGATGCAACTTTGTCAATTGCTTGCGTGTTGCAACAATGGATTGTTCCAGGCGTTTTAATTCCCCGGTGATTTCACCTTCAGTGATCACCCGATGTGGAACATGCAAGTGTCTTGTGCCCAGCACGAACACGCGCCCTCGACAGATGCCCCCCGATGCGGCAACGCCCCGGAATGTGATTTCACCTTTCTCACTCATTTAAAACCTGGAAAAACCCTATTGCATATGGGGCATTTGGAAAATGAATTTGTTACCTTCAAAAAATTTTCAGGTCTCATTGGAGTAGATGCCCGATTGACCAAGTCCTTCGATTTCCCTCATACTTTTGGTCATGGCAAACAAATCTGCGATTATCACAGGGGCTTCCCGGGGGATCGGGCGGGGTATCAGTCTTGAATTGGCCACGATCGGTTATGATCTGGTTGTCAATTATGCCGGTAACAAGAAAGCAGCGGAAAAGACGGTGGAGGATTGTCAGGAAGCGGCTCAACTTGCGGGGCATTCGATTACCGCCCTTGCTGTCAAAGCTGATGTCTCACAGGCAGAGGAAAGGGATCATCTGGTTGAAGCCGCCCGTATACAGTTTGGTCGTCTGGATTTGCTGGTTAATAATGCGGGGATCACCTCCATTGGTCGTGCAGATATTCTGAAGGCCAAGGAAGAGAATTTTGATCAACTCATGTCCGTGAATCTCAAGGGTCCTTTCTTTCTGACCCAACAAGCTGCGAATTGGATGATCAAATTAACCAAACAAGGAATCGTCGAATCACCCAAGGTCGTGACTATATCTTCAGTGAGTGCCTACACTGTTTCTGTCAATCGTGCTGATTATTGCATGGCCAAAGCAGCACTCGGAATGATGACGAAGCTTTATGCCGTTCGTCTGGCAGAGCACGGAATCCGTGTTTATGAAATATGTCCCGGTATCATCGCCTCGGATATGACCGCTCCGGTGCAGGCAAAGTATGATAAATTGATTGCCGAAGGGCTCACTCCGATAAATCGATGGGGGCAGCCGCAAGATATTGGTAAAACCATCAAGGCAATTGCTCTGGATTATCTGCCCTTCAGCACAGGAGAAGTGATCAACGTGGATGGCGGTTTTCACTTGAGGAAATTGTAGTATTTTTCAATTCCTTTAAATACAGGTAACATCTGGTTCAATCATGAAGTCCTTCACCCCAAAGTTCTTTTTCCTCCTGGCCCTTTTGTGGATGCTCTCACCGACCGGCATACTCGCAGAATGGCCTGCATATCGGGCTGACAGCACAAGAACCGGTTTTGTGGATGTGGATCTGGGACCCGATATGAAACTGCTCTGGTCCTTCAATCAAGCGAAACCACCTCAACCTGCGTGGCCTCAACCTGCCCGCCGTAGTTATTGGCAGAGATTGGATTCCATCATGCCACGGGTAACAGACGATGCGACTTTTCAACCCATCATAGTGCAAGGAAAGATCTACTTTGGTTCGTCTGCGGATGATCACCTTTATTGTCTAGAGGCGACTTCAGGACGGGTGCTTTGGACTTTTTGCACCAATGGCCCCATTCGATATGCGCCATTCTATGCAGACGATCGTTTATTCTTCGGAAGCGATGATGGCAGTGTTTATTGTTTGAACGCTGATAAGGGACATCTTTTATGGAGTCGTCGCATTTTTCAAGAAGATCGCCGCGTTCCCGGTAATGGCCGCATTATTTCTTCGTGGCCAATTAGAACGGGCTGTGTGGTAAAAAATGGTATTGTGTTTGCCACTGCTGGATTATTCCCCCAGCAAGGAGCAGTCGCATTTGCCTTGAGCATTGACCAGGGGAAGGAGGTTTGGCGCCAAAAGATGACAGATTCTCCCCAAGGTTACCTTGTCGCGTCCACTGAGCATCTCTACATACCTACCGGCCGGGGTAACCCAATTGCACTGGATTTGAAAGATGGTTCCTTCATCAAGCGTTTTACTGGTGTTGGGGGAACCTTCTCGGTGGTGGCGGATGAAGCATTGATTGCAGGACGTGGCAATGATGGAACATTGAGCGTTTCTGATACTCAATCGACTGAGCGGATTGTTGAAATACGCGGGACTCAATTAGCGGTAACACCCCAATACTCGGTTTTCTATCAGTCTCCATTTGTCACAGTGCTTGATCGGGGCCGATTTTTTAGGACCAATCGAAAGATCAAAGATTGTGAGGTGAAATTAAATGCACTGCGCAGTGAATTAAAAACTGCTCCCTCAAGTTCCAAGGAGGAGTCTCTGAAACTGTCCATATTGAACGTTTCCAAGACACTGGAGGACGCTCGGCTGGACCTGCCCGATTGCGTGCACTTTAAAAAAGAGATTGGTGAATGCAGTGTCCTGATGGCAACAAGCACTTACCTGGTCACAGGTTTCAAAAACGGGGTGAACCTCTACCGATTGGATACAGGGATGATCGAGGCAAGTTATTCCTGTGAGGGGACACCTCTCGGAATGGCCTTGAGTGAGCACTCGATGGTCATCAGCAATGAGCGCGGAAATATTCTCTGTTATGGCTTACCTGATTCACTGAAACTTCCCATTCAATCCATGGCTCAACCACGCCCTGCCGTTGATTGGAAAAGTCAAGGGTATGCATTGGTGCTCGGCATGCCCACGCAAGATCAGCTTGCCCAGATGCTGGATCGTGCAACCCGGCAGTTGCTGGTCATAGACCCTGATCTGGAACAGATCCAAAAGCTCAGAAAGCGACTCATGCGCATGGGATCTTACGGCCCGCGTATCACCGCTCATTGTGTGGCTTCTGAAAATTTACCCTTTACCGACTATATTGCCAATGTGATCTACCTATCAGGCACCGCTAGAACGTTGTATTCTGAAGAAGCCGTCAGCCGAGTGCTTCGCCCGCACGGAGGCGAGCTGAGGTCATTCGGAGGCGATGTGTTGTATCGGCGGGGAGCCCTTCCGGGTGAAGGCAGTTGGACGCACCTCTATGGAAATCCGGGAAACACCAGTCACAGTGGTGATGAGTGGATAAAGCAGGAAATGAGTTTGCAATGGTTCGGGGGGCCGGGGCCTCAGCAAATGGTCGATCGCCACCTGCGTGGTTCGGCACCTCTCTATGAAAATGGCATGCTCATCGTACCAGGGGAAAATGTCATCGTGGGAGTGGATCCTTACAACGGAACCGAACTCTGGTCCAGAGAGCTTGAACGCTCCCAGAGATATTCCATGCCATATGACACTGGCTACATGAGTCTGAATACAGGTCGCCTGGCAATTGCTGTCAATGATGCTTGTGATGTGCTTGATGCCCTATCGGGCAATCGACTTGAATCTTTTGACATACCTGGGAATCCAGACGGTAAGCATTGGGGTTACACCGTCATCCAAAAAGATCGACTCATCGGATCCATCCAGAAAGAAACCGCCTCCCGAACCACTCCCGGTTATCAGCAGATTGACTCGGACTATCGAAATAACCAGCCTCTCGTCACGAGTGAAGCACTGTTTGGAATGTCAATCAATGAGCCGAAAGACCAATGGGTATATCAGGGTGGCGTGCTTTTAAATGCTTCATTCGCGCTCTCGAAGGATAGAGTTTCTTTTGTAGAAAGCCGAAGTCCATCGGCTCTGGCCGATAACGGCGGTAGGATCACATTAAAGGACCTTATGGATGGGCCCGTTTCACTTGTAACGCTGTCCTGTGAGACTGGCAGGGTGCTATGGAGGAAGCCTCTTCCGGCATCCATTTTGAAATCTAGAAACATCCTCTATTTGCAGGCATACGGAAATCGATTGATCGCATGTGGATCTCATGGCAACGCCAGCAACGACACGACTTACAGCGTGGCTTGCTTTGATCATTCATCTGGATCCCTGCATTGGGAAGCTTTCCATGAAAAAGGCAAACCCGGTCAGATGTTTCATGGAGAGCAGGTCCACCATCCGGTGATCATGAAGGATCTTCTGATTACCGAACCTGTGATTTACCAATTGGAAACTGGAGTGCCGGTTGCCTCCTTTCAATCGAATGATCCATGGGTTCTTGATCGCCCTGGACATAGTTGTGGGACACTCTCCGCAGGAGGAGATTGTCTGTTTTTTAGAGCGACTAATCCAACGGTTCTCGACTTATCGGAAAATCTGGCCTCGGGTGAATCATCCATTAAACTTTCACCCAGTCGGACTGGGTGCTGGATCAATATTATTCCTGCTGGAGGTTTGGTGATGATTCCGGAAGCCAGTGCTGGTTGCGTTTGTCATTTTTCCTTGCAGACTTCCATGGCTTTCCTGCCTCGCCGGTAAGCGTAATTAAAAAAACTTTGGTGACGCTTTGGCCGTTTCTCGCTAGTTTGTTCCTATCGTACAGCTACTTCGTTGAGTGATCCACCAGTATTTGATGCAAGGAGCCTGTTAATGATTGATTTGTACAGCTTGAGATTATGGCCATTAAAATTGATACAAAATTGACGCCCGGAAAAATGGTTCCGGCTTTGGAGCGTATGTTCGATCTTTCCGGGAAGAAGATCCTGAGTATCGAAAAAACCTGGAAATCTTCCCAGGGTACGCCGGTGTTCACCGTACGCGGCAAATACGCGACACGTGGTTGGACCGAGTGGACCCAAGGATTTCAGTTTGGTTCTGCAGTTCTGCAATACGACGCCACCAACCAAAAGCCATTTCTCAAGATAGGTCGCACACAAACCGTTCAGCGCATGGCGACTCATGTTTCCCACATTGGGGTGCATGATCATGGTTTCAACAACGTTTCAACCTATGGCAACTTATTGCGCTTGATACGCGAAAACCGCATTGTAAACAATGAATTCGAACGCAACTTTTACGAGCTTGCACTCAAAGTGTCGGGTGCGGTGCAGGCCTCGCGTTGGACACCCATAGCCAAGGGTGGAGGATTTGTTCATTCATTCAATGGTCCTCATTCTCTTTTCATTGATACCATCCGATCCATGCGCGCTTTGGGTCTGGCACATCGTTTGGGTCATGTTTTGATGGCTGAGAATGATCAGCCTGTTTCGTTATTGAAGCGTCTCATCGAGCACGCCCAAAGCACGGCTGACTACGGTGTGTATTACGGTGAAGGGCGTGATTTTTACGATATTCGAGGTCGTACTGCTCATGAAAGTGTCTTCAATCTGAAGGATGGCAATTACCGCTGCCCGAATTCACAGCAAGGGTATTCCCCTTTCACTACATGGACGCGCGGATTGGCGTGGGCCATCTGTGGGTACGCCGAGCAACTTGAATTTCTAAAGATACTTTCTGACAAGGAACTCAGACCTTTGGGTGGTCGCAAAAGCATCGAAGCCATGATGCTCAAGGCTGCAACTGCGACATCCGACTTCTATCTGGCGAATACGTGTGCGGACGGCATCCCCATGTGGGATACCGGTGCGCCAAACTTACATCGACTGGGTGAATATTTAGATCAAGTTTCGGATCCGTACAACAATTGGGAGCCCGTGGACAGCTCTGCGGCTGCCATTGCTGCTCAAGGGTTGGTTCGACTTGGAAAATACCTTCAATCCAAGGGAAAAAAATCCGAAGGTAAGCGATATTACCAGGCCGGGCTCACGGTTACTTCATCACTGCTGGAAGAGCCTTACATTTCAACCAATGACAAGCATCAGGGGCTGCTTCTCCATTCGGTCTATCATCGACCCAATGGTTGGGATCATATCCCTCGTGGCAAAAAGATTCCATGTGGAGAAAGCTCCATGTGGGGAGATTATCACCTGCGCGAGTTGGCATTGCTGGTGCATCGTCTTGCCAAGAAAAAGCCATACCTGACGTTTTTCGGTTGTCTTGGTTGAGGCATTCAACCTGTGGTGACTTCTAATCCAATAACCTGAATCTTTGATAATTAGCATGGCAGAACCATTTAAAATAACTCGCATTCCGACTCTCAAGACAACGGAGGCTTTCAGGAGTCATGTCCAGTCACTTGGCTTGGATATTCGTTGTGACGATAACCTGGAAGCCGGGACCGCTTCGCCATTGACAGAACCCGTCAACAACGTGGTCATCAATGGCAAGACGATAGGTAACCGCTGGGCCATTCATCCAATGGAAGGCTGGGATGGCACCACAGAGGGTCAGCCCACAGAAGAAGTCGTGCGTCGGTGGCATCGTTTCGGTGTTAGTGGCGCCAAACTAATATACGGAGGGGAAGCCATGGCCGTCCGCCCCGATGGTCGTGCAAACACGAACCAGCTGATCATTCAGAAAGGACGGGAAGCGAGTCTTGGCTCGCTGGTCCATACCCTGATCAAGGCGCACGATGAACGTTATGGCAATACGGATGACCTCGTCATTGGGTTTCAGTTGACACACTCGGGTCGTTTTTGTCGTCCAAACGACAAGACGCGATGGGAATCACGTATTGCCTACAGGCATCCCATCTTGGACAAAAAATTCAACGTGACCTCAGACGATCAGATATTATCCGACCAGGACGTCCGAGATCTCATTGTGAAATACGTTGAGGCAGCACAAGTGGCCAGGGATGCAGGCGCTGATTTTGTAGATATCAAACATTGTCATGGTTATTTGCTCCATGAGTTTCTTGGGGCTTTCACTCGGCCGGGAGACTTTGGTGGTTCTTTTGAAAACAGGACGCGTATTCTGCGCGAGATCATCGAAGGGATTCGAAACGCAGGAAACAATATTGATATTGGGGTGCGCTTGAGCGCGTTTGATTTTGTTCCATTTCGACCCGACCCTGAGTTGTCCAAACCGGGTAAGCTGGGGCCGGGAATTCCAGAGCCTCATGACCATTGTATGCCCTATCGATATGGTTTTGGTGTGAACCCAGACCATCCTGAGGCCTATGATCTCACGGAGCCGTTTCAGTTTATTGAATTATGTGCATCTCTTGGAGTGAAGATACTCAATGTGAGCGCGGGCTCGCCTTATTATAATCCGCATATTCAGCGGCCGGCGGCTTATCCTCCATCAGACGGTTATCAACCTGCTCACGACCCTTTGATTGACGTTGATCGTCAGATCCAGGTGGTGCGGCAAATCAAATCCAAGGCCCCCGCATCCATGGTGTTCGTAGGTACCGCCTACAGCTATCTTCAGGAATATTTACCTCATGTGGCCCAGCATAATGTGCGTGAAGGGTGGACTGATATGGTAGGCCTTGGAAGAATGACCTTGAGTTATCCGGACATCCTTGCCGATGCGACTACAAAGGGAACATTCACTCCCAAAATGATCTGTCGCACTTTCAGCGATTGCACAACCGCGCCGCGCAATGGAATGATCAGTGGTTGTTATCCTCTCGATGAGCACTACAAAACGAAACCTGAATTTACTCAACTTAAGACCATCAAAAAGTCCGTTGGATCCTGAATCATGAGCACTACTCAACCATCCAAAACAGTCAGTCGCAGTGGACGCTTTGCCAAGGGCCCAGCTGCTGAAGTCATGGCTTTCTCAGAATCTGTTTCCTATGACTGGCGATTATGGAAGCATGACATCATCGGTTCCATGGCGCACGCACGCATGTTGAAATCGATAGGCGTTTTAACAGCCAAAGAGCTCGAAGAGATCATTGAAGGTCTGGGGAAAATAGGCGAGGAAATCGAAGACGGAAATTTCGAATGGAAGACGGAATTGGAAGATGTCCACATGAACATTGAAGCTGAGTTGACCAAGCGATTTCCCGCCGGAGCCAAGTTGCACACGGCTCGATCACGTAACGATCAAGTTGCCCTGGACATGCGTATGTGGATGCGTGAAGAGATCGTGGATTTGATGGGTGAGTTGCATGCACTGCAGCAGGCTTTGACCAAACTCGGAGAGCGAAACAAGCAGACATTGATCCCCGGTTATACCCATTTGCAGCGTGCTCAACCGGTATTCATGGCCCACCATCTACTGGCGTATGTGGAAATGCTGGACCGCGACAAGGGCCGGTTTCGTGATGCCTTCGAGCGTGTGAATGTCTGTCCGCTGGGTAGCGGAGCGCTGGCGGGTTCGACCTTGAAGCTGAATCGTAAAATGGTCGCAGAAGAGCTCGGCTTCGTTGACATCGATGATGAGCCTCAGATCACACGTAACTCCATGGATGCGGTCAGTGATCGAGATTACATAGTTGAGTTTTGTTCAGCGGCCGCATTGGCGGCTGTGCATTTATCCAGGCTTTCCGAGGATTTGATACTATGGTCGAGTGCCGAATTTGATTTTATCCAGATTTCGGATGAATACACCACGGGCTCTTCACTCATGCCACAAAAGAAAAATCCAGATATGGCGGAATTGACCCGCGGTAAATCGGGAAGGGTTGTGGGCAATCTGGTGTCCTTATTGACCATGCTCAAGGGGTTGCCAATGACTTACAATCGTGACCTTCAGGAAGACAAGGAACGATTATTTGATACAGCAGACACCCTGCGAGCCTGTGTTCGCATCATGACGGGGATGATAGCGCATACCAAAGTGCAGGAGGATGTATGCAATGATGCTGCTGAAGATCCCGCTTTGCTGGCGACAGACTTAGCGGATTGGTTGGTTGAGCAGGGAGTGGCATTCAGGGAGGCCCACCATTTGGTGGGAGCTGTTGTCGCTTTATCTGAAACTTTGGACCGTCCGCTGGATAAGCTGAAGATCTCCGAACTCAAAAAAATCGATAAACGCTTCACTCGACAAGCGCTTGAAGTTTTCAATACCGAGCGTGCGATGGAACGTCGACAGATGGTTGGATCTCCAGGGATCAAGGAAGTGAAACGCCAGCTTACTTTCTGGAAAAAACGTCTCAAGCGTTAGCCTCCGAAATGTCATGGATATTCGATTGCAGGCCTCATGTTTAGTGCCCAGTTTCAATTGAAATGGATCGTTCGTTATTATTAACCGATTTACTGAGCCGTGTTTCACGCTCCTTTTATCTGACGCTGCGCGTACTTCCGTCGGTGATGCGCGAACCCATCGGGCTTGCTTACCTGCTGGCACGCGCCTCCGACACGATTGCAGATACAGAGCTTGTTCCCTCGAGTCGTCGACTTGAACTACTCCGTGCCTATGGCAATGCGATTCAATCCGAGGCCGTTGCGGCACCTGTGATGAAGGATCTGGAGAAACATCAGCAGGACGACAGCGAAGCGGAACTCCTGCGGGTATGCCACGAAGCCATTGATCTCTTGCGCCAGACACCTGAGAATAACCGGCTTCTGATTCAGGAAGTTCTCGGGATCATCATTTCCGGGCAGCAACTTGATCTGGAGAGATTTCACAGCAGCACAGGTGAAGGAATTATCAGTTTGGACACTTCCGATGAACTGATGGATTATGCTTATCGTGTTGCAGGTTGTGTGGGGGCTTTCTGGACTCGCGTGAGTCTTCTTCATTTGAAGGGCAACCCCTCTGTGCCTCCGGACGAACTCGAGCGGCTCGGAATCAGATTCGGGCAGGGGCTTCAAATGGTGAATATTCTACGGGATTTTCAGGGTGATTTATCCATGGGACGTTGTTATCTTCCCAAAGAAAAATGGGCTTCCACGGGTTGGACACCTCAGCATAATAATGGTGAAAATCCAGCTTTCAATTCTCTTTGGAAAGAACATGTAAAACTAGCGATGGATTGTCTAAACGACGGATGGACTTATACTCAGGCCCTTCCGTCATCCTGGACTCGGGTGCGTTTGTCCTGTTCCTGGCCTATTCTCCTGGGTATTCGTACGCTGCACCCTTTGGCCAATCCACCTTCACCTCACTCCAAACCTGCCAAAGTTCTTCGAAGCGAAGTTTATGAAATCATGCTACGAACCATTGTTTCGTGTCCTTTCCCAAGCATATGGAATGGATTATACAATCGGCTCTTGGAGCAGTATCAACTGCTTGAGCATCAATCTGAAACAAGTTCTCTGTGATTCCTGCGGTGGTAAGTAAACGCTTCTCTTTCTGCGTTGGCTGGAGGTCAGTGGATACGATGGGGATTTGGACCGGGTCTTGATGCTTGTTTTTTCATCACGAACTCTGCATGGTAACACCATGAAATTTCCCAGAGTTTTGTTGAGTGTGGCAGCACTGGTATCCGCAGTTTTAGCCCATTCTGCACTTGCTGATCATCATGAGCCCCATGACAAGTCGATCAAAGCGTTACTGGTCACAGGTGGATGCTGTCACAACTACAAGGCACAGACCGATGCGCTCAAAGACGGTTTAAAACCTTACGGAGAGATTCTTTGGACCGTCATCAATGAAGGTGGTCGTGGTACTCAGGCACAAATCGATCTCTACAAAGATCCAGATTGGGCCAAGAAGTTTGATGTCGTGGTTCACAACGAATGTTTTGCCAATACAAAAGACGAGGCTTATGTGAAGAGTATCACGGAAGCCCACAAAGCGGGTGTTCCCGGAGTGGTGATTCATTGCGCGATGCATACTTATCGAGCCGCTCCCTTCGATGATTGGCGTCAATTTCTTGGAGTGACCAGCCGTCGTCATGACCATCAAAGTGAATACCCCGTGCAGGTAGTCGCTCCCAATCACCCCATCATGCAGGGTTTTCCAGAAGACTGGACTTCACCCAAGGACGAACTTTATATCGTCGAAAAACTCTGGCCAACAGCTCAGGCCCTCACCATTTCCATCAGCGAGCGAGATGGCAAGGCGCACCCGGTCATGTGGGTGAATGAGTTTGGAGGCGCGCGTATCTTCGGAACGACCTACGGACATAATGATACGACCTTTTACGACAAGGCATTCATCCTTGCGGTCGGTCGTGGATTGTTATGGGTTTGCGGACGACTGGAAGAAGATGGTCACTGAAGAGAGATCCTCTGCATTTACAGGAACACAAAGGTAGCTCGGATCGTTCCTGATCCTTGTTGTGCCCACGGAATAATATTAAAGCGAGGATGGTAATCTCTGGTGGCAATTCGTGCGAGCTTGACGCGGGCATCTCACGGGTTATCTCTTCCTTGAGTTGAAAGCACCTCGGGCCGTCAGCACTCCAGCGGATGACCCGGCTTGGTCGTGCGAACCTCTGTATTTGGGTATTTGGATCGGATCTGTTCTGCGAACCATTCTTTGGAGGCAGGTTCTCCATGCCCAAGAATCACGACCTTGGGATCGACCTTACCTACGAAGCTCAATAGCTCATCTCGGTTGGCGTGGGCTGTGAGGTCGTATTCTTCCATTCTGCAATTCCGCGTCAACTCCCCCCCGGAAGCACTGAATAAAAATGGCTTACCAGGTTCAGCCGCGCGCAATCGCCCTGCGGGAGTGGATGGGTCGGCATAACCCACAAAAAAGATGGCATGTTGTTCCTGGCCGGCGAGGCGCAAGGCCAGCTCATGTGCGGCGGTGTTTTCATTCATCATACCAGCTGTCATGACGAATAATCTACCTCCTTTGAGCCGGATTTTTTCGAGTTTCTTGTAATCCAGCACAGTCAAATTCAATGCTTCATGCAATTGAAGGTTGGTGTGGTTACGGTGCGCGCGATGGGATTCCAGATCATATATTTCAGTAAATACGCGTCCCATGCCACCAATGAAGATGGGTTGTTCCTTGAGTTGTCCCTTCTGCGTCATCAAGGCCAGGAGAGCAAGGATTTCCTGAGTACGACCTAAGGCAAAAGTCGGTATGAGTACGCATCCATTCTGCTCGATGACTTCTAGAATATCATGAGTCAATCGCTCGATTTCGGTGTCACGATTTTGCCCTTCGGCTACTTCTCTTTCACCTCGGGTGGTTTCCAGAATGAGAACATCCGCTGAAACATCATCGAACCTTGCTCCTTTGAGAATGGTTTGATCCTGAAAGCACACATCACCTGAATAGAAAAGTGTTTCATGGGAAGATCGCAGCATGATACCCGCAGACCCCAGGGCATGACCGGCATCGAAAAACTCAAGTGTTGGCGATTGTTTCCCCTTGCGGTTCTTTCCTGGGTTGGTCCATTCAATTTCTCGGTTGTAACGATAGCCCTGGAAAATATGAGCCATCTCATCGAGTTCTCGATGGCTGAAAAATGGGTATTCTTTGACTCCTATTTCTTCACGCTGCCTGTGCATGACATTCACTGAGTTATGCAATACGCGTTCAACTATGAAATAGCTCAGCTCGGTCATCATGACGTTCGCCTGTGGAAAGTGTTTCAATGCGACGGGGAGTGAACCCACGTGATCGTGATGACAATGCGTGATCGCAATGGCATCGACATGTTCGTCCTTCACCTTGTCAAAGAGAGGCAGACTTGCATGACCGATTAACTTCGGATTGATACCAGCATCCATCAGGATACGGAAGTCATCCATTTCTACCATCCACCCACTCGCGCCTATACCCTCGGATGGGTTTAAATCGGTTATTAGCATGGCCTTATTCTAAGGACAATGAGGGTCGAATCCAGTGCAATTGCCGATTAATTACTCCCAGGACGAATTCATGGCCATTACCGGAGAGCAAGCATCTTGCCCTGTCCTGCAGGTTGGGTTTGTTGGATTAAATCTGTTGTTGGGATGAAAGGGTCTTTTTGCTTAAAAGAAGGGATTGTGCGACTGCTCTTCCTTCAATGTCGTTAAAGGCCCGTGCCCAGGACAGATCAGAGTGGGTTGGGGCAGGCTCAGGATTACCTCACGGATTTTGGTCTTGGCCAGTTCAAAATGAGCTGGAGCGCCACCCATCGAACCTGCAAAAATGGCATCACCCACGATCGCAGCTCGAGGAAAATCGCCTGAGAGCCCATCTATCACATAGGTCACCCCGTCTGATGCATGTCCCGGCGTCATGCGTGCATGAATTTTCAGTGCACCCAATGAGAACATTTGCCCTTCGGAAACCTGGTTTTTGGGCGGTACTCCTTGGCCCTGAGCCCAGAGTTGCATGGAGGGATACAGCCTACGCAGAGGAGTCATGGCAGCTATATGATCATGATGTTGATGCGTGATGAACAGACTTTTCAGCGCGAGACCTTCTCGCTGGATGCATTCCTTAATGGGGTCTGAGTTCCATCCCGTGTCAAACAAGGCTGCTTCACGGGAATCGGGATCCCACACCAGATAAGCATTCACCTCCATGCCACCGTCATCCGTCGCGATTTGCCTGATTTGAGGTATTTTGTCAATCTGGAAGAGGTCTGGGTGTCCATCCATCAAAAATAGATTTGAACTTTTCAGGATGAAGCTGAAGTCGCTGGCACAGTGGTTCCCATTGGATTTCCTCTTGCACGCTGCCTTCGGATTCAAATTGTTCCAAAGCCTTCTGAGGAAGTCCTGTAACTTCCACCACATCGGCTGCAGGAACACCCAACCCCATTCGAGATTTACGCACGATATCGCCTGCATGATCTTCAAGTCCTGACATGACTTCATCATAGCGAAAGACGTTTCCACAAGTCCAGAAAGTGAATGATCGGCTAAAATTTATTCTAAACCGCAACTTGGCAGCACTTATGCTGTTAAAACATTCTGGAAAATGAATATACGGAATTTGATATTTGGAGGGTTATGGATAGCTCTCATTACTGGCAGGCATTGGGTGTGGCAAAATCGTTTCCCCGGTGGACACCTACGGCTTTAACGAAGCCTTTGAGGAAAAGGTCGAACCTTTGAAAGGCATGGCGGCTCTCGGGGAAGATTCCATCAAACTGGCCCATGAAGTTCTCAAGGCGGTCTCGGATCATGATTTGGAAATGGCTCTTTCCAAACTCGAGGCACTGCGCGTTCAAAATGATTTGAGCCCACGTCAACGCATTGAAACCAAATCACTGCACACGGCAGTTGCGGATTATTTGAGTGAATCCAATCATTCAGGCTCGACTCAAAATGCCGTAAAAAAAGTGGCACCCTCCGTCAACGGCCCAGTTTAGTCCATTTATAGGAAACAAGGAGGGAGCCGGTCCCCATTGGTCCCACATATCTGCCTGAGCAGGATGCCTTTTTCAATTGCGCGCAGCCTGTAAAACTATGGGGGGAGGGGGTTTACTTACTCTTTGGTTTCAAAAGATTAGACTGTGATTCCAACTTGCTCTGAATAAGTACTTTGAACGATTTACCGAAATGCTCGGGGTGCATGAGTGTTCGAAACTGTGCGATTTGTTTGGGAGACAGTTGCATCCCCTGAATGAACGCCTTTTCAAGGCAACCGTGCATGAATTTTTCCTGAGAAATGAGCCCTTCTGTTTTCAGTCCCTGATTTTCTCCGATTTTCTTGAGCGAAGGAAAATCGACATGAGCGGTTAAATCTACTCGCCCTGGGTTGCTCAATACATCACCTCCCACGCGGTGTCGGCTGTAAGTCCGCAAGGTTCCGTTGCTGCGTTGCGGTGCAAATTTCTCAAATTTATCCATAAAACCGTAATCAATGGTGACGAGATGCCCGCGTTCAAGATGCTTCGCCGCTTTATGCCACCATTTTTCTGCGACCAGAGATCGTTCGATTGTGTAATGATCCGGCAATATGGTTTTCAGTTGATCGAATTCTGCTTTCGATAACAGGGTTTCGGGAACCTCCTGGTCCGTTGGCTGCAAGTACCATTGAAATTGATCTTGGTTGCCACTAACGAACAATTCGCACCAGCGATCTGATGAGGAATCCCATTCAAACCTTTTGGTTGGAAATGCATCGAGTAATTCATTGGAAAAAATCACACCTTGCCTGAATCGAGTCTTCACTTCATCCCACTTGGAAACCCAGCTCACATTGGAACCAAAACGTTTCAGTCGCTCTTGCTGGATGGAACGGCGTTTTCTTGAAGGTTCAAAGATCAGATAGGTTATTTGCTGCGCTTTCTTAGAATCCATGCTTGCCATGGTTTCAAGGATGTCTTCAGCCAACTGACCGTGATGAGCACCGCATTCCAACCACTGAGTTGTTGAATCTATCACGGACCAATCCAAGAATTGTCGAGCGAGTAGTTCTCCGAAAACCGGTCCATTACTGACGCTTGTTTGAAAGTCGCCTCCTTTTCCGATAAGGGTTTGCTTCGATTCATAATAACCCCATTGTGGATGGTACAAGGCCTCGTTCATGAAACGATCAAAAGGGATCGGTCCATTTTCCTGAATCATTTGATGCAGATATGACTCCAGCGGAGTGTGCATACGATCAGTTTGACGGATTCATGCCTTCGAGAACAGAGATAACTTGAACACACCTCAGTAATATTCATAGTCAGCACCATGGATTGGGGACTGCTCATATCGCAACCAGATACGCCGTGGATCAACATGGGGACGGATGAATGCCTGCTCCAATGGGTGGGTCAGACAGGACGGCCCATCATGCGCTTTTATTCCTGGGACAGGGAAGCTGTGTCATTCGGATATTTTCAAGCCTATGAAGACATCGCCTCATGGACACCTGTTCGACCTCTGGTTCGCCGTCCTACGGGAGGGCGGATTGGTTTCCCATGTGGCGGATTGGACCTACAGTGTTGCCATCCCCGATCATCATGAATGGTATCGGTTAAAAGCCTGCGAAAGTTATTGCCGGATTCACCGCTGGGTAAATCAGGCTTTGAATGACCTGAGCATTCCATCCAAGCTGGCCAATCAAGCCATTCCCACCGGGCCAGGGCAGTGTTTTCTGGGTGCCGAGGAGAATGACATATTGTTAAATGGATTCAAAATTGCAGGAGCTGCCCAACGTAGAACCCGCAAAGGGCTGTTGATCCAGGGATCCATTCAAATTCCAGATCAAACTATTCCAGACAGGCAATCTGCGTGGTCAGAATCGATGAGAGAGACCGGTGCTAAATTACATGGAATCAAATGGGGCCGAATGTAGCATAGACAATCAGCGCAGACAAACGATCAAGCGTTTGGTAGAAGAGAAATTTCAAACTGAAGTCTTTCTTAAAAGACGGTAAACAGGATGAAGTGTTTTCAAGTCGTTTATTTGAAAGGCGAATCATTTCGCCCCCTTGATAAATAAAATGACAAATCGGATGATCTGACTGCTGAGAAAGAGAAATTAATTTAAAATGGGTTTTTGCGTTTTTGGAATATCTCGCAACCTTTGCATTACGTCGGGTGCTGACGATGGACGACCGGGACCAGCTGATCAAGGTGTTTGATTTCACTTTTATGACGGAACATGATCAGGCTAGCGGATGATGAATGGGACCCGAATACCACCTTCATATTGTTCATGTTTTCCGCCATGTAATGTGCCTGCGTAACCGAGCATGTTATTTGAATATGTCCGGGCACTCTTCTTGCCTGCAACAACAGGTGCTGGACCATGATCACTGGAAAACACGACAATGGCATTATCTCGTATTCCAAGTTCATCGATTGTGTCGAGCACACGCCCCACGTTTAAATCCAAGTCATATACATCAGCAAGGTATTGACGCATGGAGGCATCAAGATCGCCTCCAATGCTTACACACTCTTTAAATGTGTGCTGTGGCCCCATATGTTGAGGTAAAATGGCTGGCCTTTGCTGGCTTCCAAACGATCAAGATAGGGTTTCTTTGCATAGGGTTGCCCGTAGCAGCTCAAATCCGCATAAACCAGATCATCCGCAAACATGAATACGATGTTGGGTGAATTGGATTCCTTTCCTGTGACTGGATTGATTGGAGCAAGACCTAAGGTCAGGATGAGGATGAAAATTGGTCTAGGCAGGTTCACAAGAAAGATACCCTTAATTTTTCTGTCTTCGTTTTTTCCATGCAGGATACTCGTGTTCAATCAATCGCTGCGGCCATGTGCCATACCAGGCATAGCCATTGCGTCTTTCATAACCGATGTCAGCCAAATGATCCTTTGGTATACCATCTCGATCGACAAACATTGGTCGTGATGATTCCAGGGAATAGAAACGTGCCCACAGAGGAGGGGCGTTCTTTTCATTGACAACGATCCTGTCGCGTCCTCTGGGTGATTTGGGATCATCCAGATTGAGTAAACGAATTCCTGTCAATTTCGTTGATTCAAACCAATCAATGGCTGATTCAATCGCATCGACCATTTCAGGTGATGGTGACTTGATACTGATCAGAAGCCGGGTGATACCCACAGATTCAGATCCGCTCAACGATATCAATTCATAGCTTCGACCCGATTGTGGACGGAAGTCTTTTTCATCATGCTGTGCGCACCACGCAGTCCGTCTGCCATTCAATTGAATCTGACACTTCAGAATACAGCTAATCCCCTTCTCAAAAGCATTCCTTGATTGTGTCTGATGTTCTTTGCTCACAAATTGATAGGTTTCTTTGGTGTGAACCTCACGCAAGAATTCCAGAATTCGAACCATTGCATTGTCATTAAAAGTTATATGGCGATGGTAGCCTTTTCCCGGCGGGTGAAACTGGGGCCATCCGCCATTGGAGTATTGGCCTTTGAGGATGTAGCTTAAGCCATGGTCAAACGCTGCTTTGAAAATTGGTTTCCTTGTCGCATTGAACATACGAGCCAGAAAACGCAGTTCATCTGTCGTGGCACCGTTGTCGTAGGTTGGTTTCAGATTCTTACGGTCACCTTCATAAGGGCCCTCGGTTGTGGAAATATTTTTTGGCCAACCTCCAAGGTCTGATTGAAAGGATAGGATATTTTTTGCGATTGCCAGGGCTTCCTCTCCTGTAAACCAACGATTCTCTTTTTTTAAAAAAGATCCAGGGTCTGCATGACATGCATGTTGGCTCGTCAATATGAACGTCAAACTTATTAGTATGAGAGGGCGAATCATGATTTCACCATTTAAAATATTACTCAACGCCTGCACCTGTTGGACGATCCATGGAAAGCAACATAGTTAGCAATACCACAGCCTTTTTCGGTAACGAGAGAAACGACTCGATCACTGAGCGAACCCAATGCGACATCAGCTGTAAGTTTATTTTCAGTCTCTGGAAATGCTTCCCGATTCATGTTTTTTACGGCGTCCTTACCCCAAAACGTTGCTGTATCAATTTTCATGCTTGATGTTTTATGTGAAAATGAGGATTCCCATGATCACCACCTTTTTTTATTCAAAGCGTTCTTAATGCTGTTTGCTGGTTTGAGTAATACCGCGGTACCTGATGCACTCACCATAAGCATTGTTTCGGCAACCGTTTCATAATCAATATCAACACCAACAACGGCATGTGCTCCAAGATTCTCTGCCTCCTGCATCATCTCTCTAATCGCTATCGCCCGGCCTTCGCGAAGTTTTCCCTCATATGCACCGGACCGGCCACCCACAATATCAGTGATACCTGCAACAAGGTCCCTTAGAATATTGGCACCCATAATAGCTTCGCCACAAACTAGTCCTCTTGACACATCAACCGTTCGCCCAGGTATCTGAGGTGTTGTTGAGCATGCTATATCAGGCATGGGTGGATAGGAATGAGGATGTTCTTTTACCCAGTTCGCAGGAGGTTCACTACCGTCTTTTCCTGTTCCACAACTCCAGCAGGAATCAAAATCCTTTTCAATTTCTTCGCTACATGAGCTACATGTCCATTTCATGTCTGTAAAATAACTATTCCTTACTCTGGCTAAAACTGATTTTCAGTAATGCGTTTTTTGTTATTTGCTTAGAATGGGATAATAAACTTCTACAGTTCAATTTTGATAAATCAATTGAAATCAATGAAGTGAAAAATTAAATTGAGCTAGACTGCGAACAACTGCGACATATCTTTGAACGCTTTAAACTCCAATGCATTTCCTGACGGATCCAGAAAAAACATGGTGGCCTGTTCCCCAGTTTGCCCCTTGAAGCGGACATAGGGTTCAATGATGAAATCAATTTTGTGTTGCTTGAGTTTGGTGGCAAGGTTCTCCCATTGTTCCATCTCAAGCACAACACCGTAATGGGGTATTGGCACACCATGTCCATCGACCGGATTATAATGGGATTCAACCTTTCCGTCTTTTCCAATATCTGGATTCAAATGACACACAAACTGGTGACCAAATAAGTTGAAATCAACCCACGATTGTTCGCTCCGGCCTTCGGGACATCCAAGGACATTGGCATAAAACCTACGGCTTTCAGGAATGTCTCTGACGGGAATAGCGATGTGAAATGGGTTGAGTCTCATATTGTATTCAATGGAGTTGATTTTTGGTTCGGTATTTTGAGGACTTGTATAGTTCAAGGAGGTGGATTGTTTTTTAAATGGTGGCCACAGCGTATCCAGAGGTTGTGTCGTTCAATTGTTTTGCCAAGGCATATTCTACCTTTCAAATGGTCACTCATTAAGAAAATCCATCCTTCCTTCTGCGCAACATATTGCCTGCTATCCTGCAGGATGGTGGACTAACAAATACTCGTTTTGTTTGGTAACAGGACGTTCTTTCCCCATAGATTTGACCATTATCATCTTAACCGTCAAATTCAATATGCAGCATTTCAGGAAATATCTGTTCGTTCTACTTATTTTGCCACTTGGCTTGCTTGGAGGCGAGCGATCAATGGTCATCATTCACAAGCAAGGTGAAGTGAATTGTCATACCTTCAGGATACCCGGGATCACGCGGACCCTCAACGGAGCCTTACTCGCAGTATACGACATGCGTTACAACAGTCGTCGTGACTTGCAGGGGCACATGGACATCGGCTTGTCTCGATCCACGGATGGAGGCAAAACTTGGGAAGCTCCGCGACCTATCATGGACATGGGTTCTTTTGGAGGACTGGGTGAGGATCAGAATGGCTGCTCGGACCCCAACATACTTGTCGATCGTCAAACAGGAGAAATCTTTGTCGCAGCCCTGTGGACTCACGGCAAGCCTGGGACTCATCAGTGGAGAGGCAAAGGCTCGGAACCAGGTCACGACATTACTCAATCGACTCAGTTCATCATGGTCCGTTCAACGGATGATGGAATCACGTGGACCCGACCCAAGAACTGGACAACACGTTTGAAAAATTCGGAATGGTACTTATTCGCTCCTGCTCCAGGAAACGGGATAACCATGCGTGATGGGACCCTTGTCATGCCAACGCAAGGTCGAGATGCTGAGGGCTTGCCATTTTCAAATCTTATGTGGAGCCGTGATCATGGGAAATCCTGGACACTTGGGAGTCATGCTCGATCGAATACTACTGAATGTGCAGTTGCGGAATTATCCGATGGTTCACTCATGTTGAATATGCGCGATAATCGAAACCGAAAAGACAAGTCTGATACGAATGGTAGGGCAGTCAGCGTGACTCGTGATCTGGGGCAAACGTGGGCCAGGCACGTATCCGACCATGTTGCCTTACCTGAGCCAGTCTGTATGGCCAGTTTGATTTCGCACACGCTTACAGGCGGCAAACGGGTCCTGTTTTTTTCGAATCCGAACAGCAAGACCAGGCGCGAGCGAATGACTGTCAGGGTAAGTCTTGATGACGGCAGAACATGGCCTTCCAATCGACAGGTGCTGCTCGATGAGCAGGGTGGGGCCTACAGTTCTCTGGTCATGATAGATGAAAAGACGCTCGGAATTCTTTACGAGTCCTCCGTCGCTGATCTCGTATTTCAAAGAATATCACTCACCGAATTTGGATTGTGAATAGAGCCACTGAAAGGCAACGGCACACAGGCAACTTGTTGAAAGTGAATGAAACAGTGAACATTCAAGGCAAGTGCGCGTGCTCTGAACTCCTCTGTTCATCATCGCACGATGATTACAAGTATCCCGCTGTCCATCGGGGCATGGCATTGGAAGCCTTATCGCTTTCTGTTTCGCCACTGACGTTCCTTGGCAGAAAATTCTGTTGCCTGCCCCAGATCACCCTGGTCGTTCATCCATGCATCCAAAGTAGCTGAAAGTTGTTTTTTCTGATCCTGAAACTCCAGTTGATTGGCCAGGTTATTCAAATTCCACGGATCATTTAGAGAATCATAAAGTTCTTCAGTTGGGCGCTTCTGAAATCGAAGCACCATTTGACGTGCGTGATCATTACCGTTGTCTGCCTTTCGTTGCCATGATTTCCACCAATCACTTCGCATCATGGTATTTTGAAAGGAGATTTCAGAGCTTAAATTCCTGATGTAGCGAAAACGATCAGACCTGACGGTCCGTATGCCATAGCATTCAGACCCGTGATTAATACCCCGTGTGGTTTGAAGGCCGAAGCTGTATTGTTTATGTGCCTTGGTCCAGCCTCTCAGAACGGGAATAAACGATTGTCCCTCAAGATGCGGGGGGAATTCTAAACCAGCGGCCTGGATGAATGTTGGAACGACATCCACATATTCCACTATGGCATTCGATTGACTGTCAGGTTTTACTTTTCCCGGCCAACGAACAATCATGCCACTTTGCAGACCCTTGTCATAGCACGTCCATTTGGCGAATGGGAAAGCGTTGCCTTGTTCACTCACGACCATGACCAAAGTGTTTTTTTCCAGACCATGCTTTTTAAGCAGGCGCAGGCACTGGCCCACTTGTTTATCAAAATAAGTAATCTCGGCGAGATACTTCGAAAACTCCGTGCGCGTTTCCAATGTATCTACGTAGTGAGGCGGTAGTTGAAGCTGATCGATTGGGTAAGCGGAAGGATTCCCCTTGTCATAAGGAGTATGAGGTTCATTGGAGCAAACAAACGCTGCTACCGGTTGGGTTGTCTGCGCAGCCTGCTTAAATAGAGAATCGAGTGCCTCCATGTTCGGATTACCTGCACCGCCTTCTTTGCCTTTTGCATTGGAATATTCAAAGGGAAATGATGCTGGCGGATTGATGTGAGATTTTCCGCTCAAGGCGACTCGATAACCGGCAGCTTTCAAATAATGGGCGATACTTTTTGTTCCAGGTTTTACAAAAGTGTGGTTTGGATGAGCTCCGGATTTGACGGGATAGATCCCGGTATACAGACAGTGGCGCGTAGGAGAACACATGGGTGCTGCCTGAAAGCACTTCGAAAACATCATGCCTTCCTTGGCCAGCCTATTCAGGTGAGGTGTCTTTGCCTGACCACCGTATATCTCCAGGTCGGTATATGTGCAATCATCCGCAATGATAAACAGAAAATTAGGTTTGTCGCCAGCCCACAGGTTGAAAGCCATTACCGTCATACTCAAAAAGGTCAAGGCTACTTGCATGCATTGGTTACCTGCAAAGTGACTTGTAATCGGTGGTTTGCGATGGCTAGTCGAATGTTTGCTCATGGTTGTCCAAATGATAGTTTTATAGACTTTGCGAACAAGTGAATTCTTTTCATCATGTCGAAATCAGAGTCTCATGGGGTTGGCTTTTTAGCAATAAATCCATTCCCGTGAATATAACTTCTGATGCACGTGATTGTGCGCGTGCGGGTTGAATCTGTTGCTGCATTTTTCATCAATACCGGATCATCGTCCATATTGATGTAATCTGAAATGAACAATCCCCTTGAAAGAATCATAAGAAGCAATTTGACTTGATTGATACGGGTATTTCTGTTTGTATTTATAAAACCCTAAATCAGATCTATGCCTCGTCACGGTAGGGTCGCCACTGTTCATTACAGATATGCACACACGTAAACTTCAAAGTTCCGCATTCACTCTAATCGAGTTGTTGGTTGTCATCGCCATCATTGCCATTCTGGCGGGTATGTTGCTTCCCGCTCTTTCACAGGCCAAAGAAAAAGCCAAACAAGTGAAATGCACATCCAACATGAGACAAATTGGCATTGCTACGATCATGTATGCTGATGATAATGAAGGCCATATGCCTCTGAGTAATATGTTTCATGACGATGCCAATAAGTTATGGATTCGCTCAATTTTGCCCTATGTAGGTAACAGTGATGAAGTGCGAGCCTGTCCCAGTGACAAAAAATCCCTGGAGCGTATCTCGAAAAATGGGACGAGTTATCCCATCAATGACTGGACAACACAGCCTGGCCCCATTGCAGGGTTCCCGGCAGCCCGCCCGCCCGATCACGGTCATCTCTTGGATCGTCTTCAATTTCCGACCGAGACCATCATCGTATTTGAAATTGCTGAAGAGCAACAAATGGATGTGCTTCATGACCATACGCATTCACGTGCTGGATGGCCGACTTGGCGGGATGTGATTGATGATATCCAACCTGATCGCCACGGAAGCAGCCAGAAGAATGCCGATAAAACAACAGGGCGCGCAAATTACCTTTATGCTGACGGCCATGTTGAGAATCTCCAAGGTGCTCGAATGTACGAAATTTTCGACAATGGCCGTGGGATCAACTTTGCCACTCCTCCCGAACTGAGGCCTGTGCCAAGACAAAGGCGTTAGGGCCTTTTTCCTAGGAGGTTGTATTCTTTTGCAAAAGAAGTTTACACCGGGTCTGATGTGCCGAATGAAAGGGAAGCTTCGAATTGCTTTCTTCAATCTTGTAATATTCAATGCTTGTTTTGTGAGTCAAGCATTGGCGGGGCATGATATCATGGTCCATTTGGCCATTTACAATGATGGTCCATTTAAAGCCGAAAAAGCTCCCGCGGTTTTCGGTGTTCCATTGCCCTCCTACGATGAACCGATCAATCTCGAAAATTTGATTCTTGCGGGAGCAGACTCCTTTCAGTTTCGACCCCTGAGCTATTGGCCGAACGGTTCCGTTCGATGGCTGATGGTAGAGGCTGTTGTCAATGTTCAACCGTCGGCGGATCGTGCTGTTGTTCATTTGACTACTGGCCAGCAGACCAGAGAGTCACCAAATATCGCGAGCAAATTGCCCGATGGATTTTTGCTGAATACTGGCAAATGTTCCTTCAGAGTCAAACAAGGTGATGATTTGCTCCTTGTGCTTGAGTCCGTAGAGAGAGAGGAGACACCAGATTTCTCAATCCAGTTGTCGCATGCCGATAAAAGCCTTGGGACGCTACAATCGAGAAAAGTCATACTCGAAAACAATGGTCCAGTCACGGCAACCGTGGCAGTCATCGAAGCATACGACCATGAAGGGACTTTTTACGAATTTACCAGGCGGTGTCGCGTTTTCAAAGGTCAGCACGGGGTTAGCATTGATTCAGCAATCATAAGACTACCTTCTTCCAATCAGTCAGCGGCCGGTTTGAGTGATCATTCTTTTGTTGATTTAAAACGACTACAAACGCGGCGAGATCCATCCTGGCTGTCCAAATCAGAAAATGATACTCCCGCAGATTTGTTTCATTTCGCATCGGAGCAAAACAGCATCCTTATCAAAACATCTCAAGTCTTGAATGATAAAAGGAGTTCAACTTTGCCTGATCAAATTGTTTTGTCGCGTGTGTGGCATGAAGTCGATTTTGCGTATAACAAACACAGTAACACCATGCTGGCTCCTCATATCGGAGTGGCAATTTCCAACCACACCTACAATGACACTCGCAGTCTTGAAATGTTCGTTCCAAAATCGGCAGAGAGCGCTCTCTTGGAAACAGAAGCCGTGAGTATTCCGCGAGAAGTAGCAGCAAAATACGCATACAATTTATTGAGCCAAAAGATTTTACCCAAACCCTCCATTACGGCTGCCATGGATTTATGGGTGTCAAGATTGGCCGGAACCATCAGTCCTGCCAAGGTTTCACAAGAGTTGAACGAAAAGATCAACAATCCTTTCATCAATGCAAGCCTCTACAGCACATGGCACTTCATGACGGGAGATCCTTTCCTACGTGATCTGTTTTTGAAGAGAGTTTCAGTCATTGACCCGGTTGATGGTTATAGCGTGCCCAATACCGTTATTGATTTATGGGATGCTTACTTGTTGGAAAGCTCCATCGAAAAAAGAGACAAAGTGGTGTCATTGCTTGAGCAGCGTTGCCAAGCCTGGAAGGATGCAGACAATGCAACCCCTGTTGAAGTGTTCTTTTTTCGTTTGATCGCCAAGGTGATTTATCAGGGCGGACTGGAAGAAAAACAAAGTGATCAGTGGCTTGATCGACTTGAAAGGCTTGTGCATGTCCATCGTCATCGGCACCCGAACGACATACTCTTTGCTGAAGGCTATCGTCTGACTGGCGACAAAGCACTCCTGAACCAAGGCAGAAAATGGTTAACAGAGAATGAAATCAGGCAAATTGAGTGCAATGCCATTGATGGGTTGGTCGATCATATACAGCGCCAACACATATGGCGCTGGTTGCCTGTTGAGATTGAAACCGATTCTGAAAATGGTCTAACGGTTCAATGGAAAGTACCCAGCAATGTGGTGCGATATCGATTTAAACAGGCAGATAAACCGATCACTAACATGCCGGACAAAAACGCTAACAACAGCAGTCTTGCTTTTTGTGAAGCTGATGCTCTTGATGTTAATGACGTTAATATTCCTATTCTTCCTGCAGGCAGCAAACAAAGTTTTCACGTTTCAAAGAAAGCTTTGACAGGAGGTAATTTTATAGCAGTGCGGTATTTAGAGAGAGGACCTGACCTGCCGGTTCCCGTCGCCCAGTCACCAAAAGCGATAATCACGCAGAATTCCGATAATTCTGTTGAGCCATCCAGCATTATTAGCAGATTTATCTGGATCGTGCTTGTATTGATTTTCGGTGGAATGGTGTTTATCTTCAAAAAGAGACCAATATGAAATGGAACGTTAGTAGCATATCAGCAATTGCCCTTCTTGTTTTAACAGCTTGTGGTGTTGGGGTTCAATCGACTCAAACTATCGCCATCCCACTGGAAACTGAAACGGTCAGTGCTTCTTATGCTGTTTCCTGTGTTTTCGATCCTAGCCCCATCCCTCGCAATGAACATGTTGACATGACCCTGAGCCTTCAGCGAAAAGATGGCGCTGCATTGTCGGAGGGGCTTTCAATCAAGGTCGATGCCGACATGCCTTCCCATGGGCACGGAATCAATACGGCACCAGAAATTCAAAAGGTAACCACCGGAAAATACGAAGTGAAAGGGTTGCTTTTTCACATGGGCGGGGAATGGGAATTATACATTGATGTCATGGAGGATGGTATCCCAGATCGAGCGACCATTGCGTTCACACTCTAGCGTTCGATGAGTAGAACGTTTGTCATCCTTTGGTTCGTGCTTATCCTCTGCTCGGGATGTGGCAAATCATACGACGCCGGCGTCTCCTCCGATTTGTCTGAGATGACAGTGGGTGGTATTACTTTGTCTGAAACTAATCTGGTTGAAATACTCAAACTCTCACCTCTGCCAACATTATCCCCCAACCCTACCAACCAATACGCAGACAACAAAGATGCGGCTTTGTTGGGGCAAGCATTATTCTTTGACACAGGATTATCGATCAATGGGAAAGTAGCCTGCGCCACTTGTCATCAGCCGGACAATGATTGGACGGATGGTAAACCGTTATCCAAAGGTCTGCAGTTGCTGACTCGGAATGCACCAACACTTTGGAATGTGGGCTACCAACGATGGCATTACTGGGATGGCCGTAAGGATACGCTCTGGTCACAAGCACTCAACCCCATTGAACATCCGTTTGAAATGGGAGGTAGCCGTCTGCGTGTTTATCTGCAAGTGAACCAAACTGAAGTCTATCGGAATCTTTATCAATCTGTTTTCGGTGAATTTCCTCCGCTGTCTTCTGAGATCGAATTTCAAGATGCTCGGCCCATTCCTGAACGTCCTGAAGAAACGATGCATCAAGCGTGGCAATCTCTAAGTGTAAAGGATCAGGCTGTCATCAATCGCGTTTTCAGCAACATTGGCAAATCGATGGAGGCCTATCAGCGAAGACTCATTTCCACTGATTCATTGTTTGACCAATTTGTCCATGGCTTGAGATCGGGGAATGATGAAGATCTGCAAGCACTCTCGCCTGCGGCGATTCGAGGTCTGGTTCTGTTTGTAGGACGCGGTCAGTGCATCCTCTGCCATTCAGGTCCTCATTTCACTGACAATGAATTTCATAACATTGGTCTGGATCGTGGAGGGAATCCATTGGACCAGGGACGTTACCCAGCCATTGAAAAGCTGAAACGTGATCCATTCAATGGAAAGGGGCTCTTCAGTGATGATACCTCGCTTCAAGCCAACAGATCGCTTCATTATGTCACCGAAAAAGACAACAATCTGGGGGAATTCAAAACACCGACATTAAGGAATGTCGCTCGTACCGGGCCCTACATGCACGACGGAAGGTTTGTAAATCTGCGCGAAGTCATTGATTTTTATTCGACGCTTGCTGATACACCTGCCATAGGGCATCGCGAAGAATCACTTCAGGCACTGAATCTGACTTCGTCGGAAGCAGCCGATTTGATTGCATTTTTGAATGCTCTGGATGGCTCGCCTCTAGATGCTGGTTTACTTAACAAACCCACACTGGCTCCGGAACAATAAAACACTTTTTTTTGCCATGATTGGCGAAAAAATATTCCATATTGCTTCGATATTGTGGCTCATTCTGGCAATCCCTGAGATCAAAAGTCCTGTGCAAAACATCAATCTCGGCACATAATTCTTTTCCTTTGTGCTGGGGTCGTGACATGCTGTCTTCCATGAAACCTTGTGTCACCATTTCGTTGGTAAAAGAAGCGGCAGGCGGACCTTTTGTTTACTGGCATGATCCGCTGAAAAATGCTGAACGGGCTAGGAGTCTGGGGTTTCCCGCAGTCGAAATATTCCCTCCTGATGCCGATGCCTTAAAGGTGGATGTGTTTCCTGATATCCCCAAAGAATTGAATCTTGATATTGCCGCGGTTGGTACTGGTGGTGGATGGGTGAGGCATCAATGGCATTTGACTCATCCAAATGCTGACATTCGAACCAAGGCAAAAGGCTTTATCACTGCTTTGCTCGATGCGGCGGCACGTTTCAATGCTCCTGTGATTATTGGTTCCATGCAGGGGAGGCACGGCGGTGAAGTTTCCAAAGACCAGGCGCATCAGTGGCTGGCCGAGGCATTGCATGACCTGGGAAATCACGCTCGATCTCTTGGGACGAATGTTTTCTATGAGCCGTTAAACCGTTATGAGAGTAATTTGTTAAACACTGCCGAAGAAACGGTTGCTTTCCTTGATCAGGTTCAGCCACCAAATGTCAAGGTATTGGCCGACCTCTTCCATATGAATATCGAAGAGGCCTCCATTGCAAACGGGTTGCGAACCTACGGTGACTGGTTGGGTCACGTGCATCTGGTAGATAATCATCGTCAGCCCGCAGGCAGCGGACAGATGGAATACGCAGATATCGCAGCCGCACTGCGACAGATAAATTATCAAGGTTATCTTTCTGCAGAGGCATTTCCAAAACCGGATTCACATTCGGCAGCTCGAACCACCATGGACACCTTCAACAGGTGGTTTGCCCGGAGATGAGCTGCAGCCGAACCACGCATTTCTCAAGACGCATTCTGAATATCTGTTATATTAATCATTGATGAGCGAAAAAATTCTTATTGTTACCGATGATTCCGGTGAGTCCTTTGAGATTCTCTATGCCGTTTATCGATTTCGCGAAGCCGGACTCATCCCCGTCATTGCGGCTACCAAAAAAAAGACGCTGAATGGTGTGATTCATGATTTTGCTCCGGGCTGGAACACCTACATTGAAAAACCGGGCTATTTGATCAACGCCGACATCGCAATCTCCAAGGTCAAAGCCAAAGACTATACAGCGATGGTATTGATTGGTGGTCGCGCACCCGAGTTTTTGAGACATCACAAATCCCTCGTCAAACTAGTCAAACAATTTCATACAGACGGTAAAGGATTGTTTGCCATTTGCCATGGCATTCAAGTACTTATTGCGGCAGGTTTGTGTGAGGGGCGCAAGATGACATGTTATTGCAATGTGCGTCTTGAGGTTGAGCTGGCCGGTGGTCAGTGGGTGAACAAGCAAAGCGTCGTTGACGGTCCTTTCATCACCGCACAGACTTGGGAAAGCCACGCCGAGTTTTATCGCGACATCTTCAAATATCTCGACTCCTGAATGGCGGTCAGTGCGAAACAATTTGATCAATTGGTCAAGCGTGTTGCTGGTAAATCATCCAAAGAAGATGATGCCAGTCAGTCTTCCGCGGCCCGCAAACATCAGATCATCATCGGCATTGATCCCTCTCTGCGGGGGACCGGTTACGGGGTGATTCAGCAGGTAAGCGAACAAGCGGAAGCGCTGAATCATGGAACCATCAAGTGTCCGACTTCCTGGAAAGTCAGCCGCTGTCTGGCTCACATACATGAATCGCTGCGTGAGGTTATATTGAAACATCAACCCACCGCCTGTGCGATTGAAGGTTTGTTCTATGCTCAAAACTACCGCACCGCATTGGTGATGGGGGAAGCTCGTGGTGCGGCCATGGTGGCGGCCGCTAGTTTTGGTTTGGATATCTTTGAACTGGCGCCACGCAAGGTGAAACTAGCGATTGTGGGTTATGGAAATGCTCAAAAAATTGCGGTTGCAAAAATGGTTCAACGCATGTTGAAACTCGAGGAAGTGCCACAGGCCGACGCCGCCGATGCTCTTGCTCTGGCGCTTGCTTTTTCACAGGAAAGTCGACGTCGCATTGGCACTTTGCCGAAACAGATTTGAACGCCCTGAATGTTGAATGATTTATGATCGCCTATTTGCAAGGTAAACTGGTAGAAGCTCAACCCACTTACGTCATCATGGATGTGAATGGCGTCGGTTACCATATTCAGATACCCGTCTCCTCCTATGATCGTCTTCCTGAGCCTGGCAAGTCTTTTACCATTCTGACGCACCTCGCCATTCGTGAAGATGCGCACATCCTTTATGGTTTCATGTCGCAGAACGAGCGCGAGTTGTTTCGTCTCCTGGTACAGACGGTCAGCGGTATCGGCCCCAAGATTGCCATGAGCCTTCTGAGCGGAATGACTCCCACCATGTTTCGAGGCGCGGTGGCCAACAATGACACCAAAGCTTTGTCCCGTATCCCCGGATTAGGTAAGAAAACTGCAGAACGGATCATTGTCGAACTCAAAGACAAAGTCGGCAAAGCAGGGGATTGGGAAGCGAAAAGTGAGGAGCGTGGTGCCAGCACTGGAGAAGAAAAGGTAAGCGATGCGGTTGCCGCTCTCATCTCATTGGGTTACAAGCAGCAGGAAGCATTGAAGCGCATCAAGGCGGCACAGGCGGTGCTTGGTGATGATGTGGAATTGGATCGCCTAGTCCGTGCGGGTCTCCAGCAGTAAAACCAACTGCGTTCTTCAATAAAGCATGCAAGAACCTTCATCCATCCCCAAGAACAAGCGTCCGCCACAACAACCCAAAGTTCAAGATGTGGTGCTTGGCAAGGTGGCTAGTTTTCTCATCAAGGGATTATCCTCGACCATTCGGTTCAGCTTCAATGACCCTGCATCAGCCAAAGATTTATCTCCGGCAATTTTTTGTATCTGGCATAATCGATTGGCCTTGTGTCTGAATGTATTCACGAGGTATCTGTCAAAGGGTTATCCTGATAGACGCTTAGCTGCGCTGGCAAGTGCCAGCAATGACGGGGCCTTTTTATCAGTGATCCTCCAATCATACGGAGTGCACGCTGTGCGCGGTTCTTCCAGCCGGCGTGGATCACAGGCCATGAAGGAACTGATTACCCTGCTTCGAAAAGGTTACGATCTTTCGTTGACACCGGATGGACCCAGGGGGCCCAAATACAAAATGCAAAGTGGAGTGATCAGTTTGGCTCAACTGACTGGAAAGCCTGTGATTCCGGTTTCCTACGTTTTGTCCATGAAATGGACGCTCAACACCTGGGACGCTTTTCAGATACCCATGCCTTTTGCCAAATGTGTCGTTCATATGGGAGAGCCTGTCTATGTGGATCGCAACATAACTGCGGATCAGCGCGATGCTTTGGCGAATCAATTGTCAGAGGAAATGATTCGTCTCGGAGAGGAACAGGAAGAGTTTGCTGGGTAAATGTGCTTGTGCTCTGAGGAACACCCCTTTTTTAATCGGTGCCCTTTTCATTGACCCGCTGGAAAACGACTTTACCTGACCAATCTCCGCTGGCCATGAATGTCCCATCGGGTGAAAACGCGAGTGCATAGATCCAATCATCATGCGCTTTTTTCTCCTGAAGGATTTTGTCCGTCTGAGCGTCGATATATCGAACCGTGCCGTCCTCTCCACCAGAGGCAAGCCAATTGCCGGACGGATGATAAGCCACGGTAAATAAATCAGTTTCGTGGTTGCGCACGATCCTTACCATGCGCCCAATCTCCGGCTGCCATATCCTTACTGTCTGGTCAGCTGATGCCGTTGCCACATAGAATGGCAATGTGCTCTGATCAGTTGCAACGGGGCGAAGGTCTGCGGCGAACACGACCCCGGTATGATGAGCAAAGGTTCGGTGCAATATGTTTTCTCGGACGTTCCATACTTTGACAGATCGATCTGAGCCTGTCGAAATCAACCAATCACCAGATCGATCAAAGATGGTGTCCATCACAGAACCTGCGTGTCCATCAAAAGTGTGCGTTTGAACGAGCTTGAATGGCTCTGTCTGGATTCGATATACAGAGATATTTGAATCCCCTGAACCCATGACCAATTGTTTCCCATCGGAAGAAAAACCAACGGTCGTCACCCATTCATTTTCAAATTGAAGGTGTAATTCCGGTTCCTTGTTATTCCAATTGATGATCACGAGATCGCCTTGTTCAGCAGGGGAGCCACCAGCTACTGCCAACCAATGGCCTTGAGGATCGAAGCTTACGTCTCGTATCCTATGCATGGGCACTGGGATGTTATCCTTGGAGCTGTTCGATTGAGTGGAATGGACAACGATGTATTGGTTCCCATTCCAAATGGCAATGGGTTCAGTAGGATGAAACTCGATGCAACTGACCGGAGTAGCTGCGTGATTGTGGAGTGTCATCAGAAAGCCTGTGATCAAGGACATTCTTATCAAAAGATGACATATCACGATAATCCTTTGATGATGCTTCCACCTTTGACCCATTGGATGGGCCTCCCATTTGGGGCCTGATAGGCATCGTCAGGCTGGATGCCCATCAGCGACAGCGTGCTGGCGGCAAGATCCTCCGGTGTGACGGGCTGTTCGTTTGGTGATTCTCCGAAGGGATCTGTCGAGCCAATGACTTGCCCTCCTCTGACGCCCCCTCCTGCCAGGCAGACAAAACCGGCCCTTGGCCAATGATCGCGACCGGCGCGATCGTTGATCTTGGGTGTTCTTCCAAATTCACCCATCAACATGACTAAAGTTGAATCCAGCAATCCGCGTTCAGCCAAGTCGGCAATCAAGCCCGAATAAGCTTGGTCGAGCGCGGGCAATTTGCCACTGCCTCTGAACTTTGCGTCAGGCATGTTCTTGAAAATTTGTTGATGCATGTCCCAACCCTTATCCACTACAGTGACAAATCCCACGCCGTGCTCCACCATGCGGCGTGCCATCAGGCAACCCGTGCCAACGCGGCTGCGGCCATAGTGTTCGCGTACATTGGATGGTTCTTTGGACAAATCGAACGCTGCCTGCGATTCGGGGGAAGTCAACAACGCATAGGCTTGTTCATAATAGGTGTCCACGGGTGTGTGAATGGGGCGCTCCTCAGTCGAACGTTTCACCTCGTCCAAAAACTGCTGCATTTCCCGACGACGCTCCACGCGCTCAAAACTCAGGCTGACGGGAGGATTGAGATTGCGAACGCGAAAATCGGGTTTCGATGGATCTCCTCCGAGTGAAAACGGCTGATAGGTTGCAGGAAGAAAACCTGAGCCTGAATAGGTGACGCCTTCGGGTACCGCGACATAAGGTGGCAATACTTTTCCTGCTCCAGCTTGTTGCGCGTAGATACTTCCCATGCTGGGGTATTCGATCACCGGCGAGGGTTTGTTACCTGTCAACAGGTAATGGCTGCCAGTGTTGTGGTTTCCAAAGGCATGGGTCAAAGATCGGACCAGTGCCACGTGTTTCATGACCCTCGCGGTTCTGGGCAGGTGCTCGCTGATCTCTATTCCTGGAACATCTGTTTTGATAGGCTTGAATTCACCACGAATTTCGACAGGCGCATCGGGTTTGAGATCGAATGTCTCCAGATGACTTGGCCCACCGTCCAGCCAAATGAGGATGCATGATTTAGCTTTTGCCGGCTTCGGTTCCTTGCTCTCGGATGCGAGTGCCCTGCTTCGCATCAGGTCTGCCATGTTCAACCCGAGCCCAGTCATCAAACCAGCATGTAAAAAGTCGCGTCGATTGATGCCATCACAGCGAAAGAAAGGGGATTGTTGTTTCATGATAGGGTCGAAAATAAAAGTTCAGTGATTCCAGATGAATTCGCGGCTGTTCAATATCGCCCACATCATATCAGAAAGCAGCTCTTGTTTTGCGTCCGAACCATCAATGGCCTGATTCCAATAGTGCATTTCATCGGATGTGGGGAGGCGGGAATAAGCTTTCCAGTAGAGCTCCTTGATCGAGGTTCTGGGATGCCAGTCTGGTGATTGAAGCGTTTCAGCTGCGCTTGCATCGAGCACTGTCTGCAGTTCAGGGTCATTGAACAGGTAAAGTGATTTGGAAAGCCCTCCTCCCGAGGTGCCCGAATCTTCACAAGGTGCATCACGCTGACACCTTCCCAGAGTATCCAATGCAAATGATTCCATGCGATGATCCCAGGATGTGATTGCGCTACCGCTCAGAGTATCGTTCAGAAAACCCGATTGATCCGTGACTTCACGGATGGCGTCTACCAGCACACGCCCATCTAACTCGCGGGGAACCATCGCATTGAAGAACCCTTTCGGGCTGCCTTCAACAGCTTCGAAACTCGCCAATTGCTGATATGCGCGTGAGGTGACGAGGAGTTCAATCAAATCATGAAAACGGTAATTCCTGACGCTCCAATGGGAGGCGATGGTGTCGAGAAGATTTGGAATCAAAGGAGGATTGGTGGATCGTAAATCATCGACAGGTTCCACCACACCGCGGCCAAAAAGTTGTTTCCAGATTCGATTGGAAAACGCTCGGGCAAAACGATCTTGACCCTGAGTTTCCAACCAATGTCCGAGTGTTTTCAATGGGTCTGATGTTTCGGTTGAGTTAGAAATATCAGTAACACCCAAAGGTCTTGGAACGCTGGCTTGCCCGGTTTTTGGATGAGGCACCTCACCTAGATCTTTGTAAACAACTTTGCCATTCTCCAATCCCGTCTTCGAGAAGATGGCCGCGAAATCATGGTAATCGGTCAAGGTCCAGCGATCTACCGGATGATTGTGACACCGAGCACAGGCAATGCGAGCGCCCAATATTGTTTGACCGACATACTCCGCCATGTCGCGGGGATCATTGGTCTTGCGGTGAAAGTTGGATGGAGCGTCCTCAAGGAAGGAACCTCGTGTTTCCAGAAGTGAGCGCGCCAGGCTCAACATGGAGCGGTTGTGCAGGATCTGATTCCGTATCCATTCGTAATAAACCTCGCCGGCCTCCTTGCCCAGTTTTTTGGAGTCGATCAACAGCCAATCGGCAAACTTCAAACTCCAGTAGTCTGCGAAGGGTGGTGTGGATAGGAGATGCTTCACCAGATTATGGTAACCTCCTTCCGTAATTAAAATGGGAGCCCAATGTTTTGCTTCGTCAGCAGAAGGTAATTGTCCGGTTAAATCCAGAAACAAGCGCCGGATTTTTGAATGAAGTTTTGCTTCGTCGACCGGGTTCAGGTTCCACTTGTTCCATTCTTTGAGCAGCACTTGATCTACAGGATGTGAAGGGATGAATGGATTTGGGTGGCTCAATTTTGGATAGGGAAGTCCGATGCGTGCAGAGCTGGTCAAGGCACCAAAACGAATCATCACTGAAGTCACTCCATGGTTTTGAAAAACCACCTCACCATCTCCCGTGACATCTGCCACGCCATCATCCATTGATTCAAATACACACCACCTAGTGACGTCTTTTTTTGTGCCGTCTGCCATCAGGGCTTTCACAGAGATTGGAAGCGTGTCGCCTTTTTTTTGCGCCTTGATTTCCTCAGGTGAAACTTCAAGCCCTACGCATTGGATGCCCGGATCACCTTTGGGTGCACCAGCGATGATCCACTTTTTAAGCGTTTCAAAATCTCGTGAACTTCGTCTGATTCGCCTGCCACCCTCGTGCTCTATTTGCTTGGATGCCTTCTTCAGGATGAGGCTGTTTTCTGGATGATCCAAATTCAATCGCCTTGAAAAACGATCTCTTGAAATAGCTTCGAAATCAGCAACAGCATTCTCTGCAAACAAACTCAGTTTAAAACTTCCTTTCCCTGTCGCTGCTCCATGGCAGGCTCCCGAGTTGCATCCGGCTTTAGTAAGGATCGGGACAATTTCAGTTGCAAAGTGGGGTGAAGCATTATCCGAGGACAGATGGATGCCATTGAATAGTGTTCCTGTGATTATCAACCATCGCAGCGTCCAGACCATATTCATTCCTAGTGTTCTCACGTTGGTTAAGGTTGATGTTTTCACAGAGGGAGCGAATTCAATAGGATGGGATGCTAATCAACCTTGAGTTGTTTTCTTAATTCGTTCACAAATGAATCTCCTTCAGCCTGGGCATAATCAGTTCCATATTTGACATGAAGTACCCGAGTCCAACCGTTCACGGCCTGTTTGATTAAGTTCTCGTTGTCTTTAATGTAAGATCTGACCTGATTCAAAACCTCGTCCACCTGTTCATTGGAATTGCTCTTTTGAATGAATTGTCGCAAGTATCCAACCAATTGGCTGTCCGTAGGAGCCGCACCAGGAAGTTTTCTTCCCTCATTACGGGCTTTTCCCTTCTGCATGTTCTGTCCGCGTTTCTGCACCCTTGCATTTTCACCTTTGCGCATCTTTCTTCCATTCGCCATGCGCATCTTGGGGGTGAGGGATTCGACACTTGGAGGCACTTCCAATCCGATCAGGCTAGAAAGGGCTGCGACGACTTCTTTCGCATCTGCAATGCCCGGTTGAATCAAGGCGAAATTGGCAGTGACTTTGTTGTCTTTGGCGGTGAGGATTGTCAGCAGACAGTCCTTGTTGAGACCGTAATTCCCGGGTCCCTCAATGCCGTCCGAGGACAATAACATTCGTCCTTGAATTTTAATGGATCGTCCCACCTGCGGTAAACGCTGACGGCTTGTGACGGGGTCATCTGAAAGAAAAACCCAATTGGTGATGATTTTGTCCTCGTGTTCAGAACCAAAGGTGTCAATCACTCTCATCAACGGCACCATGGAGCGTTCGATCCCGTGTACGAACACCAGCGCCGTGGGTTTACCTCGGTTCACATGCACAGGATCTACAGCTGAGCCCTGGCTTTCTCCTCTGAGTTCAACGGTATTGAAAGGAGTGGTAAATTCTCCTGGCTGCGGACCCGAAAATACGTTGTTCTGGGCGAGTATGGAGGGAGTTGTCCATTGAGCCACATTCAAGATCAAGGCCAACAAGTATGTTGACAGAAACCCTGAACTGATTGGAAGATTTAACATCATGTCACTATGCACCGAGCTTGAATTGCATTCCAGCGAAAACAACAGGACTCTATCTGAGCGGTATCTCAAGATATTGCTGACAAGCAAACTCGTCATCATGGCTACCGCAGCCATGATCATACTGAGCGGTTGTGGCTCGGATGGAGAGCCGTCAAGAGATGTGGAAGCATCCTCTGAGGATACCTTTCCTTCGCTCAAGGCCTTGGACACGTCATGGACCAATACCATGGTATGGATTCCGGGAGGTTCTTACTTGCGGGGAAGCGAATCAGGGCAGGGCGATGAAAAACCTGTTCGTGAAATTAAGATTTCCGGTTTCTGGGTGGATGCAACTGAAGTTACCAATGATCAATTCAACGAGTTTGTTCAGGAGACGGGTTACGTGACGGTTGCCGAACGTCGGCCAGATTCATCACAGTTTCCAGGTGTGGATCCTTCTTTACTCAAGGCAGGAGGTATTGTTTTCATACCACCCGGAGAGCCGGTGTCCCTGCGGAATCATTATGCCTGGTGGACCTATGTAGCCGGCGCGAATTGGCGTCATCCAACCGGCCCTGATTCGGACATTCAAGGCAAGGGTAATTATCCAGTTGTGCAGATGGCGTGGGAAGATGCGGTCGCATACGCCCAATGGGCAGGAAAGAGATTACCAAGTGAAGCAGAATGGGAATACGCCGCACGGGGTGGTGTTGCAGGGAATGAATTTGTCTGGGGAAATGAAGTGACACCCAATGATCAGTGGCATGCCAATGTTTGGCAGGGTGATTTTCCCAATCAAAATACAGTTGCCGATGGACATTATTTAATGGCGCCAGTACGTCAATATCCTCCCAATTCTCATGGACTTTATGATATGGCGGGTAATGTATGGGAGTGGTGTCTTGATTGGTACATGCCTGATTACTACGCCAAAAGTCCATCCCAAAATCCACCCGGGCCCAATCAGAGTTATGACCCAAATGAACCAGGTATGCCTAAAAAAATCATGCGAGGCGGATCCTACCTCTGCAGCGATCTCTATTGCGAAGGCTATCGTCTTTGGTGGCGGATGAAATCTGCCCCTGACTCAGCTATGTCTCACACAGGATTCCGGTGCGTTCGAGTGGGTCTCGCTCCAGAAAAGATGTAGATCTTACCGATAGAAATCTTCGAGATAAAGCACACGCTGCTGCAGAAGTTCTGCGATGGGGATAGCTCTCGCAAACGTATTGGCCTGAGTCTGTCCGAGAAACGATTTCATGCTGACCCGAATGGCGGCGATTGGATCCCCATTTCGGTCTTTGACCGGGATGGTGACCGTGACGAGCCTTTTGTTTTTGGCATAATATTTTTTTCCTCTGGCGATCACATCCCTGATGGCACCATTCTCCATCTCACCGATATCCGAGCTGTTCATTGCTGCGATGACCTTGGCAGGTTCACCCTGCTTTCGCGGTGCGAAAAGTTTCAAATTCAATAGACGGGGAAATGTTTCCATAATTTCCCCAACCATTCTTTGGGCTGCAATGACCATGGGCTGGTATTGAATTTCAGTATCTGCAAAATAGGAAACAGCATCCGATTTCGTCCAGAATCCTATTTTACCCCCTGCGAAAGTGTAATCGGTCAGCTCAGGTAAGATAGGTTTTCCGTTGAGGGTCACACGGATTTTAGAATCATCCGTGGTGACGCTCATGGTATGCCACTGGCCCTCCGGTACGTCGGCCTTGACTCGCACGGGTTCTCCTCTTTGTCCATCGACGACTTTAAAGAAAGCAAATGTATTTCCACCGCCACTGGCGCGTACGTAATAATAGTTATTGATGTCCTGATAATGGAATACAATACCCGCCATGGTTTCGATGACTCCAGTGACCAGTTTGAATTTTGTCTTAAGTGTGAAATTTTTGAAGTTCTGTCCAGTATAGATCAGCATCGGAAAATGTTCATCGGTCAAGTCTTCTGAGACTTGAGCAAGAACAGGGCGTACATTTGTGTTGAGTGCCTTTTCCGAAAAGGATTTGAAGTAACCTGGGACTTCATCATCACGTATGATCCACTTGCCTGGTTTGCCTTGTCCGCCCAGCACACTTTTGAAATCTGAGGGCAATCCACCGTTGGATTTGTCAGTAAGGTCAAAGAATAGTTCCGCAGCATTCAAAAAACACCCGGTCATCAGAAAGCATACAAATTGAATCAACGTTCGCATGATAGAAAAACTATCAAACCCCCCCCCGAGGGGCAATCATCCATTGGTAAAGAAGAGGAAGGGCGAATTGGCATGATGGGAAGCCATTGATCCCCAAAACAAGTTTCAAACAGCCCCCATCTTTTCAATTTGAGGGTCCATGTAGTGCAGTTGTATGAGTTTTTCGCAATATAATGCCATCAGCAGCATTTTTCTCCTGAACACATTCGTGTCAAAAACCCAAGAATCAACAAGTCAACATGGCTACATTTTAAGTAATCAAGAAAACGGGGCTCAAGACGGTGAAAGCTTCCATTCAAATTGAAAAGGCTCATGCTGAGATAGGAGACTTGTATGGTATATTTGATGGTATTGAGTTCATGGTTACCATTCCTTCTGTCAAAGGAGGGCTCAGCTCATGGCATCAGAGGTAAAGAATTTTTCAGCATGCACCGCACCTCAAACTGTGCTCTGCATGCGCCAGTTCTGAATAACCACAACAATTTTTCGGTATGAATAAATTCTATCATGCCCTAAGTGCCCTCCATGAAATAACCTAAAAATAAGAATTAAAAAATGAAACTTATTTGAAGTCTAAAGGGTTCAGTTCCTACTATCTACTGATATGGCCACATTTGAAATAATCGAAAAAGAAGGACTCAAAATGGTGAAAGCAACCATTCAGAGTGAAAGCATACGGGCTGAGGCCGGAGCACTGCACTACATGTTGGGTGATATTGAGCTGACAACCGCCATGCCATCAGCCAAAGGTTTTCTGAAGTCTTTGGTCACCAAGGAGTCTGTTTTTAAGCCTGCCTACAAAGGGTCCGGTCAAATATTTTTCGGTCCACCTATCTTTGGAGAATACCATGAACTTGTCTTGGAAGATGAGGCATGGATTTTGGACAAAGGCGCATACCTTTGTTCTGATGGATCGGTCGAAGTAGGCGCGTTCAGGAACAAGGCCGTCTCAGGTCTTGTCGGGGGAGAAGGGCTATTTCAAACTAAAATTCAAGGAACTGGAAAGGTGTTGATTCAAGCACCTGGAAAAATTGAAATTCTTGACTTGGATAATGATAAACTGACTGTGGATGGCTCCTTCGCCATAGCCAGACAAGCGCACCTGGATTACTCTGTCCAAAAAGCGGCAAAAGGCATTCTTAGTTCCATGGCATCGGGAGAGGGTCTGGTCAATGTGATCAGTGGCAAAGGACGTGTTTTACTGGCGCCGGTGCCAAATTTACATAACAACCTGTTATCACAGATGCGATCAGCTTTGCCTGCGAGCACGTCTGGTAAATAAACCAGTGCCATCGTCAACAGACATCAGGGCGAATACATTTCATTGAAGTTGCCTCTTGTCGAATTGATTTATAATTTGATGATTTCATGCGAAGGCTTTGATCTGTTGTGGTAACGGCTAGTTAGCAGGCTAAAAGCTCCCAAGTGATTGCTTACATCCCCGATTCCACTTCATGAATGGATGCTGATGAGATATTGACTCAATCCCGCGAACAGCCGAAGCTCTGGGCTCATCGCGATGCTTAAATAATGACGTCATTAATCCAGACATTCATATGAAAGACATCGTGCTGAGCGGGCACGCCTAGGATGCCTATTCTAAAGCAGGTATTATCAAAGAAATCATGGTTGAAATAATCGAGCAAGAAACCAACACACTTTTCATTGAAGTATCGGGATCCGGTCTTCCGGAGGTCGATGGGCTATTCGTTCCCTCAAAGGCAGCTCCGACCAAATCAGAATCTGGGACCTTATCAAGCATCGGTTACTGGAATGGTAAGATGGCTTGGGATCGTGCTGATGGGGCCTCAGCCAGAAGTCCCTCTCTCTCATATTCCAACACTTATCAATCCTGGAGGATTTCACGTCTGGATGGTCACCTCGCCTATGAAATCACTTGTGAAGACTCACTTCCGCCGACTGACCGTGAGTGGAATGTCTATAAAAAGGGTGTGGCACCCGCACCAAAGGTGGTGCTTCATCACTTTGATCCCAGAAAACCATGTCCAAAACCCAACGTTGTCTTTGTTCTAGGTGGACCTGGCAGCGGCAAAGGGACCATGTGTGAGCTGGCTGAGACTCAACTTGGTTGGATACACCTTTCGATGGGGGAACTGCTCCGTGCTGAGCTTCAGAGGGGTGGGATGAAAGCGGACATGATTGCGGAATGCCTCAAGGCTGGAAAACTGGCACCCCAACGATATCGTCGTGACTTTGCTCAAGAACGCCATGGAGTGTGCGACTCGAGCCACAGGAAAGAATAACTTCCTTCTCGATGGATTTCCCCGATCCATGAAAAATTTGGAAGGATGGTTCGAGATCTTTGGTCAAGAATCCATGCTTCCCAAAATGCTTTATCTGGAGTGTTCGTATGATGTTCTTGAGCAGCGCATTCTTGGCCGCGCTAACTTCACCGGAAGAAGTGACGATAATCTAGAGAGTATCAAACTGCGATTCGATACCTTCAAAGCAGAAACGTTGCCTGCTGTTGATTACTTCAGGAGCAAAAATAAGTGTGCTGAAATCGACACGAGTCAGGACCGGCAGACTGTTTATTCCGATATAGTGAGCCATCTTGCTGAATATACTGATACAAGCTTTGCTGATAAACCGCTGACCCAGAAATCCGAAATGCTTTTGGGATTGCGGCCTTTTCCAAGGAAGGAGTAAATCCGGGCAAAGCTATCATCCATACGCAGATAGGCCGTATAATCAAAAAAGGCAAAATTGAGTTTTTTCTCAATTGAGATACCGCTTTACTTCGACATCATTGGTCTGTTGAGGTCCGGGAGTACTGCGCCCTCGGTTGATCAGGGTTTCGAACATCTCTTTTATCTGCTCGATTTCTCCCGGGAATGCAGGTGCAAGGTTTTGAGTTTCACCTATGTCCTCATCCAGGCGATAGAGTTGCAAATCAGTTGTGACTTCGCCTTTGCTCCATCCACCAGAGCCAGCATCCAAGATGAGTTTCCAGTGTCCCTGGCGAACGCTGGGGACACCTCTAATGGAACAGCTTACGGAATGGCTGCGGGGTGAATCCTTCGTGTCACCCTGTAATAATGACAGCAAGCTGAAACTATCCTCTCCCTCGTGAGGTTTTAAATCGATTTCAATGATTTCAGCCACTGTTGCAAGTAAATCTGCCTGATGAATCAATGCGTCGCTTACACCATCAGGTGTGATCACTCCCGGCCAGCGTACGATGAAAGGGATACGATGTCCCCCTTCCCAGGTGTCCGATTTGTATCCACGCAGTGGACCGCTTGGATAATGACCCTTTGCTTCAAGTTGATGGACATCGATGTAGTGGGCGCACCCGTTATCACTCGTGAACAAGACTATTGTATTTTCAGTCAAGCCATGTTGATCGAGGGCATCGAGAATGGATCCAACCACACCATCCGTCTCCATCACGAGATCGGCGTAAGGGCCCAATCCGCTTTTTCCTTTCCATTCCGCACTCACTGACAGAGGTGTGTGTGGTGAGGTAAAAGGTAGGTAGAGCAAGAAGGGATTCGGTGTTTTGGCTTGTTCGGCGAGGTAATTGACCGCACGTTTTTTGAGTTCAGGTAAGATGTTTTCCAGATCCCAGTCCCTGAGTGCGGGGCCTTGCTTGCTTGCGAGATTGCGTGCGAGTTGCTTTTCGTCAAGAAACTCGGATGGAACGCCGACTGTTTGATCATTCTCAATGAAACAGTAAGGAGGCCAATTGGGAACATCCGTTCCAAAGTAAAAATTAAATCCTCGAGTAATGGGTCCGCCAGCAATGGGTGTTCCAAAAACAGAGGCCCACAGCTTACGTTGCTCGGATGTTGCTTGGGCGTTTTTGGGATATGATTGTTGCATGGCCTTGCGTTGGTTAATTGCAATAGGCCAATCCCATCCTAAATGCCATTTGCCTATACAGGCGGTATGATATCCTTTCTTTTGAGCAAGATCTCCGATGGTCAATCGATCTTCAGCAATCAGGGGATTTCCCCATAAACCGACGATGCCTGATTGCAGTTTGGTTCTCCAGTGATAACGCCCCGTGAGCAGGGTATATCGTGAAGGTGTGCACACGCCTGAAGAAGAATGTGCATCTGTAAACCGCATGCCACCTCGTGCCAAACGATCAAGGTGAGGTGTCGGAATTCGACTCTGCTCTTTGGTGTAACACTGCACATCACCGTATCCAAGGTCGTCGGCATAAAGGATGACAACATTAGGGAGCGCTCCTTGGATGTCCGGAGGGCAAACTGTCGCCAGTATACAGCCAACGAAGAGACTGATTTTCATCACAGTTTTCATTATTTTCCCTCAGGTTTGGTAAAACATTCAACAACGTTTTGCCAGCCAAAGATACGCTATGTCCAATCTGTAGCAAATGCCCGACGGCATGCCTATTCGACGACTTTCAAACGGTAGAACTGATGTAAAGGCTCTATGATATCCAATGATATTTCTAACAGATCGGGCGCGGTGGTAGGGGTCGTGCGAGCGATTTCCTTCCAAGCATTGCTTTGAATGAAAGCCGTGGTTTCAATCGCATAAGTCACGCCAGATTGCGCTTGAAATCTAACAATGGCTTGATTTCCATCGTCACTTAAACTCAAGCTGTCCAACTTGAGGGTGCTTTCTGCATTTGTTGGATCTGTTTGTGCCAGGAATTCTTCGATATTTAATGAACCATCTCCATCTGTATCCAGAAACGCATCGGATGCATCAGAGGGATCCAATCCAAATAATTTTTCCCAGACGTCGGACATACCGTCTTCATCAAGATCACCCTTCGTGCCAGCGCCGGGTCGAAACGAGGTCCAATTACCCGCATCACTTCCATCTATTGCTAGATCGATTCGCTGGAGTCCAGCTCCCAATCCGTCCGCCGCGCGAGGCCATGGTAGTTCGTTGTTGTATTTCACTTCATCGACATACAAATAAGGCACAAAACCCGCATCTGGATCCGGAGCCATCACGGGTGAATCAGGCCTGAGCAAGCGAATGGTTTCACCATTATTATCAAGTTTCCCCTTATAAGGTCCCATAATGGTCACCGCATTGGAGATCTCGTATTTTGAGCGGTAAACATCAGGTTCCAGCTCAGTCACAATCAATCGACCCAAAGGAGGAATACTGATGCCTGTGGGTAAATCCAGATCAACACCACCACGGATACGCCAGGTGTTTTGCGGGATGTTTGGATCAAACAAAGCTACTTCACGGTTTTTCAAGTTCCGCAGCTCAAAATACTCGTCGTTGCCAAAGGTGGGATGATACATGATGCGACTCACGGCGACCGAGCCTACAAATGGTTCTGCGTTTGGCGCTCCTGCGCCCAGAACAAATAAATCCAGGTTTTCCGGGGCATCTGAATTACTCAATTGGGTCCCAAATGTCTGATATTCCAATGTGCGAATGGACTTGGACCCATCTGGAAATCGCCCCATGGATCGCCCATTTTCTGCAGCTGGGAATGCGATGGTATCCACAAAAGCCATCGCATTGCCCTCTGCATCACTTTGGGTCAGGTGAACTTCATCACCGAAAGCTGAGTTCAAAGCAAATGGGACGCGTGGGTTGGAGGCAAAAAAGTCTCGCTGATAGGCGACATAAAAACCTTTGGGAGCAATCACCGTATTTATGGGTATTTGATATTTCTGGTAATTATTCGAATTATCACTCAGGAACCACCGCCCAATATTCACAGGAGCATCACTGGTATTATAAAGCTCAATCGCATCTTCAAAAGGGGGATCTGTGTGAGTCAATACCTCATTAATGACGATGGCCTGTGGCGAGGTTTGTCCCTCAACACCAGGTGTTCCATTCACTTCCTGACTTGCAGCCCAATGGTCGGGATTATTGAAGTCACCCCGAAGGTTCACGACTTGAAGGGAACTTCCAAAGCCGTCCGCACGTTTGGGCCAATCACCCGAATCGTTGTAATTTACGGAAAAGACAACATTTCCATCCGCATCGACGAAAGTCACTCGTTCTCCTTCATCTGCCAATCGTCCATCAAAAGAACCTTCTGCGAGACGAATATCAGCTTTCCCGTAAAATGCCAGAAACGCATTTCTATCTCCTGCAATGACAATGCGCTCTTGAGGCTGCAAAGAGGTAGGTGCAAACTGATATCGAATACCTTCGATGAATTCCCCGCCAGCCAGATCGAGGGTGTTTTCGCCGACGTTTGTCAGCTCGATAAATTCGACACCTGAAGCGTCTGTTGGGTGGTACATTATTTCTGTTGGGCGAACTGCCAACACAAGGTCACTCGTCAGGGCGGGATCCACGAGCATTGCAAAATCCACATTTGCATCTGCGCTCACTGCTTGTTCTGCACTCATGAAAACCCCTCCTTTGGATACGCTTGCATTGGTCGGTAAATTCCTGGTTGTGATGGTTTGCCATTCGCCCGATTTTCCTGTTTCGAAACGAAGTGTATTGTCTGACCTGCGAATGCGTATGGTTGCTTCAGGAATATCGAGATTGATACGTCCGATGGTCAAAATGGAACCGTTTTTGGTTTTTCTGGCAACTTTTAGCCGGTCTCCACCCTCCAATCCGATGCCGTAATAAACATCCTGGCCATTCTCCTGGACAATAGCCATCAAGCCGGTCCAGAAGTTCTGGTCGAGATTGGAGTCGAGCGCAATTTTTGCATGGAGTGACCAATCCGTTTTTTTCGGAATGCTTCTCGAAATAAAGGGAAAATTTGGTTGATTTTGTTTCCATGGATGAGCTTCATGGCCATTCATACTGATCGTTAAATGGCCAGGGTTATCCTCTAATGAAAACCATACTCCCTCGGGTTGATTGTCTGCCATTTTACCTTGCTCAATCGTCCACCATGGATCGAGCTGTAATGCGCTGAAATCACTGAATCCATGCCTGCCAAAAACAGATGCCTGACGAGTGGACGTTGCCATATTTCCATTACTGTCCTCCGTGGTAACCTCAATATCATACCACCCTGGCCCCGCAAATCGGGCAGAGGCCTGATTTGATGGATCTGGAATAAGTTCGATTCCATCGGCAGGGGATCCCCAGCTGAAATCAAGTGTGTCTCCTTCAGGATCAAAACTTGCCCCGACATCCAGACGCAAAGTTTGATCTGTATTCACATTCCAAGATGCAGGGCGAGCCGCAATTGCGATGGTCGGTTTTGAGTTGTTTGTTTTATTAACGGTGAATTCGGCAGTTTCTTGAACCTCACCCCATTGATCCAATCCGTGTAATTTGAGTTGATTTTCCCCCTTTTTCAAGTTGAGAGCGGATACCGTCCAATTCATCATCCCATCCATTTTGAAAGAGGCTTGAGGTTGTCCTTCTACGACAACTCTGTAAACACCGGGAGCAGATTGGCCTTTGATTTCCAGTGATTCACCTGCGGTTGTGATGTTTTCTCCGTTTCCAGTGCTTATTTTGAAGGAAACATTATTGTAACGTCTCATCAAGTTGAACCCTCTTCCCTCACGGGCATTGAACCAATTAGTGTAGGTGCGCTCATTGATGGAATAACTTCGGCTGGCATCTTCTTCCAGATCCAGCCAGGCCAGCATTCGGGGGCGAGTCCTTGGTATATTTTTCAAGGAGCTCGGTCATGTAATAGTTGAACTTCCGTAAATTGTAATCTTTTCGAATGTAGGTGTTCACGCCAGGTAAGCCTTGGTAAAAATTTGCACCCGAGTTTCCAAAAGTCAGATCGCTGTCCCAGTGAATAAACTGAAATTTTCCGTCCGTAGCCCTGCGATACATGTATCCATTTTTTCCTCGGCGCAATGAAATGGAATCCCAATCGTCAATATAACCACGTACGACGAACATTTTCATAATTGCATCGGGGTCTGCAAGTCGTTCGATTTGAGCCTGACTGTATGATCCCGAGGCTGTCTGAAATAAATTAATGAGAGCGGTGAAATCATCTTCCGTTTCCAGCGTGCGTTTCATCCATTCCGTTCGATAATTGCCTGGATTGTCGGTATTCTTATAATTCCACGACGCATCGCGATTCTTTCTGTCCCAACTGTCCCGAAACCACCATTCGTCGTCGATACGGTAGAGTTCTCCATCAGCTCCAGATTCAAAATTACGATCCAAAAACTCATTGCCCACGGGTTCCGTATCTTCCCGCAATTGAGGGCTGCCGGCATTGATCATGACCTGAACGAACTCATTCTCATTGACCGGGTGACCGAGTAAATAAAGCATGTAACGCGTGATACGGTTGTGGTGACGCCTTCCGCTATTGGATGCGTCATTGTCCCAACGATGTTTGACCCTTCCCCTGAATGGGCGGTCTTGAGTGACCTTGAACTTGGCTCGATCCAGATTGTTGCCGCGTGTCCATGGGCTGCCGGTATGTCTGATGCTGGTGTTGTAGTAGATATCCTCTTCGTTGGAAATAAACGTGGAGTTAAAATAATGGTTTGCCAGCCTTGGGAACTTGTAATTGTATTTTCGAGATTCACCGCTTGAAATAGCTCCCATGTCAAAAGCCGAAACAACAAACCGCATGGTTCTCAGATCAGTGTTGGGTGATCTTGTATCCACGATGTAGAGCCCAGGCAAGTCGGGAGCATTGCGTGGGAGTCTGATGATATTTCCAGACTGCGTTCTGGCTTCGACATAAAACTGGACGATTGCCCGATTTTGTTTGTGGTTTGTCACCAGTCCGGTGAAACGTCCGTCTGCGTCTGCCAGATCGCCACCGTTGGCACCGTCATCATGCATCTCCTCAAAACTCCAACTTCCATTGTTGTTGGAATTATCCCTGCGGTGATATACACGGACATAGTCGAGCGGTTCAGTGGAGACCACGTCTGCACTGATCGTGACATCATCGCGCGTCGTGGGAACTGCAGGCGAATGATTGAGTCTTGCAAGCTGGGCGGGTGCGTTAGATGTTACTCTTGAATTGCGTGCTCCTGGCGTGCCCAGGTTTTCGGGAATGGGTATCAAGAAACTGTTCGCGATACTATGATCCCAAGTAGAAAAAATCAGTCTCGAAGAACCTGCTTTCCACCTCGCCTGAAATCGAATTTCACAGTCGTCATTACGACGGATATCAGTGATATCGATTTCCACTCGGTTAGGTCGATTGTCGCCGCGCCCATCTGAAATGATATTCAAGTTTCCGTTACCATCGATGCGCGTTTGCCAATGAGTGCCTTGAGCCAGCCATCCTGATGCGCTTCGATTATTGGTGGACATGACATTCCCGGTTTTGATGAGATTGACCCCGTCTCTAGTCCTGCGAAAGTTCACGTCCTTGAGCATCACATGACCATCGTTGACAAGATGGAAGTAGATTTCTTTGTAATCGCTTGTACTTCCACTGGAATCTCTTTGAGCGTATCGCCCCTGATATCGATAGGTTTGCCATTGAGATTTGGAGGATTCATCACTCGCCTGCCATGCTGAACCAAAGTTGTTGTCAGTGTTCGGGTGCGTTAACTCAAGGCTACTGCCACCACCATTTGAAATTTCCGGCCATTCGCCTCCTACACGATAATCTACTTCGTCAGCCAGATTACCCCACTGATCCTCCAAACGAAGGAGTTCGCCATTATTGCTGAGGCGACCTGAATAATTGCCGAGTGCCGAGATCTTACCATGAACATCTGTCAGCCAATCGAGGTCTGCTGCGATGACTAGAAAGTCGCCCGCTTTCAATTCAGTATCCAAAGGAAAAACAAAATTGACACCTTCCGTGAATCTCCATCCGGAAAGATCGACGGTTTGTTTGCTTCGATTCTGAATTTCAATGTATTCCGCGCGCACCTGATTGGATGGCGGGTCGAACATGATTTCATTGATCACAATCTGATCATGAATGAAAGGTGTATTGAGCGCAGAAGGGGTTGAATCCGCGGTGGCATACCATTCGTTGCTGCCTTTTGGAAAAACCTGCCAGGTCAAGCCTAGTCCGGGGCTACCGAATCGATGAGAATTCAGGACTTCATCTCTGGAATTAATCACGGACAAAATATGTCTGCCCTTGCCGACCTTAAAAGGCGCTTCCACTTTGAGGTAGCCTTTACTTGGAATGGCATCTGCAATCTCGATTGAATCATTCCACTGATCACCTTCGGCCAATCGGAGTGAACGAGCTCTGATATCGCTATTCCCTCCATTCCATAATTCTACCCACTCGATCGCTCCTTCCTCCGCATAATGTACTTCATTGATATGAATGGCAGGTCTGGCTCCATCACTGCCATTTGGACCGTTTGGTGTGGGCGAGGTGAATGAGAACCACTCTGTTCCACCATCTGGCTTGCGACCGATGGATCTTCCATCTCGGGAGATATTTGCACTGAGGGCTGAGACTGGAGAATTGCCATCAGGTTCGGTCAAATAGGCAATCGTTCCCGACCTGGCACTAAGAGAAATATCGTTATACGAGATGGACTGAAATCCTCTGGGAGCCACCGTCAAATCCTCGGTAATCATTGCCTTATCCAGTCGGCCTGGGTCATCACTGATGAAATAACCTTTCAGAGAGACGGCAACAGGAAGGGGATTATAGATTTCGATGAACCCTGTATCCCCAGGCATGGGCAGTACTTCATTGATGACGACGGAGGACCTCGAGGAAGTGGTTAATCGCAGGCGAGCTCCGAACACGGCATCAGAGGAAGTGGTGTTGGTCTGATGTAACTCAACCGCCAACTCATTGGTACCAGATCTCAAGAGATTGCCTGCAGGTTGCAGCAAATCTTCTTCCAGCGTTGCGTTCGTAACCGCTCCCCCAGCAGAGGTTGTGGTAAAAGTAATGGTCCCGTTTGGCATGCGGACGCGTCCGACCTCTGTGCCGTTGAGATATACCACTGCTCCATCGTCCAAAATCATATCCAAATTCAGCGAGGCACCTGTCGGATCTCCTTGGAATTCGAACGATTTTCGGAAGTAATAAGTCAATTGATCTTCGTCATTGAGCGGGGTTTGAATGCCGGGATCAGGTAGCGCAGAATTTTCAAAGCCAAATAAACCCGAGCCTTCCTTCCATGATGTGTCGTCGAAACCCACTCTTCGCCAGGAAGTTCCCAAGTTCTCATTACCATCATGAAAACGCCATTTATCTCCAAAGTCGACAAGGACAATTCCCTGCGTTAAATCCAGTTCTGGAGAATCGACAGGTGTTTCAGCCCCCTGGATGGGCTCTGTCCCGGGTGTGCCGTCCGGACGTTCACTTGCCTTCCAGGCGCGCCAGTCATTGACCGATTGATCTCCACTACTCAAAACGAGGGCATGGCCCAGTCCATCGGCTGCTAATGGCCAGCGCCCATCATCGTCATAATCCAAGCGAACCAATACGACTTCGTTTTTATCCTTGAGTATGATGCTGTCTCCAGCATCTGAAAGATCTCCTGACCACGGGCCGAAAACCCGGACCGATTGAGGGATGCCGTAGTGCGCGCGCAATTCGCCCGGCGAAACATTGCTGACCACGAACCTTTCCCAAGCTCTAGCAAATCCGTCTTCAGCGAGATCAGGATCAAAGGAAGGGAAATCAAAATGGATACCCCCGCGCAATTCCCAATCTGCCATATCCAGAGGAGTGGGCGTTTGGTTGTAAAATTCGATGTATTCCGGTTTGTCTCCCCGAGGATGATACATGACCTCACTGATGACCATCTGCTCCCCTCGCAGCAAAGGTGCGCTTAGCATGTTCAACATCAACAAGAACCATCCAGGATGAAAAATCATGAGATAAGCTCTCTTGGTTGGCTTGGTGGGCGTGCTTTTCATACGGCAATTCATATCTTTCATTGTGCTCCAATCTTTCACGGCGGGAAATCAAGGAGAACCAATCTAAATCTTAGCTAAAATCATGCCAAAACAATCCAAAAGCAATGAAGCCCACGGCCAATAAGGGCTTGGGCTTCATTTGCTGTCTTGAAATCAGTCGCTTATTTGAGATGTCTATCAGCGAATTGGAGGTATTGTTGCCAGTCAAAATCCGTCACATTATGCTTACCCGAGCGCATGTGGTAACCGATGGAGTCACCCACGGGTTGATTGACCTCTGGCATTTCCGTTTCAGAGATCCCGTTTTTTCCCAGCAATCGATAAACAGGGTCCGCATGAACGCCAGACAGAAATTCGCCCTTAGGGTCTGCCCATCGATCTTCCTGCGCGCTGGCAATATAAACAGGGCGCGGTGCCATCAGAGCAATCAACTGGTGTTGGTCGATCGGGAGCAAGGATTCCCGGTCGTTGTAGTAGGCAAAATTTCCGCAAAACCAATGAGGGAAAGAGGAGTTGATGCGTCTCAACGTTTCCCCAAAAGCGCGCCGGCTCAATGCCGCACCCCCACACCCTGAATTATTCGAGATAACAATGGCAAACCGAGTGTCCGTTGCTCCCGCCCAAAGCGATGTTTTTCCCAATCTGGAATGCCCCATCACCGTCACTTTGTTCTGGGCGACAAGAGCGTCCGTTTCCAGATAATCCATGATTCGGCTCAAACCCCAGGCCCATGCGGCAATCGATCCCCACTGGTGCGGCTCCGGGGCTTGTTGCGATTCTCTGTAGAACAGGGGATGCACGCCGTTTTGCCAGCCGTCATGAAAATCTGGATCCACATCACCATAATAGGCCGTTACGAGCCCATAACCACGTTCAACAATCATTTTGACCGGCCATCTTTCCGATCTCGTACCTCTGGAGGCTTCCGTTGCTCTGTTCTCTTTGACACCATACTCACTGTTGTTTCGCATCCACGAAGTGGACAGAGTGATGTCTGGATCATCCTGGATACTATGATTGCCATAAAAGTTATATCCTAGAAACACGGGTATGTTACTGTTTATTTTTGCTGGGAGGTAGAGCAGGATTTTGACTTCAGCACTTTTCTTATCGTCTTTACCGCTCAAACGAATCGTCACCTCTTTGCGGCGCGCCAAACCGTCCAGTGCATCCGTTACGTCGGAGGTGACCTCAAATTCCATTTTCACCTGTCGATCAGGGAAAGCACCGAACATTTCTCGGCTGAAAAGAGACAAAAGTTCAGGCCGACGTATTTGATTCCAGGCGGAAGGGGTCTGAACAAGCAATCCGTTTTCGGCTATCAGGGGATCGGGTAGATTGTAAGCTGGGATCTTCGCTTCATCATAATTAATCACCAACGGTTGCCCGATACAAGTAGTTGAATGGGTCCACAGGAACACGACTGTCATTACAATGATCCATTTCTCTAAAGGGAATCGCATAGGACAAACACTAAAAGATTCACTTGAGTTTAAGCAAGACCTTAGGGCCAAGGTCAAAATCCAGGACAAAGGTAATAAATTTTCAATGCATGCCAAACAACTTCAAACGATTCATACGATGCCCTGCATGGCGGACCCTGCACTCGACTCTACTCCGTGATGATGGAATGGAGTTACCGAACATGTTTATTTATCCATTCCACAACTTGAGAGCCCTTGATCTTGCTCTTACTCGGTGTTAAAAATGCTTCGAAGATTATTATTATATGTCATTTCTGAAACCACGAGTTGAACCGATTTTATCTCCTATCATTGGTCTTGTCATTCTGACTGTTGCATCTTTGTTGCTGGGGCAATCACCATCCAGTTCGGTCGTCACGACATCTGGAGCGTCCACTGAGGCTGTCGAAGCCGCATCAAACCTCAGTGTCTCACCTGGTTTCAACTTGGACATTTATGCCTCGGAACCTCTTCTGGCAAACCCTGTCAGTCTAGCTTTCGATGCCAAGGGGCGATGTTATGTGGTTGAGTCTCACCGGCGGCGTACTTCTGTATATGACATCAGGCGATTTCCAGATTGGCTGGATGCCGATTTTTCCTTCAGCACGGTTGAAGATCGAGCTCAGTTTTTGAAAGAAAATCTGTCTGCCGGCAATCCTGCCATTCCGAAAAAATTTATTGTCGATCGCAACAAGGATGGAGTTTTTGACTGGAGGGATCTTGAGGAAGAATCCGAACGCATCGTTCTTTTGGAGGACACGAATCAGGATGGCAAAGCAGAGACATCCAGGGTATTTGCGGACGGATTCAACACGCTTGTTTCTGGCGTAGCCGCGGGCCTTTTGGTTAGGGACAATAAAGTCTGGTTCACGTGTGTGCCCGATCTATGGCAATTGGAAGACTCCAACGATGATGGATCGGCGGATCAACGTTCAATCCTTCATCATGGTTTTGGGGTGCACATTGCCTATGGTGGGCATGACATGCATGGACTTATTATGGGGCCCGATGGACGTATCTACTTCTCGATTGCCGATCGAGGTACGCGTGTTGATCAGGACGGGAAAACCCTGGTAGATTTGCCGCACACTGGAGCGGTGTTTCGATGCCAACCTGACGGATCCGATCTCGAAGTGTTTGCCTACGGTCTTCGTAATCCTCAGGAGTTGGCTTTTGATGCCCAGGGCAATCTATGGACGGTTGACAACAATGGTGACGGGGGAGACAAGGCTCGTTTGGTTTATCTGGTCGAGGGTGGAGACAGTGGTTGGCGTTTGGGGTGGCAGTGGTTGGCCAACATGGGTCCTTGGAAAAATGAGCATCTTTGGGAAACCGGGGGAAACGAATGAAGGCAATTACCTGATTCCTCCCATCGCTTATGTGGGTCACGGTCCGGCTGGATTCGTATTTTATCCAGGCACTGGAATGCCCGATATGTTCAAGGATCATTTTTTCCTAGCGGATTTTCCGGGCGGCATTCGTTATTTCAAAGTGGCTCCATATGGCGCTAGTTTTCAAATTCAACATGATCAGGAATACCTTGAGGATAACAGACCTGATCACATGAACGGTAAGCTCCTTTGGGGATTGTCGCCCGTCGACGTGACTTTTGGACCCAAACCTGGCATCTACGTTGCAGACTGGATACAAGGTTGGGAAAAAACCGGGAAAGGGCGCATATTCAGGGTAAGCAGTGCAGAGAATAACTCGACGGAAGATAACGCCTTCAACGCTCTTTTGGATGGTGGACTCAAAAAATTATCCATCAAGGAACTTGGCCCCATATTATCTCACCCAGACATGCGCGTGCGTCAAGAGGCTCAATTTGAGCTGGTGCGCCGATATGAACCACCGACTTCTTCCGTAGTGAAAGTGCTTAGTGGTGCTTTCAATGTAAGTGCTTTAGATGAGTTAACACGTGTGGCACAGGATCGAAAGCAAGATCAAACAGCGCGTTTACACGCGATTTGGGGATTGGGCCAACTGGTTCCGGAATATCGTGATACCGCGGAAATTTTGAAAGGATTATTATATGACTCCGAACCCGAAATTGTCAGTCAATCAGCCAGAGTGCTTGCAGACAGGGGGGGTCGTGGGTTACTACAGCGATTACCTGAAATTGATGCAGGATCCAAACCTGCGGATACGTTTTTTTGGGATCAAGTGGCTGTGGAAAACTCTGGAAGCAGGATTTCAAGAAGTGCAGCACAGCGAAGATACCAAAACATTGGTCAATCTCAGACAAAATGCACTCGTATTCAATGTGCTTTCTGATAACAGGGGGCAAGATAAATATCTTCAACATGCCTGTGTGATGGCACTGATGCAAATCAATGATCTGGCCGGACTGGTGGAAGCAGCTGGAAACGAGAGCGACGATATTCGACTGGGAGCCGTGCTTGCGCTGCGCCGGTTAGAGCGTCAGGAAATTTCCGTTTTTCTCAAAGACAAGAATCACGACATTGTTGTAGAAGCTGCACGTGCCATCAACGATGTGCCCATTGAAGGGGCCCAGCAGCAATTGGCTCAGTTGATTCAGCGTGCCAATCTACCTGAACCCGCTGTGTCACGCGCCATCAATGCTCAATACCGTTTGGGCAATACTGAAAATGCAGCCTATTTGATTTCATTTGCCCAAGATGAAGAAGCTGACGAGTCATTGAGAGTGCAGGCGATTCTTATGTTAGCCAAATGGGCGAATCCTCCCAGGCGGGATTCCATAACTGGGTTGTGGAGACCTCAGCAGCCAAGAGATTTTCGCTCTGCAGCTGTTCCACTACGTCTGGCATTGAGCAAGCTTCTGAATGATGTTCCCGATGCTGTTAAACGGGCTAGCATCGACGCGATGGTTGCTTTGGATTTAAAGGATGAGAGTGAACTATTGATCCAGTTAGTTCAAAACGAGGAAAATGACGATAGCGTCATCGTGGATGCTGTTGATGCGCTCGCCAGCCTTGAAAGTCCACGGCTGATCGAGGTTTTGACCATGGCGCGAGCGAGTGAGTCTGATGTCATCTATGCTGCAGCCGTGCGACATCAATCCAAACTCAAGCCCGAAGACGCGCTTAAACTATTTAAGATCGATCTAACAAAAAATAGCGTTCAGGTCCAGCAAGCTGCCATCAAAGGCATTGCTTCCCTGAAATCGCCAGAAGCCATTGCTTTGTTAGATCAGTTAATGAGTCAGTTGTTGGATGGTTCTCTGAATTCTTCATTGACCTTGGAACTGGTTGAAGTTGCAGCTAGCTCGAAATCAGAAATCATTCGCCAAAAGTTAAAGACCTACCACGAATCCTTACCAATTGATGATTCGTTGGCTGCCTATCGACTGACACTGAAAGGTGGAAATGCGAGTCAAGGCAAGACTCTTTTTCAAGAGCGGCAGGACTTCGGTTGCATGCGGTGTCATGCCTTGGGAAAGCAGGGCGGTAAGGTGGGGCCCAGACTTCGTGACTCAAGCAAGCCTTTGACTCGTGAACAGATTCTGGAATCCATCATTTATCCCAATCGTCAAATTGCCGAGGGTTACGATGCAGTCATGGTTGACTTGATTGATGGTGAATCGATCAGTGGTGTGCTACACGAGGAAAACACAAACCATTTGGTCGTTCTTTCAGCAGATAGTAAACGGCATGAAATTTCAAAGGACCAAATTGAAAGTCGGCAATCTACCCTTTCGCTCATGCCGGAAGGATTGGGAGAAATCATGACTCATCGAGAACTGCGCGATATCATCGAATTTTTATCCCAACCATGATCAATCGCCCCAAAGACACGATCGATCATTCGGATGATTTATTTTTTTGGGAAAAGTCTCTGAGCTCGCGGGGTTTTCATTGCTTGTTAGGTATCGACGAAGCTGGAAGAGGTCCTCTTGCCGGCCCCGTTGTGGCCGCTGCTGTGATTTTGCCTGCTGAATGGTATCGAGCGGGATTACCTCCGGATTTGAGCGGTATCCATGATTCCAAAAAATGTAACCCCAAAAAACGATATGATTTGTTTGAACGAATGACTCATCATCCCATGATCAAATTTGGCATTGCAAAAATTGATGCTGAAGAGATAGACCGCATCAATATCCTCAAAGCAACTCATAAAGCAATGAACAGAGCTGCCTTGCTTGTGAGGGACCCTGTTGCAGACCATGCTCTCGTAGATGGCCTTCCGGTCAATGGATTATCTATTCCTCACACCGCCATAATCAAAGGAGACTCAAAAAGTTATTCCATTGCTGCGGCCAGTATCCTAGCCAAGGAGTACCGAGATCGTCTCATGGTTCAATGGGATGCTACTTATCCTGAATATGATTTTGCCAAGCACAAAGGCTATGGGACGCGTGCGCATCGTGAGGCAATATTGGCCCATGGACCTTGTCCGCTGCATCGGGACAGTTTCCTGAGAAATCTTCGTCAGCAACAAACGGTTTTTTCATGGGGACACTGATTCAGAAAATCCGATCTGTTTTCCCTTTCGTAAATGTTCAGCAGCCTGATCATTTACGAAAGGGAAAACAGGGTGAGAAGGTTGCAGAGCGTCATTTATGTCAACGCGGATTAAAGCTTCTAGCTCGAAATTATTCCTCGGGTCGTGGCGAAATCGATCTCATTTTCAGGCAGGATCAATGCATGATTTTTGTCGAGGTCAAAACCCGCTCAGAGGGGCAGTGGTCTCGGCCCGCAGCGGCTGTCAATGCACGCAAGCGCAACCTGATATGCCAAGCGGCCATGGATTATCTCAAACAATTGAATTTTCCGAAATGCCAAGTTCGATTTGATATCGTTGAGGTATTGTTGAATGATGATGAGCTAATATCCGAGGTTCGGCATTTGCCTAATGCGTTCTCCATGCCGGAGCCATACCGCTACTGATTCTTTCCATTATGCCTGAATTACCAGAAGTTGAAATACTGCGCAGGCATCTTGAGCCCCGCATTGTTGGTTATCAGGTTCAACGAGTGAAGGTCTACAAGAAAAGGATTGTGAGGCCTGATGCAGCCAGTGAATTGGAAAAAGTTATTCAAGATTGTCAGATATTGGGCATCCAACGGAGAGGAAAATATCTTATCCTCCTCCTGAATTCGGGGTCTGGATTGAATAAAATCCTTATTCATCTGGGGATGACAGGCCGTCTGTTCAGTTTGAAAAAAAAGGCTGCGATCGATTCACTTCCTCATCTGGCTCTGCATGTGGAATGCGATAAAGGGCAGTTATGCTATGTTGACCCCCGGACTTTCGGGAGATGGTCACTGGATCTTGCGTGCATCGATCGGCTTGGTCCTGAGCCTTTGGATTCTGCCTCTTTTCATGCCAGATACTTAGGTCATACATTCAGCGCCCGAAAAGCTAAAATAAAGGACATGCTCATGAATCAAGCATGTGTTGCGGGGCTTGGTAACATTTACGTTTGTGAAGTGTTGCATGCTGCTGGTCTTCATCCTCTTCTTCCGGTCGGACAAATCAACACCAACGCGTTGAAAAAACTCTGTCAGTGTATCCGCCTAACACTGAAGTCTGCCTTGAAAATAGGAGAGCGATCAGAGTTGAACCTGCAAGGCGCGGGGGCGGGTGATGGTTTTTTCTATTTCGGACGTTCGAATCGAGCCAGTCAACCAATAGAAGAAAGGTTTCGAGTTTATGATCGTGAAGCTAAGCCTTGCCGGGTTTGCAAATGCCTTGTTGAGAGAATCATGATTTCTCAGCGAAGTACTTACTTTTGTCCAAATTGTCAAAAAGCATGATCATTCATCCAGCTTTGTCTGTATAGGAGAACTGGAGGGGTGGGCACCAAGTTGTCGTGTGCCATCCCAGAAATAAAGGACGCCCGAAAGGCCTGTACAAAAACCTGCTCCCAAGATCAGGACGTTTAAAAACTCCTGAGGCAATTTGGCAAGGACACTCAGAATGATTACCATTTGGAGGACGGTTGCGCATTTTCCAACTAGTCTAGGCTTTACCTTGATCTTACCGAAGGTGTAGTGAATGAGTATAAGCCCCAGAATGAGCAATACATCCCGGCTGAGTATCAATGCTGTCAGCCAGATGGGGATGCTGGACAGGTAAGGATCGTTATCGAGGCTCAGTAGAATGAATCCGGAAACCAGCAACATCTTGTCCGCTAGAGGGTCAAGGACTGTTCCTAGCTCACTTATCTGATTGTATTTTCTGGCGATAAAACCGTCAACAGCATCGCTTAGCGCGGCCAGACCAAATAACCCTAGAGCACCAAATCTCAACGATTCATTTCCTCCGTGCACATAATACAATACAACCACAATGAAGGCTGGAACGATCAATATGCGAAGGATAGTGATTTGATTGGCTATGGTCATTTCAACCGGGGGGCCATTGCAACGCTCGTCCGCCCAGAATGTGGCAATGTAAATGTGGAACAGATTCTCCTCCGTCTGGCCCATTATTGATCACCAATCGAAATCCGTTCTCCAGTTTTAACTCTCGAGCAATCTCGGCTGCTTTCAGCATCAGATGGCCTATCAGCGATTGGTCTTCAGTGTCTGCTGCGCCAATGCGGGAGATTGGCTTCTTAGGGATGACAAGCACATGCGTAGGTGCGGCAGGATTGATGTCTCTGAACGCCAGCACTTGATCATCCTCGAAGACTATGTCAGCGGGGATGTTACGCTGAATGATTTTTTCAAACAAAGTCATGCTGATTGGCAATCTTATGCATGCACCACTAATGAGCAATCGGAATTGGCATTACGGTCAAAACATTCCCTGATGAATGCTATCAGTTGATCATTCAAGTCCTGACACTTTCTGCTCCATCGCCGAGCGCCAAGTTGGTTTTTCACACATGCTCTCAAACCGTGGATCCAAAGCACGCAAGGGGGTTCGTTGGTCAATGTTCTGGATAGCTCATTGCGTAAGCATTGAAACATCATGAGTTCAAATCCATGATCTTTGCGTCCCAACCAATCTGCGATATCCTTTTTTTCGACCCTGGCGGATGCTACTATCTCGGATTGCGGTAAAGCCAGATCAAATCCAAAACCTTTGAGGACTTGCTTCAGGACCTCCGCAAATTCTTCAAAGGAAACCAATTGTTTTCCGAGCTCATCCCGAAGGTAAACGATGACCCCGTGATTGATGTTCTTCAGAATTTCGGGATCCATCCATGAAGCGGTCTCACCAAGGAGTTCCACTGTCATCAATTCCACCGAACAAGGAAGGTTATTTCCACCTTCAAGTTCCAGAACAACACAATCGGGGTTGAGCTGAATCATTATCTGATTTCCAATTTTTGAACTTCATGAACAAATTCTGTTGCTTCTGCAAATCGACGATACACGCTCGCAAATCTAACATAGGCAACTTGGTCGATGACTCGAAGCCCGTTCATGATTCGTTCCCCAATGACCATGCTGGGAACTTCACGTTCATATTCATCCATGATGCTGTTGTAGATGCGGTCGATGAGCTCCTGGACGAGCTGTTGACTCACAGGACGTTTTTCACATGCTCGATACAATCCTGCTGCAAGTTTTTCTTTGCCAAAGAGTTCTCTTCGTCCATCTCGTTTGATTACCATGAGGATCTCTCGTTCCACCTCTTCGTAAGTTGTAAATCGATGCCCGCAATCCAAACATTGACGGCGCCGACGAATCACAGCTCCTTCCTTGGAAGACCTGGAATCCACAACTTTGTCATCAAGACAATTACATTTTGGACACTTCATGCCATAAACCCACAGCAAACTGTATGCCTAATTTTTTAATATACCAGATATTGGGGTGTCAAGCTCTCCTAATAACCAATTGGTCCAACAAATAATCAAAGATACTCCCAGAAATCAGTCATGGAGAGCGGTCATGGACCAAAAAGACGTCTCATATTTCGCAAAAAAGCCACAGGAATTAAATCCTGCGGCTCATGCAATGAATGAATGGAATTCCCAAATTTTATTTTTCGTTCTTGGAAGTGGGTGAATCGTTGTTTTTCTTTATGTATTCATCCACTTTATCTTTTTTGATGACTTCAATCTTGGCTCCATTTTTGAGCTCTTCAGCCGAAGGGACCTTAATGATATCGCTAGTGATGGGAGCCGCTTTTTTTGGTTTTGGAGTTTCTTCAATGCCAAGTAACTCTACTTCAAACAAAAGCGTGGAATTAGGGGGTATGCTGCGGTTACCGCCTTTTCCATAAGCCAGGTCTGATGGAATAAAAAGTTGCCACTTGGATCCTACCTTCATTAATTGCAAAGCTTCGGTCCAACCTTTAATGACGCCGGTAACATTGAAGGTTGCCGGCTGGTTGCGTTTGTAAGAACTGTCAAATTCCTTGCCATCAATGAAGGTCCCTTTGTAATGGACCCGCACCTTGTCTGATGCAGTTGGGATTGGGCCTTCACCTGTTTGGACGACTTTATATTGCATACCACTGCCCAAGGTCTTCACACCCTCTTTGGTCTTGTTTGCTTCCAGAAATGACTCACCTTCAGCAGCGTTTTCCTTAGCCACCTTTTCCTGCTCAGCATTCCTTTGTGCTCGGACCACGTCGCCCACCTCTTTGGTTGTGGACTGGATTTCCTGATCACTCATCAAAGACTCACCACTCAGGAAGTCTTTCATTCCTTGCAGGAACATATCGAGATCCACATCCAGATTGTTTTGCTTCAGATTTCTGGCGTAGTTTGCTCCCAAACCATATCCGAAACGTTTTTTCTGATCTTTCAGATCATCCTTGCTTGCCGCATTCGCAATCATGGTCGCAAGTCCGGTCATGATTAACATGTTAATAATAAACTTCATATGAATCTACTTTTTAAATACGTTTCCGCTTTTGGTGTGTGCGTTTGATTTCGTACACTTAACATTACAAATCAGAATCGTCTAGGGTTTTTGTACTCCACACTACTCGGGTTAAAATGCACAACACGTCATAATATAGTTGCATTCTGATGGTTAGCGAAATGATTGTCCGGAACGTTAATGATGAGTTCCATGACGGTGGCTATTTTCAGGATCTGGTTGTTATGAGAGTCAGTAAGTTTAAAAGTGAAAATCGACCCCAACAGACTTCGCGCTTTTCATGGACTTGAGTTTGTGATTTGGTAAAAATAGCCCATGGAATGGTTGGTCTTCATCCTTTTGACGCTGCTGGCGCTCGCTCTTTTTTGGCGCTTACCGGGTGTAAGTGCTGCTTTGCGCTGGGCTTTCTTTGCCTTTTTGGCCATCACTGTGGTCGGTGCCTGGCAATGGAACAAAGGATGGGCTGCCAAATTCAAGGCGCATCAAGTCTTTCACGAGAAACTTCCTTCCGAAGGGGGACCTCATGGTTATGTGAGCTCTGATACGTGTCATTCCTGCCATCCAGATCAGTATGAGAGCTGGCACGCAAGCTATCATCGCACGATGACTCAATATGTCGAAAAGGAGAACGTCATGGCGGAGTTCGACAAGGTTTCTTCATCTTATTACGGGAGACCTGTGGAGATTGAGTGGGATAATGGAGAGCTCTGGGCCACCATGGATGATCCCAAATGGCTGTATGCAACCCCAATCGAAACCCTGAAAACATCCAACCATCCACCTCTCTCCACCCGCAAACGTCTTGGCTTGATGACTGGATCGCACCATATGCAGGTTTATTGGATGTCTTCAGGTCATGGTAACTCTCAAGATATTTTTCCGTTATGCTACCTCAAAGAAGAACAACGCTGGGTGCCTTTCAAAGATACTTTTCTGAGAGATCCCGCCATGTCTCATTATGACCAGAAGTGGAATGGTAATTGTATTGAATGTCATGTGACTGTGGGTCAGCCCAGACCCGTCTCGCCTCTCGCAACCAAAACGAAGTCGGCTGAATTAGGTATCGCTTGTGAAGCTTGTCATGGACCTGGCGAGAGGCATGTGAAAATGAACAAAAATCCGGCACGCCGATACAAATTGCATCAATCGGAAGAATCGGATCCGACTATAGTTGACCCTCAAGATTTAGATCATGAACGTTCCTCCATGGTTTGCGGGCAGTGCCATGGGATTCACTGGATTTCAGATTCCAAAGACTATTATTTAAACGGCATCAAATTCCGTCCGGGTGGCCTGCTCAATCAAAATAAAAAACCCGTCCGTGCTGCTCATCTCGATGAACAGCCATGGTTGAAAGCGTCTCTGAAGGCAAATCCAAGGTTTTTGCGTGATCGTTATTGGTCTGATGGAATGGTTCGCGTAGGAGGTAGGGATTATACCGCAATGGTCGAATCACCCTGCTATCTGAAGGGAGAGTTGTCGTGCTTATCCTGTCACCAGATGCACCACCCTCAGCCAGGGTCAAAGGAGATGGATCTTTGGCTTGACGATCAGGTGAAATCTGGAATGGATTCGAATGAAGCATGCCTTCAGTGTCATGAAGGGATGCGAGATAATTTATCGGAACACACCCATCACACTGCCAATTCCACAGGAAGTTCATGTTACAATTGCCACATGCCTCATACTACTTATGGTTTGTTGAAAGGCATTCGAAGCCATCAAATTGATGCTCCATCAATCAAGGTCAATTTGGAAACAGGTCGCCCTAATGCATGCAACCTCTGTCACCTTGATCAAACCATCGAGTGGAGCGCAGAGTATCTGGAGAAGTGGTATGGCCAGCCTAAACCCGTTTTGAATTTGGAAAATAGAAGTATTGCCGCCTCAGTCCTTTGGTTGTTGAAAGGGGATGCCGGACTCAGAGCACTCACCGCCTGGCACTACGGTTGGAAAGATGCTCAAGAGGCATCAGGCGTTAGCTGGCAAGTGCCAATCCTTGCACGTTTGCTAGAGGACCCTTATTCAGCCGTTCGATTCATTACGGCGCGCAGCCTGCGATCTTATACCGGTTTGGAAGATCTGGACTTTGATTTTCTGGACGAAGCAAGCAGCTGGAAGACATCGGTCGAGAAGGCTCTGGTCGCATGGGAGACTACTCAGAAAGCACAAAACCAAATTTTGGAACCTCAGCGAGTGCTTTTCAAATCCTCGACAGAGTTTGACGAACAACTGATACGTGCGATGCTTTCCAAAAGAGTGAATCGCAGCATGGATCTGCAGGAATAGTGTAACTGCTTGTGTTTTACTTTTCCATTTGACTGATCACTGTTTCCCACAAGGGCTCATTGATCAGTGCTTTTTCCAATGCTGCTATTTCAGTAGTGCGCTCCGCAACGTATTGCAGCTTTAATGGCAGTTGAATTTGCAGGCGATTGTGGTAATCCCCCTCCATTGACTCGTAACTGATAGATCCACCCAAATGAAATGTCAGAACACAAATTGCCAGCAAGTTCAGACCTAAATGATGCATTAAAGCATCTGAAGTGAAAAATGGATCTATGATGGCCCGAGTGCCACTGATGGGCGTTTTTTCAGCATTGTCTTCCACGCATATTTTCAGATGAGATCCGCAGGGAGTATTTCCGTGAGTCTGTATTGTAATCCTGACGGCAGAATCCTCAGGGACATAAAGTAACAGATTTTGAACGATCAAATCATGGAGTTTCTGAAATCGCAGTGGTTCCGAGTAGATAGCAGGAATGGAATCGCAGCTTGGGATGTTGAGTGCTATATTTTTCTGCTCGAATTGGGTAATGTATGAATCGACCGCTTTTTTCAGCGAGCTGTCCGATTCAATGGTGGTTAAAATTTCAGCATTTGGACCATCTTTACCGGCAAATTCTTCTAATTGAAGCACGTCGATGACACGTCGAATCTGCTCGCGTGTCTGCATATAAAGCTTTCGATACAAATTTGGATTATTCAACTCGGCCATTTGCAAATCTTCGATAGTTGGGTTGAGCGAATCCAATTCCATGAAGCATCGTGCGGCATCTACTGAATTGCGATATAGATGACTGATCCCCGAGGCTAGCACTGTCAGGCCCACGACACGGTCCAGGACAAGGGTTTTGTGTAGTGCGGTGAATTTCTGGCGCATCAAATGTTCACGTTCATTGTGCACCAAAAAGAATTCCATGGCTCGGCGAAGCGTGATCTCCAAATCAGCCACATCCCATGGTTTAGAAATATATTTATAGATTGCACCCGTGTTGACCGCGTCGATTGCCGCATCAAAATCACTGTAGGCAGTGACCAGGATGCGTATGGCGTTAGGGCGAATGGTTCTTACTTTCTCCAGCAACTGCACCCCTTTCTCGCCGGGCATTCTCTGGTCTGTCAGAAGGATGCCTATTTCATCCTGATGCTCCTCAAAAATACGAAATCCATCCTTTGCGTTGGTCGCAATAAAAATACGGAAATTGTTGCCCAAGGCCCGTTGAAAATATTTAAGAGACTTTTCTTCATCATCCACGTAAAGGATAGCAAACTTCTTATAATCGTATAGATCGGTCATTGGAGAGCGTGTCTAGAGGGTGGATTCAATGTCGTTGGTGTTTTCAATCATGCAATTCAAATCGGGGAAATCCAAGTCAAATTCTGTATATAAATGACTCTTTGTATTGACTTTGATAGTAGCCTGATGATGCTCCATGATTTTGTAGCAGATGCTCAAGCCAAGCCCCATTCCACTGCCAACATCCTTGGTGGTATAAAATGGATCGAAGATCCGAGCCATATGTTGATCTTCGATACCAGTGCCGTTGTCACGTATTAACAAATGAATCCGATCGTCTTTTCGGAAGCCTCGTATTTTTATGCATGGACCTTCGGCGTTCTCATCGTAAGTCTTTGAATCCAAGGAGTCAGAGGCATTTTGCAATATATTCACAAGCACCTGGATCAATTGATTTTCGTTTCCGTGAATCATTAAATCTGAACTTACATCATTTTCCAGATGAACGTGTTTGACTTCGTTACTCAGCAATTTGAGAGATTTGGTGACCACTCTTTCAAGACTTGTATCAGACTTATGCTCACTGTCTGGATGACTGAATCCTCGCAGGTCCTGGACGATGTCGGAAACTCGTGTGATACCCTCTTCTACATCTTTGACTATATCCTGATATTCATCGCGTTCATCTTCGGGCAGTTGATGGGCGAATGCCCGCAAAGTATAGGCTCCGGTTTTTGCAAAATTGAGAGGGTTGTTGATTTCATGCAAAATGCCAGCACTCATTTTTCCCAGCGATGCCATTTTTTCGGACTGAACCAGCATGGTTTCAGTGTCCTTCAATTCGTCCAGAGTTGATTCCAATTTCTTTTTCTGCCGTTTAAGGGTACGTTGATACAGGTGTGTATCGGAAAGGTTCTTCAAACGCACATGTATTTCCGCAAGTGAGAATGGCTTTGTCAAAAAGTCACTTGCTCCGGCTTTCAAGGCTGAAAGTTTAATGTCCTCATCTACTCGTGCTGTGAGTAATACAATAGGAATGTTTTCCGTTGATGTGGTTGCCTGTAATTCCTGGCAGATCTGTAATCCGTCTTTCTCAGGCATCATCATATCCGTCAAAATGATGTCTGGCAGGAATTGTTTGGCTTTTTGAACTGCTTCTTGGCCATCTTGTGCCTCGAGTATCTCATAATGCCCTTCCAGTTGAGCGCGAAGGAACGTCAACATGTCCGGTTCATCATCGGCAATGAGCAGCAAAGGTTGGTTTTTTTGACGGCGTGGTAAATCAGTGACCGTTCTGATTTTTATCGGTTCAAGAGAGGTTGCCGGAAATAATTCGGCACGTCGGTAGAGTTTGGCGAGCCATTCTTTCCCATCCTCTTCCTTGGCCTCTCTATTGCTGGAAATTCCGCTAGTTGCAGATCCTGTCTTGAGTGCTTCTGAGGAGCTTTGTGAACGCCGACCCTCACTTTCTCTGTGGTGACCTGACGACTCAGTTGTCATTTTTACAGGTATCGATTCATCGGCTGCCACCGACGCCTCCATTGAAAATCGCGCAGGCATTTTGATGGTGAAGATGGTGCCTTTGTCTTCCTGGCTTTCGACGTCAACTCGCCCCCCCAGGACCTCCACAAATTCTTTGACCAGAGCGAGGCCAATGCCTGCTCCTTGATGTTTGCGTTTACTGGAACTGTCCACTTGCCAAAATCGGTCGAAGATGAAAGCAAGGCTTTCCTGAGGGATGCCTATACCCGTATCAGTGATTTGTATGACGACATTCTCATTTTCTGAACGTGCAGAAATTCGAATCATTCCCCCAGGGCTCGTAAATTTCAATGCGTTGAACACCAAATTCAGAATAATTTTTTCCAACTTTTCACGGTCTGTATGGAGTGATAGCTCGGATTCATGGATGTCGGCTTCAATCTGAATGCTTCGATCCTCTGCCGTTTTACGTATGGACGATACGATGCCCTTGATGAATGATTCCAGGTGCAGATTCTTGATGGTGACGTTCATTTGTCCGGATTCCAGCCTAACCAAATCCAGTAGGTCATTAATGAGTTTGAGCAGTCGCATGCCATTGGCCTGCATGGAGGAAAGAGTATCCTGAATATCCGGCGGTAATGAATACTGTCCTTTTAGGATCAAGGATTCAAGCGGGGTCAGGAGGAGAGTGAGGGGTGTGCGTAATTCATGGCTGATATTTGCAAAGAATCTGTTCTTAACGCGATCCAGTTCTTTGAGTTTGCGATTGCCTGCTTCCAGCTGCCGGCGGTTTTCATCCAATTCCCATCGAAGTGCAAATTCTCGGGTACGATTGAGATTGTACAGGTAGTTTCCCGTCATACTGAAAATCCCAGTCAACGTGATGAAATAAATCGAATTGACAAGGTCCTTCCTTCCTCCTTCACCCTCAATCGGAGAGGGGCCAAAGAGACATGCCGTCAGGTAGAGAAGAATACTGATAAAGACCATGCGGGTGGTATCGGCAAGCCCCCACCTCATCAAAAAACCTATGCCAACGAGAACAATATTGATTCCGGCATAATAGTCCGATCGAATCCCATCCGTCTCATAGATCATCCATGAGATGAAAAAGACAGGCAATGTGACTTCAATCAGACCGAGAGGGCGAAAATACTTTTTGCCAAATGGTTGACCCAAAACCCACCAGATGATGGTCAATAAAATCGAGCACTCTATTCGAAGCCAAAAGAAAAATTCCAAGAATTCGGGATAGATAAAATAATCCAAAAGCCCCCCAAAGGGCATGAATACGATCCCCAGAATGCATGCAATACGGTAGTTTTGGATGATCAGCGGTCGTTCGTACTCTATTTGAGCACGTTGCATCTCGGGAGTCAGTTCTACGAGCCGCGGCAATTTCATTCCGGTTTGCGTATCTCACTAAAGACATTAACACCAGTGTCATCGTGCGCTAGTTTGCAAATTTCCGCGGGGGCTTTATCGGGTACTAATTGCGAAAACCTTGAATCATCACGGTAAACCAGATGCCAATCGACCACGAATTCCATCCAGTGACGAGAAGGGTTATCAACGTGCACATTTGTCGTGACCATCAGCCCCCCCGGATTAACAATTTCGTAGAATATGGTATTCAAACGTTTGCATATCCTGTCTGAAAGATAGTCATAAAGTCCCGCACAATAGACCATGTCATAATGATCATTGATAAACTCGTTACCAGGCTTATGCGCTTCTTTGAGAATTTGATGCACAGATCTGAGCTTGGTTTGGATCTGTGTTTTGCGACCGTGTTGTTTTATCTGTTCCTCAAATTTTTGTTGAACACTTCTCAAAGTTTCCTCGTTGAAATCAAGAAGTTCAATCTCTGCCTGATCCGCAATTTCCATCTCCAGCAATTGTTGAATCTCTACAGCAGGGCCGCATCCCAGGTTTAAAATCCGTGCTCGCCTTCCTGTTTTGGCAACCCGTTCGATCTCTCTGACCAATTTTGTCTTGAGATAATCAATACGATTTCGATGGGCCACCACCGGAGGTGTGCTTAGAAAAAAGGTATTGAGGATTTTGGCGAAAAGTGAGCTTCCCTCGTAGGGTGCCCGCGCCATCATGGCAACCATTTCGTAGTCGCCCGCATAACCCAACGGCTTTGTGTAGGTGCGCCAGCTGAAGGGGGCACAGAGCACGATGGGGTGTAATTGGCGTTTGACATAGGATCGATGCACTGGTTGCAAAGATTGTTTAACCGATTCGGCAGCTGCCTCAAATCGCATGAAGTAATCGCCTAGCATCGGCAGGGCCGGCTCCAGAACCTGATTGATAATCTCAACTTCCTGATCGTGACGATCCCGGGATGGGTTGGAGCGCACGACAAATTCCAACTGCTCCAGCCAGCGTCGCAGCTCGATTAGAAATCCCTGTAGATCGGCGACCACCAGCTTGAAATCATCCATCACCAAATCATGTTTTTTGTATTCCGAAATGAAATGATTGAATTCCGATCGCAGGATACTGGAAGCCTTCATCGGCCTGGTGAGATCCACATCCAGCCAGCCATCGTCAAGGGAAGCTTCACAAACCAAGAAGATACCGGTATTGACGAGGTTGCTTACGACAGCCCGACCCGAATAAACCGGGCGATGATTGATGAAAATCTGGAATTCCTGAAGCACCTCTGAGAGTTGTAGAATACTGTAAGGATTATAGACCTCAAACACAACCAGATGGCGGGTTAACCTTATCGGAGTGGCACGCAATTCAAGCCCTTCGCTGTTGACGCAGAGGACAAGACTTTCCTCCTCAGCTTTGAGTTGCTTTTTCGATTCCATGAGTGGTTATGAAGGTGATAAAATACAAGGGTATTGATCCTGTTACGACGCTTGAAAAATTCCCAACTTGATCATGACGATAGATAATAAATCTTAACTTTGTGTTTAAGTATCATGATTAAATCATCCTTTTGATTCGCGCTTTCTCATGCAATGGCTGAGTTAAATTGATTCTTTTTTTTGGGCCTCACGCTTCTAGAGTTTTACAAGAAATTGCTCGTGGTTATCTATATATTTTATACGCCCGCGACTGACAATCAACTGCAACATTCAAAAAGTGCTATGGTCCCTTGTTACAAGGCAAGCGCAATATGACGAATAAAGCCTTGCCGCAATCGTGAAAAAATCGAGATTCCAACAGTTTTTTGTTCAAAGGTCGCGTTTTCGGTACTGTTTTTGGTTGCCAGGTATTTCTCCTTCGTCATGATATTACAACTCCTTAAAGGCTTTTGAGATGATAGTTACAAAAAATGGACGTGTGTTGTACGACTCCTGTCGACGCGTACAAGAATCGGTCAATATGGTTGAGCTTGCATTCAGGAGTGGGTACAAAGTAGGAGAAATGTCCAAAACACTTGGTATTTCTTCCAGACATCTGGAACGCATGTTTTTCGATGCATTGGGTGTCAGTCCGAAATACTGGCTCAGACAGCAGCGAATGATCAGAGCTCGCTACCTGTTGCGTGAGGGAACCCCTTTGAAATACGTCTCTGTAATTCTAGGTTTCAGGCGCTACAGTCATTTCATTGCCGAAGTCAGGGCTTTCTATGACATGCCGCCAGTGAAAATGGTGGAAACAGAAAAACGTCGCTGCGCGATGGAGCCCTCATAGTCCCGCCTAACGGCTATCTGCACAATTAAAAAGGTCGAGTTCTCTTGCCAGCGCTGCTTGTGTAAACCAATTCGGTTTTAAACATTGAATTTAAACAGCAGCACGTCCCCGTCTTTGACCACATATTCTTTTCCTTCCATGCGATAAAGGCCTTTATCACGAGCAGCTGCGACGGATCCACATTCTACAAGGTCTTTGTAGGTGACAGTTTCTGCCTTGATAAACCCTCTCTCGAAATCAGTATGAATAACGCCTGCCGCCTGAGGGGCCCTGTCACCTTCGTGAATCGTCCAGGCGCGTACTTCCACCTCTCCGGCCGTGAAATAAGTTCGTAATCCAAGTAAATGATATGTGCTGCGAATCATGGAGCCTACGCCGGACTCCGATACACCCATTTCTGAAAGAAAGTCGGATGCTTCGTCTGGCGCTAAATCAACCAGATCGCTTTCGATCTGCGCACTGATGACCACGGTTTCACATGCGTGATGCTCCTGAGCGTAATTTTTTACCTTGGCGACATGTGGATTGTTGGCCGCGTCCACCAATTCACTCTCTTTCACATTGGCTGCAAAAATGGTGGGTTTAGCTGTCAAAAGAAAAAAAGGTTTGAGAATCGCCGCCTCCTCCGGATTCAGCTCCAATGTCAAAGCGGGTTTTCCATCATTCAGGTGGGGTAAGACCTTTGAGAGGACGGCGTGTTCTGCTTTGGCAGTTTTATCGCCTTTTTTAGCATCTTTTGCTCGACGATCCAGACTCTTTTGAACCGATTCCATATCGGCCAGGACGAGTTCTGTCATGATGGTTTCGATATCTCGGATTGGATCAATGCTGCCCGCAACGTGGTGAATGTCCTCATCCTCAAAGCATCGGATCACTTGAATAATGGCATCCACTTCTCGAATATGACTCAAAAACTTGTTTCCTAGACCCTCGCCTTGAGCAGCGCCCTGCACCAGTCCGGCAATATCTACAAATTCAAAGGAAGTGGGAATAATGACCTCGGTCTTGGCAATCTTGGCCAAGGGTTCCAAACGGTCGTCAGGAACGGTGACCACACCTACGTTAGGGTCGATCGTACAGAAAGGGTAGTTGGCCGATTCCGCCTTGCGGGTGCGTGTGATCGCGTTGAACAAAGTTGATTTGCCCACGTTGGGTAGTCCGACGATGCCTGCTCTTAACATAAAATTTTAAATATGATGATTCTCGCCAATTGTGTGAATGAATCCAATGGAGACGTTTTCCTTTGAATATTCATTATCAAAGAAAACCATTGAATACGCGTACAGCTCGAGGATTCCAATGTTTATTCTCAGTAAATCCCTCTGCAGCTGATATCCAAATCAACCCTTCCTGCCGAAAACCCTCAAAACGGTAAGTTTTCGTGACCTGTAACCAACTTGAAACTGCGTGCGTCTCTCAAACCGAACAAGGACAATTTCAAGAACAACACAAAAAAATGAAAACGAACAAAACGATAGTATCAAAAATCAGCATCGCTTCCATCGCGTTCATGATGCTGGCAGGATTCTCCGTTTCGCAAGCTGCAGAGAATCAGCATGCTAAAGGTGATGCAGACAAGGGATCACGCAATCACCGCAACGAGCGGAGCGAACCACAACATCAGGATGGTGATCATATGGGACGAGGAATGTGGAGCGGGCCACGTGTTGAAAACCATCAATCCAAGGATTTTCCATTTCAGAGACGACGTATGGGCAGGCGTACATCGTCAGGCCAATCGGATCAACAGAACCAGCATATGCGAGAGGAAAGAGGATTTCGGCAAACGGACAATCAGCGTATCCGTCGCCGGGCTTCAGGAGCATACGGGCAGAGGACCATGCGTGGGCAGCACCCAGGGAATCCTCGCATTCAATCATTTCGTCGTCCCGGGCCATTGTTTCAAAATCGAGGTAACACAGGTTCAACTCAAATGCGTGCTCGTATGATGGCTCAAAGAAGCCTGGGAAATATGCCAAAACAGCGTTTGGGACGGGTGATGGCCATGAGACAGATGGCGCTTCGCTTCCGCGGTGAAGGCGCACGTCCGTTCATGGGGGGGAGAGACTTTCGCGAAATTCGTCGAGGCGCTGATGGAAGCCAAGGCAGGCCTCATTTCAAACAAAACCCTCATCATGACAAGGGCAAGGGGCGTCATCAGGAATTGCGTGGGCGAAAAGCCAAAGATACTAAATCTGGCGCCATGAAAACGCGTGATCACGGGAAGGATCGAGCCTCAAGAAATAAAAAAGGCATCCAGAATCGTCGAGGAGATAAAAAAGGAGGCAAGGAAGAACGCAGGAGTCATAGAGGCAATCGCAACAGACGTTCCTGAACATTCAAAAGTCTAACAAAAAAAGTTCCGGGGCAACCCGGAACTTTTTTTACGTCTTATTGCTCCCTGTGATGCGACAACGCCTGCTCTCTCTCAAGAAGGGTGGGATGAGAATAATAGACAAAACTATAGAGAGGATGGGGAACAGGATTACTCAGGTTTTCCAGGCTGATCTTTCGTAATGCATCCGTGAGTGCCTTTCGATCGCCTGTTGCTTGTGCTGCATAGGCATCCGCCTGGTATTCAAATTGACGAGAAAGCAAATGGCTCAGTGGGCTGATCCAAAAAGTGACAGTGCCCAGAATGAGGAAGAAGATCATGAATGCAATGGGCATGGAAGTTTGAGCAAATCCAAATGCGGAGAAGAACCAGGTTTGTTTGGCGACCCAGGCGACGATCCACAATTGAACAAGCATGCCAGCCAAGCCTATTCCCATCATCAAAAGCACATGACGTTTCTTGAAGTGACCAATTTCATGCGCGAGCACCGCTTCTACTTCTCTTTCGTTCAGTTGTTCAATAAGGGTGTCGAACAGGACGATACGTCGAAATTTCCCAAAGCCCGTAAAAAAAGCGTTGGAGTGGCCTGATCTGCGGCTGCCGTCCATTACCTGGATGGCACTCATGCCAAACCCTGTGCGCCCAGCCAGCAGCAACAAGCGATCTTTCAGCGATCCTTCATCAAGGGGTGTCAATTTGTTGAACAGGGGAAGTATCAACATCGGTGCCAGAATCAACATGACAATTTGAAAGACCAGCAAAACGCACCACGCCCAGATCCACCATTGGTCTCCCGCCTTCTCAACAATCCACAGCAGCAGAGTGATCATTGGCCAACCAATGGCCCACCCGAGAATGAACATTTTCAACTGGTCCACCGCCCAGAGCTTGCGGTTTGATTTGTTAAAGCCAAATCGATCTTCCAGAGTGAAACTGCGACCAGAAATTCCAGGGAAGATCAAACAGCGCAAGCAAGGTGGCCACAGTGCAGAGGAAACCCGATTGAATCCAGAGAGAAGCCCCCAGATGACCTGTCCACTTCTGCTCCATTGCCGGCAGCAAACCACTGAACAGAGCTGCGAGCAGTATCAGGGTACCATAAAGTACCAGACCACTGGCTGAATTTCCCCTTGGCAGCCGTGTAATTCAGCGAGCGTGAAAATGTGGGCTCGTCCATGACGGCTTTCCAGCCCGCTGGAAGCTTGCCTCGATGAGCGATGATGTGCTTCAGGTTCCATTGGTCAAGGCACCACTCCGCCACTCCGCGCATGACCACCAGCGCACCTGTTAATGCTGCAAATCCTTTCGGAGTCAACCAATCCATATATGACGTGGATCAAGCCACGAATGCCATTCTGGGGCAAGTAGAATGAGAGAAATGATAGGAGACTTTGATCAAGTAGGCTTAGATTTACTTAACTTGGGCAGCTCAAAGCGTTACTTGAGAGTAGTCTGTCTTTTATAAATTTTGAGGCAGGTAACTTTTAATACCAAATGCATCGCCAGTAGTATCGATTGAATCGCTGACTTTGCTCCAATGAGTCATCCTATCCAATAAATCTTTATGCTATAATCTCAAATGGTCTAAAGCATGAACTCAATCGTCCCTGCAAAAGCTTTAATCGTGCTTATCTTTTATTCTACCCGGGTCTTACATGAATACTAAACATCGGTTTTGCTATTGCAAAAAATTAAGATTTACGAATAAACTGTTTTATAGAAAACACTTAAGTCAGCTTATATGGTAACACTTGTGCCTCGCTGGATTTATCATTTTTGAGAAAGGCATTGATTCTGCATTCCTTCGGTTGATGTCAAAAATGAAAACATTCCAAAGCAGCAAGCAGCAAGCTACTCAAAAGTAAATTTACAAATACCCCTAAAACCATGAACATAACACACAGAAACTATCATTCATCATGGCGGCGTCTTCTGACTGCTACTTTTGCTCTATGGGCTTGCATCTCTGCCTTGCCCTGGGCTAGCGCCCTGCAAGGCGAGGGTGCCGGGACACCTTTCGATTGTGAGGATGCGCCATTGGTAGTGGATGTTGAATTTGACAGCGACACGGTGGGTGCGGAGTCCGGTCATTCGAGTCTGGTGCACTCAAGCACGACCGACTGGACGGTGGTTGAGGATGGTGGAACCAAGTATTACGAGAGCACGGCCAGTCAGACCAATCTGAAGGTTGAGTTTCCATCGACCATTACTCTGGCCAACGGAGAAGCTCTCCGAGTCAAGGTGGATTATCAATACATGTCTCCGCCGACTGACCCCGGCACACAGCCCTTCAACTTCCTTCGATTTGGAGCCTACCACGATCAGGGAACTCTTGATTATGGTGATGACGTGGGTTACCTGGCTGATGTGAGTTACTGGCAGCAGGACACCGACCCCTTCAGCGACCAAGACAGGTGATTATGCCGTTCGCAAGGAGGCTAATTTTTACAATGATTTCGACCTGGGTCCATTGTTGGACAATCGTTCGTCAACTGAGTATCAGCCGCCCACCGACGGCTGAGACCGGAGACATTGTAACCATGTTCGATGCAAGCGGGATGCGTGCGACGTGGCCCAAGCTGGCTGATGAGGGGACGAGTGATGAACACGCCGCGGTGCTGTGTCTGGTCAATGTCGACGGGACGCTTGAGGCCAGACTCTTTCATGGGTTCCCTGTGACTTACATTGGTTCGGGAGTTGAAAGTGGTGCGGATGTCCAGTTGAGTTTCAACAGCATCTATCTGGAAAGTCCTTCTGATAACAATGGGTTCCGGGTGCGTCGCATAGCCGCTCAGCACGTGCCTGTCACGTTGGACTGCTGTGAACCGGATACCGATACTCCCGGAACCTCTGATTGTATTTTGACTTTTTATGACAATCGTGATGATGGCCCGAGCTGGAGGAGGGAGAGCCTGATCCATTGGGAACCGGATGGTCCTATCCCAATGCTCAAAGCAAGCAAACTCAGTTTCTGACAGATCTTGCAGCGCTTGGATTGTCGCATGAACTCATTACCTTTGAACAAGCAATGGATGGAATCCGGTGAATGGAACGGGTGATATGTTTGCCGGTTCGGGAGCTCCTTATGCAGGAGGTGCCTACACCAGCGCGGCCTTTGCTGATTCTGGATCCATGGCATCCGGTGATGCGGCAGGTAGCGTTTCCTATCTTGGGGCTGACAACACGGTTACATTTGCGTTGTATGCCAACGGCCATGCGGCGGGAATCGATGAGCCGGGTATTGGTGACATGGATGGATCCAACGATACGGACAGAGGCATCAATACCACTCCCGGTGGTTACCATTTTCTGGAAGTCTTGCCCAGTGAGAACGCGGCTGGAGGTTTGGCGATTGAGTTTAATACGGCGGTTCCTGCCGTGGGGATGTATTTGATGGGTGTGGAAGATGACAAGCGTGCCATTGAAGTGGTGATTCTTCACAGTGATGGATCAACACAGGTTCGTAGTGCGGATATCACTTCGGGTCCTCACAACGAGGGAGGCACACAGTTCGTAGGTTACCTGGCGCCAGATTTGGAGGACAACACCTGCTGGATCAAGAGAATCACCTTCAATGAAGTGTATGATGGAGAAACCGGTTCTGATAGAGATATCTTCGCCATTGATGATGTGATTTATCCAGCCAGGGAAATGAATCCACCAGTGGATACCATTGATGTGGGTGGGTCAGGTGACCTTGTTCGGGGATGGGGTGACACCTATTTCGGGAGCCACCGTGACAGTGCAAGTCGGAACCAGTAGCTACGAAACGATCACCGACAACAATGGGGAATATATAATGACAGTTCCCTCTGCAGGGGATTATATATTCAGCGCTCGTTTGCCTGCAGAAACCCGTGCCAACAAGGGAGTGGATGTCACTGATATCATTCTATTGAGAAAGCACATTCTGAATCGTGAAAAACTTCCTTCCGCCATGTCGTGGGTTGCGGCTGACCCCACCCGTGACAACTCGATAGACGTTGCCGACATTGTAGAAAATGCGTAAAGTGATCCTCAACCGCACCAGTAGTTTCTCAAAGGACGCGGAAGGCAAGCCCGAGGATGTCTTTCGCTTCGTGAAGCTTGGCTTCAGGGACACAGAGGCAAATCTGAGTTTTGACAACCCTTGCCGATGCTGAGGTCATTGGATTTGAGGGCACTTCAGGCAGTCTCACCGGAGTGGACTTTGCCGGTGTCAAGCTGGGAGATGTCAACAGTGATTGGAAGCCGTCTGCAAGCAACTCCACCACTCAATCTGCATTGCCTCTGGCAGGTTACCGGCCAATGGCCAGCGCTTTGCTGCACTTTGGGCAGATACGCAGCAACAACGAGGGGCAACTGGAACTACCCGTGTCCATGCGGCAAGCGACCAGGCAATGTTCGGGATTCAGTTTGAAATGAATTGGGATCGTTCGGTGTTCGCAATTGAAAATATCACCTCGTCCATACTGCCAGGGTTCAGTCCTGATTCTCATGTCAACATTGGAGATGGCACTGCCAAAGTTGTCTGGGACGATGCCATGCTTAGTGGAGTTGAGCTGAACAGCAATCAACCGCTTCTGACATTGCACTTATCACGCCTGAGCGAGGGCGCCAGTGGGTTCGAACTGGAGGCACCGGTTATGGCAGGAGCAGGCGGTAATCTTGGGCTAATACAGCCTGCATCGATCTACCTGCGGCCTGACGGCACCGCACGGTCTGCCTTGAGCGGCGCCATTAAATCCATTGAGTTGCATGGCAGTCAAGTGCGCCTGCTGGTCGATACGAAAGAAGGTCAGCATTACCAACTACAGGCAACACAGGACCTCGAAAACCCCAACTGGCAGAGCCTGATTGAGCTGGAAGGCAACAGTGCCTGGCAGGAAGTGATCTTGCACGCCGAAGCCAGCAGCGCCTTCCTCAGGCTTGTGCCAATAGAAACGGTGATTCGGTAAGGCACTTGAGGGTGGATGTATCCGAGAACGCCTTCTTCAAGCTTGATTGGAAGCCTTGAGTTTTTGGCCGATCTTGAGTGAGCATTTATGCTAAATGCGGCTGGATCTTCTCT